>JAXJET010000022.1:0-175028 GCA_036301285.1 Collinsella aerofaciens
GACGGGAGCGCTACAATCCAATTGGCTTGTCCGATTGTCCGCGCTCATGCTCCTATTAGGTCATGGCAGGACTCCGGGACGCGGATGCCGGGGCGAGACAGGTCGGATTTGAGGACGGCCGAAGAGGCGTCAGCAGGTCAGTGGGTCATCGTCCCGGCATTCAGCATCAGGGTAGCGCTGCGACGCGGAAATCGCGCGCCGTTGCCGCGCCCCGCAGTGCCCGCTTCCCCCGAGAACAATTATCAGTGCAGGTCACCGGAGCTTAAAATAGGGGCATGGTCGGCAGCTCTCGGATTCCCCCGCACTTTCGGAATCGCTTGTCTGAAGTATGCGGCAAATTCCGGAACCCTCGAGCACACCGCCGTTTTTGCGTAAAGAATCCGCCGGTGGAAGTGTTGTAGCATTCCGGTGTGCTTGACATGTTTTGAATTTGGCACATACTTCCGAATTTTGCCTCTGTGACGGGCTTCGTTAATATAGAAAACAAGCTGGATAATGGACATAATATCAGAATCCGTCTCTTTGCTAATACGGTGGCAGAGTCGAAATTGCTCATGTCTGCAATTGGTACGTCAGTTTGTGTTGTATACGGCTTGCGCCTGCTGCATGGCAGTTGCCTGGGGCTGGACGGCTTCCGCAATGGCTGCCATGGGCATCGTCGCGCTGACCATGGACGTGCACGCGATCGCGCAGAGCAGGCAGTAAAGGGGTCGTTTCATAGTGGAGCCTCTCGGTGAGCAGCCAATAGGGTCCGAAGGCGGCTCCAGGCCAGCACTCCGCACATATTTTATTGGGGTTTATTTTACGGGAACCCCAGTCAACATCAGCGAACTTTCTGGGGAATTGTTGGGGAGGGGTTGGGCCCGCTTTAGTCCCGGCGGCGTTCTGCCCCTCGCTGGGTTGACTATGCTCGATGCGGCAGCTTTAACATGAGGCCGTCTTGCGCCTCTTCGAGGCTCGCCGCCGCGACCTTCCAGGAAAAGTCCGCTAGGCTGCCGTCTAGTTTATTGCGGCTTACGACCGGGCGATAAGCGGGCGTCTCAACATGTTGGTCAAGCAAAATCTTTTGTTAATTTCGAACAGGTATTCGATGTGGATGACTTTGTACCGGGCGAAAGCGATTGAGTCTAATTATGTTTTCATGCAGGTCAAGGGTGCTGTCTACAAGGGGATGAGCTGACTCGTAATTTCGCGTGAATAAGTTCCGCATTATTTTAGCTGCGTTTACCTGTTAAAACACAACATCTTGTGCTCATCATCAAAAAAGAATACAGGATATGGAACTGGCGAAGGGCTACAATTGAAACAACGAGAAGCGTCGTTTCCCCATTACAACCTAATTGTTCGGAAGGAGTCGGAAGGAATAGCTGTCAAAATCGAGGCCATATTGATGGTTCATTAAATTTCTTTAGGGGCGTGTGCGCTTATTGGTCAACAGCAGTATGCGCTCCTGTTTGCTCAACTCATTTACAAATTGCTTTTCTTCAGCAACCTTTCACTTGCGTGGCAGGGCTGGATAGTGCGCAAAAATTGCGGAGGATGGCTTCTGGATTATTGGAGGAGTGAGATTATTGGTCAATAACTTTCTTAATGAGTTGCTTGGGAAGATTTCTGCTTACGATCTGTTCAATGTGCTCATACCGGGCGCACTCGTAACATATTTCGCCAGTCAGACACCGTTGGGCAGTTTTATCTATTGTTCTAACTGGATGGCGTTATCTGTGATGAGTTATGTTCTCGGGCTTATTGCGTCGCGGATTGGCTCTCTTTGCATTGAACCGTTGGTCCGCAAACTACAACCGACCGGAAAGCGGGACTATTCTGCCTTTGCGTATGCTCAGAAACGCGATCCAAAGGTCGAGCAGCTCTTAATGATTTCAAATATGTATCGCAGCCTGGCGGGGGCCGGTGTCCTGCTCGTAATTATTCTGCTTGCATCATTGTTGCCGGAATCTCATCGGCTTCCAGCGGCGCTGTGCTCTTTTATCGCCTTATTTGTTGCCTCCTGGATCAAGCAGGAACGGTACGTAGAAAAACGAATCAACTTCAATCTTGAGGAGTGTGATAACCATGAGCGAGATTAAGTCTCTGTCCGTTGATAACGGCGACATGTTTTATATCAATCACAATACTGATAACTTCAGCATGATTGACTGTAATATTACCGATGAGCGTAAGTCGGAAATCCTTGATGAGGTCAAAAACCTTGCAGGGAAAAAGGGCGTCGTTCGTTTTATCAGTACGCATCCGGACCAAGATCATATCCAGGGTATTGAGTATCTTGATGAGCTCGGGCTTATCAAGAACTTCTATTGCGTTGACAATAATGTCTCTAAGTCCACGGAGACTGAGAGTTTCAAAAAGTATAAAGATCTGAAGGGGTCGTCGTGCGCTTACAAAATATACAAGGGGTGTAATCGTAAATGGATGAACGTTTCTGATGGTGAGCGCGGCTCTGCTGGGATTAGCGTCCTCTGGCCCGATGTGAATAATGAGACCTTCCAGGATGCTTTGCGGGATGCCGAAAGCTCTGATAAACCCAATAATATTAGTCCTGCGATTGTCTACTCTCTTGAGGAAGGGGTCCGTGCGCTTTGGCTTGGTGACATGGAGAATGACTACATGGTGGCGATTGAAGACTACATCTCGCTTTCGCCTGTGGACATTCTATTTGCACCGCATCATGGACGAAAGTCTGGTCGCGTCCCTAAGACATGGCTGGATAAGTTGGATCCTCGGTTGATTGTTGTAGGAGAAGCCCCGTCAGACGAGCTTGATTATTACTCGAATTACAACACTCTGACACAGAACAGCGCTCGCGATATTTTGTTCTGTTGCGAGGCCGGTAAGACTCATGTTTACGTTGGATCTCCTTCTTACAGCGTCAATTTCTTGAGTGAAGACCCTAATGCTCCGCGAGTGAAGGGTGTGCTGCATTATTTGGGCTCTTTTGATTGCGGTGACCGCTAGCCGTCTGCCATCTGGCTCATCCGATTATGTTGCATTCGGGCCTGTCTATGCTTTTGCATGGCGGGCCCCTTGCTCATTGCTATGTTGCTTCCGGTAATTGTGGCGAGGCATTGGCGCGATGAACCCAGTTGATTGCTTGCTCAGTCACTCTGGCATGTAAGGGGTGCGGACTGTGAATATGGAGTGACTCTCCCAACTAAACACATTAATTATGGAGACTCGAGCCAATCATTGAGAACGGAGATCTGATGACCGACGCCAATAGAAAGCCGTGGCTTACGGCGTCCGAGCAGATTGATCATCTCAAATCGAGGGGTGTCCATTTCTCGCTGATGAGCGAAGACGATGCGAGAGCTTACTTGGAGAAGAACAGCAACTATTTTCGCCTGCGTGCCTATCGGCTTGGGTTTCCTAAAGTTGAAGAAGGAGCCCGCAAGGGAGAGTATGCAAATCTAGACTTTAAGATGCTGGTCGATTTGTCGATTGTCGACATGCTCCTTCGTTATGAAATGCTGCCGCTTACGCTTGATGTGGAGCATTTCGCAAAGGTAAAACTATTAAAGCGCATCGAGATTGAGGGGGAGGACGGCTATGCGGTCGTCTCGGAGTTCATTTCTTCCTACGACGGCACGAAGCCAGATGGAACGCCGTGCAATTCGCTCAAAGACGAGATTCTCAGATGCAAGAACAGTCCCTACACTGGTGGGTTGATTGCCAGGTATGCTGATTTCTACTTCCCCGCGTGGGCATTTATCGAAGTCGTCTCCTTCGGCTCTTTTCTCTATTTTTCAAGTTTTGCGCCAATAGGTTTGACGACCGCGAGATGCTTAAGGAGTTCTATATTCTTCAAGCAGTCAAGTCATTAAGAAATGCATGCGCTCATAATAGCTACATTTTGAATAACCTGCGTGCTGATAGACCGCAATTTAAGCCTAGCTACGTTGTAACGCGGGAGTTGTCGACCATAGCCGGTATCGGTCTCGACCAGCGTAAGTCAAAGATGAGCAATGACCGTATACAGCAGATTGTCACTACGCTATACGCGCACAGGAAACTTGCTTCGCAAGGCGTTTTGGAACATCGCGCAAAGAGCCTATCTGTGTTTGTTCAAAGAATGAATAAGCACGTCGATTATTATCAGGGCAATCTTCAGGTCTCTACTGGATTTGAATTTCTCACGAAGGTGATTAGTGCGTGGTTTCCTGTGGACGCTGATTAACGATGAATCTGTGACGAGCTTTGCCGCAACGCCTTGGATACCAAAAAAGAGCTATGCTTTCTTCACAACAAAAAACAGAAGCCTTTCTTTGGCCGAAGTTTTGCAAGGGGGTTCCTTCCCTAGGGAGGGCATCCCCTATTTTTATGGATGGCGCAGTTTTTATGTGTGGTGTGCGTCGACGAATGTAGTGGCGACGCTTTGATGTGGGTAAGGTGACCAAAGCCACGGTCGCCAGCACTTCCATATCCAAGGTCAAAACCGCGACTTACTCGGCACTCCCCAAGAACGCCGATAGCAACTGGACCGCCGCATCTACGGTGCTTCTTCTGCTAAGAATAGCGATTCTGATCGCGTCGGAAATGTTGGTGTAACCGCACGGCTGCTTCATCCATCCTTTCCGAGTGGTCTCGCCAAATTGCCCGTCCGGGAGAACAATAGATCGAGCGCTGCGCCCTGCTCCCAGGGGTGAGGACTTCTTGATTAAACTGCTCACTTTTAAATAACCCTGTGCTCAATTCTCGGTGGCCATTTGAGGAGGATGAGCTCGATTTAAGTGAGTTGCTCGAGTATCTGAGGGCGCTCATCACGGATGATCGTAAGATAATCCACGGTAATAGCGAGCTGAAACGGCTTATTAGAATGTATGATTTCCTTAAATACAAGAAGGCCTTCGACATATCGGCTACTAGTGAGTAATCCCACCTAGCGTCTATGAAGAAGGCCATCTTTGTAAACTTTGGCATCTGAGCGTATAGTGCGAACACCACGTGCAAATGCTTACTTAATATAACGCTTTCTGCTTGAAATCACAATGGCGTCTGTTTCGACCTGCAATCAAGGGAAGATGGTGTAGAGTATCTTCCTGCAATACAAAAGCTCTTTGGGAGCTTTAAGGGTGACGCTTTCAAACTGAGAGTGTTGCCCTTTTTTCATGTATGCAATGTGTGACGTACTAGCCAAGCACCATCCCGGCAATGGAATGATCGAGCATGGGCGGCTTCTACTGGTTGACGTGATTGTGGTCAAACAAGTGATATCGATTTGAATTAAATCAATTGCGCTGGAAGCCTTCGGGCGACACCTGAAGAGGGCTGATGCGTCGGCCCTCTTTTTTGTTTGGATGCAAGATTCGGCCTGGCAAAACAAGGATCTCATTTGGGTAGAAACAAATATCCGGTGGTTTTCGCTTCGGGACGCGCGGTTTAAGCGTGCTTTTCGGAAGTGCGGGGAAAAAATCGGAAACCTCCGAGCATAAACCGAATTTCGGCAACAAAACCGCAGGTCGCGGAAGGCTAAAACAGGGGCCTGGTCTGTCGATCTCGGTTTTTCACCGCACTTCCGAAACGCCCGACGGAAGTATGCGGTAAATTTTGGAACCGTCGAGCACACTGCCCATTTCATGAAAAGTAACCGCAGGTAGAAGCGTTGCCGCTATTCAGTGTGGTCTGCATTTTAACAATTTGCCGCATACTTCCGGAATTTTCACAAGCTCGACTGGGTTGTTTGTCGTTTGGTGCTGATGAATCTTGCCTGGACCTTGTTATTTGTATTTAAATATTTACACTTAACTTATAAGTTAAGTGTAAATAGAAATGGGAGGTGGCCCTTGGTAGAAGGATATGAACTTGTCGAATACAGAGACCCCAAGGGCCGACTATTTTAGGTACTGACGACTTCTCCTGACAACTCTCAATTCCAGAAAATGTTGTCAGACCCTAAGCGGAAATTAACCGCTCGAACAATGATCGGCCAGAATAGCGCGTCAGCTTCTGGAGCCTGGGCGTTGACTTTTATGCCTGGCTTCTGAAACGGAGAATACAATGAATAAAGTAGATCTATCTGATTTTTATGCCGAAACAGAAAGTAGCGAAACGCGCGCTTATGAACATGCACTAGATATTGAGTTTATTGTTCATCGCGAAATGAAACTTTTGGGATTGAGCAAAAGTGAGCTGGCAAATCGTATGGGCATAAGCCTTCAGTCGCTTTCTAAGCTCTTGAATTCTCAACCTAATATGACTCTAAAGACGATTGCAAAGTTCGAACTTGCTCTGGGCATTAAGATCGTTCCGCAGGTTATCGTCAGCTATTCCAAAGAACTGCCGTTTCTTTCATCCAACTATTCCGTGCGAGAGCAATGTGCATTGCCTGCCATTCTCCCTGCAGAGCTGTCAGCAGATTGCGATGTACCTTTTCAGTGCGAATAGTAGCCTCTCAATGAGCCTGGGTCGGACGAGTTGCCACTCCAACATCCTCAAAAAAGTTCTTAAAACAGCCTTAAAGGCGCCTTGGCTCGCGTTGACAGCGTACAATACGCATGTTTGACTATGACAAATGTGGAATTAAGGGGAGGGGTGCGCCATGGAGGTGCTGGTTGTTGGCAACACCGCATATGTTGACGATGACTTTTGTGCCAAGGCGTTCCCCGGGGACCATGTGCAGGTCGTAGCCGCGCAGGACGCGTACCGCGACGAGTCGTCGCCCCATTCCTCGTGGAAAGAGCTTCTGCAACACCTGGATCAGGCCTACGAGTTCGACCGCATGGTCTACCTTTCCAATTGCCTTACCCCGCATACCGATACCGTGGGCGATATCGAGCTGCTGCGCTCGGTCTTTCGTGCGTGCGCGGGTCGCCGGGTCCAACTGCTGTATGTAGCGGGGCCCGCGGGTGCCGAGGGTGCCACCGACGCCGCGGGGCGAACGGGCAAGGGCATTATCGCCCGCGCAGCCAACGACCTGTGCCGCTACTACGCTGCTCGCGAGGGCGTTCAGACCAAGATCCTGCGCGTGCCCTTCCTGTACACTGCCTCCGCCGCGCTGGAAGATCCGTTTTTGGTGCCGTTGTTCGACGCGTGCTCAACCGGATCGGTCGCTCTGCAGGGCGCGCAGGATGCGGCGTTTCCCCTGCTGTGTGCCGAGGAGCTTGCGGTGCTGGTACGCCGTATCTTCGATAGCTGGGATGGTAACTTTGAGACGCTCGACGTAGCCGATACCTTCCATCACACGGCGGGTGAGGTGGGCGACGCCCTCAGGGCGCTGTTCCTAGGGCTCTCGGTTGCCTATGGCGATTCTGCCGGCTACGCCATGCCCGTCAGCGACATCGTTCGCGTTCGATATGGTTGGTTTCAGCGCTACGACCTGATGCGCGATCTTTCGACCATTCAAGCTCGCTGGGGCGCTGGACGCATCAAAAAGATCAACCCGCTGCGTGCCGCCATCGACCGCATCCAGATACGCACGCTGCCTATTAAATGCCTGGAGACGGCAGCCGCCTGGGTCCTGTTTGAGGTGCTGGAGCATCTGTTCTCCCAATCTGCCCAGCTCAACGTGCTCGATTATCGCCTGCTCTTCGTGGTGCTGATCGGCACGCTGTATGGCTTGGACTTTGGCCTGGTTGCGGCGCTGCTGGCTTCGGTGGGTTTGGCCGCGAGTTACTTTACTCAGTACGGCTATACCTTCCAGGGCCTGTTCTACGAGCCGTCCAACTGGCTGCCGTTTATTGCGTACTTTGTTGTGGTGCCGTGTGCGGCTATGTCCAGCTGCGCAACAGCGAAGCCATTAGGGCGGAGCGCGATCAAAACGAGCTCGTGCGCAACCGCAATACGTTCCTTACGCAGCTCTACCACGACGCGATCGAGGACAAGCGCGCGTACAGGCGCCAGATCGTGGGTCGACACGACAGCTTTGGCAAGATCTTTGCCGTGACGCAGGAGCTCAACGTGCTCAACCCGCGCGACATCTATCGCAAGTGCTGCGAGCTTCTGGGCGAGATCCTCGAGAACGATTCGGTGGCGATCTACCATGTTTCGGGCGGGGCATTTGCACGCCTGGTGGCAGCAAGTCCCGCGATTGCCGAAGATGCCGCACGCTCGCTCACGCTCGAGCAGCTTGCACCTCTTTTGGGCGACGGGGGTCGTTCGAACCTGTGGGTGAACCGCGAACTGACGCCGGGGCTTCCCATGTTTGGATACACGATCGAGCGCGACGGGGCACCCGCCGTGTTGATCTTTGTGCGTAGCGCGGCCGAAAACCAAATGACCCTCTATTATCAAAACCTGTTCCGCATCTTGTGCGGCCTGGTCGAAAGCGCGCTGGGCCGTGCCTTTGACTATGAGGCGGTGGCGCAGGATAAACGCTGCGTTGACGGCACTTGTGTGCTCAAGCAGGCTGCCTTTGGCCAAGAGCTCGCGGCAGAGCAGGCGCTGGCAGATAGCAAGATGGGGAGTTTTTTGCTCCTGCGCGTGGTACCGGGCATGGAGCCTGTCGGCGAGCTGGTGGGCGCAATTGGGTCGGCAATCCGCGAGAGCGACGCGGCGGGCTTGGTCGACGGCGACGTACTCTACCTGCTTATGCGTCAGGCAAAGGCGTGCGATCTGCCCATTATCCGCGAGCGCCTGAGCGCAAAGCATATTGCGGTGGAACCCGTCGACGGCGAGGACATCGTGGCGTTGTTGCAGCACATCTCTTACACCGGTGACGGTGAGGGGGGTGCCGCTTGATCTCGCTTGTCGTTGCTGCCGTCTTGCTGCTGATTCATGCGTTGGTTTGCCTGATGCTGTGGACGCTCATGAAGCTGGGCCTGCTGCCGGTGCGCGGGCACATGCTGGCTGTGATAGTGCTGGTGCCGCTGTGGGGTCCGTTGCTGGTGGTTCTGCTATCGGTCTGCAGCGCGATGTTTGGCGAGGGGCTAAAAGAGTCTGCGCTGGAGTCGCTGCGCTTCAACGACGACCTGCATCGTAGCATGTCGGTACCGAGTGCTGAGGACGATGCGGGCGTAGTGCCGCTCGAGGAGGCGCTCATCGTCAATGACCCGGCATACCGGCGCCGCCTAATGCTCTCCATGCTCACCGAGGAGCCCGACGCTTACCTGGCGCAGCTGCAGGCGGCTAAGCTTAACGACGACGTTGAGGTGGCGCACTATGCCGCGACGGCGGTGGCGCAGATCTCCAAGGAGTCCGACCTTAAACTGCAGCAGCTGGAGCGTGCCTTTAAGACGGACCCGAGCGCGCAAAACCTCAACGAATACTGCGATTTTCTTGGTGAATACTTGGGCTCGGGCTTGGCCGAGGGGCGCGTGGTTCAGATTCAGCGCCAACAGTACGCGCGCCTGCTTGCGCGTCGCTGCGAGCGCGAGGATACCCTTGAGCTGCGCATTCGATACGCGACGGCTCTGGCCGATGTCGGACAGATCGACGAGGCGCAGGCCGTGACCGACCAGCTGGTGCTCGACGTGCCCGACGAGCAGGAGGTTTGGATGCTTTGCCTGCGCCTGGCCGTGATGCGCCGCGACGGTGACGAAGTCCACCGTGTGATCGATGCGATTGACAAGCAACATGTGTATTTAAGCGCCGACAACCGCGAAAAGTTGGCGTTTTGGCGCGACGGGGAGGAGGCCAGATGAGCGTGGTGCAACATATCCGCGACCGAGCTGGCCGCTTTCGTTGGATGGGACTCCTCGTGGTGTGGGCTGTTTTTATCGTCATGGCCGCCGTGCTGCTGGTGGAGCGTGCCGGCGTGCAGTACAGTGCGGGCCAGCATAAGCTGGGGATGCTTGCCGCCAACGATGCGGTGCCGGCCTCCTCGGCAATCTTTGGCCAAAAGCCCACGTGCCTGGTCATTACCGATTCCGATCAAGCTGGCGTCGAGGACGTAAAGGAACAGTTCGACCAGATCCTGCTCGACATGAAGATCGCCCATCGCGATGTTGATATTGCCACCGACGGTGCGGACGCGATCCCATCGCTCACGTCGTTTGATCGCGTGATTGTGCTTATGCCCTCGCTTGACGGACTGGGTGCGCATCTGACCGATCTGATGAGTTGGGTGAGTGCGGGCGGCTCACTCATGCTGGGCATGACGCCAGATAACTCGAACTGCCTGCAGGCTATTGCTTCCAAGCTTGGGATCGAATCGGCCGGATATGACTATGCGACAGCCGAAAGTATCGTTCCGAGCGAGGACTTTATGTTGGGCGGAGGAGAGCGCTACGAGTTCTCGGACCCCTTCGATTCTTCGCTTTCGGTTTCATTGCGCGAAACGGCGCACGTCTGGGCAAGGACCGGTGACGCGGGCACGCCGCTCATTTGGTCTAACGATTGCGGCAGTGGTCACACCGTGGTGTGCAACATTGGCATCTACGACAAGGTCATGCGTGGGTTCTATGCTTCGGCCATAAGCTTGCTGGGTGATGCCACGGCCTATCCGGTCATCAACAGCGCCGTGTTCTATTTGGATGACTTTCCTAGCCCCGTGCCCTCGAGCGATGGTACTTATATCAAGCGTGACTACGGCCTTTCCATTGCCGATTTTTACACCAAGGTCTGGTGGCCCGATCTGCAAAAGCTCGCGCAAAAATACGGCATTCGCTATACCGGCGTGATGATCGAAAACTACGAGGACGCGGTCAACCAGACCGAGCCCGCGCGCCAACCCGATACCACGCAGTTCCGCTATTTTGGCGGCATGCTGCTGCAGATGGGCGGAGAGCTGGGCTTTCACGGCTACAACCATCAGCCTCTGGCGCTCTGGGATACCGACTATGGCACGCTGTACGACTACAAGACGTGGAAGAACAAGGAGACGCTCGTCGCATCGCTTAACGAGCTTATTGCCTTTCAGGACGAGGTGCTGCCCAACGCGCACGGCTCGGTCTACGTGCCGCCGTCAAATATCCTTTCGGTCCGTGCGCGCAAGCTTATCGGTACCGATGTTCCGCGCATTAAGACCATCGCCAGTACGTATTTTGAGGATGGCACCGACCTGCCGTACGTGCAGGAGTTTGGCGTGGCGAGCGATGGCATTGTGGAGCAGCCGCGCATTGTCTCGGGCGGCATGGTCGACGATTCCTATATGCGCCTGGCAGCCGTGTCCGAGCTCAACATGCGCTACGTGAGCACGCACTTTATGCACCCGGACGACCTTTTGGACCCCGATCGCGGAGCCAAGGAGGGCTGGGAGATCTACAAGGGCGGCCTGGTCGACTACCTGGAGTGGCTTACCAAATCCGCGCCCGACCTGCGTCGCCAGACCGGCTCGGAATGCTCGGGCGCCATCCAGCGCTTTTCTTCGGTGACGGTGAGCGTGGATACCAGCGCGGATGCCTGGACGCTCAGCCTGGGCAATTTCCACGACGAGGCGTGGCTCATGTTCCGCGCCAATAATGGCGAGCCGGGTGCGGTGATGGGTGGCGAACTAACGC
This sequence comes from Collinsella aerofaciens, assembly GCA_036301285.1. Classification (GTDB taxonomy): domain Bacteria; phylum Actinomycetota; class Coriobacteriia; order Coriobacteriales; family Coriobacteriaceae; genus Collinsella; species Collinsella aerofaciens_BS. Next base: position 11,388 of record JAXJET010000022.1, read on the forward strand.
ACCTTACGGGCAATCTGTATCTGCTCAAGGCAAATGATAAGACCCTGACGATCGAGCGCAAGGAGGGTGGCGACAGATGAGAATCTGCTTGGTACTCGAGGGTTGCTACCCCTATGTGCACGGCGGCGTATCTACCTGGATGCATGGCTATATCCAGGCCATGCCCGAGCACGAGTTCGTGCTGTGGGTGATTGGCGCGCATGCTGCCGACCGCGGCAAATTTGTCTACGAGCTGCCCAGCAACGTGGTCGAGGTGCACGAGGTGTTCCTGGACGATGCCCTGCGGCTTTCGGGCGAGCAACACGAAGCCAGTTTTAACGACCGCGAGCGCGAGGCGCTACGCCGCCTGGTGTCGCTCTCCAATCCGGACTGGGACGTGCTGTTCGATATCTTCCAGCGCCGTCGCGTACATCCGCTCTCGTTTTTGCAGAGCCGCACGTTTATGGATATCTTCCGCGACGTGTGCCTTGCCGAGTACCCCTACACGCCTTTTGCCGACGCATTCCACACCATGCGCTCCATGTTGCTTCCCGTGCTCTACCTGTTGGGCAGCGAGGTGCCGGTGGCCGATGTGTACCACGCCATCTCGACCGGCTACGGTGGCCTGCTCGCCTGCCTGGGCTCAAGCGTTCGCCATGCGCCGGTGCTGCTGACCGAACATGGCATCTATACCCGCGAGCGCGAGGAAGAGATCATTCGCGCCGATTGGGTGGTGCCGTCGTTTAAGGACCGCTGGATCCGCTTTTTCTACCTGCTTTCGGAGGAGATCTACCGCCGCGCCTTCCGCGTGACGAGTTTGTTCCATAACGCCCGCAAGACGCAGATCGATATGGGCTGCGATGCGGACAAATGCCTGGTCATCCCCAACGGCATCCAGTTCAACCGCTTTAAGGACATTCCCTTAAAGCCCGATGACGGCTGGGTGGACATTGGCGCTGTGGTGCGCCTGGCGCCCATCAAGGACGTCAAGACCATGATCTATGCCTTCTTTGAGTTGCACGAGCGCCTGCCCAAGGTGCGCCTGCACATCATGGGCGGCGTGGACGACGAAGAGTACGGCGCCGAGTGCCACGCGCTGGTCGATACCCTGGGCGTGCGCGACCTGATCTTTACCGGTCGCGTCAACGTGGTCGAGTACATGGAAAAGCTCGACTTTACCATTTTGACGAGCATCTCCGAGGGCCAGCCGCTTAGCGTGCTGGAGTCGCTTGCAGCGCGTCGTCCCTGCGTGACGACCGAGGTGGGCTGCTGCCGTGAGCTGCTCGAAGGCGCCCCGGGCGACGACTTTGGCGTGGCGGGTTTTGTGACGCCGCCCATGTATCGCAAGGGCCTGGCCGATGCCATGGAGCGCATGTGCGTGAGCCGCGCCCGTCGCATTGAGATGGGGGAGCGCGGGCAGCGTCGCGTTGCCACGTACTTTTTGCACGAGCAGATGCTCGCCAACTATCGCGCGCTGTACGACGAGACGGCGTGTGCGTTTAACCTGCCCAGAGAGGGGGAGTAGCCGATGGCCGGAATTGGTTTTGAGCTCAAGCGCCTGTTTAGGCGCAAGGGCCTGTTTGCCACGATGCGTGCTTACGGCTACGCCGGCATTGTGTGCACGGGTCCCATGCTGTTGGGCGTGCTGCTCCAGGTGGGTATCTTGGTGCTGTGCGGTCTGTGGGGTGTGGGCCGTGGCAACCAAGATCTGCTGGTGTGCATGGTGACCTATACGCTGCTGGCGTCGCTCACGCTCACGAGCTTTTTCTCCATGCCGGTCACGCGCTTTTTGGCCGATATGTTGTTTGCCGAGCGCGAGGATGAGATCCTGCCTTCGTTTTGGGGATCTAATACCATCATGCTCGTTGCGGGCACGGTGCCCTACGGCGTCTTTTTGCTGTTCTCGGGCGCCACGCTGCTGCAGGGGCTGCTGTGCCTGTGGCTGTTCAACATTATGATCGTCAACTGGAACGGCATGAGTTACCTCACGGCCATCAAGGATTACCGCGGCATCCTTTGCAGCTTTGCGGCCGCCATTGGCGTGGCGTGCCTGTGCGCCCTGGCCGCGCTGGCGCTGGGACTGCCGCCGGTCGAGGGCCTGTTGGCGTCAATTGCTCTGGGCTACGGCGTCATGCTCGCCTGGGACGTGGTACTGCTGTACCGGTATTTTCCTCAGAGCGACCGCAGCCCCTGGCCCTTTTTGCAGTGGCTCGATCAGTTTATGCCGCTGGCGCTCACGGGTCTGTTAACCAATCTGGGACTCTTTGCGCACCTGGTGATTATTTGGGCCGGTCCCATTGGCGTGCAGGTCAAGGGCTTGTTTTATGGCGCGCCCTACTACGATGTGCCGGCGCTCATCGCGTTTTTGACGATCCTGGTCACGACCGTCAACTTTGTGGTCTCGGTCGAGGTCAATTTCTATCCGCGCTATCGCGACTACTACAGCCTGTTCAACGACGGCGGCGTGGTGGGCGACATTGTGGTGGCAGAGGAGGGGATGCTCTCCACGCTCAACAGCGAACTGCGCTTTTGCGCGCTCAAACAGTTGTTTGTGACCGCGGCGGTCATCTCGCTCGAGACCACGGTGCTCTCGGCCCTGCCGCTGGGCTTTAACAACCTGATGCATGGGTATTTTCGCACGCTGTGCGTGGGCTATGGCCTGTATGCCGTGGGCAATACGGTGATGCTCATCTTGCTTTACTTTACCGACTACAAGGGGGCCGTGTTGGCCTCGGGGTTGTTTGCCGGTGTGGCCGGGCTGGCGACTGCCGTGTCGTTGCTTTTGCCGCAGCAGTTTTACGGCTTTGGCTTTTTGTTGGGTGCGGCGGTGTTTTTTATCGTGGCGCTGCTGCGGCTCGATACCTATACCGCCAACTTGCCGTATCGTATCCTGAGCCAGCAGCCCATTGTGGCGACCGACAGGACGGGCTGGTTTACCGAACTTGGCCGGGTGCTCGACCGTGTTGAGCAATGCTACGAGGACAAGCGCGCGGGCGGTGAGCCGCGCAGTGCGTTTGAACGTATGGTGGTTCGCCTGTACCAAAAACATTGGGGAGGTTCTGATGATCGATAAGTTGATGTCTCGCCGCTGCCTGATCGAGGCGGCTGCCGGCGCGCTGTTGCTTTCGGGCTGTTCGTCTCAGGACGAATCCTCGACTAAAAAGGTCAAAAAGCAGGACAAGATTAAAAAGGCTGAGGCCTCGAATAAGGCCAAACACCTGCGCGACAAGGACGAGCTCTACGGGGTCTACGACGACTCGGGCATTGTGACCATGTACCTGACGGTCTCGCGCGGCAACAGCTCCGAGAACACCGACCACAGCTGGGCCGAGATCAACACGTACTCGGTGTATGACTATGCCGACATGGGCGTGACGCGCTATCAGGTTATGGGCCTGTTGCAGCCGGGCGACGAAGAGGGCCCGGAGGCCGGCGAGGTTGGCTATGGCGAGGAAGCGCCCAATGCTACCGTGCAGGTGCGCGGCCAGACGTCGAGCATGAACTCGCAAAAGAATTACAAGGTGGAGCTCAAAAAGGGCAAGGGCAGCTGGCGCCAACAGCGCGCGATTGCGCTCAACAAGCACATGGGCGAGGGTATGCGTTTTCGCAACAAGATGGCCTACGACCTTATCCGCGGGATTCCCCAGATGATGGGCCTGCGCACGCAGTTTGTGCATCTGTGGGTGTGCGATCAGACCGAAAAGTCCAACGACACCTTTGAGGACTACGGCCTGTTTACGCAGGTGGAGCAGCTCAACAAAACGGCACTTAAGGCACATGGCTTGGATAAGAACGGACACCTGTACAAGGTGAACAACTTCGATTTCCATCGCTACGAGGACACCATTAAGCTTGCCGATGATCCCGACTACAATCAGGCAAACTTTGAGGGCATGCTCGAGATTAAGGGCGATACGGACCACACCAAGCTCATCGAGATGCTCGATGCGCTCAACGACGAATCGCAAAAGATCGATAACGTGCTCGACACCTACTTTGATACCGAGAATTTGGTCTATTGGCTGGCGTTTCAGATTCTGACCGGCAACTGCGATACGCAGAACCGTAACTGCTATCTGTACAGCCCGCTCAACTCAAATACCTGGTACTTTTTAGATTGGGACAACGATGGCATGCTGCGTAAGCTGGAGCTTTCTCTTACCGGGTTTTCGGACTACGCGAGCTGGGAGCGCGGCGCAAGCAACTACTGGGGCAACGCACTGTTCAATCGTGCGCTGCGTAGCAAGTCGTTCCGCAGCGAACTCGACCGTGCCGTCAAGGACTTGCGCTCGTATTTGACCGAGGAACGTCTGGCCAAGATGATCAAGCACTACCGCGAGGTGACTGAATCCCTGGTCTTTGCTTCGCCCGATATCGACAATCTGCCTGTCACCAAGGACCAATACGAGCGGATCGCCGCGGCGATTCCCTCCGAGATCGAGGAGAACTACAAGAGCTTTCGCGAGAGTTTTAAAAAGCCCATGCCGTTCTACATCGGCGTGCCGCAGATCGATAACGGTAAACTGCGCATTAACTGGGATGCGTCCTACGACTTTGAGGCGCGCGACATTCGCTACACCGTAGAGCTTGCGCGCGACTATGCCATAAGCGACGTGGTCTTTAAGGCCGAGGACGTGCTGCTTCCCGAGGTGACCTGCGATGCACCCGATGCCGGTCAGTATTTTGCACGCGTGCGCGCCACCAACTCCGACGGCTATACGCAAGATGCGTTTGACTATTACGTTACCGACGATGGTAAACAGTACGGCATGAAGTGTTTTTACGTACAAGACGACGGTAAGGTCGTGGAGGACACGTATGAGGAGGGCTAGCGCGCTGCTTGAGCGCTTGGCGGCTCCGCCTGTGCGTGCCACGCAGGAGCGTTACCGCCATGAGCTCAAATATCTCATTAACGAGGGCGAGCACGCCGCGCTTGCCTGTCGCATGGCGCCGGTTTTTAAACTGGACAAGCATGCGCGGGCGGGCGGTTACACCATTCGCAGCCTGTATTTTGACGACTACTGCAACTCGGCCTACGAGGAAAAAGACGCCGGCATTCTCATGCGTAAAAAGTATCGCGTGCGCATCTATAACGGCAGCGACAAGGTGATTAAGCTTGAGCGCAAAAAGAAGTACGGCAGCTGGATCCACAAGGAGGACGCGCCGCTTACGCGCGGCGAGTTTGAGCAGATTCTGGCTGGCGACTACGGCTTTTTGCTGAGGAGTCCCTATCCGCTCTGCCGCGAGTTCTACATCGAGTGCATCTGCAACATGATGCGCCCGCGGACCATCGTGGACTACGAGCGCGAGCCGTGGGTGATGGATGAGGACACCGTGCGCATCACGTTTGACATGAACGTGCGTGCCGCGGTGGGAAGCTTCGATATCTTTGATGTGACGCTGCCCGCGCTGCCGGTCCTGGAGCCCGGCAAGCTGGTGATGGAGGTCAAGTTTACGGAGTTTTGCCCGCAGCTGGTGCGCGATTTGGTGCCGCCGGGCGCGGCCGAACTCACGGCGGTCTCTAAGTACTGCCTGTGTTATGACAAGACCGCCTACCTGCGCGGATTTAACTATTGGGAATCGGATTTTGGGAACCGAGGGGATATTTAGACCATGAGCACCAGGGACTTTTTTAAGAACTCCGTTTTGGAGGCGTTTGGCCAGGTCGATCCTGCCAAGATCGGCCTGTCGCTGCTCGTGGCGCTCGCCATGGGCATCCTGATCTATTACGTCTACAAGCGCTTTTTTACCGGCGTGGTGTATTCGCGTAGCTTTGCCGTGACGCTTGTTGGCATGTGCGTGCTCACCTGCATGGTCACGCTCGCGATCTCGACGAACGTGGTCATCTCGCTCGGTATGGTCGGTGCTCTGTCTATCGTCCGCTACCGTACGGCGGTTAAGGACCCGCTCGACCTGCTGTATCTGTTTTGGTCCATTACCACGGGAATTACGGCCGGCGCCGGCATGTACGCGCTCGTGGCGCTCACGGCCGTGGTCATCGTGGTGATAATCGCCGGCTTTGCGAGCCACCAGGACAAGGCGCGCGTGTACATGATAGTCATCCACTACACGGGCCAGACCACTGGCGACGATATCGTGCGTGCGTTTGGGCGCACCAAGTTCACCGTTAAGTCCAAGACTATGCGCGGCGACAAGGTCGAAATGGCCGCCGAGGTGTTCTCGGACGGCGTGGATATGCCCTATGCGGACGCCATTCGCGCGCTCGATGGCGTGGAGGATCTGACGCTTATTCAATATAACGGCGAGTACCACGGGTAGCTTGGTTCCGGCGTTCTGCCGAACGCCGGACCGCTCGACGCTGCGCGGGCATCTGCCGGGCGATCTGCCGTTCAAACCATCGCTCGCGTACATAAAGTACGCTTCGCTCTTCTTTCGCGGCACCTCGCCACGGCGGCTGCCCGCTCGCTGACGTTTGCTCGACCTGGGTGATATTGATTTATCCGAAGCGCCGTCACGGGTATCATGGTGAAAGCGATTTCAACGACGGGGGTGCTCGTGGTAAAGATGAAAGATGTGGCCGAGCTGGCGGGTGTTTCGAGCGCCGCCGTCTCGCGCTACCTCAACGGTGGGTATATCTCGGCGGACAAGGCCGATCGCATTAAGCAGGCGATTGAGCTGACCGGATACGTGCGGTCCAGCCAGGCTCGCGCGCTGCGCACAGGCTCCACCAAGCTCATCGGCGTCATCGTGCCCAAGATCAATTCGGAATCCGTGAGCCGCATTACCGCCGGTATTGGCCAGGTGCTCGGTCGTCGTGGCTACCAGATGCTCCTTGCCAACACCGACAACGCGGCCGATCGTGAGCTCGAATACCTCGATTTATTCCAAAACCACCCGGTCGATGGCATTGTGCTGGTGGCAACTATGATTACCGATGAGCACCGTCGCGCGATTGAGTCGTGCCGCGTGCCCATTGTGTTGATCGGCCAACATGTCGAGGGCGCGGCGTGCGTCTATCATGACGATTACGAGGCCGCCTTTGAGCTGGGCCATGCGCTTGCGGGCCGCGTGGACGGCAAGATCGCCTACATTGGAGTTACCGAAGAGGACCGCGCGGCCGGTTATGACCGCCGTCGCGGTTTTGAGGCCGGCTTGCGCGCCGCGGGTAACCCGCTCGATGCCGCATTGATTCGCCTGGGCTCGTTTACGCTCGACTCAGGCTATGGTGCAGCACGTGAACTGCTTTCCGTCGCTCCCGATGTTTCGTTTATCGCGTGCGCGACCGATACCATGGCGGCGGGCGCGCTTCGTGCCATCGATGAGGTTCGCGGCGTGGGCGAGGGCATGCATCGCGTAAGCGGTTTTGGCGACAACGCGTTTTTGCGCGCGCTGACGGGCGGTATTCCCACCGTGCATTATGGCTACCTGACCAGTGGCGTCGAGGCGACCAATATGTTGCTCAACACGCTCGATGGCGTGGAGGGGGAGAGCGGTCTAAAGACGCTCAAACTCGGCCATCAGCTTATGAATGTCTAGATTTTGGGCACGTCTGCTTGCCTCTGAGCCCTTATGTTTGTCTCAAAACTACCATTCGCCGGCTATTTCCTACCGTTCACCCTACTATGAAAACGATTACAGACATATGAAACTGAAATCGATTACAGTTTAAGTGTCAAAGATGGCCGGGTGCACATGCGCCCGTTGGAGGAAAGGGAAGTCATGGACTACCGCAAATCAGCCCAAGAGGTGCTCGACAACGTCGGTGGCGCCGACAACGTTGTTTCGGCCGCACACTGCGCCACGCGTCTGCGCCTGGTGATTGCCGATAATTCCAAGGTTAACAAGGAGGCCATCGAGAATGTCGATGGCGCCAAGGGCGTCTTTGAGGCCCAGGGCCAGCTTCAGATTATTTTTGGCACCGGCACCGTCAACAAGGTCTACGAGGAGTTCATCGCGCTTAGCGGCGTCGAGGCTGCCACCAAGGCCGAGGTCAAGGAGGCCGCGGCACAGCAGCAGAACATCTTTATGCGTGCCATTAAGGTGCTCGGCGATGTCTTTGTCCCCATCATCCCCGCCATCGTGGCTTCGGGCCTGCTGCTGGGCATTATGAGCGCCCTCAACTTTATGGCCTCCAACGGCTTTATCGCGCTCGACACCAATAACTTTATCTACAAGATCGCCGACCTGGTCTCGGGCACGTCCTTTGGCATTCTGCAGATCCTGATCGGCTACTCCGCCGCTAAGGCCTTTGGCGCTAACCCGTACCTGGGTGCCGTCGTCGGCGGTGCGTTCATCAACTCCTCGCTGCAGAGCGCCTACACGGTTGCCTCCGAGGGCGTGCAGACTATGGTCACCGTTATTCCCGGTGTGTACAGCTTTGAGTGGGTCGGCTATCAGGGCCATGTGATCCCCATCGTTATCGCCTGCGCCATTCTGGCCTTCCTCGAGAAGCGCCTGCACAAGATCGTTCCCGAGATGTTCGACCTCTTTGTGACCCCGCTCGTCTCGGTGTTCGTGACCGTGCTCGTGACGCTCGTTGCCGTCGGCCCCATCTTTGTCTGGGCCGAGAACGCCATCCTCGGTCTGATCCAGGCCCTGCTGACCCTGCCCTTCGGCATCGGTTCCTTTATCGTCGGCCTGTTCTATGCCCCCACGGTCGTTACCGGTATCCACCAGATGTACACCGCCATCGACCTGGGTCAGCTCGCCCAGTACGGTGTGACCTACTGGCTGCCCATCGCCAGCGCTGCCAACATCGCTCAGGGTGGCGCCGCGCTTGCCGTTGCCTTTAAGACCCGCGATGCCAAGATCAAGGGTTTGGCACTTCCTTCGGCCCTGTCCGCCTTCATGGGTATTACCGAGCCGGCCATCTTTGGTGTGAACCTGCGCTTCTTTAAGCCCTTCATCGCCGGCTGCATCGGCGGCGGTTGCGGCGCCCTGGTCTGCGCGCTCACCTCGCTTGCCGCTTCCGGTACGGGCGTTACGGGTATCTTCGGTATCCTGCTGTGCCTGGCCCAGCCCGTGCAGTACGCGATCATGTTTGCGGTCGCCGCGCTGGTTTCCTTTGGCGTCTCGTTTGTCCTGTACAAGGACGAGCCCAAGGCTTCCGAGCAGGCCTAAGAGCTTTTGATTGAAGGGTGCCCGCGGGTTGTATGCTCGCGGGCGTTTCCCGTATCTGGTGTCGATCTCTGGCGTCTTGTTACTTTCGATCCGTTAGGACTTTGATATGTCTAATGCACTTAGCCGCGACCTTGCAAAGTTGGTCGCCGCTGTTGACGCTGCCGCCTCTGAGTGCGGCCATGGCGCGTATGGCCAGCGCTTCCATATTATGCCGCCGGCGGGCTGGCTCAACGACCCCAACGGTCTTTGCCAGGCAGGCGGCGTGTTCCATGCCTATTTTCAGTATGCGCCGTTTGATGTCGAGGGCGGCGTTAAGGTCTGGGGCCATGCGACGAGTCGCGATCTTATGACGTGGGATTACGTTGGCGCCCCACTGCTGCCCGACGAGCCGTTCGATTGCCACGGTGTGTATTCGGGCTCCGCGCTTGCCGAAGACGGTTGCATTCGCGTGCTCTATACGGGCAACGTTAAGCTTTCCGATGTTGACGGTACGTACGACTACGTCAATACTGGCCGCCGCGCCGATACCGTCTATGTGGAGAGCGTTGATGGCCTTGCCGGTCGGGAGTTCAACCAAAAGCGCGTGGTGCTGGCGTCCGAGGATTATCCTGAGGATTTGACCTGCCACGTGCGCGATCCCAAGGTGTGGCGTGACGCGGACGGGCGTTATCACATGGTGCTGGGCGCGCGTCGTCGCGTGGATGGGCCGCATGTCGAGAGCCGTTTTTGTGCGATGCACGGCGAGGGCGCCGGGCGCGATGTGGGCGAGATCCTGGTGTATGGCTCGGCGGATATGCTGAGTTGGGAGCTCGAGAGTCGTGTGTCTACGCCCGAGCGCTTTGGCTTTATGTGGGAGTGCCCGGGATACCTTGAGCTTGAGCCGGATGGCGGTGTACCGGCGAAGTGGCTGTCCTTCTCTCCCCAGGGTCTTGAGGGCGGTCGTTGGGACCGCGGCAATGTGTATGCAGCGGGCTACATGCCTGTAACGGGCGACATTACGGGTGGCAATGACGCCTATGAGCTGGGCGAGTTCCGCCTGTGGGACGCCGGCTTTGACTTCTATGCTCCGCAGGAGTTCACGGCCGAGGATGGTCGCCACATTCTGATTGGCTGGATGGGCATGCCCGATGAGCCGACCTATGACAATGCGCCCACCGTGGCGTGCGGCTGGCAGCACTGCATGACAGTGCCGCGTGAGCTTACAGCCGGTGCCGGCGGCGTGGTGCTGCAGCAGCCGGTGCGCGAGATCGAGCACCATTATGCCTCGGTGCGTATGGGGGAGGGTTCGTTGGAGGTTGCCGGCGACACCTGCTTTGACGTTGTTGTCGACTGTGTCGACGGCGCATTTACCGCAATCGTTGATGGCGAGCTGAAGCTGGCGTTTGTGCCCGCCGAGGACGAACTGCCCCCGCGCTTTGAGATGCGATTTACCGATGAGGGCCGCACTTCTGCCGGCTGCGGTCGTACTGTGCGCTGGGAGTCCGTCGACGAGGTGCGCAATGTGCGCATTGTTGGCGATGTCTCTTCGGTCGAGGTGTTTGTGAACGACGGCTCGCTCGTGTTTTCGACGCGCATCTATCCCGAGACCTATGGCGTGACCGTTGACGCTCCGGGCGCGAATGTGACCTACCACGCGCTCAACATCTAGGCGATTCGTCGCATATCGGCGCTATACTGCAGCCGTTGCCCACGATGCGGGGAACACCTGCATCGTGGGTTTTTGCTTATGAAGGGACGGTGCCGTGTGGACGTGCAACAGCTAGAAGAGGCCTGGGCTGCAAGGGCCGGCGCGCGTGAGGCGTGTCTTGTCGCTGCTCCGCATGTGCCGGCAGCGCTGTCGCAGCTGGGGATTGTACGTCCTGGCGATAGCCTGGTTGCGTTTGCCGATGACTTTGCCGATGCGTTTGCGCGAGGCTTTGATACCCGCGACGTTGTGCTCGCGGTAGAGCCGTCAGTTGCGGCGTTTACTGCCGCGTCCGAGGGCTTTGATGCTTCGTTTGAGGTCGAGGGGCCGCACCTGTGGTGGTTCGTCAACTCTATTGGCGGGTTTGGATTGCGCGTGCCCGATCTGCGAGCGTTAGGACGCGCCGCGCGTGAGGCCCATGCGCTGCTGGTTGTGGACAACACCGTGGTATCGGCTTTTGGCTGCGATCCGCTGCGGCTAGGTGCTGCGCTGTTGCTCGAGGCGCTCGATCGCGTGTGCGCCGGCAAAGCTCCGCGCAAGCTCGTTGCCGCTTCGGTGGCGCGCTCGCAACTCAAGCGCCATCGTGTGGATGCCGCGGCTGAGTGCGCGCATGCCCTGCTTGAGGGCCGTGGCTTGGCCAAGCTTGATTTGCCCGCTGACGAGGCCGGTGTATTGGAGCGCGGACTGGACTCGTTCGAAGCCCGCATGCAGGCACACTTCGACCGTGCCCGTGCGCTGGCCGAGTATCTGGCCGCCAACGAGAAGGTGCGCAACGTGCGCTATCCCGGACTGAGCTCGCATCCCGATCATGCGGTTGCAACGGGAATCCTCGAGCACGGCTTTGGCCCGGCAGTTGAATTTGATCTTATCGAGCGTAGTGCGTGCGAGCTGTTCGATGCTTTGCCGGAGGAATTCCGCACATCGCCCGCCGGCGGCGCAGCGACGCGCCTTTCGGCTCCACGCGGCAAGCAGAGGAGCACCGTCCGCCTCTTCGCCGGCACCGACGACCCCTTGATCGTGGCCGCCACCCTAGATAACGCCCTCCGCAACTAGCTAAATCATCCTCGACTCCATAAGTTGCGGTGAAATATGGATTGATTTACGGCTTTAATCGCATAAACAGTCCCTATTTCACCGCAACTTATGAGAAGGGGTTGTGTGGCTATAAGGCCCCGTCCCAAATTGGCTATTCTTTTATGCTGGCGATGAGGTCGTTGGCCTTTGCGGCAATTACTTGGTTGATGTCGGCCTGCAGCTCCTCGTAGACCGCTATGGCTCGCTCGCCGGCGGGGGTGAGGGTGGATCCGCGGGCGCCGTCGCGCTCGATGAGCTTGCAGCCCAGCTGACCTTCTGCCTCGTTTACAATGCGCCAGGCCTTGGAATACGCCATGCCCATGCTCTTGGCGGCTCGGTTGAGCGAGTGCTCGCGGGCGATACCCTGCAGCAGCAAGACGCAGCCGTGGCCGAAGACGCCCGGCAAATCCTTGTCGCACGCTTGAATGACCAACTTTGCCGTCGTCTTGTACTCCATGTGCTCCACGTCTCCCCGCTAAAGTGTTTGCTGGGCAAACGCAAAGCCTGCGTCAAACCCTCGTGTGCTCTTCTTAAATCATGCATTGTAGCAGTCAAAGTGCGTTAAGATACTTCCCCAGTATTGGGCGCCCAAGGTTGGGCTGGGTCCTACGAGGCCTGCAGCCGACCGGTCGCATGGAAAAAGGAGAAACATGGCTACGTTCTTTCCCGGTGAGTCCCACACGTTTTCGGAGTATCTGCTGGTCCCTGGTTACTCGTCCTCGCAGTGCATCCCCAACAACGTCTCTCTTAAGACGCCGCTAACCCGCTTTAAGCGCGGTGAGAAGCCGGCAATCACCCTGAACATCCCCATGGTTTCCGCCATCATGCAGTCCGTCTCGGGCGTCGATATGGGTGTCGCGCTCGCTACCGAGGGTGGCCTGTCCTTCATTTACGGTTCCCAGAGCGCCGAGTCCGAGGCCGCTATGGTCAAGGCCGTCAAGGATCACAAGGCTGGCTTCGTTCAGTCCGATTCCACGCTGACCCCCGACATGACCATGGAGCAGGTCATTGAGCTCAAGGAGAAGACCGGTCACTCCACCATGCCGGTCACCGACGACGGCACTCCCAAGGGTAAGCTTCTGGGCATCGTCACCAGCCGTGACTATCGCCCCAGTCGCGATGACCACCAGACGAAGGTCTCCGAGTTCATGACTCCGCGTGAGCAGCTCATCGTGGGCGATAAGAACATCAGCCTCAAGGTTGCCAACGACGTCATCTGGGACAACAAGCTCAACGCTCTGCCCATCGTCGACGACAACGATCACCTCATGGGCATTGTCTTCCGCAAGGACTACGACAGCCACAAGACCAACCCCAACGAGCTGCTCGACGGCGACAAGCGCTACATGGTCGGCGCCGGTATCAACACCCGCGACTATGCCGAGCGCGTGCCGCTGCTCATCGAGGCCGGTGCCGACGTTCTGTGCATCGACTCCTCCGAGGGCTTCAGCGAGTGGCAGAAGCGCACCATCGAGTGGATTCGCGCCAACTACGGCGAGGACGTCAAGGTCGGTGCCGGTAACGTCGTCGACGCCGAGGGCTTCCGCTTCCTGGCCGACTGCGGTGCCGACTTCATCAAGGTCGGTATCGGCGGCGGTTCCATCTGCATCACCCGCGAGACCAAGGGCATCGGTCGTGGCCAGGCCACCGCGCTGATCGACGTCTGCCGCGCCCGTGACGAGTACTACGAGGAGACCGGCGTCTACGTGCCCGTGTGCTCCGACGGCGGTATCGTTTATGACTACCACATGACACTCGCCCTTGCCATGGGTGCCGATTTTATGATGCTGGGCCGCTACTTCGCCCGCTTCGACGAGAGCCCGACCGAGCGCGTCAACGTCAACGGCCAGTACATGAAGGAGTACTGGGGCGAGGGTTCTGCGCGTGCCCGCAACTGGCAGCGCTACGACCTGGGCGGCGCCGCGAAGCTCAGCTTCGTCGAGGGCGTCGACTCCTACGTTCCCTATGCCGGTTCCCTCAAGGACGGCGTGGGCGGCACGCTCTACAAGGTCAAGTCCACGATGTGCAACTGCGGCGCCCTCTCGATCCCCGAACTCCAGGAGAAGGCACGCCTGACCCTGGTAAGCTCCACCTCCATCGTCGAAGGCGGCGCCCATGACGTTGTCGTCAAGGATTCTCAACAGAGCGTCAGCTACCGCTAAGCGGCTTTTCCAAGCACCGCACCTTGCCGTTCAAACCGTCGCTCGCGTACCAAAGTACGCGTCGCTCCTCTTTCACGGCAATCTGCGGCACTTGGAAAACCCCACCATGCTTGGGCGGGTAACAATTAGCGGTTGATTCACAACCACTTATTTAGATAAAGCGAGATGCCTGCAAGTCGCAGGCATCTCGCTTGTCGTATTTGCTATTATCATGCGAGTTAACCTTAGGGTCGGGCGGCTTGGCTTTGTTCGCTACAAGTTCCGCACGCAAAGAAGAGCACTTAATGTGCTCTTCGTCTTGCGCAGGACTGTCCGCAGTAGCGAACAAAGCCAAGCCGCCCGACCCCAGCTAAGATTAAAGGAGCTGATATGTGCGATTGCACAGATCATAAGGACGAGATTCCTGCCTACGACGCGCAGGCCATTGAGTCCAGGTGGATGAAGGCCTGGGAGGACTCCAACCTCTTTGCCGTCGACACCGACGACAGCAAGCCCAAGAAGTACGTGCTCGAGATGTTTCCGTATCCTTCGGGCGACCTACACATGGGTCACGCGCGCAACTACACCATCGGCGATGCCATGGCCCGTCAGGCCCGCATGCGCGGTTACGACGTGCTGCACCCCATCGGCTTTGACGCCTTTGGCCTGCCTGCCGAGAACGCCGCTATCAAGCACAACACGCAGGCTGCTGCCTGGACGTATAAGAACATGGACCAGGCGCTCGCCACGATGAAGCGCATGGGCTTCTCCTACGATCTGGATCGCATGGTCAAGACCTGCAGCCCCGACTACTACCGCTGGGGTCAGTGGATCTTTGAGAAGCTGTGGGAAAAGGGCCTGGTCTACCGCAAGAAGAACCCGGTCAACTGGTGCCCCACCTGCAAGACCGTTCTGGCCAATGAGCAGGTCACCGAGGGTAAGTGCTGGCGCTGCGGCACCGAGCCCGAGAAGCGCGACCTTGAGCAGTGGTACTTCAAGATCACCGAGTACTCCCAGGAGCTGCTCGACGACCTGGAGAAGCTCCCCGGCTGGCCCGAGCGCGTCAAGCAGATGCAGGCCAACTGGATCGGTCGCTCCGAGGGCGCCGAGGTCGACTTTACCCTGTGCGACCAGGATGGCGAGCCCATCGAGGGCGATGAGGGCAAGATCACCGTCTTCACCACGCGTGCCGATACCCTTTTTGGCGTCTCCTTCTTTGTCCTGGCTCCCGAGTACGCCGGCCTGCACGAGCTCGTCGAGGGCACGGAGTACGAGGAGGCCGTCACTAAGATCGTCGAGGACTCCAAGCATATCTCTGCCGTCGAGCGTGCCCAGGGCACCCTCGAGAAGCACGGTGCCTTCACGGGCCGCTATGTGGTAAACCCCGTCAACGGCGAGAAGGTCCCCGTGTGGGTTGCCGATTATGTCGTTGCCGACTACGGCACCGGCGCCGTCATGGCCGTTCCCTGTGGCGACCAGCGTGACTTTGAGTTTGCCCGTAAGTATGATCTGCCCATCGTGCCGATCATCCTGGACGATGACGATCGCGCTGCCGTCGAGGCCAGCGGCGAGACCATCGATACCTTCCATGCCGAGACCGTCGACTGGGATTGCGCCCACGCTGCCGAGGGCACGCTCGTCCAGTCCGGCAAGTACACCGGCATGCGCGGCGGTAAGCACTCCGAGGGCGAGGCTGCCATCGTGGCCGACCTCGAGGCCATGGGCTGCGGTCGTCGCAAGGTCGAGTTCCGTCTGCGCGACTGGCTCATCAGCCGCCAGCGCTATTGGGGCAACCCCATCCCGGCCATCCACTGCGAGCACTGCGGCATCGTGCCCGTGCCCGAGGATCAGCTGCCGGTGACGCTGCCCGAGAACCTGGACCTGGGCGCCGGCGAAACCCTTGCTGAGTGCAAGGAGTTCTACGAGACCACCTGCCCGGTCTGCGGCCGCCCGGCCAAGCGCGAGACCGATACCATGGACACCTTCACCTGCTCCAGCTGGTATTACCTGCGCTATACCGATCCGCACAACACCGAGCTGCCCTTCTCCCGAGAGGCCGCCGACCGTTGGATGCCCGTCGATAACTACATCGGCGGCATCGAGCACGCTATTTTGCACCTGCTCTACAGCCGCTTCTTTACCAAGGCACTGCGCGACCTGGGCCTGCTGAGCGTGGACGAGCCCTTCACCAACCTGCTGTGCCAGGGCATGGTCAAGGACGAGAACGGCGACACCATGTCCAAGTCCAAGGGCAATGTCGTGCCCCCGAGCTCGGTCATCGAGCCCTACGGCGCCGACACAATGCGTTTGGCAATCCTGTTTATCGCCCCGCCCGAGAAGGACTTCGACTGGGATCCCAAGGCCGTCGAGGGCGCCAACCGCTTCATCAAGCGCGCCTGGCGTATCGTTTGGCAGCTCGTCCAGTCCGGCGACGCCAACGTGGCCTTCGACAAGTCCGCGCTCGACGAGGTTGCGATGAAGCTCTATCGCGAGCGTCACCGCACCATCGCCAAGTGCACCGAGGACTTCGATCGCGGCCAGTTCAACACCGCGATCTCGGCTGTCATGGAGCTCGTCAACGCGGCGAGCGCTTACCTCAATGCCACTGAGGGCGCTTCCCGTGACAAGGCGCTGTGCTATGGCGTGGCTAAGGACATCGTGAGCGTCCTTGCTCCCATCTGCCCGTTCTGGGCCGACGAGCTGTGGCACGAGGCCCTCGGCTGCGAGGGCAACGCCTACACCGCCGCCTGGCCCGAGTTCGACCTGGCCGAGTCCGTTGAGGACACGGTGCAGATCGTGGTCCAGGTGCTCGGCAAGGTCCGCGGCCGCGTCGACGTTGCCCGCGATGCCTCCAATGAGGATATGCAGGCTGCCGCCGAAGCCGCCGTCGCCAAGTGGCTCGAGGGCAAGACGGTCGTCAAGGCCATCTGCGTGCCCGGCAAGCTGGTCAACCTGGTGGTCAAGTAAGCATTGCGCGCTTAACTGACGCATAAAAGACGAGGGGCGATCCGATTGGGTCGTCCCTCGTTTTTCATGTACCTGCCCTGATGTCTGCGGTCAATTGTCCTATTCTTGTGGAGAAGCTGTGCGCACGCTGACCTGCAGATTCGTACTGTGTTTGCACGTTTCTGCAGCTATTGGTATAGTTTGCTTGCAAATGAAGTTGTAATTGAAAGAAGTGGGGTTTCGGCCCCGCTTCTTTTTTGTATGGATGGAGGTGCCGCAATGGTCAAGACTAAGACCGAGCAGGCGATTATCGACGCGCTCGAGGCCGTCGCTCCCCAGCACGATATCGACATCGTCGACGTCGAGCTCGTGGGTGCCACCAAGGCCCCCTGCGTGCGCGTGCGTATCGAGGGTGCCGAGGGTCAGAGTCTTTCGCTCAACGACGTCACGGCCAACACCAAGTGGGTCGGCGATGTGATTGAGGAGCTCGACCCCATCTCTTCGAGCTATACGCTCGAGGTGTCGAGCCCGGGTATGGCGCGCCCGCTGCGCCGCCCGTGCGACTTTGCCCGCTTTGTGGGCGAGAACTGTGAGCTCACCTCCACCGCCACCGAGGGCCGTCGCAAGTACGCCGGCAAGATTGCCGCCGCCACCGAGACGAACGTGACCCTCGAGCTCGAGGACGGCGAGTCCGTTACCCTCGATTTCTCTGATGTTAAAAAGTGCAAGTTGAAGCCCACCTACGACTTCAAGCCCGCGAAGGAAGGAAAGTAAGATGGCAGCATCCGACATGATGTCCGCCCTGATGGAGCTTTGCCAGGAGAAGCACATCGACCAGCTCTACCTGATCGACCGCCTGGAGCAGTCGCTCGCCAAGAGCTATGCCGAGATCCTGCATCTTGAGTGGGGCGCCAAGGTGACCATCGACCGCACCACCGGCAAGATCTACGTCTACCGTCTGGAGCCGATTGACGATTCCATGGACGAGGAAGGCAACTTCACCGAGTTCGAGGAGATCGACGTCACCCCCAAGAACACGAGCCGCATCGCCGCCCAGCACGCCAAGGCCGAGATCAACGCCATCGTGCGCAACTCCGCCCGCGAGCAGATCTACGAGGAGTTCTCCGGCCGCATCGGTGACCTCATCAGCGGTACCGTGCTGCAGTCCACGCCCGACTTCACGATCGTCAAGATTCGTGAGGGCGTCGAGGCCGAGCTTCCGCACTTCGACCAGCGCCGTTACGAGAACGAGCGCAACGAGCGTCCGATGGGCGAGCGCTACCTGCACAACCAGCACATCAAGGCCGTGATCATCGACGTTCGCGACCCCAACTCCAACCTGCAGCCGGTTCGTGGCGAGCACAGCCGTCCGCCGATTGTCATCTCCCGTACCCACCCCGAGCTCATGCGTCGTCTGTTTGAGCAGGAGGTGCCCGAGATCTATGAGGGCACCGTCCAGATCAAGTCGATCGCCCGCGAGCCCGGTCAGCGCTCCAAGGTCGCCGTCCACTCGCTCGACGACCGTCTGGATCCCGTGGGCGCCTGCGTTGGCCCCAAGGGCAGCCGTGTTCGCGCTGTCGTGGGCGAGCTCCGTGGCGAGCGCGTCGACGTCATCCTGTGGGATGCCGATCCTGCCGTCTACGTCGCCAACGCCCTGTCGCCCGCTAAGGTCACCCGCGTCCTCATCGACGAGGAGAAGGCCTACGCCGGCGTCATCGTGCCCGACGACCAGCTGTCCCTCGCCATCGGCAAGGAGGGCCAGAACGCCCGCCTCGCCGCGCGCCTGACCGGCTGGCACATCGACATCAAGTCCGAGACGCTTGCCGCCGACATCCTCAAGAACGTCCCCGTTCACGAGGAGCCCGCCGCCGATCTGATCGGTGACGAGGAGGACGACGACGTCCGTCGCTGCGAGTACGTGTCCGAGGACGGCATCCAGTGCCGCAACCAGGCCCGTCCGGGCTCCCGTTTCTGCGGTGTCCACGACACCGACGCCTTCGATGATGCGGAGGATCTGATCTAGCGCGCGGTCGCGCCGGGCAGGTCCCGGCGCATCTCCCACGCTCGTTCAGTCTCTAGGCACCCAAGGTGCCAGAAAGGGTAGGTGAAGTCATATGGCAAAAGTCCGTGTGTCCACCCTGGCCAAAGAGTTCGGCATGACCTCCAAGGAACTGATGGGTCATCTCGCCGAAATGAAGATTCCCGCTAAGTCCGCTTCCTCCGCTCTGGAGGACGCTTACGTCGCCATGGTCCGCAAGCAGCTCGCCTCGGTGATCGAGGCCCGCGCCAAGGAAGTCGAGGCCGCCAAGCAGGCCGAGGAGGAGGCAGCCGCCGCCGAGGAGGCAGCGCGCGCTGCCGAGGCCGAGCGTGAGCGCATCGCCGCCGAGAAGGCACGCGAGGAGGAGCGCCGCCAGTTCGCCGCCGCCCAGGCTGCTGAGGAGGCCGCCCGCGCCGAGGCCGAGGCCAAGAAGAAGGCCGAGCAGGAGCGCCTTGCCCGCGAGAAGGAGGAGGCTGCCCGCGAGGCCCAGCGCCGCGCCGTCCCCGCTTCCGACTCCGGCTCGCGCTTCCGTTCGCTGCTCGACCAGATCGCCGCACAGGAGACCGTGCTCAAGGAGAAGAAGGACGCCGAGGAGAAGGCCAAGGCCGAGCGCGCCTCCGAGCGCGGTAACCGTCGTGGCGGCAACAACGACCGTCGCGGTGGCCGTCGTAACGATCGCAACGCCTCCGACAACAACTCCGATCGCCACGCCTCCGAGAGCCGTCCGCACAGCCATCGCACCAACGCCAGCAACAACGTCGCTGCCGGCATGGACTTCCCCAACCCCGATAAGCAGGGCAAGGGCAAGAAGCGCAAGGGCGGTCACGGCAACGATGAGGACCACTACAGCCGCATGGCGCGTGAGGCCGAGGAGTACAGCCGCGAGAAGGTGCTCGAGGAGGCCCGCGCCGCCGTCGAGGAGGCCTCTCGCGAGTCCACCGGTCGCCGCAAGAAGCGCAAGGAGAAGCGCGAGCGCGAGGCTGCTAAGGCTCAGGAGGAGCGCAAGATTGAGGAGGCGCTGGCCCAGGGCGTGAACCCCGAGGAGCTCGACGCCATCAAGGTCTCCCAGGGCGTTACCGTCCAGGAGCTCGCCGAGGCGCTCGACGTTCCGGCCAACGACATCATCAAGCGCCTGTTCCTGCTGGGCACGCCGCTCACGATGACGCAGTCCATGTCCGACGACCTCGTCGAGCTCGTTGCCGACGACCTGGGCCGTCAGATCAAAATCATCACCCCCGAGGAGGAGAACACCTTCTCGTTCTACGACGATCCCGCCGACCTTAAGCCCCGCGCCCCGGTCGTCACCGTCATGGGTCACGTCGACCACGGCAAGACGAGCCTGCTCGACGCCATCCGTCACACCGGCGTCGCTGCCGGCGAGGCGGGCGGCATTACCCAGGCCATCGGCGCTTCGCAGGTCATGATCAACGACCGCAAGATCACCTTCATCGATACCCCTGGTCACGCGACCTTTACGGCCATGCGTGCCCGCGGCGCCAAGGTGACCGACATCGTCATTCTGATCGTGGCTGCCGACGACGGCGTCATGCCTCAGACCATCGAGTCGATCAACCACGCCAAGGCCGCCGGCGTACCCATCGTCGTCGCCGTCAACAAGATCGATAAGCCGGGCGCCAACCCCGACCGCGTGCGCCAGGAGCTTACCGAGTACGGCATCATCCCCGAGGAGTGGGGCGGACAGAACATGTTCGTCAACATCTCGGCCAAGCAGAAGATCGGTATCGACGACCTGCTCGAGACCGTGCTGCTCCAGGCCGACGTGCTCGAGCTCAAGGCCAACCCCGACACCTTTGCCTCCGGTAACGTCCTCGAGGCTAAGCTCGACAAGGGCCGCGGCTCGGTTGCCACGGTTCTCGTGACACGCGGTACCCTGCACGTGGGCGATACGCTGGTCGCCGGCCTTACCTACGGCCGCGTCCGCGCCATGCTCGATCCCAAGGGCAACGCCGTCACCGAGGCCGGCCCCTCCGACGCCGTCGAGATCTTGGGCCTGCAGTCCGTGCCCAACGCCGGTGACGAGTTCCGCGTGTTCGAGGACGAGCGCGAGGCTCGCGCCCTGGCCGATGAGCGTTCGCTCAAGGCCCGTATCGAGGAGCAGAGCCGCGTGAAGCACGTCACGCTCGAGAACCTCTTCGAGACCATCGCCGACGCCGAGGTCAAGGAGCTCAACCTGATCATCAAGGCCGACGTCCAGGGTTCCATCGAGGCCCTTCAGGACTCGCTCGACAAGATGGATCAGTCCGAGGTCCGCATCAACACGATCCACTCCGCTGTCGGTGCTATCAACGAGACCGACGTCGTCCTGGCCGACGCCTCCAACGCCATCATCATCGGCTTTGGCGTGCGTCCCGACGGCAAGGCCCGCTCTGCCGCCGAGCGTGAGGGCGTCGAGATCCGTTGCTACGACGTTATCTACAAGTGCCTCGAGGAGCTCGACGCTGCCCGCATCGGCATGCTCAAGCCCACCGAGGTCGAGGTCTCCACGGGTACCGCGACCGTCCTGGACACCTTCAAGGTGCCCAAAGTCGGTATCGCCGCCGGTGTCCGCGTCGAGGAGGGCGAGATCGCCGCGACCGATTCCGTGCGCCTGGTGCGTGACGGCATTGTGGTCTTCAACGGTAAGATCGCCTCGATGCGCCACTACAAGGACGAGGCCAAGAGCCTCAAGAGCGGTTCCGAGGGCGGCATTGGCCTGGAGAACTTCCAGGACATCAAGCCCGGCGACCAGATCGAGGGTTATCGCATCGACCAGGTTGCCCGTACCGAGTAGGGGGTAGCGCTATGAAGCAAACGCAGGCAACCCGCCGTTTGGGCGAGCAGCTTCGCGAGAAGCTTGGTTATATCCTGCTCTTTGAGGTTTCCGATCCGCGTCTCGACCTGGTCACCCTGACTGCGGTCGAGGTCGCGGTGGACCGTTCGTTCGCGCGCGTGTACGTGTCGTGCGATGCGAGCCGCTACGATGAGGTCATGGAGGCACTCGCCAGCGCCAAGGGCCGTATTCGCAGTCTGTTGGCTCGCTCGCTCGATTGGCGCGTCACGCCCGAGCTCGATTTTCGCATCGATCGCTCGACCGATGAGGCCGAGCGCATCACGCGTGCGCTGGAGAACGTTCCGGCCACGCTTGCGATCGAAAAGGACGAGGACGGCTACCCAATTGTGGATGCCGCCCAGGAGGCAGCTTTAGATGACTAATTCCGCCGACCTCGCCTCGTGCGAGTCTGCAGATATTAAACGACGCATCCTCGAGCTCATCGAGGATGCGTCCTCCATTGCGATCTCGGGTCACACCTCTCCCGACGGCGATGCCCTGGGCTCCGTGTTGGGCCTGGGTCTTTCGCTTATGAAGGTGTTCCCCGACAAGGACATCGCCCTGCTGCTGGCAGACGATGATCCCGTTCCGCGCATCTACCGATTTATGGAGGGCTCCGATCTGCTGGTGCCGGCATCTGCCTACACCGGCAACCCGGACCTGTTCATCTCGGTGGACGTGCCGGTCGTCGAGCGCCTCAATAATTCCGCCGAGGTGCTGCGTCGTTCGGCCCACGTGGCGTGCTTTGACCATCATCCGGCACGCGAGGAGTTTGCCGAAGTCAGCCTTAGGTGTGTCAATGCCGCGGCCTGCGCCATGATCATCGACCGCTTTTTGGCCGATTGCGGTATCACCGCAAGCGACAGCATCGCCACCTGCCTGCTGTGCGGCCTGGTTACTGACACCGGTCGTTTTCAGTATCAGAACGCCGATGCTGCAGCGTTTCATGCCGCCTCGCGTCTGGTGGCGCACGGTGCCGATCCGGCGCGCGTCGCGCTCGAGGTCTACCAGAGCATGCGTGTCGAGTTCTTGCACCTCAAGTCCATCGTCATGGGTCGCATCAAGACGGTCGCGCACGGGCGCGTGGCGTATAGCTATGCGTACGAAAGTGACCTTAAGGAATGTGGCGTCACCTCGGATGAGTGCGACGGCCTGGTCGATGTGGTGCGCTCGGTGATGGGCGTCGAGGTCTGCCTGTTCCTTAAGGGCATCGAGGGCGATACTAAGGTGCGCGGCAGCCTGCGCTCCAAGGGCGATCTTGATGTTTCCGAGATTGCGGCCAACTTTGGCGGAGGTGGGCACCACGCTGCCGCCGGCTTTACCAACGCCGGAACGATTTCCGAGACGCTCACCGCGGCACTTCCCATGCTGGCCGAGCTGGTAGGGGAGGACCCCGCTTCGGTGACCGTCGAGCTCTAACTTTTTGGATGGTACATGGCTCGTCGTACACCTTCTCAACTTAATATGTTGCTCGCCGTCGATAAGCCGGTGGGCTGCACGTCCCACGACGTGGTTTCGCAATGCCGACGCGCCCTCCATGAGCGGCGCGTCGGTCATGCCGGAACGCTCGACCCCATGGCATCGGGTGTCATGGTGGTGGGCGTGGGCCAGGCAACGCGTCTGCTGGGCATGCTCACGCTCGATACCAAAAGCTACGTCGCCGACATTTCGTTTGGCGTCGAGACCAATACCGATGATGCGGAAGGCGAGGCCGTCCGCATGGTGCCCATTGCCGCCGACTTGCGCGATCCGTCCTATGCCCGCGAGCGCCTGTGCGCCATGCTGGGCCCGCAGATGCAGGTACCGCCGGCGTTTTCGGCCATTTCGGTCAACGGCGTGCGCGCCTATAAGGCTGCGCGCGAAGGCAACGCCGTTGAGTTGCCCCCGCGTCCGGTCGAGGTGTACTCCGCTGACCTGATTGCCGTGAGCGGCGAGGGCGAAGCGTGCGTTTGGACCGTGGCGTTTTCGGTGAGCAAGGGCACCTATATCCGTGCGCTCGCTCGCGATTTGGGCCGCGCCTGCGACAACGCGGCG
Organism: Collinsella aerofaciens; assembly: GCA_036301285.1. Classification (GTDB taxonomy): domain Bacteria; phylum Actinomycetota; class Coriobacteriia; order Coriobacteriales; family Coriobacteriaceae; genus Collinsella; species Collinsella aerofaciens_BS. The sequence goes on from JAXJET010000022.1 coordinate 35,195, forward strand.
CATATTTCCGCGCTGCGCCGTACGGCCTCCGGTGTTGTTTCCATCGGTGCCTGCCATGCGGTCGAGGAACTTTCTGCCGAATCCGCTGCCGGCTTTGCCTTGGATCCCATTGCGGCACTGGGCGCCACGCGCGTCGACTTGCCGGGTGACCTTGCCGACGATCTGCTGTGCGGACGTCGTATTCCTATTGAGCGCGCGCTTGTGGGCTTCGATGCGTCGAAGGCGCCGTTTGCGCTGGTGCTCGATGGCGGGCTCAAGGCGCTCGCTCGTATCGAGGGCGGTCGCTTTGTAATGGAGCATGTCTTTCCGCAGGCAATCGGCGGTGTTCGATGATGCTGGACTCCCACGAGCTCGCGCGTATTTTTTTCGCGGGCGAGTCGGATGAGCCCCGTATCGTCTCTGCCGATGCGTTTGATGATTGCGCGAGTCTGGGCGCCGCGTCGATCGCCATCGGCGTGTTCGACGGTGTGCATCGGGGGCATCACGAACTGATCGACGCGGTCGTTCACGATGCGCGTGACCATGGCTGCAAGGCGGTCGTGGTCACCTTCGATCCCGACCCGGACGTGGTAGTGAGCCCTTCGCCTGCTCAAAAACTGATGACGACGGCCGACCGTCTGCATGCCCTGGCTCTCACCGGGGTCGATGCGGTTGTGGCCGTTCCCTTCACGCCTGCGGTGGCGGCACTCGACCACGTAGGCTTTCTTAAGCTGCTGTCGCGCGTCGTCGATATCCGCTCGATTCGTGTGGGTAGCGACTTTAGGTTGGGTCGCGGCGGTGCCTCGGGCGTTGCCGAGATGCAGGCATGGGGTACCGAGCGCGGTGTAGACGTCTTTGGCCACGAGCTGCTGTGCGTCGATGGACAGACGATCTGCGCCACCCGTATTCGCCATGAGCTGCGCCAGGGCCATGTTGAGCTTGCCGCCGAGCTGCTCGGCCGCCCGTACATGCTGCGAGGTGTTGTTGCCGGCGGTCGTCACCAGGGCTCCGACATGGGTTTTCCCACGGCAAATATTCAGGTGCCCGAGGGCATTCAGGTGCCTGCCGATGGCGTCTACGAGGGCCTGGTGCTGGTCGACGATACCGTCTGGCCCGCTGCCGTCAATGTGGGCCTGCCGCCGACGTATGCCGACGATGCCGCCTCGGCTCATCTCGAGGCCAACTTGATCGGGTATGCAGGCGACCTGTACGGCGCCTCGGTTTCGCTGGCGTTTACGCGCTGGCTGCGCCCGTCGCGCGTGTTCGATTCGCTGGACGAGCTTATCGCGACCGTCGAGGGTAATATTGACGATATCCGTCATCATTTGGGTGAGCAGGGGGTGAGCATCCGTGATTAGCGATGAGGAAAAAGATCAAGTGCGCGCTGCGTCCGATTTGGTTGCCATCGTGCAGGAAACGGTTGAGCTCAAGCCCCGTGGCCATGAGTTTTGGGGTTGCTGCCCCTTCCATGGCGAAAAGACCCCGTCGTTTCACATTATCCCCGCTACGCAGGTGTGGCACTGCTTTGGCTGTGGCGAGGGCGGCGACGTCTTCACCTACATCATGAAGCGCGAGAACCTGAGCTTCCCCGAGTCGATTCGCTACCTGGCCGACCGTGCCGGCATTGAGCTGCACGATACCGGCGCTTATCGCGAGCGCGGCACCAAGCGCGTCCGCATCTATGACCTGTGCGCCGAGACCGCCCAGTTCTACCACACCATGCTTATGCGCGGTAAGGACAGCCGTCCGCGCGAGTACTTTGCCAGCCGCGGTATGGGCGGCGACGTCTGCCGCCGCTACTGCCTGGGCTTTGCGCCGGGTCGCAACATGCTGGTGTCGCATCTGTCGCAGGCGGGTTTTACCCCGCAGGAGATGATCGACGCCAACGTGGCCGTGAGTCGTGGGCGCGGGCAGCTTGCCGACCGTTTTTACGACCGCGTGATGTTTCCCATTTTTGACGAACAGGGTCATAACATCGCCTTTGGCGGGCGCATTATGGGCGACGGACAGCCTAAGTACCTCAACACCGCCGAGACGAGCGTGTTCCATAAAAAGCGAAACCTCTATGGTTTTAACTGGGCCAAGGAGTTTATCGTCGCGCAGGATACCGCCATCGTGGTGGAGGGATATACCGATTGCATCGCCTGCTGGGAGGCGGGGATTAAAAACGTCGTCGCCACGCTGGGCACGGCGCTGACGGAACATCATGTAAAGACGCTCACCCGTTTTGCCAAGCGTATTGTATATATGTTCGATGGCGACGCCGCCGGTCAAAAGGCCGCGCGCCGCGCGATTCAGTTTATCGAGCAGGATTCGATGGACCTGCGCTGCGTGGTGCTTCCCGACGGCAACGACCCCATGGAGTTCATTACCGCGCATGGCGGCGAGGCGCTGCAGGCGCGCATCGATGCCGCCGAGCCCCTCATGGACTTTGTGTACCGCTCGCTGCAGGAGTCAAGCGACATTACCACGCCGGGCGGTCGTGCCAAAGCGCTCGAGGACGCACTGACACTCATCTATCCGCTGCGCGATAGCTACATGATCGATACGTACTTTATCCAGATTGCCGACCTGCTGGGTTTGGATCTGGAGACGGTGCGTTCGAGCTCAGGCCGTGTGTTTCGCGATGTTGCCAAGCGTGAGGACGCCGAGCGTCGTCGCGAGCAGAACTACGAGCGCCAGCGGGCGCAGACCGAGCGCGCAGGCAGCGCAGGCGGTCGGGCGTCTGGTTCGCAGGGGGCGTCTCGCGGCACCTGGGCGTCGGGTGCGACGCCGCCGGTGTCCACACCGGTCGAGGAAGAGCCGTACGACTATGTGCCGCTCGAGGCCTATGGGGCCGCGCCGGTCGAGGTCGTCGACGATATGCCTCCGATCGATGTGCCGGTTGGCATGGATGGCGAGGCGCCGGTTGCCGACGCTACGGGCGCGCCCACGGCACCGACGATGCCGATCGTGCTGACCGACCTGGAACGAAAGTCTTTGGCGGGGGAGCGCGAGCTGCTGACGATGCTCACGAGCTATCCCGACCTGTTCCGCACGTATGCCGACCGCATCTGCTCGATCGAGTGGGTGGATCCGCGCCACGAGTCCATCGCGTGGGCCGTGCTCGCGACGCCGCCGGGCACCGACCCCACGGCGTGCATGGATGCGGCGCGCGCGGTGTGTCCCGAGGCAGCGTCGCTTGTCAGCGCCGGGCGCATTTCGTCGACGAGCAAGCACCCCACCGAGACGAACATCGAGTTTATGCTTGATACCCTTGAGCTCTACACCATCAAGCGCCGCATGCGCGCCGCACAGGCCAAGCTTCGCCAGGACCGGTCGCTCGACGATGAGGCGCGCCGTGTGCTGACGATGCAGGCGATGCAAGATTCTCAGCGCCAGCGCGAGCTCCAAAAGTCGATTGGTGGCGTGGCCGATCCGTTGCGTTTGATCGGTTTGGAGACTGCGGGCGCCGACCAGGCCTAGATGTTGTGGTCAACCAGCGTATTTGCGCCTATATCCAGTCTGAATTTTGGGTATAGACGTCAATGTGTGTGCTAAAGTAATGAGTCCTGTGGACTATGAAGGGAGAATCTGTGCCAAAAAAGAGTGAGAGCACGGGTACTGGGCTGGAATCCTACGTTGCAAAGCTCATGGGCAACGGCTCAAACAGGACTTCGGTAACCGAGGACGAGATTCAGGTCGCCCTGAAGGATATCGATGTGTCTGACGAGCAGCTCAACGCGGTGTATTCCGCGCTGCGCAACAGCGGCATCCAGATTATCTCCGCGAGCGGAAACGACGACGCCCCCATGGACGTCGACGATGACGATAACGATAGCGATACCGACGATTTCGATGACGACGAGCACGATTCCGGCTCGCTCGACGATCACGAGCTTAAGATGGCCCGTCAGGCCGACGCCGAGATGGGTTCTTCCAAGAGCAAGAAGAAGCGCACCGTGCGCACGTCCCGTTCGCGTTCGCGCGTGCGTGGCATCGATGCCTCCACGGTGATGCTGACCGGCGACCCGGTTCGTATGTACCTTAAGGAGATCGGTAAGGTCGACCTGCTGACCGCCTCCGAAGAGGTCGATCTGGCCATGAAGATCGAGGCCGGTCTCGAGGCCACCGAGAAGCTCGAGGCCGCCGATGCGGGCGAGATCGAGCTCACCCGCGCCGAGATGCGTCGCCTGACCCGTATCGAGAACGTCGGTCTCGAGGCCAAGCAGGCGCTCATCAGCGCCAACCTGCGCCTGGTCGTCTCCATCGCCAAGCGCTATGTCGGTCGCGGCATGCTGTTCCTGGACCTGATCCAGGAGGGCAACCTCGGTCTGATCCGCGCCGTCGAGAAGTTCGACTACCAGAAGGGCTTTAAGTTCTCCACGTACGCCACGTGGTGGATCCGCCAGGCCATCACGCGTGCTATCGCCGACCAGGCCCGTACCATCCGTATTCCCGTGCACATGGTCGAGACCATCAACAAGCTCGTCCGCGTGCAGCGCCAGCTTCTCCAGGACCTGGGTCGCGACCCGACCCCCGAGGAGATCGGTGCCGAGATGGACATGAGTGCCGACCGCGTCCGCGAGATCCAGAAGATCTCGCAGGAGCCCGTGTCGCTCGAGACCCCCATCGGCGAGGAAGAGGATTCCCAGCTGGGCGACTTCATCGAGGACTCCCAGGCTATCGTTCCGCCCGATGCCGCCAGCTTCTCCATGCTGCAAGAGCAGCTCACCCAGGTGCTCGACTCGCTTGCCGATCGTGAGCGCAAGGTTATCGAGCTGCGCTTTGGCCTTGTCGACGGACATCCCCGTACGCTCGAGGAAGTCGGCCGCGAGTTTGGCGTCACGCGCGAGCGTATCCGCCAGATCGAGTCCAAGACCCTGGCCAAGCTCCGCCATCCCAGCCGCTCCAGCAAGCTGAAGGACTATATCGAAAGCTAGTCAAGCAAGAGGCGCCCTCAAGTTCATCCGCTTGGGGGCGCTTTCATGTAGTCATTGGGGACGTCCCCAATGACTAGGTCGGAAAAATTCTCAAAAAAGTTCTTGCCCTAAGCTGATTCGTCCGTATAATAAACTTCGTTGCTTGAGAGCACGCACCTATTCCTCGGTAGCTCAATGGTAGAGCACGCGGCTGTTAACCGCGCTGTTGTAGGTTCGAGTCCTACCCGGGGAGCCAGAATTTTCCAGCCCATTCCGCTGGGCTTTTAAATTCCTCGGTAGCTCAATGGTAGAGCACGCGGCTGTTAACCGCGCTGTTGTAGGTTCGAGTCCTACCCGGGGAGCCAGGTTGTAAAACCCGTCGCTTATGCGGCGGGTTTTTTCATGCCGCGATCGTCTGGCGCGAACGTTGCCATATCAACATTTCGTGTCGAGGATGTAATCCCGCGACCCACCACATCAACATGGCGCGGTCGTTGTAGAATATTGCAATGATTGCTCCCACGAGATGGTGCCGCGAGCACCAGATAAGGAGATTCTTGTGTCTGAGACCATTAACGGCAGCCTGAGCGTCTCGAACGACGTTATTGCCGATATTGCCGGTTATGCCGCGATGACGTGCTACGGCGTCGTCGGTATGGCCGAACAGCTCCAGGGCGCCGAGAGCGTGCGCCTGCTTGCCGGCCAGCGCCTCCGCAAGGGCGTGCTTGTCTCCGCCGACGAGAACGGCCTTGCGGTCGATCTTCACGTCGTGCTCGAGAACGGCGTCAATATGAAGTCCGTCTGCCACAATCTTTCGAGCTCCGTTGCCTTCACCCTGCAGGAAATCGCCCAGATCGATCCCGCCAGCCTTAAGATTGGCATTCACATCGACGCGCTCAAGAGCCGTCTGAACTAGCATCCGAAAACGGAGATTCAAATACCCATGATTGCAAAGACCATTCGCACCTGTTTTCCGATCGCTGCGGCTGCCGTTTCCGACAAGGCCGAGGAGATCAACAAGCTCAACGTCTTTCCCGTACCCGACGGCGATACCGGCACCAACATGTCGCTCACGCTCGCCTCGGTGACCAAGGAGCTTTCCGCCCTTCCTGCCGATGCCGACATGGAGGCCATCGCCGGCGCCATTACACACGGCTCCCTGATGGGTGCCCGCGGCAACTCCGGCGTTATCACCTCGCAGATCCTGCGCGGTGTTGCCGAGGGTCTCGTTTCTGCCGATGAGCCCATCACGTCCGCCAACATCGCCTTCGCGTTCCGTCGCGCCGTCAAGGTCGCCTTCCAGGCCGTCCGTAAGCCCATCGAGGGCACGATCCTCACGGTGCTGCGTGATGTCTCGACCAAGGCTGACGAGTGCGAAAAGAAGAAGTTCTCGGCCGAGGACGCGCTCGATGCCATCGTCGTCGAGGCCTACCAGTCCGTCGCCCGCACGCCCGATCTGCTGCCCGTTCTGAAGGAGAACGGCGTGGTCGACTCCGGCGCCTTTGGCTTTGCCATCTTCCTGGAGAACTTTGTTGCCGCCGCGCTTGGCCGCAGCACCGTTGTCGAGGATTTCTCCGCCACGTTTGATTCAGCCGGCTCTGCCCGTGACGCGGCCCTTGGTCGCGTTGAGATCGAGGCCAACGACGACTGGGAGGGCTCGGAGTTCCGCTACTGCAACGAGTTCCTCTTTAAGGCCGATGCCCCGTTTGACGAGGACGAGTGCCTTAAGTTCCTGGGCTCCATGGGCGACTGCGAGCTGCTCGTGGGTGCTTACCCCGATTACAAGATCCATGTGCACTCCAACACGCCCAACCTGGTGCTCGAGCACATGCTGCAGCTTGGTCAGATCTACGAGGTCTTTATCCACAACATGGAGATGGAGGCCCACGACCGTACCGCCAAGATTCATGAGGACCAGGAGAAGGCCGCCGAGCCCGCCAAGGCGCTGGGTTTTGTCGCCGTTGCCGCCGGCTCCGGCGAGGCCGATATCCTCAAGTCCCTCGGCGTCGACGTGATCGTTTCGGGTGGCCAGACCATGAACCCCTCGACCGCCGACCTGCTGGGCGCGGTGGACCAGGTCAACGCGACCTCGGTCATCATCCTGCCCAATAACGGCAACATCCGCATGGCTGCCGAGGCTGCCGCTTCTGCCTGCACCGACAAGAAGGTTGCCGTCGTTCCCACCAAGACCGTCCCGCAGGCGTTCTCCGCGCTGTTCGCAGTCCTGCCCGATTCCGAGCTCGAGGACGCCGTTGCCGCCATGGTCGACGCCATCAGCGAGGTTCGCGATGGCGAGGTCACCCGTGCCGTGCGCGATTCCAGCGCCTCTGACGGCTCTCCGATTCACTCCGGTGACGTCATGGGTATCATTGCTGGCTCCATCGACGTGGTCGGCTCTGATGTGAAGCAGGTCACGCTCGACTGCATTAACCGCATGCAGGAGGAAGAGGAGGGCGACGCGCTGACGATTCTGGCCGGCGAGGAGCTGTCCGATGAGGCCTTCCAGGAGATCGTCGACGCCATTGAGGAGGCTCAGCCCGACCTGGAGATTGATGCCCATCGTGGCGAGCAGCCGCTCTATCCCGTGATCTTCTCGATCGAGTAGGCATCTGGCTATGTCCGAGCTGTGCTCCGTGCCGCGCGTCTCGGAGCGCTTTGCCCAGAGCAATGCGCTCGACGAGGATATCGCGCGACTCAAATATGTTTCGGGTAAACGTGAGGAGGCCCTTCGCCGTCTGGGAATTCGGACGGTGGGGGACCTCCTTCTCCATATTCCTCATCGATATCTCGACTTTACGCGCTCCTGGTCCATTGAGATGGCTCCCATCGGTACCGTTTGCACGATTGTCGCCACGGTCGATCGTATCGTCCAAAAGCAGCCTCGCCCGCGTATGCAGGTGACTGAGGTCTCGCTGGTGGACGAGACGGGGGTGCTGCAAGTCGCCTTTTTCCGTCAGCCATGGATTGCCCAGCAGTTTAAGCAGGGAGACCGCCTGGCCGTGATGGGTAAGGTCGAGTTTGCCTACGGCTTTAAGCAGATGGCCTCTCCGCATTTCGAAAAGCTCGAGGGTGGGCGTGCCGCGGGCACCATTCTGCCGGTCCATTACGTGAGCGATGGCGTGAGCCAGGCGTGGATGCGCCGCATCGTTAGCGGCGCACTCGAGGTCGTCGGCAATCCCTTCGACCCGATTCCCGCACGCTTGCGCGTCAAGCGCCGCCTGATGAGCAATGCCCGTGCGCTGCGCTCAATTCATTTTCCATCGAGTATGGCCGAGCGCGATATCGCGCGCGCACGGCTTGCCTACGAGGAGTGCCTCTACCTTCAGCTGGCGCTGCGCCTGCGCAACGACGGCGGCTTGGTCGAAGTCGCTCCCTACGCCCACGCCGCGGGTGAGCACCTGGCGGCGCTCAGGGAAGCCCTGCCGTTTTCGCTGAGCGACGAGCAGGAGGCCGCGTTCCAAGACATCCTGCACGACATGTGCGATGGCGGGCGCGTGATGAACCGCCTGCTACTGGGCGACGTCGGTACCGGCAAGACGGCCGTCGCCGCCTGCGCGCTGGCTGTCGCGGCCGATTCGGGCACTCAGTCCTGCGTTATGGCGCCTACGGGCGTGCTGGCGCGCCAATATGCCGATAAGACCGGCCCCTTGCTCTCCCAGGCTGGCATGTCTTGGGCGCTCCTGACGAGTGCCACGCCGGCGGCCGGGCGCGAGCAGATCCATGCGCAGCTGGAATCGGGCGAGCTCGACGTCCTCTTTGGAACCCACGCGGTCCTTTCGGACAACGTGGCGTTTAAGCATCTGTCGCTTGTCGTCATCGACGAGCAGCACCGCTTTGGTGTGGGCCAGCGCAATGCTCTGCGTGCCAAGGGCCCGGGTGCCGACCTTCTCGTTATGACGGCCACGCCCATCCCGCGCACGTTGGCGCTCTCGGTCTACGGCGACCTTGACACGAGCATCATTCGCCATCGACCTGTTCCGGGTGCGGGCGTTACGACGCGCGTGCTCACCGAGTCGAGCCGCGACCTGGCCTACGGCGCCATCCGCGATGCCCACGCAAGGGGCCAGCAGGCCTACGTGATTTGCCCGCTCGTGGAGCCGAGCGACTCGGCCGATGAGCTTGAGGATGTTCCTGGTATCGCTCGTGACGACGAGGGCCGTGTGACCGTGCCCGTGCCGCTGCACGATACGGCAACCGAGCTCGACCGACTGCGTCTGGCGCTGCCGGGACTTACCATCGAGCGCCTTCACGGCCGCATGCCGGCGGGGGAGAAGGACCGCGTGATCGACGCCTTCAAGCGCGGCGAGATCGACGTGCTCGTCTCGACCACGGTGGTCGAGGTGGGCGTCGACGTGCCCAACGCCACCGTCATGGTTATCGAGAACGGCGAGCGCTTTGGCTTGGCGGCCCTGCACCAGCTGCGCGGTCGCGTGGGTCGCGGCAGCGTTTCGGGCACCTGCCTGGTCATGACGCACTCCAAGGGCAACGGCGGCGCGTCGGCGGCACAAGACCGCCTCCAGTCGCTCGAAAAGACCTCGGACGGTTTTACGCTCGCCCAGATGGACCTGCGCCTGCGCCACGAGGGCGAGATTCTTGGCTACCGTCAGCATGGCGGCGTGACCCTGCGCTTTGTGGACCTAGACGCCGACGAGGATCTTATCGAATGGGCCCATTTGGACGCGGTCGAGCTCTTGCGGTATGCTTGCAACCTTGACTCCGTGGCGACGCGTCCCTTGCGCGATGCGGTCGCCACGCGCTATCGACATATCTTTAAGGAGGTCAGCGGAGGATGAGAATCATCGGCGGTGAATGGCGCGGCCGCAAGATCGAGGAGCCGCGCGGGCGCGATGTCACCCGTCCCACGACCGATCGCGTGCGCGAGGCGTGCGCGTCGATGGTCATGTCGGCGTTCGACTTTGACCTGGACGAGGTGCGCGTGCTGGATGCCTTTGGCGGCTCCGGCGCCCTGGGTGTCGAGATGCTCTCGCGCGGCGCCCGCTCGCTCACCACGTTCGAGATCGATCGCAATGCCGCCCGTCTGATCACTAAGAATATCGAGTCGCTGTGCCGCGACCGCTCGCGTTGGCGTGTCGTTACCGGCGATGTGCTGGCGAGCGCCTCGCGCGGCCGTGTGCCGGGTGGTCCCTTTGACCTGATCTTGCTCGACCCGCCCTATGCCTTTGGCGCCGAGCCGGTCGAGGAGCTGCTGCAAAATCTTTCCCAGCAGGGACTGCTGGCGCCCGGGGCCTTTGCCCTGTTTGAGCATGCCGCAGCCGATGCAGGTGCTCATCCGGCTTGTTTTAAGACCGTGCGAGAGAAGCGCTACGGCATTACCTCGGTTGACTTGCTGCGCTGGGTGGCCGAGGACGAGAACGATCATGCTGACGAGAACGAAAATGACGAGGATGCGCCTTCGGAGGACACCCATGAATGACACCATCAACCGCGTGATCGTCCCGGGCACCTTCGATCCCATCACCTTTGGCCATATCGACGTGATCCGCCGAGCTCGCCGCATCTTTCCCAGCGTGATCGTCGCCGTGGCCGAATCGCAGGGTAAAAACGGCGTGGGTACCACCTTTATGCTCGACGAGCGCGTGGCACTGGCCCGCGAGGCCCTCGGTGATTTGGACGGCGTCGAGGTACTGCCCTTCACCGGCCTGCTGGTCGACTTTGCACGTGAACAGAGGGCGGGTGCCGTCGTTAAGGGTCTGCGCGCCATGACCGACTTTGAGTATGAGCTGCAGCAGGCCGACCTCAACTATCGCCTGGATAGCGAGTTGGAGTCCATCTTTGTCATGAGTGCTCCGCAGTACGGCTATATCTCGAGTTCGGTGGTGCGCCAGATCGCGTCGCTTGGCAGCGACGTGTCGACGTTTGTGCCGCCCAACGTGGTCGAAGCGCTCAAACATCGCTTTTCGTGACGTTTTTTATTGCCTGGTGGCATGTGGTAAACTAACACGATGATATGTTACCTATGAAAGGAGACCGGATGCCGGGCGAGAATTTTCCTGGCGACAGGATCGTGAGTCTTGTCGACGAGCTCGAGGGGCTCATCGAAGAGGCTAAGACGCCGTTCGGCAAGAACGCCCAGATGAAGGTTATCGACGCCGACGTCTTCTTTAACATCCTCGATGAGATCCGCATGAGCTATCCCGAGGAGTGGCAGAAGTCCCGCCGTATCCTCAAAGAGCGCGAGGAGCTTATGGCCTCCGCCGCCGCTCAGGCCGATTCCATCATTGCCGATGCTCAGCAGCAGGCGCTCACCATTGCCGGTGAGCAGGAGATCGTCCGCTTAGCCCAGCAGCAGGCCGACGACATCCGCGACCGTGCCCAGCAGTACGAGCGCGAGACGCGTTATGCCGCCGAGGATTACGCCGAGCAGGTCTTTACGCACCTCGAGGAGAACCTTAAGAGTCTGACCGGCACCGTCACTCGTTGCCGTCAGCAGCTCAACGAGGGCGCCGCCCAGCAGAACGGTCAGTGGTAATGGCTGAGTTCCCGAGCGTAACCGTCGATCTTTCCGAGCAGCTCGAGTTTCCCGGAGACTCTTATCCGCTGACCGGCAAGGTCGATGTCGCCACCTACACGGTGGGCGAGAAGGAGTACCAGCTGCAGGACGGCATTTCCTACGACGTGGTCTTTACCAACGCCGGTACCGGTGTTCTGCTTTCGGGCATGGTCCGCGCTCACGCCACCGGCGAGTGCGATCGCTGCCTGGAGCCCGCATCGTTTGATATCGCAGGCGAGATCGAGGAGTTCTACCTCTTTAACGAGCCCGAGGACCCCGAGGCCTACGAAGACGGCTACGAGTTGCTGGGCGAGGATCGCATTGTCGATCTGGGCGAGCCCATCAACGACGCGGTCGTCATGGACACGCCGTTCGTTGTCCTGTGCAAGCCCGATTGCCGCGGCCTTTGCCCCACCTGCGGCATCAATCTCAACGTCGAGCAATGCGATTGCGCCGCCAAGGCGGAGGCCGAATGGGCCGCTGCCACGGAAAATCCATTTGCAGCATTGAAGAATCTCAAGCTTGACGAGTAAAACTGTGGTAGTATCGCTACTTGCGCGTAATCGCCACACTGGATAGTTCATAAGGAAGGTCACTATGCCCGTACCTAAACAAAAGCAGGGTCGTATTCGCACCCATACCCGTCGTTCCGCCAACATGAAGATCTCGGCTGCGGCTCAGTCCACGTGCCCCCGTTGCGGCGCTGTCAAGCTCCCGCATCACGTGTGCCCCAGCTGCGGTTTCTACAAGGACCGCGAGGTTATCGTTACCGAGTAACTGTATACTCTGGATGCGATGCCGTTCCAACTGGAACCACAATGGCCGGCTCAATGAGTCGGCCATTTTTGTATAAGGAGTATATGAAATGAGTAACGTTCGCGTTTGTGTAGACGTTGTGGGCGGAGACGAGAAGCCCCAGGTTGTCCTCGATGGTATCGAGGCTGCGCTTACGGCAGATCCTGAGATCGAGGTCTTGGCCGTCGGTCCCGCCGAAATCGTCAACCCCTTTGCCGCAGCGCATGCCCGCGTGGAGGCCTTGGAGGCCCCCGACGTCATCAGCATGGAGGACGATCCCATCCGCGCTGTGATGACCAAGCGCAAGTCCTCGATTGTGCTTGCGTGCCGTGCCATTAAGAAGGGCAATGCGGACGCGTTTTTCTCGGCCGGCTCGACCGGTGCCATGACCGCTGCCGCCACGGCCTACGTCACGCCGTTTAGGTATTTGGCAGAGGGCAAGAAGCAGCCGGTCCGTCCGTGCCTGACCAACGCACTGCCTAATCGCGCCGGCGGCCTGACGGTGCTGTGCGACATGGGCGCCAACCCCGATGTCGAGGTCGACGACATGGTGCGTTTTGCCCAGATGGGTGCTGCCTATGCTCGCGTGGTTTTGGGCATCGAGCATCCTCGCGTGGGTCTGCTTGCCAACGGCACCGAGGACGAGAAGGGCTCCAACTTTACCAAGGCGTGCTTCCCTGCCATGAAGGCCGCCGTTCCCGGCTTTGTGGGCAATTGCGAGGGCACCGACCTGACCTCGGGTAACTTTGACGTCGTCGTTGCCGATGGCATGTCGGGCAACATCGCGCTCAAGGCGACCGAGGGCGCCGCCAAGTTTTTGCTTCAAGAGCTCAAGGGTGCCTTTATGGCTTCGCTCGGTACCAAGATCGCCGCGCTGCTCATCAAAAAGCAGATGCGTGAGATCAAGGCAAAGCTCTCGGGCGACGCCAAGGGCGGCGCGATCCTGCTGGGCCTGCGCGGCGTCGTGTTGATCGGCCACGGTGCCACGTCGGTCGAGGCCGTCAAGAACGGTACGCTTGCCGCGGCTCAGGCCGTGCGCGCCGGGCTTGTCGAGAACGTCGCCAACTCTATGGATGGCATCGTTTTGTAGGAGCGAGTTAGAGCGCTGTTATGTGCCTCGCGGCCTGTGTCGTGGGGTAGAATCAAAACCGTGTCTTGGTGCTGCACTTGCGGTGCCAGCGCGTTGATGTTCACGCAATACGAGAGGAAGCGCTATGGACCGCTCCGAAATCTTCGATAAGATCGCCGAAGTCGCCGCTGACGTGCTGGGTGTCGATGTCGCCGACATTAGCGACGAGACCACTTTTGACGACCTCGATGCCAACTCGCTCGAGCGTCTGCAGCTGGTGACGGCCATCGAGGACGAGTTCGACCTCGAAATCGATGACGAGATCCTGCTGTCGCTCAACTCTGTCGCCGACGCCGTCGACGCGATCGAAAACGCCAAGGAGGCCTAAGTCTTGGCTTTGTCTGAACGACTCACGCGCGCCCAGGAGATCCTGGGCCATGAGTTCAATAATAAGGTGCTGCTGCGCGCGGCGCTCACGCATCCCTCGGCCGTCGAAGGTCAGCCGGTCTCTGCCAGCTATGAGCGCCTTGAGTTTTTGGGCGATTCCATTTTGGGTGCCGTCGTGGCCCGTTCGCTCTTTGAGTCCTATCCGGAGTTTGACGAGGGCAAGCTCACGCGTCTGAAGGTCTCCCTTGTCTCGGGCGCCACGCTGTCCGAGGTGTCGCACGAGCTGGGTATCGACGACATCATCATCTTTGGCGCCTCCGAGACCGGTACCGGCGCCCGCGGCCTGCACTCGGCGCTCGAGAACGTCTATGAGTCGCTCGTGGGCGCGCTGTATCTGGATGCCGGTTGGGATGCTGCGGCGGAGTTTATCCACCGTACGCTTAAGCCGCACCTGGCCACCGAGCGTGCCGAGCACCCCGCGAACCCCAAGTCGTTCTTGCAGGAGTGCGTGCAGGCAGACGGCCACGAGCCTCCCGCGTATAAGCTGGTCGGCTCCGAGGGCCCCGCGCATGCGCCCACCTTTACCGCCGTGGTGCTCATTGACGGTATTCGCCAGGGCCGCGGCACCGGTTCCTCCAAGAAGGAGGCCGAGGGAGCCGCTGCACTCGAGGCACTCGACCGCATGGGCTACACCACCAACGGCGTGATTCTCAACAAGAAGCCTGTTTAAGCGAGGAACCGTGTATCTCAAGTCCCTCACGCTCAAAGGGTTCAAGTCGTTTGCCGACCGCGCCCATATGTCATTTGAGCCGGGCCTGACCGTCATCGTCGGTCCCAACGGCTCGGGAAAATCGAACATCTCCGACTCGATTCTGTGGGTCCTGGGCGAGCAGAGCGCCAAGCAGCTGCGCGGTCAGGCCATGGAGGATGTCATCTTCTCGGGCTCGTCGGCTCGCAAGCCGGTGGGTGTTGCCGAGGTTACGCTGGTGCTCGATAACTCGGACCATATGCTGCCCGTCGACTTTGACGAGGTCGCCATTACCCGTCGCATGTACCGCTCGGGCGAAAGCGAGTACCTCATCAACTCGAGCCCGTGCCGCCTGATGGACATTCAGGACATCCTGCACGATTCGGGCCTGGGCAAGGATACACATTCCATCATCAGCCAGGGCAAGCTCGACGCCATTTTGCAGAGCCGCCCCGAGGAGCGCCGCGCCCTGATCGAGGAGGCTGCCGGCATCTCCAAGCACAAGCGCCGCAAGGAGCGTGCGCTCAAAAAGATTAAATCGATGGACGAGCACCTGACCCGTGCCCGCGACATCAATAAGGAGATCGCCCGCCAGCTGCGGCCGCTGGAGCGTCAGGTCGATCGCGCGCGCAAGTACAAAGAGCTGTCCTCGCGTGCGAACGAGCTTACGCAGATGCTGGCCGTCGACGAGCTTCGTTCGCTGCAGTCGCAGTGGAACGACCTGGAGAGCCGCTCCAAGGAGGGCGCTGCCGAGCTTGAGCTTGCGCAATACCGCTTGGGCGAAAAAGAGCGCGAGCTCGAGAAGCTCCAAGTCATGCTCGAGGAAAAGGGCCTGTTTGTGGGTGATCTGGGCGAGCAGCGCCGTCATATGCAAGACGTGGTCGGCCGCATCAACTCCGACATGCGCCTACTCGAGGAAAAGGGCCACAACATGGTGTCGCGCCTGTCCGACATGCGCGGCCAGATTTCGAGCTCTGAGCATCAGCGTCGTCGCGTTGTCGAGGAGCTCGAGGATGCGCGTGCCCAGCTTGAGGAAGTGACCGGTGCGCACATGCAGGCCCAGGACGACGTTGATGCCGCCGGTCCTGCCGCCGCCCAGCTCCACGAGCGTCGCGTGGCGCTCGACAATCAGATTTCGCAGCTCACGCGCGAGCAGCGCGATGTGCAGCGTGTGGCCGATAACGCCGCGCTCGAGCTCGCCAAGGTGAAGGACTCGCTGAGCAACGCCGAGGTCGAGGACAACATGTACGCCTCGCGCCTGGAGCAGATCGACGAACAGCTCGAGGAGGTCACGGCATCGCTTGATAGCCGCCGCAACCGTGCTGAGGAGCTCGAAGGCGCGCTCGATCAGGCTCGCCAAGCCCAGGTCGATGCGCGCGAGGCTAGCGAGGTCGCCCGTGCGGCGTTGAAGGACTTGCGTAATCGTGAGAGTGAGGCGCGCAACAAGCTGTCCGAGGTTCGCTCGGAACTTGCCAGCCAAAAGAAGCTCGATGCCCGCATGGCCGACAGCTCGCCGCTGGTGAGCCGTCTGATGGGCGCGATGGGCGATGATGTCTCGGGTCGTCTGGGCGACGTGCTCGAGGCTCCTCGTGAGCTCGAGGGCCTGGTCGAGCAGCTGCTTGCCGGCGATATCGATGCCCTGCTGTTTGATGACGCCGCCACGCTTGAGCGTGCCGGTCGTGCGGCTCTGGACCAAAAGAAGGCCTCGGGCGAGGCACTGCTGGTGGCGAGCAGTGTGAGCAGCTCTGCTGCTGCTAAGGGTGCTGCCGGTTCTCGTCTGGTCGATCGCCTGTCCGTGCGCGCCGGGTATGGCCCGGTTGTCGAGGCCCTGCTCGGCGGCTATTACGTGGTCGATGACTTGGCTGCCGCGCTGACGGCACCAGTCGTTGACGGCGTGACCTATGTGACTCCCGATGGCGCCCGCGTGAGCTGTGGCGGCCTGGTGCGCGTGGGGCTCGATGCCGGCGAGGCCTCGGGTGCCCTGGAGCGCAAGCGTCGTATTCGTGAGCTAGAGGGCCTGGAGCCTGATCTGGCTGCCGTGTTTGAGCATGTGTCGGATCAGGTCGTCGAGGCCAATGCGGCCGCCGAGGAGGCGCGTGCCGCCGAGGGCGATGCCGCCGGCGAGATCGCCCGTCTTGAGGGCGAGCGCCGCTCGCTGCTCTCCGAGATCGGCCGCCTGGAGCAAAGCGCCAACAATGCCGAGGTCGAGCGCGTGCGCATCTCCAAGCGCCGCGAGCAGGCCGCCGAGGCCGTTCGCGCTGCGCGCCCGCGCGTTGACGAGCTCACCCGTTCGCGTGACGAGGCCCGTGCGCAGGCAAGCGACTTGGGTCTCCAGATTGCCGAAGCCAACGACGAGCTCGATCGCGTGCGCCGTGACGATTCCGAGGCAGCCGGCAAGCTCGCCGATGCCAAGGTGCGCCTGGCCCAGACGAGCGAGCGTCTGCGTTCGCTGAAGGGCCGTGTGCCCGACCTGGAGCATCGCCTGGAGGGCATCGACCGCCGTATCCGCGGAACACGCCAAGCCTCGCGCTCACTCGAGCTGCTGCGCTTGCGCGTCGATCCCATGCACGAGCGCTATTCGGCCCTGCTGGAGCGCGCGTCGGATTGGGCCGCGCGCCTGCGTGACCAGGCTTCGCTCGAGGAGGCGGACTCGGCCTCGCTCAAGAAGACCATCGAGGACGCCAAGGCCGAGGTCTCCCGCGCCAAGGAGCGGGTCGATGCCGCCACGGCAACGCAAAATGATTTCAAGGTCGCACGCGGCAAGCTCGAGGTGCAGGTAGAGGCGGCCATCAAGGCTATTACCGCCGATGGCACCACGGTGCTCGAGGAAGCGCTCATGCTTCCTGCGCCTACCGACCGCGACGCCGCCGAGCGTGAGCTCAACCAGCTCGTGCGCCAAATCAACAACCTGGGCCCTGTGAACCAGGTTGCCATGGAGGAGTACGAGCAGCTCAAGCGCCGCGCCGATTACATCGAGGAGCAACTGGCCGATCTGGAGAGCGCGCGTAAGGCGCTCACCAAGATCACCGTGGCCATCGACCGCAAGATGCGTAAGGCCTTCCTGGTGACCTTTGAGAAGGTCGATGCGAACTTCCGCGAGATCTTCGCCATGCTGTTCCCGGGTGGCCAGGCGCATCTGGAGATGACCGACCCCGAGCATCCTGCCGAGACGGGCATCGAGGTCGTGGCGCAGCCGCGCGGCAAGCGCATCACCAAGATGATGCTCATGTCGGGCGGCGAGAAGAGCCTGACGGCGCTCGCCTTGCTCTTTGCCGTGTATCGCACGCGTACGGTGCCGTTCTATGTGCTGGACGAGGTCGAGGCGGCGCTCGATGACGCCAACCTGTCCAAGCTCATCGGCGCGCTCGATGTTTTGCGTTCCGATACGCAGCTCTTGGTTATCTCGCATCAGCGCCGTACTATGGAGGACGCTGACGTCCTCTACGGCGTCTCGATGCAAGCCGACGGCGTCAGCCGCGTCGTCTCGCAAAAACTCGATCGTGAAACCGGAAAGGTCGTGAATGCATAATGGGATTCTTCGATGCTCTCTCGCGCGGACTTGAGCGCAGCCGCGAGGCCCTCAACGAGGTCTTTTATTTTGGCGGCGAGGTCGACGAGGATTTTTGGGAGGACCTAGAGGACACTCTCGTCATGGGTGACATGGGTGCCGAGGTCGCGATTAAGGTGTCCGATGACCTGCGCGATGCCGCGGCCAAGAAGAACCTCAAGACCGCCCCGCAACTCCGTCGCGCCCTGGCCGAGCAGCTCGAGCAACATTTTGTGCCCGCCGAGCGAGATCCGTTCGCCGACACGCCGAGCTGCGTGCTGTTTGTGGGCATTAACGGTGCCGGCAAGACCACCACGGTCGGCAAGATCGCGAGCGCCATGGCTGCCCGCGGCAAGAACGTCGTGATCGGTTCGGCCGATACCTTCCGCGCCGCCGCCATCGAGCAACTCGATGTGTGGGGCCAGCGCGCAGGCGTCCCCGTCATCAAGCGCGACCGCGGCTCCGACCCGGCAAGCGTTTGCTACGACGTGCTCGACGAGGCCGACAAGCGCGGCAGCGACCTGGTGCTTATCGACACCGCCGGCCGTCTGCACACGAGCCCCGAACTCATGCGTGAGCTTGCCAAGGTGGTCAACGTGACGCGTAAGCGCGCCGCCAATATGGCCGCCGGCCCCATGCCTGTCTCGGTCGTCCTCGTGATCGATGCCGCGACAGGCCAAAACGGTCTGAACCAGGCGCTCGAGTTTAACGAGGCGCTGGGTCTGGACGGTATTATCATGACAAAGCTCGACGGAACGGCTAAGGGCGGTATCGCCATGGCCGTTGCCGAGAAGCTCAAGCTCCCGATCCTGCGCGTGGGCGTGGGCGAGCAGGTCGATGACCTGCAGGAGTTCAATGCCAAAGATTTCTGCCGCGCCCTGGTGGGCGAGTCCAACTAAGGAGTAACCAGTGTTTGATTCCCTGAGCGATCGCCTCAACGACACATTTGACCGCTTGCGCGGCAAGGGTAAGCTGACCGAGGCCGATATCACCTCGGCCATGCGCGACATTCGCATGGCGCTGCTTGAGGCCGACGTCAACTTCAAGGTCGTCAAGGAGTTTGTCGCCAAGACCAAGGAGCGCTGCATGACCGCCGAGGTCATGGAGTCGCTGTCGCCGGCGCAAAACGTCGTCAAGATCGTGCTCGACGAGCTCACCGAGATGCTCGGCTCCACCGAGAGCAAGCTCGTCTTTAGCAACCGCATCCCCAATGTCATCATGCTCGTGGGTCTGCAGGGCTCCGGTAAGACCACGGCGGCCGTAAAGCTGGCCCACCAGCTCAAGAAGCAGGGCCGCTCGCCGCTGCTCGCCGCGTGCGACGTCTACCGTCCCGCCGCTGCCGACCAGCTGGCCACACTCGGTGGAGAGATCGGCGTGCCGGTCTTCCGCGGCGACGGCGAGCACCCGGTCGATATCGCCAAGGGTGCCATCCAGGAGGCAGTCGACCACCTGCGCGATGTAGTCATCGTCGATACCGCCGGTCGTTTGCAGATCGACGAGCAGATGATGCAGGAGGCCGTGGATATCAAGAAGGCCGTCAAGCCCGATCAGGTGCTGATGGTCGTCGATGCCATGACCGGCCAGGATATCGTCAACGTCGTCTCGACCTTCGCCGAGCGCACCGATTTTGACGGCGTGATCATTTCCAAGCTCGACGGCGATGCCCGTGGCGGCGGCGCGCTTTCCGTGCGCCAGGTGACCGGCAAGCCCATCAAGTTCGTGAGCATGGGCGAGAAGCCCGATTCGCTGGAGCCGTTCTACCCCGACCGCATGGCCAAGCGAATCTTGGGCATGGGCGACGTTGTCGGCATCATCGAGAAGGCCCAGGAGGCGGCCGATGCCGAGCAGCTCGAGGCCGCCGAGCGCATGCTGCGCGAGGGCTTTACCATGAACGACATGCTCGACCAGATGAAGGCCGTCAAGAAGATGGGCGGCATGAAGGGCATTCTGGGCATGCTCCCCGGCGGTCAGCGTGCGCTCAACCAGATGGGCGGCAACTTGGACGAGGGCATCTTCGACAAGAACGAGGCCATCATCATGTCGATGACCAAGGAGGAGCGCCTGCGTCCCTCTATCATCAACGGCCAGCGTCGCGCGCGTATCGCCAAGGGCGCTGGCGTGACCCCCACTGAGGTCAATAGCCTTATGAAGCAGTGGGGTGAGATGAACAAGATGATGGGCCGCATGCGCACGATGGCCAATCAGGCGCAAGCCGGCGGCAAGAAGGGCAAAAAGGGTAAGAAGGGCAAAAAGATGCGCATGCCCAATATTCCCGGTCTGGATGCCATGGGTCTGGGCGGCATGGGCGGCCTTGGGACGGGCGGTCCTAAGTCCGATATGGATTTGCTGCGTCAGATGGAAGCGCAGATGCGCAATAAAAAATAACGACTGATTGAGTCGTGTGTTGCTAAGGCCGCCTGGATGGTACTCCAGGCGGCCTTCGCCGTTTGTTTGCAGGTTGTTGCATGTGCGGAAGCGTTCTGACGCGCGGGTTTGCCGCTAGTGGCAGCTGCAGCCCTCATGTCCGTCGTGGTCGTGATGACCGTGGCAGCCGCAGGACTCGCCATGCTCATGGGTGTGCTCGTGGTCATGACCATGGCAGTCGCAGGTGGCCTCGCCGGTCTGAGCGAGCGTTCCGGCAATGAGGGCCTCGACGCAGGCATCGCAGCTGCCCTGGGCGCCCGCATAGACGGTGATGCCGGCCTGGGTGAGCGCGTTGATGGCGCCGCCGCCGATACCGCCGCAGATGAGCGCGTCGATGCCACCGTTGGCAAGCAGGCCCGCCAGGGCGCCGTGACCGGTGCCGCCGGTGCCTACGACCTGCTCGTTGAGCACCTTGCCATCCTGGATGTCGTAGATCTTGAACTGTTCGCTGCGGCCAAAGTGCATAAAGATGTTGCCGTTGTCGTACGTCGTTGCCACCCTCATGGTGCCGACCTCCTTTGCTGGCCATGCGGCCGTCGTCGTGGTGATGGGGGAGTATGCGATATTGCCGCCCTCGATACTGAGCGCCCGCCCGTTGACCAGCGCGTTTGCCACCTTGCGATGCGCGCGGCTGCAGATTGACGCCACCGTGGCGCGGGCAATGCCCATGCACTGGGCGACTTTCTCCTGATTGAGGCCTTCCAGGTCGCATAGGCGCAGGACCTCGAGTTCGTCGACCGTCATGTCGATGGCATCTCCGCTGGCAAGGCCGTCGGGGGTAAAACCGCGATATTCGGGGATGATCCCAACGCGGCGTAATTTTTCTCGTCTTCCTGCCATACATGCTCCTAATCTGACATATGTCAACAATAGAATATCGAACGTGCGGATATGCGCAAGGAATTTCTGGCATATGTCAGAAAATGAGGGCTTATGTTTGGGCTGTGGGGTCGCGTGCGCCTGGGCTACAATGAAATTCGCTTATAGGCGACTGACAGGAGGGTCAATGAGCAAGGCTGATCAACAGTTTGTAACCATGTGCCGCGATATCTTGGACCATGGCACCACCACCGAGGGCCAAAAGGTCCGACCGGTGTGGGAGGACGGCACCCCTGCCTATACCATTAAAAACTTTGGCGTTACGGCTCGCTACGACCTGCGTGAGGAGTTTCCTGCGCTCACACTGCGTCGCACGGCGCTTAAGTCTGCCATGGACGAGATTCTGTGGATCTATCAAAAGAAGTCAAATAACGTCCACGACCTCAACAGCCATATTTGGGATGAGTGGGCCGACGAGACCGGTTCCATCGGCAAGGCCTACGGGTACCAGATTGGGCAGAAAAGCCATTATGCCGAGGGTGACTTTGACCAGATGGACCGCGTGCTGTACGACCTTAAGAACACGCCGTACAGCCGCCGCATCATGACCAACACCTACGTGTTTAGCGACCTGTCCGAGATGCACCTGTATCCGTGCGCCTACAGCGTGACCTATAACGTGACGCAGCGCCCGCAGGACGATAAGCCCACACTCAACATGATTCTCAACCAGCGCAGCCAAGACATTTTGGCCGCCAACAACTGGAATGTGTGCCAGTACGCCATTTTGCTGATGATGGTCGCGCAGTCGGTCGATATGATTCCCGGCGAGCTGCTGCACGTGATTGCCGATGCCCACATTTACGACCGTCATGTCGATATCGTCCGCGAACTTATCGAGCGTCCGCAGTTTGCGGCGCCTAAGGTAACGCTTAACCCCGACGTGCATGATTTCTACGCGTTTACGACCGATGACCTCATCGTGGAGGGCTACGAGCACGGCCCGCAGGTCAAGAACATTCCCATTGCGGTGTAGGTGGCGCTCATGACGTGTAAGCTTTCTGCCATCGTCGCCGTGTGTGACGACTGGGGCATTGGGCGCGAGGGCGATATGGTGGTGTCTAATCGCGCCGACATGCGCCATTTTGTGGCGTGCACCAAAGGTTGCCCGGTCATTATGGGGCGCAAGAACCTGCTGAGTTTTCCCGGTGGGCGTCCGCTCAAGAACCGCCGCAATATCGTGCTCACCCGCGACGAGAGCTTTGCTCCCGAGGGCGTCGACGTGGTGCATAGCATCGACGAGGCGCTCGCTGCGGTTGCCGATGAGCCCGTTGCGTGGGTGATCGGCGGCGGCGATGTCTATCGGCAATTTTTGCCGTACTGCGTGGAGGCCGAGGTCACGCATAACCACTGCGTCCATCCCGTGGACACGTATTTTCCCAATTTGGATGCCGATCCTGCATGGGAAGTTTCGCGGGCTGGCGGGGTTGCCACGATTGCCGCGGGTGAGGGCGACGAAGGTGTCGATTATGAGTTCGTGACGTATCGTCGCGTTGGGGCGTAAATCGCCTGGCGCGAACGGTATCATCGGGTTGATTGAATGCATGGGGCGGCGCTTAGCGTCGCCTCGTTTGGTATAGATGTGCTGTAAAGAAGGGTGCGGGCAGGCTGCTATGACTGATGCCGTTGAGGTTCTGCGAATTGATTCGCTCGAGGACGAGCGGCTCGATGCCTACGTGCGACTGACCGAGCGCGAGCTGCGCTGCGTGTTGGAGCCGCAAAAGGGCATCTTTATCGCCGAGAGTGCCAAGGTTATTGAGCGCGCGGTCCGTGCCGGATACCAGCCGGTGAGCTTTCTTTTGGGCGAACGCTGGCTCGATCAGATGATGCCGCTGTTTGAGCGCCTGGTTGCGCGCGAGGGCGCAGGTCCGGTTCCTGTGTTCGTGGCCTCCATGGAGCTCATGGAGCAGTTGACGGGCTTTAACGTGACGCGCGGTGCACTCGCGGCGTTTCGTCGCCCGCGGCAGATTCCGGTTGATGAGTTTCTCGACGGCGTCGTAAAAGCTGCGGGGGAGCGTCCGGTGCGCGTGTGCGTGCTCGAGGGTATTGTCGACCATACTAATGTGGGTGCGATTTTCCGCTCGGCGGCTGCGTTGAATGTTGACGGTATTTTGGTCAGTCCTACGTGCTGCGATCCGCTGTATCGTCGCTCGGCTCGTGTGAGCATGGGCACGGTGTTTCAGGTGCCGTGGACTCGTATTGGCAGCGAGGCGCGCGTATGGCCGCACGACGGCCTGGCGGCGCTGCACGAAGCCGGTTTTTCGTGCGCTGCGATGGCGCTGACGGACGACTCCGTTTCGCTGGACGATCCCGCGCTCCAGGAGATTGACCGCCTGGCAATCTTTATGGGCACCGAGGGTGCTGGCCTGGGCGCCAAGACCATCGCGGGCTGCGACCGGGCCGTGCGCATTCCGATGGCGCACGGGGTCGATTCGCTCAACGTGGCCGCGGCGAGTGCCGTCGCCTTTTGGCAGCTGTGCCCGCATGTGAGCAATGAGTATCACTACCAGCCGGGTTTGTATCACTAAGCAGATAGTTCGCACCGGGCTCTGACTCGGGGTGTTTCGGTCGACGCCGGTCGGTGCTAAGCTGCTATTGGTTTTGGCCTTAAATTGCCGTTTTGTTGTTTGACGTATGCTGGTGGGGAGGGCGTGTGGCTAAGAAATCTACGGCTATCGATGTAACGCAGGGCGTTATTTGGCAGCAGCTGCTTTCGCTGTGCGTTCCCATCTTTTTTAGTTCGTTTTTTCAGCAGGCCTACACGCTTATCGGTACCTATATCGTCGGTCAGTTTGGCGGCAAGCTCGCACTGGGCGGCATTCAGGCCACGATGGTGCTCACCGAGCTCTGCATTGGCTTTTGCGTTGGCGTCGGCGCCGGCTGCGCGGTCATTACCGGTCAGTATTTTGGCCAGCACGATGATGAGCGACTGAGCCGTTCGGTCCATACGGCCATGACGCTCGCGCTGGTGGGCGGTATCGTTTTCTCGATTCTTGGCATAGTGTTCGTTGAGCCCATGCTGGTGCTTATGAACACGCCGCATGAGCTATTGGCCGAGGGCGTGGCCTATGCTCGTTGCTATTTTGCCGCCATGGTTGCGGCGCTGCTGCTCAATATGGGTACGGCACTGCTGCGCGCCGTGGGCGACACGCGCGGACCTGCTGTGATCATCGCTTCCGGCTGCCTTGTTAATGCGGTGCTGGATGTCATCTTCGTTGCCGTGCTTCATATGGAGGCTCTGGGCTGCGGCATCGCGGTGGCGCTGACCATTTGCTCCAACGCCACGATGATCGTGATTCGCATGATGCACGCACCGGGTGCGTGGCGGCTTTCGCTGTCCAAACTCGGCATTGATCCTGGCATTTGTAAGAGCATGATCTCGTGTGGTCTGCCGCTTGGCTTTCAGTCTGCTGCGTATTCGATTTCCAACGTTTTGATTCAGGTGTCGGTCAACTCGTTTGGCGCCGATGTCACCACGGCGTGGGGTCTTTCGGGCCGTTTGGATGGCATTGTCTGGATGGTTACCGAGGCGCTTGGCGTGTCGATCACCACGTTCTCGGCACAGAACTTTGGCGCGCGCAACTACGAGCGCATGCGCAAGGGCTACCATACGTCGCTCGTGCTGTCGTTTATGCTCATTGGTGGCCTGTCTGCCGTGCTGCTGGTGTTCTCGGGTCCTCTGTCGCGTCTGTTTGTCGACGATGCTTCGATTGCGGCGTATACCACGACGATTCTTCATTTCATTGCGCCGTTCTACGCGATTTTCTCGATTATCGAAAACGCGTCGGGCTCCATTCGTGGTGCCGGCGTGAGCTTGCAGCCCATGCTGCTCACGATTTTTGGCACCGTCGTGCTCAGGGTGATCTGGGTGTTTGCGATTATGCCGTTCGATCCGTCGCTTGAGCACCTGCTGCTGGTCTACCCTGTAACCTGGCTCATCACCGCCACGATGTTCACCATCTACCACCATAGCGGCAACTGGCTCGGCCGCGCCACTGCCAAATGATCCCTTGGGGACGGAGAAAAACGGATCATTTCTCTCCGTCTTGATGTCGATGATCCGTTTTCCTCCGTCCCCTTTGGATCAATTAGTATTCGATGCCTTGTCGGGCTAGGAGGCCTTCGTCGAAGTAGTGTTTGACGGGGCGCATTTCGGTGACCAGGTCGGCGAGATCAGCGAGGGGCAGCAGTCCGCGGCCGGTGAGCACGAGTTCCGTGGTGGCTGGCTTTATAGCGATCAACGTTTCGACATCCTCGCGCGTCACGAAGCCGCGGCGCATGGCCTCGCCGAGTTCGTCCAAAATCAGAACGTCGACCTGTGATATCTGCTCGCGTGCGAGCTCCATGATCTGTGCGGCGCAAGCCTCGGGCGTGTCACGGTCGGCCTGTACAATGCGCAGTCCCAGGCGCGGTGCGGCATCGTGTTCGGCGCAGTGTAGCTTCTTGGCAAACTGCAGCATGAGCACGTTAAGTCCATAGCCCGTGGCGCGCAGCGCGAGCCCCAGCGCAGCCGTCGTCTTGCCCTTGCCGTCGCCCGTATAGATTTGAACCTTGCCGACTTCCAGTGATGCCATCTCTGTCCTTTCGTGCCCGGCGTCGGTTTATCGCCGTCCGGGTTGGGTATTCTAGATAGCATTATCAACCCCAGTAGATGGAGTTCAAGCAGATGGAGATGGATGACAACAAACGTAGACGGAATATGATCCTCTACGTGCTCATCGCCTTCGTCGTCTACCTCGTGCTCTCGACCGTTCTGTTCCCCAACATCGGTCACACGCAGCAGATTACGAAGACCGATTATTCGACGTTTGTCAAAGCGCTCGATAAGAAAAGCGTCGACAAGGTCGAGTACAACACGGATGATTACACGATTTATTACACCAAGAAGGGCGAGGACGAGAATATCGCCTACAAGACGACCGGCGTGCCGAATGATGCGGGTTTTACCGATCGCGTGCTTGAATCCGGTGCGTCCCTGGAGTCGGTCGTTCCCGATAAAAACTCGGGTCTGATGACCTACTACCTTCTTACACTCATCCTTCCCATGGCGATTTTCTTCCTTATCGGTTGGTGGCTCAACCGCCGTATGAAGAAGGCCATGGGTGATGACGGCCCGTCGATGAACTTTGGCGGCGGCTTTGGCGGCGGCGGACTGGGCAAGTCCGGCGCTCGCGTGATTGCCTCCAAGGATGTTGGCGTGACCTTTAAGGACGTCGCCGGCCAGGAAGAGGCCAAGGAGTCCCTCAAGGAGGTCGTCGACTTTCTGGAGAATCCGCAGCGCTACGAGGAGATCGGCGCCAAGCTTCCGCGCGGTGCTCTCCTTGTCGGTCCTCCGGGTACTGGTAAGACCCTGCTTGCCAAGGCTGTTGCCGGCGAGGCGGGCGTGCCGTTCTTTAGCATTTCGGGTTCTGAGTTCGTCGAGATGTTCGTCGGCCGCGGTGCCGCCAAGGTTCGTGACCTGTTTAAGCAGGCCAAGGAAAAGGCCCCGTGTATCGTCTTTATCGATGAGATCGATACCATCGGTAAGAAGCGCGATGGCGGCGGCTTTAGCGGCAACGACGAGCGCGAGCAGACGCTCAATCAGTTGCTGACCGAGATGGACGGCTTCGATAACCACAAGGGCATCGTCGTCCTTGCTGCCACTAACCGCCCCGACAGCCTTGACCCGGCTCTGTTGCGTCCCGGTCGCTTTGACCGCCGCATTCCCGTCGAGCTGCCCGATCTGACCGGTCGCAAGAATATCCTTGAGCTGCACGCCAAGAGCGTGAAGACCCAGCCGCCGATCGATCTGACCGCGATTGCCCGCGCCACGCCCGGTGCCTCGGGCGCCGATTTGGCCAATATCATCAACGAGGGCGCCCTGCGCGCCGTTCGCGAAGGTCGCAAGCGTGCAACCCAGGACGACTTCGAGGAGTCGGTGGAGGTCGTCATTGCCGGCCAACAGCGTAAGTCCACGGTGCTTTCCGACCACGAGAAGCAGGTCGTTTCCTACCATGAGATCGGCCATGCCATTGTTGCCGCTCGCCAGAAGGGCTCTGCGCCGGTCACGAAGATCACCATCGTGCCACGCACGAGCGGTGCTCTGGGCTACACCATGCAGGTCGAGGAGGATGAGCGCTTCCTGACCACACGCCAGGAGGTCCTGGACAAGCTCGCCGTCTACTGCGGTGGCCGTGCGGCCGAGGAGCTCATCTTTGGTGAGATGACGACTGGCGCCGCCAACGATATCGAGCAGGCCACCAAGCTCGCCCGCAACATGGTGACGCGCTTTGGTATGTCCGACGAGTTTGGCATGATGGCGCTCGGTACCGTCCAGAATGCGTACCTCAACCAGGATACGTCGCTCACCTGCGCCCCCGGTACGGCCGAGCGTGTGGACGCAATTGTCGCCAAGTTGATTGAGGATGCGCACGACCGCGCCCTGCAGATCCTGAAGGAGAACAAGTTCAAGCTCCACGAGCTGGCTCGTTATCTGTACAAGAAGGAGACGATCACGGGCGAGGAGTTTATGAATCTCCTCACGCGCGAAAATCCGCTGATGCCAAAGCAGCAGTAAAGCCGCGGCCGAGCCAGTAAACGCCGACGCCCCATTTGAGCAGCTTTCTCAAATGGGGCGTTTTGCTTGAGAGGGATGGAAATGAAGATTGTGGTGAGCGCCTGCTTGATGGGCGAGAGCTGCAAGTATAACGGGCTCGATAACTACCATCGCGAGCTGGTCGAAGCGTGCGAACGCACAGGGACCGAGGTCCTGTTGGTGTGCCCTGAGGTCTTTGGCGGTCTGCCCACACCGCGCAAGCCGTCCGAGATTGTGAACGGCGAGGTTCGTACCTGCGAGGGCGCCTCGGTCGATCGTGAGTTTCGCCTGGGTGCCCAACGAGCGCTCGATATGTGCGAGCAGGCGGGCGGGCCGGAAGAGATCGCCGCGTGCATCCTGCAGGACCGTAGTCCCTCGTGCGGCGCGGGTCGCATCTACGACGGAACATTCAGCGGCACCCTTACGGCGGGCAACGGCGTCTTCGTTGATTTACTGCTCCGCCACGGTTATCGCGTGATCCCGGCTAGCGAGTTCGACCCCAGCATGCTGGAGCAAAAAAACCACCACAAAGGTGCTGCTCCCTTGTGGTGGTTTTGGCCTGGGTCTAGAGCGTGTGGCCGTAGGCGTTGGCGGCCTTGATGGCGGCGGCGAATTTTTCGTCGGTGAAGGGCTCCGGGTTGCCTTGCTTCCACTCGTTGGTGGCGTGCGCGTGCTCGCACAGGGCAGGGATATCGGTCTCGGAAAGCCCGACCTGCTCAAGCGTTACGGGCAGCCTCATCTGCTTGTTGAAGTCAGCATAGCGCTTAAGGTTCTCGGTGTCGCCCGTGTAGGCGAACAACACCAGCACGCCCAGGCTTACGACTTCGCCGTGCAGGTAGGTGCCCTCACGCGGAATGCTGCAGGTGGCGTTGTAGAACGCGTGCGCCACGCTCGAGTTGTAGTAGTAATCGTTCTGGTTGGTCAGGTTCGAGACATAGCCCGTGTTGACCACGATGTCGAGCGCGATCTGCTTGACGGCCTCGCTCGACAGATTCTGACGAACGTCCTCAAGACCCTGAACACCGTAGGTAAACAGCGGCTCGGAACAGGTGTGGGCAAGAGCCAGGCCAAGGCCGGCGGTGTGCTCCAGGTCGCCGGCGCTCGTGGCGTACTCGACTTCGGGCTGCTTGGACAGGGCGTCGCCCACGCCGGCCCAGAAGTACTCCGCCGGAGCTTCGGCGATGATCTTGGGATTGATGAAGATGTGCGCCGGTCGGTTGGGGTACGAATAGCCCTCGAGCGATCCATCGTCGTTGTAGACGACGGCAATGGCGGTCGCGGCGGAACAGTTAGAGCAAATCGTCGGCACCGTAAAGACAATCTTCTTGAGCTCGATTGCCGCTGTCTTGACGGTGTCGAGTGCCTTGCCGCCGCCACAGGCGATAAGCACGTCTGCCTGCTGGCAAGCGGGGGAGTTCACGACCTTGGCGATATTGGCGCGCGTACTGTTGGTGCCGTAGACGCGCGTCTCCAGAATCTCGACGTCGGTACCTTCAAGCGCCGCCTCGATGCCCGGCAGCGCCGCAGCTAGGGCTCGCTTGCCACCAATGATGGCGACTTTCTTCGCGCCGTACTCCGCCAGTGCGGCGGGCAGCTCGGTAAAGCAATCCTCGCCGACGGTGTAGTCGCTCATTCCGATTGTGCGCATGGCAGCCTTCTTTCGTTAGTTAAAGTGCTTTCAGGTATTTTGCTCCTAGAGAAGGCTAACGACCACGAGAAATTTCTTACGTATGAAACCAGTGTTGAGGGTTTTTCGCCGGCGCGGAACGTGCTAGCATACTCCGCATAAGCGTTGATGGGGACGAGTAGTCGGCCGTCCGCATGCCACAGAGAGCGGGGAGCGCTGAGAACCCGTGCATGCGACCGATGAAAATCACCCCGGAGCTGCGGTCCCAACGGACGTGCCGCGCAGGCACGTCTTAGTAGATATCGCCGAGATGGTCGTCGATACAGGCCAGCCGAGTAACGGATGCGAGCGCGCGAATACGCGGGCGAGGGCATCTAAGCTGGGTGGTTAAACGAAGAGCTTTTGCGGGCATACAGCCCGTTTTTGTGGCGCTTCGTCCCAGCTTGTAGGGACGGGCGCTTTTTTGGTGCCCAACGGGCGTGCGCGCCCACGACATGAAAGGGGTACCGTGGCAAACGAGTACAAGCAGACGATGAATCTGCCCAAAACCGGTTTTCCCATGCGTGCCGGTCTTTCCAAGTCCGAGCCCAAGCGACTCAAGGACTGGCAGGACAACAAGGTCTACGAGCAGGTTCTGAAGAAGAACGAGGGTCACAAGAAGTTCGTGCTGCACGACGGCCCTCCGTACGCCAACGGCCCGATCCACATCGGCCACGCCATGAACAAGATCTCCAAGGACATGATCAACCGCTACTGGATGATGCAGGGCTATGAGGTTCCCTATGTCCCCGGTTGGGACTGCCATGGCCAGCCGATCGAGCATAAAGTCGAGGAGAAGCTCGGCACCGAGAAGTTCAACCAGACCTCCACGGCTAAGATCCGCGAGCTTTGCAACAAGTTCGCTGTCGAGAACATCGAGCTGCAGAAGGCCGGCTTCCGTCGCCTGGGCGTGCTCGGCGATTGGGACAACCCCTATCTGACGCTCTATCACCAGCATGACGCCGCCGACATCGAGGTTTTCAAGGCCATGTTCGACAAGGGCATGATCTATCGCGGCCACAAGCCGGTTCACTGGTGCAAGCACTGCCACACCGCACTTGCTGAGGCCGAGATTGAGTACTCCGACGAGACGAGCCCGTCCATCTTCGTGCGCTTTGAGATGACCTCCAAGCCCGCCGGCCTCGAGAACTTCGACGGCCCGGTTGACTTTATCATCTGGACGACCACGCCGTGGACCATCCCCTCCGACCAGGCAGTTTCCCTCAAGCCCGGCGCCGCCTATGTCGCCGTTGAGCACGAGGGTCGTGCCGAGGTCATGCTCGAGGACCTGGCTCCCAAGTGCTGCGAGGAGTTTGGTTGGGAGTACACCCCGGTTATGGTCGACGGTAAGCCCTATGTGGTTCCCGCCGAGACCTTCCACCACATCCACTACAAGCAGCCGATCTTTGACGGTGTTGAGGGCGTGGCGCTGCTGGCCGATTACGTCGGTGTCGATGACGGTACCGGTATCGTCCACAACTCGCCCGGCCACGGCGTCGACGACTACTTTGCCTGCCTCAAGGAGGGCATTACCGACATCTGCATGCCGGTCGATGATGACGGCAAGTTCTACACCGGCGAGGAGTTTGGCACCGGCGGTCCCTTCAGCGGCATGGATACCGATGAGGCCAACCCGCACATCATCGAGTTCCTGCGCGAGCGCGGCACCCTGGTCCTCGAGAAGAAGATCACGCACAGCTATCCGCACTGCTGGCGCTGCAAACACCCGGTGCTCTTCCGTGCTACTGACCAGTGGTTTGTCTCGATGGACAAGACCGGCTTGCGTGAGCAGGCTGGCAAGGAGGTTCGCGAGAACGTCAAGTGGTATCCGGCTCACGCCGCCAACCGCATCGGCGCCATGGTCGAGCAGCGTCCCGACTGGTGCATTAGCCGTCAGCGCAACTGGGGTGTGCCTATCCCCAGCTACACCTGCGCCGACTGCGGCGAGAAGGTCATGAACGACGCTACGCTCGACGCCGTCATCAAGCTCTTCCACGAGAAGGGCTCTGACGCCTGGTTCACCGACGCTCCCGAGAGCTACCTGGGCGAGGCCTGCGTCTGCCCCAAGTGCGGCGGTCATCACCTCAAGGCCGATAAGGACATCCTCGACGTGTGGTGGGATTCCGGCGTGTCTTGGAAGGCCGTCTGCGAGTATCGCCCTGAGCTTGAGTACCCGGCGGACGTGTATCTTGAGGGCTCCGACCAGCACCGCGGTTGGTTCCAGAGCTCGCTGCTCACCTCGGTGGGTGCCAACGGCCATGCTCCGTACAAGGCGGTCGTCTCGCAGGGCTTCACACTCGATGGTCAGGGCCGCAAGATGTCCAAGTCGCTCGGCAATGTTATCGACCCCAATAAGGTCTGCGACGAGATGGGCGCTGATATCATCCGTCTGTGGGTTGCCTCCGTCGACACCAGCTCTGACGTCTCCATCGACCACGAGATTCTCGCTCGTACGTCCGATGCCTACCGTCGTTTCCGCAACACGCTGCGCTTCCTGCTCTCCGAGCTCGAGGGTCAGTTTGAGCCCGAGACCGACGGCGTCGCCTTTGCCGACCTGCTGCCGCTCGACAAGCTCATGGTTGCCCGTCTGACCCAGGTTCAGGCCGAGGTCGACGACGCTTACTCTTGCTACGAGTTCCCGCGCGCTTACCGTGCGCTTTATGACTTCGTGGTTACCGAGCTTTCCAACGTGTATCTCGACGCCCTGAAGGACCGCCTGTACTGCGACAAGCCCGGCTCGCTCGAGCGCCGCAGCGCCCAGACCGTGCTTGCCGAGCTCTTCTCGATGCTCATGCGCGACCTGCAGCCGATCCTGTCCTACACGGTCGACGAGGCCATGGCCTATGCGCCCGCCGGCTGCGTCGATCACCAGAAGTACGCCGCGCTGCTCGATTGGTACAAGTCGCCCATCACAATCGACGAGGCCAATGAGTTCGAGGGCGTGCTCGAGGCTTCGCTCGAGCTCCGTAGCGCCGTGACCAAGGCCCTCGAGGATGCCCGCTCCGCCGGCACCTTCACCAAGAGCCAGCAGGTCCGCGTTAAGGCGGTCGTTCCTGCCGAGATGTACGCGCTGCTGACCGGCGACAAGGCCGTCGACCTTGCCGAGTTCTACATCGTCTCCGATGTTGAGCTGACCCAGGGCGAGGAGCTTTCCGTCTGCATTGATGCTGCCGAGGGCGAGTGCTGCGATCGTTGCTGGAACTACCGCACCACCGTCGGCGAGTACAACGGCCACGCGCATATCTGCAAGCGCTGCGCTGACGCGCTGTAAGTTACGGCGTTCGTAGAACGCCGTAACCTACCGACGCTGCAAACGCCCCTAAGCGGCAATCTGACGTTCAATCGTCGGTCGCGTACCAAAGTACGCTTCCCTCCTCTTTCACGTCACCTTGCTCGCTTAGGGACGTTTTCGCTGTTGGTGACGATAACGCGGCATTTCCATTGCTGGAGCTAGAGGCTTTCTTTCGACTTGCGTTTTTAGTCGAAAGCTATTAAGCGACATTCCGTTATTCGGAATGTCGCTTTCGTTTTTAGCTGGTTATTTCGCTTGCGTTGGTGGATATGTCGTGCGTTCTGCGTATGGCAATATAAGATAGTTCTTTGTATTAAACGTAATTCGATGTTCTTGAGGGTAGGGGATTGATTTGGGTCGTGCTGGGGATATGACGCCGCCTTTGCGTTGGCGGTTGGGTGTTGCTGGTGGGGTGGCGCTCGTTGTGCTGCTTGTTGACCAGTTGACCAAGCTTGCGGTTCGTGCCGTGGGCGATGCACTGCATGTGACCGTCATCCCCGGCGTGATCGACTTCCTGTTTGTCCGCAATATCGGCGCTGCCTTTAGCATGGGCGAGGGGCATGGCATCGCGTTTGCCGTGCTGGCGCTGGCGGTCATTGTCGCTATTGCCGCGTACCTCATTCGTGCACCCCAGCTCGCCCATCTTGAGGTTGTGGGCATGGCGATGGTTGCGGGCGGTGCTATCGGCAACGCTATCGATCGTTTGGCCTTTGGCTTCGTGACCGATTTTATTGCCACCACCTTCATCGACTTCCCCGTCTTCAATGTGGCCGATATCGGCATTACCTTGGGCGTCGTGCTCGCCCTCTTCGGATACATGTTCTTGAGCCCCGCGGCCCGCGAGGTTGATGCGACTGCCGAGCTCAATGCCCGTGATGAGGCCCGCGCTAAGCGCAAGGCCAAGCAGCGTGGGGAGAGTGCCCGCAAGATTCGCGAAAGGAATGAGCGTTAATGGCCGACATCCATATTCTTGTTGCCGACGATTCCGCTGGTCAGCGTCTTGACGCCTATTTGGGCGCCAACGATGGCTGTCCCACGCGCTCTGCCTGCGCGCATCTGATCGAGGGAGGCGCCGTTGCCGTCAACGGTGAGACTTGTCTCTCTAAAAAGTGCGCCGTACGCGCCGGCGATCGCATCTCGGTCGACTTGCCCGAGCCGCACGACCCGACCGACGTGATTCCCGAGGCCATTCCCCTCGATATCCGCTACGAGGACGACTACCTTATCGTGCTCTCCAAGCAGCGGGGCCTGGTGTGCCATCCCGCCCATGGCCACGAGAGCGGCACCCTTGCGAACGCTCTGGTCTACCACTGCGGCATCGACCATCTTGGTACCGTACAGGGTGAGGACCGCCCCGGGATCGTGCATCGTTTGGATCGCGATACCTCGGGTCTCATGCTTGCGGCAAAGGACGACGACACGCAGCGCGCGCTTCAAAATCTCATTCGCACGCGCACGCTCGATCGTCGCTATATCACGCTCGTTCACGGGCACATCGCCATGGACGAGGGCGCCATCAATACCGGTATCGCCCGTTCTACGCGCGACCGCGTCAAGATGGCGGTTTCGGACGACCCCTTTGCCCGTCAGGCCATTACGACCTTTAAAGTCCTCGAGCGCTTCGATTCCACGCGTTTCGACGACGGCTATACGCTCGTCGAGTGCCACCTGTTTACGGGCCGCACACATCAGATTCGCGTGCATATGCGCCATATCAACCACGCCTGCGTGGGCGATCCGCTCTACGGTAAGTGCGATGCGCGTGCCGATCAGGGTCTGACCAGGCAATTCCTTCATTCCTGGCGCGTCGCATTCGACCATCCCGTGACGGGTGAGCGCATCGAATGCCGCGACGAGCTGCCTTGGGATCTTGCTGCGGTTCTTGACGACCTGGCCCCGCGCTCGCTTGGCCGCACCGCCGCCGGCGACGACATCGTCCCGCAGCTTGGCCTTCTCGAAGCCTAGCCGGTATTAGGTGGTTTCTTGAACTCGGTAAGCCTGCGGTATGATATACGGTTGTTTACGTAACGCGTTCTCGGGAGCCTGCATGCTCGCCTTTTTACAAACTAACACGCCCATCGTGATCTTTAACCAGATTGTGGTTACGCTGCTCACGGTCTGCTTTCTGTACCAGGTGGTCTTCTTTGTCATTGGCGCTCTTCGTGGCGAGGTCGCGCCTCCCAAGGC
The DNA here is from genome assembly GCA_036301285.1 of Collinsella aerofaciens. Classification (GTDB taxonomy): domain Bacteria; phylum Actinomycetota; class Coriobacteriia; order Coriobacteriales; family Coriobacteriaceae; genus Collinsella; species Collinsella aerofaciens_BS. The sequence continues at coordinate 70,154 of JAXJET010000022.1, forward strand.
CAAAAAACTTCACCGCTATGCCTTCTTTATCGCGGCGCATAACGAGGAGGCCGTGATCGCCAACCTCGTTCGCTCCATCAAGGATCAGGATTATCCGTCCGAGCTTATCGAGGTCTTCGTGGTCGCCGATGCCTGCACCGACAACACGGCGCAGCTCGCGCGCGAGGCGGGCGCCATCGTTTATGAGCGCAACGACCTGGCCCGCAAGGGTAAGAGCTGGGTCATGGACTTTGGTTTTGATCGCATCCTTAACGAGTATCCCGACACGTTTGAGGGCTACTTTATCTTCGATGCCGATAACGTCATCTCCCGCGATTACGTGTCCAAGATGAACGATGCCTTTGACCAGGGATTCCACGTGGTCACGAGCTATCGTAACTCCAAGAACTTCGGCAGCTCGTGGATCTCGGCAGCTAATGCCACTTGGTACCTGCGTGAGGCGCGCTTTCTCAACAACGCGCGCAATATCTGCAAGACTTCTTGCGCTGTCTCGGGTTCGGGCTACCTCATTTCCGCCAGCGTTATCGAGGGCATGCACGGCTGGCAGTTCCACACGCTGACCGAGGATATTCAGTTCACCACGTTCTGCGCCATTCACGGCATTCGCATTGGCTATGCGCCGGCGGAGTTCTTTGACGAACAGCCCGTGACGTTCAAGGCATCCTGGAAACAGCGCATGCGCTGGACCAAGGGCTTCTACCAGGTCTTTTTTACCTATGGCAAGCATCTTGTCAAATCGACGTTCCGCTACCATCGCTTTGCCGCCTACGACATGTTCATGACGATCGCCCCGGGTATGCTGCTGTCGCTCATCTCGATGCTCGCCAATGCGACGTTCCTGATCGTGGGTGGACTCTCGCACGGCTTTTTGGCTACCGAAGTCGAGATGCAGGCCTGTGCCGCGTCGCTCATTATGACCTTTGCCATGATGTACCAGACCTTCTTTATCCTGGCGCTGCTCACGACTATCTTTGAGTACAAGCATATTCACTGCGCGCAAAAGTGGCGTCTGGTGACTAACCTGTTTACCTTCCCGATCTTTATGTTCAGCTATATTCCCATCACGGTGGCGGCCCTGTTCCTAAAGGTCGACTGGGTCCCGACGGAGCACGCCGTCAACGTTACCCTCGACGAGGTCATGCAAGGCGCCAAATAACCACCACCAAAACCACCACAAAGGGGACAGGCACTTTTGTGGTGGTTTTTGCTTTCGAGTAGCTGCCCAAGGAGGTGCACGATGCCCTACATCCCATTTTGGATTTGCATCTTTGCCGGTGCTTTGGTTGATGCCCGTGAGCGACGGTTTCCCAATGAGCTTGCCGGCGTGTGTGCGGTGGCGGCGTTGGCAGGCGTCTGGCTCGACAAGGGCGTTACCACGGCGCTTGACCACGCCGGTCTTGCGGTCATCGTCTACCTTGCCCTTGTGCTCACTGAGTCGCTCTGGCGGCGCCTTCGCCACGCCCCCGGCATCGGCATGGGGGACGTCAAGGCGCTCTTCGCGCTTTGCACGCTTGACCCTCTGGGCGGCATCGTGGCATTTGCCGTCGCGCTCCTGGTCCTTGCCCTCTCCTGCCTCTTCACAAAATCGCGCTCCCTGCCATTGCTCCCGTTTTTGGTGCCGATTTTTGCCATAATCGAGTGCGTGGGTAGTACGGTGTAACCGTTTGCGCGCCCTTTTTAAGGAGCATGCCATGGCAATTAATCAAGAAACAGCCGCCATCAAGGCGCGCATGGATCGCATTCCCGCGGCGTTGTCGCCCGATCTGGTCGAGCGTATTGCCGCCGACCGCGCCTCGGGTGTCGTCAACCCGTATCGTTGCAACGACGATCAGGTCATTCGTCGTATTGATCGCGCTGCCGACAAAGGCACGCTCATGCGTCCGGCATTTATGCGCGATACCGAAAAGATACTTCATCTTCCGTCGTACACCCGTTATGCAGGTAAAACGCAGGTCTTTAGCTTCCGTAGCAATGACGATCTGTCACGCCGCGGTTTGCACGTGCAGCTTGTCTCCCGCATTGCGCGCGATATCGGTCGCGCCTTGGGGCTCAATTGCGATTTGATCGAGGCGATTGGCCTGGGTCACGACTTGGGACACACGCCTTTCGGCCATGCCGGCGAGCGCTTCCTCAACGATATCTATCATGAGCGTACGGGGCGTTATTTTTTCCATAACGTGCAGTCGGTCCGAGTGCTCGACACACTGTATGGCCGCAACGTGTCGCTCCAGACGCTTGACGGCGTGCTATGCCATAACGGCGAGTACGAGCAGCGTGTGTTTGAGCTCTCGGACATGAGTTCTTTTGACCAGTTTGACCAGACGGTTGAGGATTGCATTGCCACGGGCTATAGCGCAATTGAGCATCTGCGTCCTATGACGCTCGAAGGCTGCGTCGTTCGCATCTCGGATATTCTTGCCTACGTCGGTCGCGACCGCCAGGATGCGATCGCGGCTGGCCTGCTTTCGCCCGACGCTTTTGATGATGGCCGGGGCGGTGCCTACAACAGTTGGATCCTCACGCACGCTTCCATCGATATCGTTGAGCACAGCTATGGTAAGCCGCGCATCGAGATGAGCGAGGACCTGTTTGAGGAAATCCGCCGAGCCAAGCGCGAGAACTACGAGAAGATCTATAGCAAGGGTGGTATCGAAGGCGATTCCGAGGTGGAGCTGCGTGAGGCGTTCGAAAAGCTCTACGACCGTTGCCTGCGGGATCTAAACAGTGGTGACGAGTCCTCGTACATCTTTAAACACCATATTTCGCGCATCGAGCAGCAGCTTTCCTACTACGATCGCGCCTATGCCTGGCAGAATGATAAGGACCAGGCGGTCGTGGATTACATTGCGAGCATGACGGACGGTTATTTCTGCGAGCTCACGAGCAAGCTGTTTCCGGGATTGAAGTTTCCGCACCGTACCTATATTAACGAACGGTAGTTCGTATCTATTAGGTATACTGTTAGTTGATAACTTTTTTGATTGATGCACGGGATGGCTATGGACGACCTTTTTTCTGCTTCGACGCGCGAGCGTTCCTTTCAGAATGCGCCGCTTGCGGTGCGCATGCGCCCCAATTCGCTCGACGAGTATGTGGGCCAGCAAAAGGCCGTCGGTAAGGGCTCATGGTTGCGTGCCGCGATCGAGCACGATGTGCTTTCGAGCGTGATACTGTACGGGCCGGCCGGTACGGGCAAGACGACGCTGGCCCACATTATCGCCAACCATACCAAGAGTGAGTTTGTCGAGGTCAGCGCCGTCACGGGTACCGTGAAGGACCTGCGTCGCGTGATCGACGAGGCAAAGACGCGTCTGAATACGTACGACCGTCGCACCATCCTGTTTATCGACGAGATTCATCGCTTTTCGAAGTCACAGCAGGATGCATTGCTGCATGCGGTTGAGAACCGTACCGTCATTATGATTGGTGCCACGACGGAGAACCCGTACTTCGAGGTCAACTCGGCGTTGCTCTCGCGTGGTCGTGTGGTGGAACTTGAACACCTTAAGGACGAGGACATAGCCACGCTGATCGAGCGTGCGCTCGAGGCTCCGCATGGCCTGAACGGTAAGTTCTCGGCCGATGAGGATACGGTCAAGACCATTTGTACGCTGGCCGCGGGTGATGCACGCTCGGCCCTGACGACACTTGAGCTGGCGAGCGAGATTGCCGTCACGCGTCCCGATACCGAGGGAACGCCAGCGCCGTCGGCGGGGGAGCTCTATCCCATCACCGTGGATGACGTAAAGATTGCCAACCCGCGTCGCGGCTTTACGTATGACAAAAACGGTGACATGCACTACGACATCATCAGTGCGTTCATCAAGTCCATGCGCGGTAGCGACCCCGATGCCACGGTCTACTGGCTTGCGCGCATGATCGATGCAGGGGAGGATCCTAAGTTTATCGCCCGTCGCATTATGATTCATGCCTCTGAGGACGTTGGCAACGCTGACCCGCAGGCGCTTCTTATAGCGCATGCTGCGTTTAAATCTGCCGAGGTTATTGGCTATCCCGAGTGCCGTATTAACCTCGCGCAGGCTGCGCTCTATGTTTGTTTGGCGCCTAAGTCCAATGCGTGTGAGGCTTCGATCGATGCGGCGCTGGCCGATATCCATTCTAGTGGGCTTCGCGAGGTGCCTAGTTATCTGCGCGATCGCCATCGCCCGGGCAGCGATGATTACGGTGTGTATAAGTATCCACATGATTATCCCGAAGGCTGGGTCGATCAGCGCTATTTGCCCGAGGGACTGGAGCGCGGCGCGTTCTGGCAGCCTGCTGGCCGCGGTTGGGAAGAATGGCGCGTAGAGCAAAGCGAACGCGACCGCAGCGGGAATGCACCGAAGTAGCTGCTGATAATTTTGTTCCACGTTGCTGCTCTTGGCATGTTCGGTCCCCTTTGGGGTACCATGGAAACCGTCTGTATTTCGATTCCTTTGGGAGGCTTGTATGAGTCCCATTCAAATCGCCTTGCTGTTGCTCGCCGTTGCCGGCGTGTGGGCTATCGTTGAGCTCGCGCTTACCCTGCGCAAGACCCGCACCGTTGTCGACTCGCTCGATAAGACCGTGAACGACCTCAACAACACCATCGCCGAGGCTCAGCCTGTGGTGGCAAAGCTCGATGGCGCTGTCGATGAGCTTACGCCGGCGCTTGCCCAGATGGAGCCGCTGCTTAAGTCGAGCAAGACCGCGGTCGATGCCCTGACGTCCAACCTTGTTGAGGTTGAGGCCGTCGTTCGCGACATTTCCGAGGTCACGGGCAGTGTGGCCGAGGCCAGCAGCGCCGTGTCGAGCGTGACTGATTCTGCCGCCGGTGCTGTGCAGAAGCTCTTCAATAAGGTGAAGGCTCCTGCAGCCGACGCCGATCGCAAGCTCGCCGCTGCCGCTGCGGAGGCCGAGCAGCCTACCGAGCGCGTCCTAATTGGCGAGGACGAGGCCGCCGCGGGCGACGATGATGGTCAGAAGTCTGTATCCAAGCCGGCTCAGTATTACACCTATACGCCCGCCGAGACCTCTGAGGAGTCCTGCGATGAGTAGCGAAGCAACCTGCCCTATCACGCTGACCGTTGCCGGTGACCCGCGTCTCGCTCGCCTTGTGCGCATGACGGCAGCCAACGTTGGTGCCCTGTGCTCTATGTCTGTCGATCGCATTGAGGACATCCGCATGGCTGCCGAGGAGGCTTTCATCTTTGGTTGCACCGCGGTCGACTGCGATGACATCACCATCAAATTCGATGTCGATGAGACCCACGTTGGCATGACTATTACCTTTGGCGACCAGGCTACGGTCGATGAAGACGACCAGGCTGCGGTGTATGCCGAGCTCATCCTCGCGAGCGTGTGCGACTCCTACGAAAAGACTGCGGCGCCCCTGACGCTTTCCCTCGACCTCAAGGCGGATATTTAATATGACCGAACGTTCCCGGAGCGGCAAGACCGCTTGGGACAAGGAGAAAACCCGCGAGCTGTTTCGTCGCTACAAGGAGACCGGTGATCCGGACGCCCGCGAGCAGCTCGTCATGTCCCATATGAACCTGGTAAGGTTTCTTGCCAACAAATTTAAGAATCGCGGCGAGCCGCTCGACGACCTCATGCAGGTCGGCTATCTGGGTTTGCTCAAGGCTATCGACCGTTTTGATCCCGAGCGCGGACTCGAGTTCACGACGTTTGCGACACCCACTATCCTGGGCGAGATCAAACGCCATTTCCGCGACAAGGGCTGGAGCGTGCGCGTACCGCGTCGTCTGCAGGAGCTCTCGGCCAAGGTCAACCAGGCTACTGACAAACTTACCAACGAGCTGCAGCGTTCGCCCAAGGTTGAGGAGATCGCTGAGTATCTAGATGTGACTGTCGATGAGGTCCTCGAGGCTATGGAATCGTCTTCGGCCTATACCTCGGTGCCCATCGAGGCTCCTGGTGCGTCCGATTCCGACGATGCGCCGTCGATTCTCGACCGTTACGCCGACGATGACAACGAGCTCGACTTTACCGATGACCGCCTGGTGATCGAGGAAGCCATCCGCGATTTCTCGCCGCGCGAGCGCGAGGTGATCGAGCTGCGCTTTGTGAAGGGCATGACCCAGATCGAGATCGCCAAGAAGCTGGGTATTTCTCAGGTGCAGGTTTCGCGTCTGCTGCGCCGCACGCTTAAGAAGATTCAGGACAAGATCGACCCCGACGGAGTGATGATTCGTTCATGAGTGAGCACCCCCAACAAACCGATCGCGTGCTGCGCGACACCCGCATTCTGACGCTGCGCATTTGGGCTGTTGTCGGCTGCATTGTTATTGCTGCTGTCATCTTTAACCTTATGGGCATCCTGGCACCGGTTATTGAGTTTCTTGCCGTCGGCTCCATCATTGCTTTTGTGATGTCCCCGATCACCAACTGGCTCGAGCACCATGGCGTGAATCGCGGCATCGGTTCGCTTATCGCGCTTATTGTTGTTGTTGCCGTGCTCGTCGGTGTCGTTTGCATCTTGTCGCCGATTCTCTTTGGTCAGATCATGGAAGTCCTGAGCCGTCTGCCCGAGCAGCTTCGTGTTGCGGGTGGCGATCTCAACGAGATGATTTCGCATGCCAAGACGCTCAACAACACGCCGCTCAAGGAGTATTTGGACGATAATCTTTCGTCGCTTGTTACTGTGGCATCAAGGTACGTGTCTCAGATCGCTGCCGAGCTTGGCCGCGGTGTGTTCCCGCTCATCACCAATACGGCCTCGCAGTTGTTCGTGATCTTCCTTGGTCTGGTGCTTGCGTACTGGATGGCCTGCGACTACCCTCGCATGCACCACGAGATTTGCACCATCATCGGTCAGGAGAAGGAGACCTCGTACCGCTTTATGGTCGCCATCCTTTCTCGCTCTGTCGGCGGCTACATGCGCGGTATGGTCGTGACGTCCATCTGCGGTGGTTTCCTCGCCTTTATCGGTTTTATGATCATCGGCCATCCGTATGCGGCGCTCATGGCTATCTTTACCGGCATCATGCATTTGGTTCCAGTCGTCGGTCCTTGGGTGAGCGCAGCAATCGCCACAGTGCTCGGTTTCATGTTCAGCCCCATGTTGGCGTTATGGACGCTCGTCGTGGCGATGGTCGCGCAAAACGTCACCGATAACGTGATTTCGCCTAAGGTTATGCAGAGCTCGGTGCAGGTGCATCCCATCATGAGCCTCACGGCGCTCGTTATTGGCTCGGCACTCATGGGCCCCATCGGCATGATTATTGCCATCCCGCTTTGTGCGGCCCTCAAAGGTATCTTCGTGTTCTACTTCGAGAATGAGACCGGCCGCCAGCTTGTGGCCTATGACGGCGCCGTGTTTAAGGGCACACCGTACCGCGATGCCGATGGCAACCCGGTCGCCGCCTACGACGCGCTCGGCGACGACACCTTCATTTACGAGTCCGAGCTCATCGGCAACGAGACTGCGCCCGAGGCCCAAGCGATGCCTAAGCCCGAGTTCGATAATCCTTGGATCAAGCTCTCGGGCTTGCAACCCGATGCCACGGGCTTCTTCAAGAATCCCTTCGCCAAGGACGATGACTCCAACTCGGACGACGATACCAAAACCGGCATCGACGGCTCCATGGACGATTCGGATTCTAAATAGGCCCTATTAACGTTTCTTGAAGTTGTAAATGACAATAAACGCGAGCAAAGCGATTGATAAGGGGCCGGCTACATAGAAAAAGAGAACGTCAATTGCGCGTAGAGTGTAATAAGCCTTATCGCCGGACATTACTGCATACAATACGTAGCCAAATGCTGGTTGGTTTGCGTACCAGCAGGAGAAGGCCAAGAGCGCTAAAAGTGCTAGTACCAGAAGTGCATTCAGGACAAATCGTTTACTTTTCATCGATTGCTCCTTCCGGGTGATTCTTATATGTAATTCTACAGCAGTCCTTTTTCAAAGGATCGCACAGTACTGAATAACGTGCACTTTCGCTGGAGGGTCGCTGTTTGGCGGCCCTCTTTTTTGCACTTGCGCTGCGGGATGGTAATATCGTTACGTTTGAACTGTTTCGATGTGAAACCGAGGAGATTCCCTCTATGAGTGCTGACTACCCGTCAATGACTACGGCCGAGATCCGCTCCAAGTTCCTCAACTTCTTTGAGGAGCGCGGTCTTAAGCTCTATCCTTCTTCGTCCCTCGTTCCCGACGATCCTTCGCTGCTGCTTGCCAACGCCGGCATGAATCAGTTTAAGGAGTACTACCAGGGCAAGAAGACCATGAAGGAGATCGGCGCGATTTCCTGCCAGAAGTGCGTCCGCACCAACGACATCGATTGCATCGGCGAGGACGGCCGTCACCTGTCCTTCTTCGAGATGCTCGGCGACTTCTCTTTTGGCGGCGTCTCCAAGGAGCAGGCTTGCGCCTGGGCCTTTGAGCTCATCACCAAGGAGTTCAAGCTGCCGCTCGACCGCCTGTACTTTACCGTTTTTACCGAGGACGACGAGACCCACGACGTGTGGCGTTCTCTGGGCGTTGCCGAGGACCACATCTCCCGCCTGGGCGAGGACGACAACTTCTGGGCCGCTGGCCCCACCGGCCCCTGCGGTCCGTGCTCCGAGATCTACTTTGACATGGGCGAGGAGGTCGGCTGCGGCAGCCCCGACTGCAAGCCTGGCTGCGACTGCGACCGCTTCCTTGAGTTCTGGAACCTCGTCTTTACCCAGTACGACCGTCAGGAGGACGGCTCCATGCCGGAGCTGCCGCACCGCAACCTCGATACGGGCATGGGCCTGGAGCGCATGGCCGCTATCATGCAGCACAAGACTGCTAACTACGACGGTGATCTGATGCAGCACCTCATCAAGCTGGGCGAGGAGATCAGCGGCAAGACCTATGACGCCGACGATTACTCCGGCGCCAGCCGTTCTCTTCGCATCATCGCCGACCACTCCCGTGCCGTCGACTTCATGATCTCTGACGGCATCCTGCCCGGTAACGAGGGTCGCGAGTACGTCCTTCGCCGCCTGCTCCGCCGCGCCGTGTTCCACGGTCGCCTGCTGGGCATCGAGGGCACCTTCCTGACTAAGTTCATCGACGAGGTCAACGCTCAGATGGGCGAGGCCTATCCTGAGCTGCTCAAGAACGTCGCGCTCGTCAAGGGTATCGTCGCCTCCGAGGAGGAGCGCTTCTCCACGACGCTCGACTACGGTCGCGTCTACCTGGATGAGGCCCTGGCAGCGCTTGCCGAGGGTGCTGCGCTTCCGGGCGATGTTGCCTTTAAGCTGCACGACACCTTTGGTTTCCCCATCGACCTGACCGTCGAGATCGCCGGCACCGCTGGTCACGACGTCGACATGGACGGCTTCACTGCCTGCATGGAGGACCAGAAGGCCCGCGCCCGCGCCAATGCCAAGGGCGACGCCTGGGGCAGCTTCAACGACGTGTGGGTCGAGCTTTCCGACAAGGTCGCAGCGACCGAGTTCGACGGCTATGACAACGATGTGATCGAGGGCGCCAAGGTTGTCGCCATCGTGCGCAACGGCGAGTCCGTCGAGTCCGCTGCCGCCGGCGAGGACGTCGAGGTCGTGCTTGACCGCACCCCGTTCTATGCCGAGATGGGTGGCCAGCAGGGCGATGCCGGCGAGCTTTCCGCCGAGGGCGTTTCGCTGACCGTTTCCGATACCAAGAACCACAACGGCCTGTATGCTCACGTCGCCCACGTTGCCGAGGGCACGCTGACTGTCGGTGCCGCTGTTACCGCCGCGCTCGACGCCGAGCGCCGTGGCTTCTTGCGCCGCAACCACACCGCCACGCACCTGCTCGACGCCGCCCTTAAGCAGGTCCTGGGCGAGCACGTCTCCCAGGCCGGCTCGCTGGTGACGCCCGAGCACCTGCGCTTTGACTTCACGCACTTCGAGGCTCTGTCCTCTGAGCAGCTCAAGGCTGTCGAGGACCTGGTCAACCAGCAGATCTTCGCTTCCAAGCCGGTCTTGACCCGTGTCATGGGCATCGACGAGGCTAAGGCCGCCGGCGCTGTCGCTCTGTTTGGCGAGAAGTACGGCGATGTCGTCCGCGTCGTCTCCGTGGGCGCCGAGGACCAGCCGTTCTCCCGCGAGCTCTGCGGTGGCACGCACGCTGCCAACACTGCTGAGATTGGCCTGTTCAAGATCATTTCCGAGTCCTCTACGGGCTCGAATGTCCGTCGTATCGAGGCCGTGACCTCTAAGGGTGCTCTCGACTATATGGCCGACCGCCTGGCGCTCGTCGACGCCGCCGCCGCTGCGCTCAAGTGCCGCGTAGACGAGGTTCCCGCCCGCGTGGAGAACCTGCAGGCCGAGCTGCGCGAGACGTCCAATAAGCTCAAGAAGGCTCTGACCGGTGGCTCCTCCGACGCTATCTCCAGCGCCATCGAGGGCGCCGTCGAGCTCGACGGCTATAAGCTCGTTGTCGCTGAGCTCCAGGGCCTTGAGGCTGCCGACCTGCGCAACGTATGGGATACCGTGCATCAGAAGGTCGCCGGCCCTGTCGCTTGTGTCGTCGCCAGCGTGACTGAGAAGGGCACTCCGGCCCTGCTCGCTGCCGGCTCCGATGACGCCGTCAAGGCCGGTTTCCACGCCGGTAACGTGATCAAGCAGATCGCGGGTCTGGTCGACGGTCGCGGTGGCGGTCGTCCCAACATGGCCCAGGCTGGTGGCAAGAATGCTGCCGGCATCGCCGATGCCCTTGCGGCCGCTAAGACCGCGCTCGGCGCCTAAGAATCTAAGAAGTCGCTGTGGTTGCGCTCGCGCTGGACATAGGGGAGACCAGGATTGGCATCGCCGTCTCGAGCCGTGATGGCAAGATGGCGATGCCTGTCAAGGTGCTTCCGGCTGCCGAGGTCACCGGTATGGCCAAGACGTTCCGCTACCTGGTTGAGGACTATGAGCCCGACATCCTGGTAAGCGGACGTCCCCTGACCATGGCCGGTGAGCCCGGCCCTCAGGCCGAGCGCGTTGCCGCTGTGGCGCAAAAGATTGCCGACGAGCTCGATCTTCCTTTGGAGTTTGAGGACGAGCGTCTGTCCTCGCAAGAGGCCAAGCGTATCCTGCGCGAGCAGGGACTCAACGAAAAGCAGATGAGGGGCAAGATCGACATGATTGCCGCCAGCCTGTTTTTGCAGACGTGGCTCGATCGTAAAAACGAGGAGGTTTCGCATGCCTAGTGCTTCCGATCCGCGCCAGCCGAATCGTACACAGCAGCCGGCGTCGCGCCCTGCCCAGCCTGGCCAGCGTCCGGCACAGCCGACGCAGCGCGCAGCTCAGCCTGCCGCGCGCCCGGCGCAGTCCTTCTCTCGTTCGGCCCAACCTGTTCAACGGACGGATCAGCAGCCTTCTGCTCGTTCGGTTCAGCATTCGGCTTCTCACGCGGCTCAGCAGCCCACTGCTCGTACGGCCCAGCCTGCAGGCGGCACCCGCTTTAAGCAGCAGGCACCTACCCAGCGAACGCAGGCCCCCCAATCGCATTCGCATCACGCTCGTGGTTCGCATGGCGTTGCTCCGGCGACCCGCTCGAGCTACAACACGCATGCTCGTCGCGGTGCTCAAAAGAAAAGCTCCCCGGTGCCTATGATTATCGGTGGCGTCGTCGCCGTGTTGGCGCTTGCCGCGATCGCTTTCTTTGTCGTGCCGGCCGTCAAGGGTTTCTTTGCCGGTGAGGATACGAAGGTTACGGCTGGTCAGCAGGTTACGGTGACCATTCCCGATGGTGCTTCGGGCGATACGATCGCCTCGATTCTCTCCGAGAACCATATCGTCGAAAATCCCAAGGATTACTATGCGGCGGTGAAAAAGCTCAACGCCGATATGTCGCTCAAGCCTGGTGATTATTCGTTCACCACACTCATGGATGCGACCAAGGTTGTTCAGCAGCTCATGGAAGGCCCCAACGCGGGCTCCAATGCGCTGACTATCCCTGAGGGCTTAACGGTCGATCAAGTCGCCGACCGTGTGGCCCAGGCCTACGACAGCATCTCTAAGGAAGACTTCCTCAACCAGGCCAAGGCCTTCAACTACGTGGACGACTATAGCTTCCTTAAGGGCGCCGCTAACGACTCGCTCGAGGGTTTCTTGTTCCCCAAGACCTATTCGTTGGGTGATTCGCCGACGGCCGATGGCGTGATTCGCGCTATGCTCGATCAGTTTAAGACCGAGTACAAGTCGCTTGACTTTGCGAGCTGCGAAGCCAAGATCAAGGAACGCTACGGTGTGGAGATGTCCGACTACGACATCGTCAACTTGGCCTCTATCGTTGAGCGCGAGGGCCTCAACGCCGATCAACGTGCGCATGTGGCCTCGGTTTTCTACAACCGCCTTGCCGGCAAGCTCGATGGCCTGCGCTATCTCAATAGCGATGCGACTATGATGTATGTCACCGGTGGCGAGGTTACCGCCGACGACCTGCAGAGCGATAGTCCGTATAACACCTATAAGCATGAGGGCCTGCCGCCCACGCCCATCTGCTCTCCGTCGCTCGAGGCGCTCAAGGCCACCCTTGAGCCGACCGACTCTGATGACCTGTATTTCTACATTACGCAGGACGAGGAGTACTTCTCGCAAACCTACGAAGAGCATCAACAGTCTTGGAATTAGTATGAGGATTTTTAGCCCCAAACGTTACGTTGCCTCGGTCGATCGCATCGACCTTAATACCCTGTGGGCCGACGGCAAGCGCGCCATTCTGCTCGATCGCGATAACACCTTGGTGCCGCGAGACACCGAGCAGGTTCCCGCCGCGGTTTCCGCTTGGCTCGACGCCGCCCGCGCCAAAGGCTTTAAGCTGTGCATGGTGTCCAACAACTGGCATCGCGACCAGGTCATGAGCTCTGCGCGCGAGCTGGGACTCGAGGCCATCAGCCACGCCATGAAGCCGGCGCCGTTTGCCCTCAAGGCGGGCCTTAAGCGCCTCGGCGCCACAGCCGGCGAGGCGGTGCTGATCGGTGATCAGCTCTACACGGACGTGTGGAGCGGCAACTTCGCCGGCGTCGATACCATCCTGGTAAAGCCGCAGGCGACGCAGGACCTGTGGTATACGCAGATCTTCCGTATCTTTGAGCGCCGGGCCCTGCGCGACCTTCCCTGCGAGGAATAGGTCTCGTCATGTCCCAGCACATCAAACACGGCTGCGACCATATCTTCTTTATCGGCTTTTTGGGCGCGGGCAAGTCGACGCTTGCGCGCAACGTGGGCACCATGTTCAAGCGGCGTTTTATCGATACCGACCGTCTGGTCGTGCGCCGTTGCGGCAAGTCGGTAACCGAGATTTTTGAGACCGAGGGCGAGGATCGTTTTCGCGAGCTCGAGACCTCGGCGCTCCGTTCGCTCCAAAGCGAGCGCAGCCTGTTGGTTTCGTGCGGGGGCGGTATCGTCGAAACGCCGGTGAATATTGAACTGATGCACGAAATGGGTACGTGCGTGTACCTCGAGGGCGACTTCGAGGATTCGATTCGACAGATTCGTCGGTCCGACACGCGCCCCGATTTCCGTTCGCCCGAGCATGCTGCGCGCCTGTTTGAGCATCGCCGTCCGCTGTATCGCCAGGCCGCCGACCTTACCCTTGATATTCGCAACAAGTCCTTCGAGGACGTTTCCTACCTTTGTGCCGAGATGCTTTTGGAGCGTGGGCTGCTATGATTCGTCGTCAACTGATCAATTTCCAAAACCGCAGCGTCGATGTCCGTGTCGGATTGGGCGCGTTCGATGAGTTGTCGCGCATGTTTGCCTCGACTGTGGGCAAGCCTAAGCGCGCGATGGTCGTTTGGAACGACGCCACATCCGAGCGTTTTGGTGAGGTCGTCGAGCATGCGCTGGTCGACGCCGGTTTTGTCATGTCACAGCTTCCCCTCGAGGTTTCGCCTGCTGGTGCCACGCTTGCTGATGCCGATGCTATCTTTGGCGCCCTGACTGCCAATGGCATTACCTGTGACGATCTGGTTGTCGCCGTTGGCGATGCCGCAACCTGCTCGGTTGTTAGCTGGTGTGCCAATCAGTGGTGCGGCCGCACCGAGTGCGCGTTGCTGCCGACGACGTTCGACGCCATGCTCACGGTCGCGACGACCATGAAGCCGCTCGTCGCCTCGTCGGCCAATGCGCTTCCCGCTATCGCGTTCCGTCCCGAACCGGGCTTGGTCGTGTGTGACCTCGACCTTGTTCGCGAGGCGGACCCCGAGTACCTCAAGCTCGGCTATGTGGTACTTGTTGGTACCATGCTTTCGAGCAGCAAGTCCCGTTGGAATCAGTTTACTGAGACCGTTCCCGAGATTCTCGCGGGCGAGGAGGTCGCGCTCGTCAATGCAGTTCAATGGTCTCAGACTGCCCGCAAGGACGTACTGATGGCCACGAACCCGAGCGCCCGCCATGCGCTCGATTTTGGCAAGACGGGGGAGCGTACTCTGCGCGCTTGCTTGGGCGATGCTGCTTCGCAGGTTCCTGCCTATCAGCTGTTATCCGAGGGCATGCGCTTTGAGGCGCGCCTAGCACATGATGCCTGCGACTTCGATATCGATTACGTCTTTGAGGTCGATGACTGCCTGGAGGACTTTGGTATCGAGGAACTTGCCTTCGATCTGGAGCCTGCCGCATATATCGAGGAGTTCCGCAAGCAGCAGTTCGCTCGCTCGAACCGCAGCATGTTGCCGCTGCCCGCGGCACTTGGCGCCATTCGTCTAACGAGCGTTGAGGACGAGGTTCTTGAGCGCCATACTCACGCCTACTTGGCTTCACGCAAAGAACTTCTCTAAGATTTATTGACATCCATTGTCTTTCGTATCATGTTGAGGGGCGGGTTTTCAATCGGTTGCGGATCGCATGCGATTCCGTCGTTCGGTTGAGACCCGTCCCGTCTATATAGAGACAACAAGAAAGGAATCTGCATGTCTGAGTTTGCTGCCGGTCCTGCCGGTCGTATCGAGCGTGTCCGTGCCCTGATGGCCGAGCGTGGCTACGACGCCATCGTGGTGCGCGACGAGGCCAACCTTCGTTGGCTTACGGGCGTGAAGGGCGTCTTCGACTACACCTTCGAGTTCCCGCACGCTGCGTTTATTACGGTCGACCAGTGCCTGTTCCACACCGACTCGCGCTACCTCAACAGCTTTGAGGAGAACACGCCCGCCGGCAGCCCCTGGGTCTACGACATGGACGAGGGCACCATCCCCGGTTGGGTCGCCGGCAAGATCGCAGCCAACAAGTGCCGTGTCTGCGCTGTCGAAGACGATATGCAGATTAACTTCTACCAGGGTATTCAGCGCGGCCTGGAGGACCGTTCCGTCGCCTGCATGCTAACGCTGATGCACGACGACATCCGCAAGATGCGCGCCATCAAGGATGCCGAGGAGATCGAGCTCATGCGCCATGCGCAGTCGATCACCGATGCCGCCTTCCAGCATATGCTCGGCTTTATTAAGCCTGGTATGACCGAGAAGCAGGTTCGCAACGAGCTCGAGAACTTTATGTTCGCCAACGGCGCCGACAGCCTGGCCTTCGGCTCCATCGTGGCGAGCGGTCCCAACACCGCCAACCCGCATGCCGTGCCGAGCGACCGCGTGATCGAGAAGGGCGATTTCGTTCTTATGGATTACGGCGCGGGCTACTGCGATTACCGCTCCGACATGACACGCACCGTCGTGATGGGCGAGCCCACGCAGGAGCAGCTCGACCTGTACGCGCTCGTGCGCCGTACACACGAGGAGTGCGTCGCCGCCATCCATCCGGGCGTTGAGGGCAACGACATCTTCAAGCTCTCCAAGAAGATCATCGGCGATGCCGGCTATGGCGATTACTATAACCATGGCTTGGGTCACGGCGTGGGCATCGACATCCATGAGCTGCCCAACTTTAACCGCAGCAAGAATATCATCGAGGTCGGCTCGGTTATCACCATGGAGCCCGGCGTCTACCTGCCCGGCGTGGGCGGCGTGCGCCTGGAGGACTATGGCGTGGTCACCGAGAACGGCTACGAGCCCTTCACCAAGACCCCGCACGACCTGCACATTATCGACTGCTAGTCTACTTCGGTAGATAGTTTGGGGCGGGGCGTCCGGATCGATTCGGACGCCCCGCGTTCTCTTTTTATGCGCTCGCCGCAGGCGCCGCCTGCAAGTGTATAATTTCTATCGTATGTAATTTGGACGCTTGTGCGTTCTGCCCATAACAAGAAAGGTCGCTATGCCTACCATTTCTACCGCCGACTTCAAGAACGGCCTCGGTCTCCGCATCAAGGACAAGGTCTACACCATCGTCGAGTTCCAGCATGTCAAGCCGGGCAAGGGCGGCGCGTTTGTGCGCTACAAGACCCGCGACATCAAGAGCGGCCGCGTCGTCGAGAACACCTGCAACGCCGGCACCAAGTTCGAGAGCGTCATGCTCACCACCCGTGAGTTCCAGTACCTCTACAACGATGGCACCGACTACATCTTCATGGACAACGAGTCCTATGAGCAGGTTCCCGTTCCCGAGGACATGGTGGGCGAGAACTCCAAGTGGCTGCGCGAGAACGACATCTGCCAGCTGCTCTTCGCCGACGATGAGCTCATGGGCGTGACCCCGCCGATGTTCATCGAGACCACCATTGTCCAAACCGACCCGGGCTTTAAGGGCGACACCGTCCAGGGTTCCACCAAGCCGGCCACGATCGACACCGGCGCTGTCATCCAGGTCCCCATGTACCTCAACGAGGGCGAGGTCATCAAGGTTGACACCCGCGACGGCAAGTTCGTCTCCCGCGTCTAGCAACCAACTTCTCTAGGAGGACTCATGCCCCAGGAAATCAAGATTGACGGCATCGGCATTTCGCCCGATGTTCTGACCGCCATCGTCTCGCGCGCCGTGTCCGATGTCGAGGGCATCGCCTCCGTTGGCGTCAAGGACCTTGCCACTAATCTTGTCTCCATGATGCTCTCGTCCAAGGCCCCGGCTTCCGAGCCGGCGGTCGAGGCCGAGGTCGTTGGCGACAAGCTCGCACTCACCGTGCGTGTCGTGGTGTTCTTTGGCTATCCGTTCAAGAAACTCGCCGAGGCCGTTCGCGCCGCCGTGGTCGCCGCCATCGATGCTCAGGTGGGCGTCGAGGTCGAGCGCGTCGACGTTTGCATTGACGGCCTCGTTTTCCCCAAGGAGTAACCTTTGAGCCTTAAGGTTTATCGCGGGCGCACGCTTGCCCGCAGTCAGGCGCTGCAGCTGCTGTTTCAGGCCGAGGCCACGGACAGCCCGCTCGAGCGCGTCCTCGAGGGCGATTTCCTGATCTCGAAGGGCCCCCTCGACCCCTATGCGCTCGAGCTTTGCCGTGGTGCCTACGAGCATATCGATCGCATCGACTGTGCCCTGCGCGCCGTCGCCAAGAACTGGGATCTTATGCGCATGCCCGGCGCCGACCGCAACCTGCTGCGTATCGCCGTCTACGAGATGCGCTTCCTCACCGACGAGGAGGTCTCGGACGCCATCGTGATCAACGAGGCCGTCGAGCTTGCCAAGGCCTATGGCACCGATCAGTCCGCGTCGTTTGTCAACGGCGTGCTGGGCAAGATCGCTCGTAGCGAGGAGCTGCCGGGTGAGGATCTGTACCAGGAGCTGCTGGCCGAAGATCGCGCTCGCGAGGAGGCGCAGGCTGCCGAGGCGGCCGCCAAGGTCGCTGCCGCTCAGGCTGCCGCCGGTGTACTTGCCGAGGATGCGGACGCTGCTGAGGCCGTCGAGGCCGACTCCGTCGAGGAGTAGCCATGCCAGAGGGTTCCGTCCGCAACTTCGATGAGATCTCGGATCGCTTGGACCAGATCATCGCTACCGTTCGCTCCAAGGATACGTCCTTGGAGCGTTCGCTCGATCTGTTTGACGAGGCGATTGAGCTGGGCTCCCGCGCGGTCGATATGGTCGACAAGTTTGAGTTGACGCCGCGTGAGGCCGATAAGCTCGAACAGGAATACGATGAGGATGCGGCAAACGAATCCCAGGATAGCTAGGCCGCATCTCTGGATACGAATGGTTGATGGCATTCATGAAACGCGTGCGTCTTGATGACGAACTGATTTCACAGGGCATCTGCGCCGATCGCGCGGATGCCCTTCGCACTCTTATGGCCGGCTTGGTCTCGAGTGGCGGCGAGCGCTTGACTTCGCCGGGTCTTAAGGTGATGCCGGGGCTGCCGCTGCACGTGAAGGGGCGTATTCCCTATGTTGGCCGCGGCGGTCTTAAGCTCGAAGGCGCGCTTGATGCGTTTGGCATCAATCCGACGGGCCTTGCCTGTTTGGATGTGGGCTGCTCTACCGGCGGTTTTACCGATTGCCTGCTCAAGCGCGGAGCTGCGACTGTTGTCTCTGTGGACGTGGGTCGCGCCCAGTTCGATTGGTCGTTGCGTCAGGACGATCGCGTGACGCTGCATGAGCGCACAAACGTGACGCAGCTGCCTGAGCTTGGCTATGCCGGCGCCATCGACCTGGCTGTGTGTGATGTCTCGTTTACCAGCATCGCGAACATTATCGATGCGGTACTGGCGTGCCTGGCGCCTACGGGTGCATTCTGCACGCTCGTAAAGCCGCAGTTTGAAGCTCCGGCGGCGCTGGTGGGCGAGGGCGGCATTGTGACCGATCCCGCCGTGCGCCGCGATACGCTCGTGGCGGCGGTTGAGCTCTTTGCTGCCAAGGGGCTGTTCCCGGTCGATGTGTGCGTGTCGCCCATTCATGGTGCCAAGGGCAACGTTGAGTTTTTCCTGTACGGCACGAGATTTGAATCTGGCGACCGCTCGCAAGACGTGCTGCAATCCCAGGTATCGGTTTTGAGCGAGAAAGCTGCAACGCTATGAAGGTCTTTCTGGTTCCCAATTACTACAAGCAAGAGGCGGTCGAGAGCGGCCTGATGCTCGAGCTTTGGCTGACGCGCCAGGGCTATGAGGTCGCATGGGCTGCCGACCAGCGATCGAAGATTCAGAGCACGCCTGATATTGACGGCTCCGATCTGGTCATTACGCTCGGCGGTGACGGTACGTTGCTGCGCGCTGCCCGCATCCTCAACCATCGCGAGATTCCTATCCTCGGTCTTTCCTATGGTCACCTGGGCTTTTTAACTGCTGCGAGCCCCGAGGAGCGCGACATTCTGCAGGTCGTGAGCGACGCCCTTTCCGGCGAGCTGCACGTGAGCCGTCGCGCCACCATCGCCGCGGATATCGTGTCCGTGCGCGAAGACGGTACGAAGGATGTCGTGCGCACCTTCGCCCTCAACGACATGGCGCTTACCCGCGGTCCGCTGTCCGATATGGTCGAGTTCGACATCACGGTGTCGGGCCACCATATCGACCGACTGCGTGGCGACGGCGTGGTCGTGTCAACGGCGACTGGTTCTACGGGGTACGCGCTCAGTGCCGGTGGCCCCATCGTGAGCCCCGACTATACGGGTATGGTCTGCGTACCTATTGCGCCGCACACCATTCAGGCCCGTGCCTTCTTGACTTCGCCGAGTGATGTCGTCGAAATCTTTATGTCTGATGACCGTCCGAGCGTTCCGGCGATCGCTATCGATGGACAATTTATTACTTGCGATGGCACCGTTGAGAGCGTGGCGGTGCGTCGCGGGCCCGGTGATGTGCTGCTGCTGGATTACGGCCCCGAGAGCTTCTATAACTCGGTGAGCCGCGTATTCTACGGAGTCCGTCATGATCGATGAGCTGCAGGTTTCTAACATTGCGCTCATTCGCGAGGCGACGCTGCTGCCGAGTGCCGGCCTGACTGTCCTGACCGGCGAGACCGGTGCCGGCAAGACCGCGCTGCTCTCGGCCCTCAAGCTTATTTTGGGTGAGCGCGCGGATTCGTCTATGGTGCGCGAGGGCGAGGCGCTGGCGAGCGTCGAGGCGCGCCTGTTTGACGGCCCGCACGACACGGAGGGCTTCATCGTGCAGCGCAGTCTTTCTGCCGAGGGCCGCAGCCGAGTGAAGATTGACGGACGCATCGCCAGTGTGCGCGAGCTTTCGGAGCGCGTTGGCGTGATGATGGATCTGTGCGGCCAACACGAGCACCAGCGCTTGCTCGATCCGGCGCATCATGTTGCGATGGTCGATGCCTGGGCAGGGCGCCCTGCACTCGAGGCGCTCGAGCACTACCGCGCCTGCTTTAAGGCTTCGCGCGCTGCCGCTAAGGAGGTTCGACGTGTCGAAGAGACCTCGCGTGCGCAGGGGAGCCGCGTCGAGGAAGCGCGCTTTGCGCTCGAGCGTATCGGCGAGGTCGACCCCAAACCGGGCGAGTATGAGGAACTCGAGGAACTGCTGCCGCGCTCCGAACATGCCGAGGTGCTGGTTGCCACAGCTAATGATGCCCATGCATCGCTTGCCTCTGAAGGGGGAGCGCTCGATGCCGTGAACAGCGCCGTGGCAGAACTTTCCCGTATGGCTTCCGTCGATCGCAAACTTGGCGACATTGCCGATTTGCTTTCGGATGCCTGTATTTCCCTTGAGGATTGCGCGAACGAACTTCGTGCCTATCGCGATGGCGTCGCCTTCGATCCGCGCGAGCTCGCTCGCATGCGTGAGCGGTATTCCGACCTCAAGGGCCTGCTGCGTCAGTGGGGTCCTACCATGGACGATGTTTTTGCCATGCGCGATCGCTCGCAAGAGCTGCTGTCCCTGGTCGATGATGGCGATGAACAGATCAGAAAGGCGCGTGAGGCACTCGGGAGCGCCGAGCACGAGTTGTTTGCCGCTGCCAAGGCACTTAAGCGCGCTCGCAATGTGGCGGCCCCGCGCTTCTGCCACGAGGTTTGCCGCCAGATGGCTCGCCTGGAGATGGGCGGCGCCGAGCTCGTCTGGGAGTCGCGTGATCTTCCCCGTGCTGAGTGGACGCCCGTTGGTCCTTCGAGCTACGAGCTGCTATACCGCAGCGGTGCCGGTTTGACTCCACGTCCCCTGCGCCGCATTGCGTCGGGCGGCGAGCTCAGCCGCGTCATGTTGGCAAGTAAGGTTGTCCTCGGTAACGCGGACGGTGTCGATACGCTGGTGTTTGACGAGGTCGATGCTGGTGTCGGCGGCTCCACGGCCCGCGCTCTTGCTGGTGTGCTGGCCGATCTTGCCGCCACGCATCAGGTCATCGTCGTAACACACCTGGCGCAGGTTGCGGTTATGGCCGACAAGCACTACGTGGTCAGTAAAGAGCCCGGCGACGTTCCCCAGACGCATCTGGATGAGGTGGCTGGGGATGCTCGCACTGCCGAGATTGCCCGCATGCTCAGTGGCGACCAATCGGAGGCAAGTCTTGCGCATGCCAAGCAGATGCTTGAAGAAGCTCGAGGTTAGGTCGTATCAGCGGTGTTGGTGGGACAAAATAGACTGAAATTTTTGTCCCACTACGCGTTTTACTCCACAACCTTATCCGGCTGGATGAGCTCTTCGTAGTAGCTGATATGCTCGCGGGCGTCTTCGATTTCGGGCAGCAGGAAGTTGTAGATGACCTCGATGATCATCGTGGCGCTCATCTTGGAGAACGCGAAGTCGCCCGTTGTCAGTAGTGCTTCGTGGTTGACGGTATTAAAGGTGTAGTCTGCCAGGCGCGCGAGCGGGGATTTGCTGTCGCTGCTGATGACGACTACGGTTGCGCCGCAGTCGCGAGCCGCTTTTGCCATGCGATTCAGACGGCGCGACTTGCCGGAGTTTGAGATCAGCACGATAACGTCACCGGGGCGCAGCGTGAGCGCAAAACCAATCGAGGTCTCGCTGATGGTGCTTGCCATGCAACGAAGGCCCAGCTGCGAGAACTTGAACGTCGCGTCGAGCGCGACGGCGTTGGTGTTGCCTACGGCCGCAAACTCAATAACGCCGGCATTCTTAAGCGCGTGTACAACTGCGGCCAACGTGTCGTGATCAATGCCGTCGATGGTCGCATTAAGCTCACTCACCTTGGCGGCGAGGATATTTTTAAGGCTCTGCTCCATGTTGTCGAGCGAGACCTCGTCGGTCAGGCCCTCGTTGCGCTGACTCTCTAAGTCGCGCGCCAACGAAAACTGAAAGCTGCGGAAGCTGCCAAAGCCCAGCTTGCGGCAGAAACGCGAAACGGTCGCCTCGGACGTGGCGGCAGCGCGCGAGAGCTGAGCCGCCGTGAGGCGTGGCGCCTCGGACTGGTGCTCCAATATATAGTCGACAATGCGCTGCTCGGACTCGCTGTATCCCTGGTGGGTACTAATGAGGGAAAGTGCGCTTTTGCTACTATCGGTCATGGATGGCTCCTGGTTGGCATGAAAATCTAACTTGATTTGCAATGCCATAGTATACGGGCATTTTCAATTACAAGATACACCTTGCCGTTTCAAGTGTTGATGGTAAACTTTCACTTGCCGTTTACGGCTATGAAAGAACCTTTCACCGGAGAATTGCGCCTTGTCTCTTCTCACGCGGACGGTAGGTTGGTATCTTTCAGTTGTGGAAAAACGCGCATCGAAGCGCGTGTAGGGGAGCGCCCGCGGGTGCTGTACTCAAGAAGGAGGGACACATGGCTAAGTTTGACATCATCGCCGCGACCGGTTGCCCGACCGGCATTGCGCACACCTTCATGGCGAAGGAGGCGCTGGAGAAGGCAGCTGCCGAGCGCGGTCTCACCATTAAGGTTGAGACCCATGGCCAGGTCGGTGTCGAGAACGAGCTCACCAAGAGCGAGATCGCTGGCGCCAAGGCCGTCGTCGTCGCAGCCGACAAGGATGTCCAGGCGGAGCGTTTCGCCGGTAAGCCCATGGTTTCCGTTGGTGTTTCCAAGGCCCTGTCCGTCGAGGCTGCCGGCAAGCTGATCGACCGCGCTCTCGCCGCCAAGGGCGACGACACGGTTGCGGCTGCTGCCGATGTCGAGGATGAGCTTGAGGAGAAGGAATCCATCGGCCACGTCATCTATAAGCACCTTATGAACGGCGTCAGCCACATGCTGGTCTTCGTCGTTGCCGGTGGTGTTCTGACCGCCGTTTCGTTCCTGTGGGGCATCACGTCCTTCGATTCGACGGCTGCCGACTACAACAGCTTCGCCGCTATGCTCAAGATCATCGGCGGCATTGCCATGAACCTCATGGTTCCCGTGCTTTCCGCCTACATCGCCGAGTCCATCGGCAAGCGCCCGGCACTCGTCCCCGGCTTTGTTGCCGGTATGATCGCCATCCAGGGCCTGCCCGTTAACGCCGATACACACATGATCGATGCTGGCGGCACCGGTGTGGGCTTCGGCTTCCTGGGCGGCATCGTCGGCGGCTTCCTCGCCGGCTATGTCATCCTGCTGCTCGAGAAGGTTTTCTCTAAAATTCCCGCGAGCCTTAATGGCCTGAAGGCAATCTTTCTGTATCCGCTGTGCTCTACCGCCATCGTCGGCCTGGTCATGCTCGGTATTTCCGGCCCCATGGCTGCCATTAACCAGGGTATGATGGATTTCCTGCAGAGCCTCGGTAACTCCGGTCCGGTGATCCTTGGCCTGGCCATCGGCTGCATGTGCGCCTTTGATATGGGCGGCCCGGTCAACAAGGCTGCTTACGCTACTGGCACCTTCCTGCTCGGTACCGCTCTCGAAGCTGGCGTCGGCACCGAGACCTACAACTTCGGCACCAACTTCATGGCTGCCGTCTCCGCCGCTTGCATCGTTCCGCCGCTGATCACCACCTTCGCCGTCGTTGTCGGCAAGAAGTACTTCAGCCAGGAGGATCATGACGCCGGTATCGTCAACCTCATCCTTGGTTGCACCCACATCACCGAGGGCGCCATTCCGTTCATGACCAAGAACATCTGGCCCGTCATGCCCATCATGATGCTCGGTTCTTCCATCGCTTCCATCTTGACCATCTTCTTCAACGTTCACGATCCGGCGCCTCACGGTGGCTTCCTGGTCCTGCCCGTTGTCGAGAACGGTCCGCTTTGGGTCCTCGCGATCCTCATCGGCGCTGTGGTCGGTGGCATCCTGTTCGTGGCCTTCAAGAAGTACGACTTCGAGAAGAACCAGAAGGCCGCTCCTGCAGCCAAGTCGGTTGAGGCTCCCAAGGCCGCTGCCGTCGAGGCCCCCAAGGCCGAGGCTGCCGACTTCGTGAAGGTCGAGAATGTCTTTGTCGCCGAGGACTTCGCTTCCCGTGACGAGGCTCTGAGCTTCGTTTCCAACCAGGCTGTCAAGGCCGGTATCGCCAGCGACGCCGACGCCGTGATGAACGCCTTTCTGGCCCGCGAGGCCGAGGGCACCACGGGTATGATGGAGGGCTTCGCCATCCCGCATGCCAAGTCCGACGCCATTTCCGAGGCTGCCGTCATCGTTGTCAAGGACGAGTCCGGCGTGACCGGTTGGGACACCATGGACGGCGCTCCCGTCAACGTGGCTATCGCACTGCTCATTCCCGGTGCCCAGGCCGGCACTACGCACCTCAAGATCCTGTCCAAGGTCGCCGAGGCGCTCATGGACGAGGACTTCCGTGCCACCGTCAAGGGTTCCACCGACGCCGCCAAGATCGCCAAGACGATCAACGCCCGCCTGGTCTAATCCCGCAACACGCGAATACCATCGCCCCCTGTATATAAGGCGGAGTCCCTCTCCAGGGCCTCTGCCTTTTTCTACCCCTCCCATAAGCTGCGGTGAAATAGGGACTGTTTAAACGATTCAACCCCAAATTCAGTCCCTATTTCACCGCAACTTACAAAAGGGCATAGAGGGGGCTACCTATCGAGTCTTTGTCGCGAACAGATCATCAGCCAGATTTCCGTTTGCACGATATTGCTCTGGACCGACCGAGTTTCCGCAGCTTGCTCGCCCACAGGGGCCCGTGCGCGGCCTGTGAGATTTATCGCGAGTTCCGCACGAGCCGAAGAGCACTTAATGTGCTCTTCGTGCGAGCAGGACTGTAGAGCAGGAAATCTCACAGGCCGCGCACGGGCCCCTGTGGGCGAGCAAGCGGACGACAAACACATCTGTCCAATAATTCGTCTGAAACATAATGAAAAACCGTTTGATGTGAGTTAATATAAAGAACGTCGTGAATCTGACTCCTGCCACATGCATGACAGGGGTTAAACACAAAAAGGAGTCAATTATGGTTTCTGAGAAGGCTACCCTCGTTAATCCTCAGGGTCTGCACATGCGTCCGGCTGGTCTGTTCGCCTCCACCATGGGCAAGTACGCCTGTGACGTGACGGTCGTCACCCCCGAGAAGGAGGTCAACGGCAAGTCCCCGATGGCCCTCATGGCTGCTGGTATCCCCTGCGGTACCGAGGTCGAGGTCAAGTGCGACGGCGCTGACGAGGCCGAGGCTCTGGCTGCTGCCATCGAGCTCATCAAGAGCGGTCTTGGCGAGTAGAACTCAAACGGGTCGCATGTTGAACAACTAAGTTCATATTTGGGGGCGCAGTGACCTGTTGTAAGGTAGCTGCGCTCTTTTGTCATGGATATGGCAAAACGCTTTATCACATGACACGGAGAGAGGAATGGGAATGTATCAGGGAGTCAACGCTTCCGAGGGCATCGGTATCGGCACCGTCATGGTCGCCGTCGATCCCGACTTGACGTTTGAGCCGCACGAGGTTGCTGATTCGGCAGCAGAGAAGGAGCGCTATCAGTCCGCTCTTTCGGTCTTCTGCGAGAAGACCCAGGCTCAGGTCGACCACATGAAGGAGACGGTGGGTGAGGCCGAGGCCGAGATCATGAGCGGACACATTGTCCTGGCTCAGGACCCGGGCATGACCGACGCCATCAACGCCGCCATTGACGGCGGTACCTGCGCCGAGCAGGCGCTCATGGACACTTCGACCATGTTCGAGAACATGTTCCTGTCTATGGACGACGAGATGTTCCGTCTGCGCGCGGCCGACATCGCCGACATCCGCACCGGTATTCTGGCCGAGCTGCTGGGCAAGGAGGTCGTCGACCTCTCCGTCCTGCCCGAGAACACCGTCGTTGTCGTGCACGACCTCACGCCGTCCATGACCGCCACGATCGATAAGGCCCACGTTGCCGGTATCGTCACCGAGACCGGTGGCCGCACGTCGCACTCCGCGATCATCGCGCGTGCCCTCGAGATCCCGGCTGTCCTTTCGGTTTCCAACAGCTGCACCGCGCTGCGCAACGGTATGACCGTTGTCGTCGACGGTGGCAAGGGTATCGTTGAGGCCGATCCCGACGAGGAGACGCTCGCTGCCTACACTGCCAAGGCCGAGGCCTTCGCTGCCGAGAAGGCAGCCCTCGAGGCCTTCCGTGGCAAGCCGTCCGTGACTGCCGATGGCATCAAGAAGATCATCGCCTGCAACATCGGTAACCCTGATGACGTGCCCAACGCGCTCGATCACGATGCCGAGGCCATCGGTCTGTTCCGCTCCGAGTTCCTGTTCATGGACTCTGCCGAGCTTCCTTCCGAGGAGGAGCAGTTCAACGCCTACCGTAAGGTCGCCAGCGCGCTCAAGGGCGCTCCGGTCATCATCCGCACGCTCGATGTGGGTGGCGACAAGGAGATTCCGTATCTGCACATGGTCAAGGAAGACAACCCCTTCATGGGCTTCCGCGCCGTGCGTTACTGCCTGGCCAATCCCGACCAGTACAAGGTCCAGCTCCGCGCTCTGCTGCGCGCTAGCGCCTTCGGTGACGTAAAGATCATGATCCCGCTCGTCACTTGCGTCGAGGAGGTCTTGGCTGTCAAGGAGCTTGTCGAGCAGTGCAAGGCCGAGCTGACTGAAGAGGGTCGCAAGTTCAACGAGAACATCGAGGTCGGCATCATGGTTGAGACGCCTGCCGCTTCGCTGCTCGCAGACCGTCTTGCCGAGGTCGCCGACTTCTTCTCCATCGGCACCAACGACCTGATCGGCTACACCATGTGCGCCGACCGTGGCAACGACACCATCTCCAACCTGTACCAGGTTTACTATCCCGCCGTGCTCCGCTCGCTCAAGAACATCATCGAGAGCGGCGTGAAGGCCGGCATCATGGTCGGTATGTGCGGCGAGGCCGCTGCCGATCCGCTGCTCGAGCCGCTGCTGATCAGCTGGGGCCTGGAGGAGTTCTCGATGAGTGCTCCGTCGATCCTGCGCGCCCGTAAGACCATCAGCCAGTGGACCAAGGCCGAGTGCGACGAGCTCGCCGAGAAGGCGCTCGCCTGCAACACCGCCGCCGAGGTCAAGGCACTGCTCGAGTCCGCAGCTCGCTAATTTGGTATCAGAGGTAACCGCGTGGTTGGAATGGGCCGGCCACGCGGCCCTCACATATACAGGGGGTACTGTAAATGTTCTACACGCTAACCGCTAACCCGGCTGTCGACATGACGGTTTCGAGCTCTCCGCTCGAGCCCGACGAGAACGTCCGCACCGGTTCGGCCAGCTACACGGCTAACGGCAAGGGCCTCGACGTGTCCTTCGCCTTTAAGAAGATGGGCGTCGACACCGTCGCGCTCGGCTTCTTCGCTGGCTTCACGGGCAAGTTCATCGTCGAGGAGGTCATGAACCTGGGTTGCCTCTGCCGCCCGGTCTGGACCGACGGTATCACGCGCATTAACACCTACGTCAACGATGGCCAGCACGAGTACGGCATCCTGAACCCCGGCGCCCCGATCACGCCGCAGCACCAGGAGGAGCTCTACAACATCCTGGACACCGCGGGCGATCTCGAGTGCCTGATTGTCTCCGGCTCCGTGCCTCCCAAATCTACGCCCGACTTCCTGGCTCAGGTCATGGAGCACGCTCAGGCTCGTGGCGCTGACGTCGTCCTGGACCTGTCCTCCGACAAGCTCAAGGAGCTCGCTCACAAGAAGCCGCTGCTCATCAAGCCGAACCATCACGAGATGAAGGCCATCTTCGGCGTGCCGGTCGACACCGACGACGAGGTTCGTGTCGCCATGAAGATGGCTCACGACGCTGGCGTTCAGAACGTGCTGCTCACCCGTGGTAGCCGCGGCGACGCTTACTTCTCCAACGGCGAGGACATCTGGTACGCCAAGCGTGAGTTCAACATCAAGCTGGTCTCTTCCGTCTGCGCCGGCGACTGCACCCTCGCTGCGTTCCTGCACAAGTGGTACAGGGATCGCGACAACGTCGAGGAGGCCATGAAGCTCGCTATGGCCACCGGCGCCAACGTTGCCGAGTCCGTCGGCATTGGTGACTTCGGTCACGTCGACGAGTACAGCAAGCGCGTTGCTGTCCGCAAGCTCGATCGTCAGTAATCGAAACGCGACATATTCGTGCGCATGCGGCGCCCCGGTTTCGGCTGGGGCGCCTTTTTGTTCCGCCACGGGGGAGAGGTGTCCCGCCGTACTTCATCGCTTCCACACCGTTCACCGAGTTGTCCTAGCCTTTTACCGATGCGTGGAATATACTTTCATTAACACGTTGCTTCGTGAAAGGAACATTCATGATTTACACGCTCACTGCAAATCCCGCCATTGACTACAACATCGCCTGCGACGGCCTTGCTGCCAACACCGTCACGCGTACTCGCAACGCCGTCTATACGCCCAACGGCAAGGGCCTCAACGTCTCGTTTACGCTTGACCACTTCGGTGTCGACACCACGATTCTGGGCTTTTTCGCCGGTTTCTCGGGCGAGTTTATCGTTAAGGGCGCCGAGGCCCTGGGCGTGCCCGTCAAGCCCGTGTGGACCGACGGCATCACGCGCGTCAACGTGTTCCTCAATGCCGGCCCCGACACCGAGTACAACATGGTCAACGCCGGTGCCGCCATTAACGAGGCCAATGAGCAGGAGATGTTTGAGCTCATCGATTCACTCGACGACATGACCTGCCTGGTTATCAGCGGCTCGCTGCCCCCCAACACCTCCGAGGGTTTCCTGGCCGAGGTCCTGCGCCGCGTCAAGGCCAAGGGCGCCGAGTTCGTGCTCGACATCTCGAGCCATCAGCTGGCCGACCTCATTGCCATGGAGCCTTTGCTCATTAAGCCCAACGACGACGAGCTACTCGACATCTTTGGCATCAAGGTGAGCGGTGGCGACGACGAGTCCGTCAAGGGCGCTATGGCCGAGCTCCATGCCAAGGGCGCCAAGAATGTGTTGCTGACCCTCGGCGGCGCCGGTGCGTACTTCTCCAACGGCGAGCATATCTGGTTTGCCAACCGCACCTTCGACGTCAAGCTGCTGTCGACCGTCTGCGCCGGCGATTCCTCGCTCGCTGCCTTCCTGTCCGTGTGGCACGACGCCCCCGAGCGCGTCGAGGACGCCCTGCGCCTTTCGATGGCCACTGGCGCCAACGTGGTCGAGTGCCCCGGTCTGGGTGATTTTGCCAAGGTGGACGAATATAAGAAGCACATCGAGGTTCGCCAGGTCTGCTAGTTCCGGCACCTTGTCTGAATAGTTTGATTATTTCGCATCCGTCTTAGACTAGGACGGATGCGTTTTTGTTTATCGGACTTGCGTGTGCAGTGGAGGCTGTTTCTTGCTAGACTTCTTGCAGACGCAATCGATAGCCAATTTGATAGTCGCAGGAGGCCATAGGCATGTGCAATGTTTCGCTCAACGGTACTCAACCGTCCGATGCGTCCCTGCGCGTCCTGCGCGCGCTTGAGGCGGCTGGTCTTGAGGCTTGGTACGTGGGCGGTTGGGTGCGCGACGCCCTGATGGGGTACCCCAGCCACGATGTTGATATGTGCTGTAGCGGCCTGTGGCAGGAGTCCAAAGCGGCGCTCGAGGCCGCCGGCATCGCGGTTGTGGAGTCGGGCATTAAATTTGGCGGAATCACGGCTATTTCCGATGGCGAGCGTATCGAGGTCACCACGTACCGTCTGGATGGCTTTTACACCGATGGTCGCCATCCCCAGAGTGTGGAGCGTGCCGCCTCGCTCGAGGACGATCTGGCGCGCCGCGACTTTACCGTCAATGCCATGGCCTGGCATCCCGAGCGCGGGCTTGTCGACCGCTACGACGGCCAGGGTGACTTGGAGCGCAAGCTGATTCGCGCTGTCGGCGATCCCAAGCGTCGCTTTAACGAGGACGCCCTGCGCATGCTGCGTGCGGTGCGCTTTGCCTGCCGTCTGGACTTTATGATTGAGCCCGAGACCAAGCGTGCGCTTGCCGAGTGCGCGCTGCTGCTCGATGCCGTGGCGCGCGAGCGTGTGGGCATTGAGCTTGAGGGCATCCTTTCGACCGGCCACGGGGGAGATGCCATGCTGCGCTACCCCGAGCTCATCTGCGCCGCTGTGCCCGAGTTGGCAGCGGGTCGCGGGTTTGATCAACGAAGTGTCTATCATGCGTTTAACGTCTACGAGCATATCGCCCGCGTACTGACGGTGGCAGGGGAGCTGGCGCTGTGCGACGGCATCGCGCCCTCCTCGAGTCTGATGTGGGCGGCGTTTTTGCACGATGTGTCCAAGCCCGAGTGCTTCACGGTCGATCACGCCGGCAGCGGACACTTCTATGGTCACCCTGAGCTCGGCGCCAAGAAAGCGCGCATCATTATGGATCGCCTGGCGCTTTCGCACGACCTGGTGCGCGATGTGTGCCTGCTTATCAAATACCATGACAAGCCGCTGCGCCCTGAGCGTACTTGTCTCCTCAATATGATGCGCGCGCTTTCGGGTGAGGGCGTCGACACGGCCCGCCTGATTGACGAGCTCATGGACCTTAAGCGTGCCGACACACTTGGCAAGGCCCCGTCGTGCTTCTATTACGTTGAGACGATTGAGGAGATGCGCGCGATGGCGCACGAGCTGCTGAGGGCGGGGGAGCCCTATACGCTCAAGATGCTCGCCATCAACGGCGGCGACCTGATCCGTGCTGGAGTCAAGCCCGGGCCGGAACTGGGGCAGCTTCTCAACTCCGCCCTCGACGCCGTGATCGAAGACAACATTCCCAACGATCGCGAAGCTCTTTTGGTCCATCTTAACTTGAATTAGCTACCTAGTTTACCTGCTTGTTCCATAACCTGCCGACAATTTTTTGGCAATTTGGAATTTCTTCTTGCGCTGACGTTTTTTGTCCCGTAATATATTTCCTCGCAGCACGGCAGTGCAGATGTCATGTGGCCCGTTCGTCTAGCGGTTTAGGACGCCGCCCTCTCAAGGCGGAGATCACCAGTTCGAATCTGGTACGGGCTACCACTTCTTTTCTGCTGAGGCTTATGGCCCGTTCGTCTAGCGGTTTAGGACGCCGCCCTCTCAAGGCGGAGATCACCAGTTCGAATCTGGTACGGGCTACCACGCATCTGATACCCGGACTTCCTATGGAAGGCCGGGTTTTTTATTTTCAAACAACCGTCTGCAATTCCCGTTTGAACCAGAGCTTTGCGTTCTGCCTATGGCCCTTACGGGTACAATATCCAAGATATTTTGACTGTTAGAAGGAGTCTCATGACGGAGTCCTCTCAGCATACGTCTAAGCCCCAGGTCGAGGTTGAGGCCTCGGGCGGAGATGACAATAAGAGCGCACGCCGCGGCGCCATCTTTGTCGGCGTCGTGCTGGTAGGTTATATCGTCTATCTGGTGGTAACCGGGCAGATGGGGCAGTTCTGGGCCGCTATGTCGAGCGTCCAGGCGTCATGGCTCGTTGTCGCGTGTCTTTGCATGTTCATGTACCTGTTCTTTGGCATTGTGGCCTATGCGATCGCCGTCTGGCTCGATCCCAATTCGCCCGTCGGCATCCGCGACCTGATCTCGGTCGAGGCGAGTGGCATCTTCTTTGGTAACCTGACGCCCATGATGATGGGCTCCACCCCGGCTCAAATCTATCGCCTGACCAAGGCCGGCCAAAACGTGGGCGAGGCCGGCGCCACGCAATTCACGCGTTTTATCGTGTACCAGTTTGGCCTCGTTGCCTGGGGCGCTATCCTACTGCTTGCTCGAATGCCGTTTTTTGCCGAGCGCTATGGCGACATGACGTTGCTGTGCGTCTTTAGCTTTGGTGGGCACTGCTGCATCTTGCTGGGCATCTTCGCCGTCGCGCTCATGCCTAAGACCGTCACGCGCGTCGCCCATTGCATCATCAATTGGCTTGAGCGCATTGGTGTCTCGGCCACTAAGATCGAGGGATGGCGCACGTTTGTCGATGGCGAGATCTACTCCTTCTCCGAGAAGTTCAAGCTTTCAGCCGGACATTTTTCTTCCATGCTGCTCACGGTGGTCATCACCATGCTGCAACTCGCGTTTTTCTATCTGGTGCCGTATTTCCTGATGCTTGCCTTTGGCCACCACGAGGTCGACTTTTTCTCGGTCATGGCCGCGAGCGCCTTTGTCCAGCTGCTGAGCTCTGCGGTCCCCCTGCCCGGTGGAACTGGTGGCGCTGAGGGCGGCTTTGCATTGTTCTTGGGTCATTTCTTTGGGTCGGCTTCGACCGCCGGCTATCTGCTGTGGCGCCTCATTACGTTTATTGCGCCGACCATTTTGGCTGCGCCCCTGCTGGGACTTAAGAGCGCCCACAACGAGAGCATCCATGCGCGCTGGGATCGTGTGATGCGCAAGCTCGGCCGCACGCCTCAGACGCCCTCTGCGCCCACTATGCCGCACCCCACGAATGCTGTTACCGTTGATCCCAAGAAGCGCGCTCAGAAGGCTTCTGGGACCGCTAAGCCGGCTCATAAAGCCTATGTGCGCCAGACAGGCGATGGTATTCGCGTATCTCCGTCGGCACTCAATAAGAAGAAGCATCCCAAGTCGCAGTAGGGCAGTCGTGCGTTCTTCATGATGCGGGGCATATTTGTGCTGTATGGGGGATAATCCTCTTACGTAGATTATCTCTCATCTGTTGATGAATGCTTGCATATCGAAGGGACACGCCCATGGCAACCAGCAAACCGCGTCTTGATCGTCGCATCATTCGCAGCCGTAATGCCATCCTTTCGGCTTTCGAGCGCCTGCTCATGGAAAAGCCGCTGGCAGACATTACGGTGAGTGCCATCGCGCGCGAGGCCAATGTCGACCGCAAGACCTTTTACGTTCACTTTGGTACGGTTGACGGCCTGCTCGATGCCATTGCCGTCGATGTGGTGGAGATGATTGTCGACTCGGTCGAGAAAACGCTTGCTTCTATGGACGGTGACACCAGCGAGCGCGCTCTTGGCGCGGCGGCGACCTTCTTTAAAACCGTTAATGAGGCACTGTGCAACAACTTAGTGCTCAATCGTCAGCTGATCGAGAATATTCCGCTCGATGATTTCATGGCTCGTCTTCGTGCGCCGCTCGAACATGAGATTGCCGAGCGCGATCTGCTGCCCCAAGGTCTCAAGGACGAGATGTTCGACTACTATCTGGCGTTTTTGCTGTCGGGTATTATCGGTATCTATCGCACGTGGGCACTGTCTGACGGCTCGGTTCCTATCGAGCGCGTCTCTGAGGTCGCCAACGATCTGACTCTCAATGGTCTGTCGAGTCTGGAATCTCGCTTGGATTAGGCCTAGTTGGGCTCGTCGGCGTGGAAATCCCTGTTCACGAGGTTCTCCGGCGCCTTGGAGACCTCGCCGGTGTAGGAGCTGTAGCCTGAGGATCCTTAAAAGAAAGTCCAGTTTATTCTTCCCACTCCAAATGGGAATCCTCCGATGCGCCTTCGCACGCTCGCATGACCTCGATACCATGCGAGCGTGCGAACTCGACGAGCTCTGCGTTGCGGGCGTTTATGGTGCCGAAGGCGGAGGGGCACACGATAAGGCGCGCGCAGTGGACGAGGAGCTCTTTGGCGCGGGCTATGGTTTTATCCCCGATCGGCTCGAAGGCGCGCTCGGCCACGCATTCCGTCGCCAGGTCGCGCGCGAGCTCGCAGTCGATGTCCCCTTCGTGCAGAACGCCCGCGTAGAACGCCTTGCCCTGTCGGATGAGCTGGCGAAACACAGCCGACCCCGTACCTGCGCCAGCGATGACGAACGTGTGCGCATCGCCGTGTGGGCACCCAATTTCCACGCTGCCGAAGCGCTCGTTGAAGGTGCCATGTTTAAGGCCGTAGAGCTCGCCAATCGTCTCGCGCGTGAATATGTCCTCGGGTGCGCCGGCGCGGAAGACCCGGCCGTCCTTCACGCAAATCACCTTGTCGGCGCTTTTCTGCGCGAGCTCGAGTTCGTGGATGGACATGATGATAGCCACATTCCGCGATTTCGCAAGGTGGCGAAGTATTCGCAGCAGGTCGATCTGGTAGCGGATATCGAGATACGACGTGGGCTCGTCGAGCACGAGCACGCGCGGATCCTGCGCGATGGCGCGTGCGAGCATGACGCGCTGGCGTTGCCCGTCGCTTATCTGCATGAAGTCGCGCTCGGCGAGCTCTTCCACATGTGCGGTTTTCATGGCCTCGTCGACCCGACTATGGTCGTCGGGCGAGAGTGTGCCCATTCGCCCGGTGTAGGGATGCCTTCCCGCCTCTACGATATCGCGGCAGGTGAGGAGCTCGGTCCGGGGGCGATCTGTCAGCATAACGGCAAGGTTCCTTGCGAACTCCGCCGTCTTCCATCGGGAAATCTCCCGCCCGTCGAGCTCGACCGCGCCGGCAAGCGGTGCCAGATGGCGTGTGATGGTTTTCAAGATGGTCGACTTGCCCGAGCCGTTCGGCCCGATGAGCGCCACGACGTCGCCCGCGCGAACCTCCAGATCGACGCCTTCGACTACGACCTTCTTGTCGTAGCCCGCCGACAGGTCGCTTATGCGGAAAAGCGGCGCTCCGTCAGCCTGCGTTTTTACCGGGGTTTCGAGGTTCGACTCCGCTCGAAGGAGGCGTTCCGCACGCAGTTCCGCACGAGCCGAAAGTGTCTTCTGGCGCTTTCGTGCGAGCTCAGGACTGTCTAAGCATGGAATGTCCCCTCCGAGCGTTTTGGGCCGCGGCACGAATTCCCCCATCTACCTCACCCGCTTCTTCAGCATGAGCGCGATAACCACCGGCGCGCCGAAGATGGCAGTGACGGCGCTGATGGAAAGCTCGACGGGAGAGAACAGCGTGCGCGCGATCAAATCGCAACCCGCGCAGAAGATGGCGCCTCCCAAGAAGCACGCAGGAATCACGCGGATGGGCTTCGACGACTTCAGCGCCGACTTCACGAGATGCGGAACCGCGATGCCTACGAACGACACCGGACCAGCGAACGCGGTCACGCAGGCGGAGAGCATGCTCGCTAGAAGGACGAGCACCACGCGGAAGCGTGCGACGTTCACGCCGACGCTTTTCGCGTAGGCTTCTCCCAGCTGGAAGGCGGAAAGGGGCTTCGATATCGCGAATACGCATGCGCTCACGGTGATCACCACGACCACGATGACCGCGATGTCGTCCCAGCTCGAACCCGAGAAGCTACCCAAAGACCAGTTGTGCAGGTTCACGATGGACTGGTCGTCGGCGAAGGCGATGAGAAAGTTCGTCGCCGCCGAGCAGATGTATCCCACCATGACGCCCGCCACGATGAGCATGGCCATGGAACTTATGCGCCGTGCGATGAGGAGCACGAAGCCGATGGTGATAAGCGATCCCAGAAACGCTGCGGCCACCATGGCCGGCGAGGACATGGCCTGGTTCGCGCCCAGAAGCACGATCATCGTAAGCGCGACGACGAACTTTGCGCCCGAGGAGACGCCCAAGATGAACGGGTCGGCGATGGGGTTGTTGAAAAACGTCTGCAGCAGGAACCCGGAGAGCGAAAGTGCCCCGCCGAGAAGCACGGCTGAAAGCACGCGCGGCAGGCGAATCTCCCAGATGACTTGGCTTTCCATGGAATTGGCCGCGCCGCCCGAAAGGATGCCGGGGATGTGGTCTGCGGGCACGAGCACGCTCCCGATGCACAGGTTGGCCCCGACGAGCACGATGAGGACAACAGCGAGCAGCGCCGTCACGACGCGACACCGCGCGGCGCGTCCCGATTCGTCGTATGTCATGGAAAGCCGGCTTCTCATGACGCTAGCCAAGCTTCCTCAGATAATGGAAGTCGCTCGCGTCATCGCCGGTGAACGCCCCGTGCAGCTCGTCGATAATGTCGGCGGTAGAAGTCATCTGCTGGTACATGTCGGCGCTTGTGACCCAGACGTTGCCGTTCTTTACAGCTTTGAACTGCGACAATAGCGCGTTTTTGCCTACGAAGTCTTTCAAGGTGGCAACCGATTCGTCGATGGTGCCGTTGTAGACGATGATGTCGGCATCCTTCGCCGTCGCGTAGAAGCGCTCCATTTCGAGCGTTACTGACGAACCTGACGTCGACGCCGTCTGCGCGTCATCGAGCGCGTAGTTGCCGCCTGCAAGCTCGATCATCTGCGCCACGTAGTCGCCCGCCCGCCGCGTGACGGCGGCCCCGTTCGAGTTAATGTAGAAATACGCCACGGTTTTACCTGACGACGCGAGCCTCGACGTTTGCTCGACGCGGGCCTTCTGCTCGTTGAACAGGTGCGCGGCCTCGTCTTCCTTGTCGAACAGGACGCCGAAAAGCTTAATCCACTCGACGCGCCCGAGTGCTTCGGGCTCGCTCGACGACTGTTCGGTGAGCACGACGAGCCCGAGCTTCTGCAGCTTTTCCTTCACATCGGGCGTGTGGTTGATCATGGTGTTCTCGATGGCGAGCGTGCAGCCCGAGGCCGATATTCGCTCGTAGTCGGGCGCGCTGTACTTGCCGCCGTAGGCGATCGCCCCACTTTCGAGTGCGCTTTTGAAGCCCGCGACCGAGCAATCGTCGGCCTTCGTGCCCGACATGAGGATGTTGTCGTTCGCATCGAGCGCGTCGACCAGGCACATCGTCGCCGACGACACGAGGTACACCTTGTTGGCGGGACGCCTTATGACCGCGATGTCGGAGCTCGACCCATCAGGTACCTTCGCATCTTGCGGTACCACGAGGAAGCGCTCCCCGTTCGAAATGCAGATAAGCCGCAGGCCGCCTTCGTACTCGTCGACAGTGAAGTGCTCGGCGTATTCAAGCTGAAGCGCCCCCGTCGGCTCCCAGCCGCAGCCCAAATCGGCGTTGTGGAAGTCGGCCGCGGCGCTTGAAGCCGTTCCCGCAGGGGAGCCGCCGCTTGCATCGTCGCCCGATTTCTCCTTCATGGTGGATGAGTCGAAGTGGAGCGTGTAGTCGATGGTGTGCGGCGTCGACATGGCGACGGTCTCGGCCGACACGGCGATGTCCTCGTCGAGCGTGACGGGTATCTCGAACGTGGAGTTGCCGCCGTCGTTTACGGGCGCGTAGTCCACGCCGTTGACGGTCATTTTGTCGTAGTTCGAACTCGACCAGGTGATGGTCGCGGTGTAGGTGTCGCCATCCTTCACAATTGTGGTGGGTGAGGCGATGCTTGCGCGCCCTGACCCGCCGGAGAGCGAGACGCTCACAGTGTATTCCTGAGAGCCTGCCGTGCCACCGGTCGCGTTCGGGCTCGCACTGCACCCCGCGAAGGGAAGCGCGAGCAGGGCGACGAGAACGCAGGCGATCGCGCGCACCGCGATGCTGCGACGCTTCCTGCTTTCCCCCTTGGGAAGAATCGACCGCATGGCGTTACTTCAGTGTGTCGGCGCGCAGATCGACGCCGGCGGATTCGAACACGAGCGTGCGGTCGTACCACTGCTCTTTTCTAATACTCCACGCGGCGCAGGCGGTGTCCTCGTCGAGCGCTTCAACGGGCACGTCGTAGGTGTACTTGCCTTCCGCGTTTTCCACATAGGGGATGAAGTCGGCCTCGCTCGCGGCGGCAGCCTCGTCGCCCGTGCCCATGAAGAGCTTGCCGTAGCCCGTGCCGGAAAGCGTCATCACGCAGTGCATGGAGCCGTTTTCCACGATGAGCTGGGCGTCCACAATCCTGAACATGCTCGAGCTGGAATCTACGGTGATCGGATAGGTGCCGTCGGCCACCTTGTCGGCGGTGATGGGGGCAGCGCTTGCGCCCTCGGGCGCATCGGCCGCCTGTTCGGTCTTTTCCTGGGAATCGGCATCGCTTGCCTTTGCGCTGTCGATTGAATTTCCGCCGCAGCCGGCGAGCGAGAACGCGAAAAGCGCCGCTGACAGGGCGAAGGCGAGGGTTTTCTTCAACATGGAGGGGGTTCCTTTCAATCGCTTCGACCGCCCGCGCCGTGCGGTGGGCGGGCGGGATGCGAATGCAACGGGCATGCGCCGTCAGTCGGGGAAGGCGCATGCCCGTTGCACGGGGACGCGACCGGCGTCCCCGTGCGCGGCGAGTTTACAGCTTGGCGATGGCGTCGTCCACGTGCGAGACGTAGATGTCGTCGACCGCGACGTTCTGTCCCAGACCCTGGAGCAAGCACGTCACTTCGAAGCCGGCGGCCACGAACTTCGCAGCCCAGCTGTCGGGGTCGGTCTCGTCTGCCATGTCGTTGTTCGCGTGGTCGCCCGCGACCACCATGAACGGCGCGAGCACGGCCTTCTTGTAGCCTGCGGCGCTCGCGGCGGCGATAACATCCTCGCAGGTCGGTTCAGCCTCGACGGTGCCGACGAAGAACTGCGTCAAGCCCTCGTTCTTAAACACTTCCTGCATCTTGGCATAGTCGGCGTTGGAATCGGCTTCGGTGCCGTGGCCCATGAGGCACAGCGCCGTCTTGCCGTCGTCAAAGGACGCCATGTTCTCCTTAATGGCTGCGGCCACCTTCTTGTAGTCGTCGTCGGAGGTGAGCAGCGGATCGCCGAGCGAGATTTTGTCGAACTTGTCAGCGTACTTGTCGAGCTCGTCTTTCACGTCGGTGTATTCCAGGCCACCCATGAGATGCGTCGGCTGCACGACGATTTCCTTCACGCCGTCTTCCACGCAGCGGTCGAGCGCCTCGGTCATGTTGTCGATCGTGATGCCGTCGCGCTTCTTCAGCTTGTCGATGATGATCTGCGCGGTGAAGGCGCGGCGGATGTCGTAGTCCTGCCAGTACTTCTCACGGATAGCGTCTTCGATGGCGCCGATGGTGATGTGGCGCGAGTCGTTGTAGCTCGTGCCGAAGCTCGTGACGAGGATGACCGGCTTCACGGCCTTCTCCTTTTCGCTCGATTTCTCGGAACTCGCGGAGGTGCTGGAGCAGCCCGCGAGCGCGACTCCGGCGAGCGCGAAGGCTCCGGTTGCTGCGGCGCCCATGAAGCCGCGGCGTGACATCTGGTCGGACATGGTTTTTCCTTTCCTCGGTTTGCCGGTCCCCCGGCGACAGTTGCTTGTCGGCACAAGCGAAAGAAAAGCGCACCCCTCGGGGTTCACAAGGAGCTAACGCCACGGCGATGCCGTGAGGAAAAGGCGAAGCAGTCTGGCTTGGGGCGCGAGGCGGTTCGCCCGCGCGTCC
This sequence comes from Collinsella aerofaciens, assembly GCA_036301285.1. GTDB lineage: Bacteria > Actinomycetota > Coriobacteriia > Coriobacteriales > Coriobacteriaceae > Collinsella > Collinsella aerofaciens_BS. The sequence goes on from JAXJET010000022.1 coordinate 109,243, forward strand.
TATACAGGAATGTCCCTTGCCCAGGATTCCCACCTGGTTCCCTCCGCAAGCCAGCGCGGGCTGTGCGGGCGCCGCGCCGGTCATTTCCTTTTATCCGATTGTCATATGCTCGTTGCCGAATCTTTTACTATGATAGTGGGCACTTGTGAACGTGTCAAAGCCAGGGCGGGCGGCATTGCGCCTCCTGCCTGCGTATTTGCGCCGATTGCCGCCGCAGGCGCCGTGTTTTGCCCGCTGCGCGAATGGCGGCGTAAACGGTTGCGATGAGAAACGGGAAGGGAAGGCTCGGATGATTCATATCGTTGGCGCAGGCTCGGGCGCCGCCGACCTTATCACGCTGCGCGGGGCGCGCCTTCTGCGCGCGGCCGACGTGGTCGTTTGGGCGGGAAGCCTTGTGAACCCCGAGCTGCTCGCCGAGTGCAAGGAATCCTGCATCGTCTACGACAGCGCGCACATGACCTTGGAGGAAGTGCTCGACGTGATGTGCGCGGCAGATGCGCGGGGCGAGGAAGTGGTGCGCCTGCACACGGGCGACCCGTGCCTGTACGGTGCCATCCAGGAGCAGATGGACGCGCTCGACGCGCGCGGCGTGGACTACGAGGTGGTGCCCGGCGTGTCGAGCTTTTGCGGTGCCGCGGCGGCGCTTCGCCAGGAATACACGCTGCCGGGAATCAGCCAGTCGGTCGTGATCACGCGGCTTTCCGGACGTACCCCCATGCCCGCGGGCGAGGGCATGCGCACCATGGCGGAAAGCGGCTCGACTATGGTCATCTTCCTGAGCTCGGGTATGCTCGCCGAGCTTTCCGACGAGCTTTTGGCCGCGGGCCGCAGCTCCGACGAGCCGGCGGCGCTCGTGTACAAGGCGACCTGGCCTGAGGAGCGCGTGGTGCGATGCACAGTGGGCACGCTCGCCGATGCGGGCGCGCGAGAGGGCATCGACCGCACGGCGCTCGTGGTGGTGGGCCGCGTGCTCGGAGCTCGCGGCGGGCTTGCGCACAACGGCGCGCAAGCGGAGTCGTACGAGCGCAGCAAGCTTTACGACCCTTCGTTTGCCACGGGGTATCGGAAGGCGAGCAGCTAGCGTGGCCTTCGAGCATTACATATATACCGGGACGACCCGCCTGCGCTGCGGCTACACCACGGGGAGCTGCGCCGCGCTCGCGGCGAAGGCAGCCTGCGAGATGCTCTTGTCACGAAAGCCCGTCGGCCTCGTGTCGATCGTCACCCCCGGCGGGCTGCCCGTCGAGGCGAACGTGGTCGACGCATGCATCGGCGAGGGGTGCGCCCAGTGCGCCGTGCGAAAGGACGCAGGCGACGATGCCGATGTGACCGACGGCGTGCTCGTGTACGCGCGCGTGGAACATGCGGGGTCGGGCACGGGTGCTGCGGGCGGCAAGGACGTGCCCGCGCGCGAATCGGAAGTTTCCGTCGATGGCGGCGTGGGCGTGGGGCGCGTGACGTTGCCCGGGCTCGAGCAGCCGGTTGGGGCGGCCGCCATCAACGCGACGCCGCGCGCGATGATCACTTCGGCGGTGCGCGAGGTGTGCGCCGCGCACGGCTTTTCTGGAAATATTGCTGTGACGATTTCGGTACCCGAGGGTGTTGCCCTTGCCGAAAAGACCTTCAATCCGCACCTGGGGATAAAGGACGGAATCTCCATCCTGGGCACGACGGGCATCGTCGAGCCGCGCAGCCTCGCTGCCTTGCGCGACAGCATCGAGCTCGAGATCCGGCAGCATGCGGCTATGGGGCGGCGCGGAGTCGTGCTCACGCCCGGCAACTACGGCGCGCAGTTCATCTCGGGGCATTTTCATCTAAACGGTGCGCCGGTGGTCTTCATCTCCAACTTTGTGGGCGATGCGATTGATTGCTGCGTTCGCGAGGGATTTACCAATGTCCTTCTTGTGGGACACATCGGCAAGTTGGTGAAGGTCGCGGGCGGCATCATGGACACCCATTCGCGTACCGCCGACTGCCGCGCGGAGATTCTGGCCGCCCATGCGGCCATGGCCGGCGCGGGCGCGAAGACCGTGCGCGAGATCATGTCGTCGGTCACGACCACGGCGGCGCTCGAGGTAATCGAGGCCGCCGGCGTGGGGGACGCTGCGCGCGCCTCGCTCGCTGCGGCAATCGAGGACAGGTTGCGCCGCCGCGCGGCGGGCGCATGCGACATCGCCGCGGTCGTGTTCGACGCCGAGCGCCGCGAGCTTTTCCGCACGTCGGACGCCGATGCAGTTATCGGGGAATTGGGGGCGACGTATGAGTAAAGGCGTGCTGTATGGGGTGGGCCGCGCAATCGGCTGGCCAGGGACGAAGGTGGTCATGAAGGCGCGCCGCTCGCTTGCGGACACGAAGCGCATCCTTCGCGAGGAGGGCGCCTTCGACGGTGCCGAGCTCGTAGAGGACTGTGGGCTTCCGGGCGAGCGCGTGTACCGCTCGCTCGACGATGTGCCAGATCGGGGCAGCTACTTCTCGACGATGGTGGTGCGCTAGATGAGGGTTTCCTGCATAGCGTTCACTGAGAGGGGGTATGCGTTGGCGGAGCGCACCGCACACGCGCTTTCCGATTGCGTGCAGACAGGTGAAGATGACCCTGGCTGGGACGTTTCTGTTTCGCGCGGGTTCGGTGAGGGGAAGGCCGACCTGCGCGCATGGACGGCGCACGCGTGGGAAACGTCGGACGCGCTTCTGTTCGTGGGCGCGGCGGGCATCGCTGTGCGGGCGATCGCGCCGCATGTCGCCTCGAAGGCAACCGATCCCGCGGTTGTGGTGATTGACGAGGCGGGGCGCTTTGCCGTCCCGCTTTTGTCGGGGCATTTGGGCGGTGCGAACGAGCTTGCGCAAACTGTGGCACGCGCGGCAGGGGCCATCCCCGTCATCACTACGGCGACCGACGTCCGCGGCGTGTGGGCGGTGGATACGTGGGCGCGTTGTGCGGGGCTCGCCGTTTCGAATCCCGAGGCCATCAAGCGAGTGTCGGCGCGGCTGCTTTCGGGCGGGCGCGTGGCGTTCTATTCCGACATGCCGATTTCGGGACAACCGCCTGAGGGGGTTGACATTGCGTCCGACCGCGCTCGGGCCGATATCGTCGTGTCGCCGTTTGCTGGCGCGAATGAAGGTGCGTCCGTTCGCGCCGCGGAGACAACGGGCAAGGTCGTGCCCGCCGGTGAGACGGGGAAGCCGGCGGGCGTGCGGGCGCAGGCGCCTGCGCCCGAGCCGCTTCGCCTTGTCGTGCCCTGCATCGTTGCGGGCATAGGGTGCCGTCGCGGTGCGTGCGCCGAAGCGATCGAGGAGGCGTTTCTTCTCGCGTGCGGGCAGGCAGGTATCTCGCCTTCGGCCGTGCGCAAGGCGGCGACGATCGACGTGAAGGCGCACGAGGAGGGTCTGCTCGCCTTCTGCCGCGCGCGCAATATCCCGCTTGCGACGTATTCCGCAGATGAGTTGTCGCAAGTCGTAGGCAGCGTTTCGCCATCTGATTTCGTGCGCGCGACGGTGGGGGTCGACAACGTGTGCGAGCGCGCGGCGCTCGCGGACGGGGGCAAACTTATCTTCCCGAAGCTCGCTCACGGCGGCGTGACCGTCGCGTTTTCCAAGGTAACTATCGAACTTTCGTTTAAGGAGCGGTGATGGGAAAGCTCTTCGTGGTGGGGATCGGCCCGGGCGGCCCCGACGGCATGACGATTGCGGCCCGGCGCGCGCTCGAGGCGGCCGACATCGTTGTGGGGTACACAAAATACGTGGAGCTCGCGCTCGCCGCCGTGCCCGACGCGGCGCATCTCGCGACGCCGATGATGCACGAGGTCGAACGGTGCCGCCTGGCGCTTTCGCGCGCGCAGAGCGGAGAAGCCGTGGCGCTCGTGTGCAGCGGTGACGCGGGCGTGTACGGCATGGCGAGCCCCGTGCTGGAGCTTGCGGAGGACTACCCCGATGTAGACGTGGAAGTTATCGCCGGGGCCACCGCGGCTCAGAGCGGGTCGGCGGTGCTCGGCGCCCCGCTTGCCCACGACTTTGCGGTCGTGTCGCTCTCCGACCTGCTCACGCCGTGGGAGGTCATCGAGCGCAGGCTCGCCGCCGTGGCGAGCACCGACTTCTGCATCTGTTTGTACAACCCGCGCAGCAGAAAGCGCGCCGACAGGCTCTCACGCGCGGCGAAGATTATGCTCAAATGGAAGGCCCCCGACACGCTCTGCGGCTGGGTACGCAACATCGGGCGCGAGGGGCAGCAGTCGGGCATGTGCAGGCTCTCCGAGCTGGGGGAGATTGACGCCGACATGTTCACCACCGTGTTCGTCGGCAACGCGGACACGAAGCTCGTAGGCGGCCGTATGGTCACGCCGCGCGGGTATCGGGAGATTCCATGCGAAAGGTAACGATCATCGGGGCGGGGCCCGGAAACCCCGACTTGCTCTCGCGCGCGGCGCTCGACGCGATCGACATCGCCGACGTGGTCATCGGCGCTCATCGTGCGCTTGCCGGCATCGACGCGCCGCCCGACGTGGTGAGATGCGAGCTCGTGAAGACGGCGGACATCGTTGCCGCGCTCACCGATGCGGCGTCGTGGCAGCGCGCCGTGGTCGTGATGACGGGCGATGTGGGGCTGTTCAGCGGCGCGCGCCGCCTGGTGGAGGCGCTCTCCGGCAACGCGCAGGTGGACGTGCGCGTCATTCCCGGCATAAGCTCAGCGTCGTATCTCGCCGCGCGCCTCGCGCGTCCATGGCAGGATTGGCGCTTTGCGAGCGCTCACGGCGTGGCGTGCGACATCGTGGCCGAGGCCGAGCGCGCAGGTGAGCTCTTCCTCGTCACGTCGGGCGGGGAAGACCCCTCGCGGCTTTCCGGCGAGCTTGTGCAGGCGGGCTTCGGGGACGCGCGCGTGACGGTGGCCGAGCGCCTGTCGTACCCCGACGAGCGCATCACCTGTGCGACCGCAAGTGAAATCGCAGGTCAGACGTTCGACGACTTGAACGTGATGCTTATCGATTTCGCAGGCGGCGCCGGGTCGCCTGCGGGCTCTAGCGCAGCCTCCGAGGCGCCGGCCGGCGCGTCTGCGCCCGTGGCGGCTTCTTCCGCGGCTGACTCTGCGGGCGCATCCCGCGCCGCGATCTCCCGCTGGCCGTACGCTTCCTCGGGCATTCCCGACGAGCTCTTCATCCGTGGCGACGTTCCCATGACCAAGCAGGAGGTGCGCGCCGTCGCGCTCGCGAAGCTGCGCCTTACCGCGACCGACACCGTGTGGGACGTCGGCGCCGGCACGGGGAGCGTATCGATCGAGGCGGCGCTCGTCGCGCGAGCGGGGTCGGTATGGGCGGTCGAGCGCAACGCGACCGGCGTGCGGCTCATCCGAGAGAACGCGGGTGCATTCGGGTGCGGCAACGTGCATGCGGTCCCCGGCGTTGCCCCCGAAGCGCTCACGAAACTGCCCGTCCCCGACGCCGTGTTCGTCGGCGGGAGCGCAGGCGAGCTTCCCTCTATCGTGGAGGCGGCGTTCGAGAAGAACTCGCAGGTTCGCCTGTGCGTGCCATGCGTCACCGTTGAGACGCTCACCGAGGCGTGCGCGCTCCTCTCGGGTTCGCGCTTTAAGGGGTTCGAGGCGTGCCAGGTGTCGACCGCCCGCGCCGAGGCTGTAGGCTCGCACCATCTTATGAAGGCGCAAAACCCCGTGTTCCTCGTCAGCGCGCGTGGTGCAGGTGGGGAAGGCGGTGCCCGGTGAGCACGTCCATTCCGCGCTTCATGGTCGCTGCGCCCTCGAGCGGGAGCGGCAAGACGGTCGTAACGTGCGCACTCCTGCGCGCGCTCGCGCGCCGCGGCCTTGCATGCGCGGCCTTCAAATGCGGCCCCGACTACATTGACCCGCTCTTTCATCGCCGCGTCGTGGGTGCGCGCTCGGGCAACTTAGACGGCTTCTTCACCGAAGCCCCTACGCTGCGCGCCCTGCTCGCACGCGGCGCCGCGGGCGCGGATGTCGCGGTGCTCGAGGGGGTCATGGGCTTCTACGACGGCATGGCGCCCGGCGTGGCCGACGCGAGCAGCTACCAGGTTGCGCGCGACACGGAAACGCCGGTCGTTTTAGTGGTGAACGGGCGCGGGACGTCTTTATCGCTCGCCGCCGTAATCCGCGGCATCGCCGAGTTCCTGCCTTGTGCGAACGTGCGCGGCGTCGTGCTGAACAAGACGAGCGCCGCTGCCTGCGCCTACGCGAGGCCTGCGATCGAGAAGCACACGGGCGTCGCGGTTTTGGGTAATATCCCCGCCGACGAGGCGTTCTCGCTCGAAAGCCGGCATCTGGGGCTTGTGACCGCCGACGAGGTCGAGCAGCTCTCCGCGCGCATCGACAAGATGGCTGTGCTGGTGGAAAAGAGCGTCGACGTCGACCGCTTGCTCGAAATAGCGGCGACGGCACCCGATATCCGCGAGGATCCTTACCGGTTGGAGCCGATCGCGGGAGCGCGGCCCATCGTCGCCGTCGCGCGTGACGAGGCGTTCTCGTTCTACTACGAGGAGAACCTGCGCGCGCTCGAGGACCTGGGTTGCGAGTTGGCCTTTTTCAGCCCCCTGTGTGATAGCGAGTTGCCCCGGGGGACAAGCGCCCTCTATCTGGGGGGCGGCTACCCGGAGCTCCATGCGCGGCAGCTCTCCGAGAACGCGCCGATGCGCGAGGCGGTGCGGCATGCGGTGGAATCCGGCATGCCGACGGTCGCCGAATGCGGTGGGTTCCTGTACCTGCAGCGCGAAATCGCCGATAGCGAGGGGCGGCGCTGGCCTGTTGCGGGCACCCTTGAGGGCGCAAGCGAGAACGGGGGAAGGCTGTCCCATTTCGGGTATGTGGAGCTCACTTCCCAACGCGACGGGCTCTACGGGCCGCGCGGCACACGCATCCGCGCGCACGAGTTCCACTACTGGCAGTCCACCTGTCCGGGCGGCGACTTCTGGGCGCAAAAGCCCCGGCGCGACAAGGGCTGGCCGTGCATGACGACCACCCCGTCCCTGGTTGCGGGCTTCCCGCATGTGTACTATCCTGCGAACCCCGACGTTGTGCGCGCGTTCGCGTCTGCCGCAGCGTCGTTAGCAGAGAGGAGACGGCATGGCTGAAGCAACCGAAACCGCGCTTGCCTGCATTCGCGAGGAAGTCGAGCGCGCGTTCTCGTCGGCGCCGGGCGCCGTGCTCGAAGCCGCGCTCTCCCGGATCGCGCCCGCAGACGAGTGCGCCCGCGCCGCCGCGTACGCCGCGTGGGACTCCATCGCGCACCCCTTGGGGGGATTGGGTGACTTTGAAGACGCCGTAGCGTGTATCGCCGCAGCTCAGGGGAGCGCCGAGGTGGCCGAGTTTCCCCGTGCGCTCGCAGTATTCTTCTCCGACAACGGGGTCGTTGCCGAAGGCGTGTCGCAAAGCGGGCAAGATGTGACGCGAGCCGTCGCGCGCAACATGTGCGAGGGGGCCACGAGCGCCTGCCGCATGGCAGCGTTCGCGGGTGCCGATGTCGTGCCCGTCGACGTGGGTATGGCCCGGGGCATAGAAGACGCGCGCATGGTACGCGCGAACGTGCGGCGGGGGAGCGGCAACATCGCGCACGGCTCCGCTATGTCTCGCGATGGGGCCGTGCGCGCGATCGAGGTCGGAATCGCCGTCGCGTGCGGGCTTGCCCGCGCCGGCGTGCGCCTTCTCGCCGCGGGCGAGATGGGCATCGGCAACACGACCACCTCGGCGGCGGTGGCCGCAGTGCTCATCCGGACGGACGCGCGGAGCCTCGTCGGGCGCGGCGCGGGGCTCTCGGACGCCTCGCTCGCGCGCAAGCGCGACGTGGTCGAGCGCGCTATCGACGCGAACTCGCCCGATCCCGCCGACCCGATCGACGTGCTCTCGAAGGTGGGCGGTTTCGACATCGCGGCGATGTGCGGCTTCTACCTGGGGGCCGCGGCCTCAAAGGCGCCGGCGCTCCTCGACGGGGTCATATCCTGCACGGCAGCCCTGTGCGCGGCGCGCCTGTGCCCCAACGCCTTGGGCTACCTCGTGGGCACCCACGCATCAAGCGAACCCGCAAGCCAGGAGCTCCTTCGCGAGCTCGGCATAAAGGCACCCCTCGACGCAGGCATGCACTTGGGCGAGGGCGCGGGCGCCATGGCGTATCTGCCCCTTCTGGATTCGGCGCTGCGCGTGTACCGGGATGGGAAGACGTTCACGGCGACTGGCATGGCTGCTTACGAGCATTTCGAGGCCGGGAAATGACGGTGACACTCGTCATCGGCGCCGCCGCGAGCGGCAAGAGCGCCTACGCCGAGTCCCTGTGCCTCGGGCACGACGGCCCTCGCGTGTACCTGGCAACGATGGAGCCCTTCGGGGAAGAGGGCGCCCGCCGCATCGCGCGCCATCGGGCGCTTCGCGAGGGCAAGGGGTTTTCCACCCTCGAGCGCACGCGTGACGTGGGCGCCGCAGTGTCCGGGCTTCCGCGCGGCTGCACGCTTCTTTTGGAGGACGTGGGCAACCTGGTTGCAAACGAGCTTTTCGCGGAAGGCGGCTTGTCCCCACGTGACCCCGACGCTGCGGCGCGCGAGGTGCTCGGAGGCATCGAACGGCTCGCTCAGGTCGCTGCGTATACGGTGGTGGTCTCCGTCGACGTGTTCGCCGATGGGATGCGCTACGATGAGGGGACCGAGGCATGGAGGCGCGCGCTCGCGCGCGTGAACGCGGGCGTGGCGGCGCTGGCCGACCGCGCAGTCGAAGTGGTATGCGGGATTCCCGTGTGGATGAAAGGCGAAGGACCTACAAGGTGAAGATAGCAGAGGCAATCGGCGCGGCGTTCGGAACGTTCTCGCGCATCCCCGTCCCGAAATCGGCCTGGACCGATTTCGGGTCAACCCATGCGCTTGCCGCGTTTCCCCTGGTGGGCCTTGCGGAAGGCTTCCTCATGACGGCGTGGGGGTACGTGGCGAACCTGCTCGGCGTGTCCGCGACCATCGTCGCGGCCGTGCTCGCGGCGCTGCCTGTGGCGGTGACGGGAGGCATCCACCTAGACGGGCTCTGCGACACCTCCGATGCGCTTGCAAGTTGGGCCCCGCGCGAGCGAAAGCTCGAGATCATGCACGACCCGCGGGCGGGCGCCTTCGGGGTCATCGGTGTTGTTGTGTACCTTATTCTGCAGTTTTCCCTGTTCACCGCGCTGCCGCTTACGGCGGGGGCGTTCCTTGCGCTTCTGTGCTCGCTCGTGTTCTCCCGCGCGCTTTCGGGGCTCGCCGTTGAATGCTGGCCTGCCGCGCGGGTGGACGGCATGGCCGCGGGGCTCTCGCCTTCGAAGAAACGCGCGGCGATCGTCGTGCCGCTTTGCGCTTTCGCTGTGGCTTCGGCTGCAGGGATGGTCGCGTGCGCTCAGGCCGTCGGCGCCCTTATGGCGGTGGCGGGGCTTTTGGCGCTCGCGTGGTACCGCCATGTTGCCCTGTCCCGCTTCGGCGGGGTGACGGGGGATTTGGCCGGATGGTTTCTGCAATGGGCCGAGCTCGCGATGCTTGCCATGCTGGTGGCGGGGGGCATGCTCCTATGATGCTCGTGGTAGGTGGTTCGCATTCGGGGAAGAGGACCTTCGTGCGCGAAAGGCTCGGGTTCGCGGCGGACGATTTCGTCGACGCGGCGCAGCTTGCGGAGGGCGGCGTGCCCGCGGTTTTTGCCGGCCGCGTCGCGTACCGTGCTGAGGAGCTTGTACGCGCGCTCGACGCTGACCGGGCGCTCGAGCGGCTGATCGGCTTCGACGCAGTGATTCTGTCCTTGGTCGGCTCGGGGGTTGTCCCTATGCATGCGGAAGACGCCCAATGGCGCGAGCGCGCGGGGCGCCTGGGATGCGCGCTCGCTGCGCGCGCCGACGTCGTCGTGCGCATGACGTGCGGGATTCCCCAGGTCATCAAAGGAAACCTTGCCGATGCGCCTCGAGGGACGCAGAGCGCGGGCGCGCCTTTGGAAGTCGTCTTCGTGCGCCATGGTGCCACGGCGGGCACGGAAGACCATCGCTACAGCGGGGCGGGTACCGACGAGCCCCTGTCGAGCGCGGGCGAGCGCGCTTTGCGCGACCTCGCGTGCGATCGCGACGTGTTCCGTGTTATCACGAGCGGCATGGCCCGCACCGACCAGACGGCGCGCATCCTCTTCCCGAACGCGGGGCTTATGGCGTGCCCCGGTCTGCGCGAGATGGATTTCGGCGACTTCGAGGGGCGAAGCGCCGCCGAACTTAAAGAGGATGCGCGTTACCGCGCCTGGGTGGACTCCTGGTGTGAGACGCGCTGCCCGCATGGCGAGGGCAAGAGCGATTTCACCCGCCGCGTCGTCGCGGCGTTTCGGGAGGCGTGCGATTCGGAGCGCGCCCAGGGGAGTGGGCGCGCCGTCTTCGTCGTTCACGCGGGTACCGTGAAAGCGCTGCTCTCCGAGCTAGCTGTCCCGAAAATGGGATACTTCGACGTGCATACCGAGCCGGGCGGCGCATGGGCCGCCACCTGGGATGGGCGCTGCCTTCGCGACGTTCGCCCCGCTTCGGGGGGCGATGCCCGGTGATGACGATTCTTGCCGTCGCCGCCGGGTTCGCGGCCGACCTTGCCTTCGGCGACCCGCGCTGGCTTCCCCATCCCGTCGTCGCCATGGGGCACGCGATCACATGGGCCGAAGGCCGCCTGCGGGGCGCATTCCCGCAAACGTCCGCGGGCACGCGTGCCGCAGGGCTTGTGCTCGCCGTGGCGCTTCCGCTTGCGTGTGGGCTTTTGACCTGGGGTATCCTACATCTTTGCGGCATGGTTCACTCCGGCTTGCGCTTCGTGGCCGAGGCATGGGCGAGCTATCAGATTCTCGCGGCATGCGAGCTGCGCCGCCAGAGCCTGGCCGTGGCCCGCGCGTTCTCGAAGGGCGGCCTTGTCGCGGCGCGCGAAGCCGTCGGGCTCATCGTGGGACGCGACACGTCTGTTCTCGACGAGCAGGGCGTCGCGCGCGCCGCCGTGGAAACGGTGGCGGAGAACGCGAGCGACGGCGTCATCGCGCCGCTTTTCTACCTTATGATCGGGGGTGCGCCCTTGGGCATGGCGTACAAGGCGGTGAACACGCTCGACAGCATGGTGGGCTACAAAAACGAGCGCTACATCGACTTCGGTCGCGCCTCGGCGCGCCTCGACGATGCGGTGAACTGGATTCCCTCGCGCTTATCGGCCCTGCTCATGATCGCCGTGTGCCCGATCGTTGGGCTCGACGCGCGCGGGGCGGCGCGCATCTGGCGCCGCGACAGGCGTCGCCATGCGAGCCCCAACTCGGCGCAGACCGAGTCAGCGTGTGCGGGCGCGCTCGGGCTGCGCCTGGCAGGACCCGCGGTGTATTTCGGCAAGCTCGTTGAGAAACCGACGATAGGCGACGCGTCCCGTGAAATCGAGTGGGGCGACATCGCCCGGGCGACAAGGCTCATGCTCGCCGCGTCCGTATGCGCGCTCGTCGTCTTTGGCGCCGCGCGCGCGGCGGTCGTGCTCGCCGGGGGGGCGATTGTATGAGGGAAGACCACGCCGCGTCCCGGGCTGCCGGGGGAATCCTGCGCGCCCGTGCGCATGGGGGCAACTCGCAATCGCTCGGCATCGCTTGCGAAGGGGGCGCCTCCGACCTTATCGACTTCTCGGTGAACGTGAATCCGGCAGGCCCCTCGCCGCGCGCCGTCGCCGCAGCTTGCAAGGCGCTTTCTCGAATCGACGCCTACCCCGATAGGGAAAGCCTCGCCCTCGTTCGCGCCCTAGCGCGCGCCCAGGCCATTCCCGAAGATACTATCGTCTGCGGCGCGGGCGCGTCCGACATCATCTGGCGGCTCGCCGCGGCGGTACGCCCGAAACGCATCGTCGTGTGCGCGCCGACGTTCTCTGAATATGCGGAGGCGGCATCGTACTACGGCGCATGCGTGCAGGAGTTCCCGCTCTCCGAAGCGGACGACTTCGACGTGCCCGCCTCCTTCGCCCGCGCGATTGAGGGGCCGGGAGACGTGGCGTACCTCTGCAATCCGAACAACCCGACGGGGCGCCTCGTCGACCCCCGCGTGATCGATGCCGCGGCTTGCCGCTGCGAGCAGGTGGGCGCGCTGCTCGTCATGGACGAGTGCTTCCTCGGATTTGCGCCCGACGCCCGCGAAAGGAGCGTGGCTGCACGCGCCGCGTGCTCGCGCCATGTGGCCGTGCTCTCCGCGTTCACCAAGCTCTACGGAATGGCGGGGTTGCGGTTGGGATATCTGATCAGCGGAAACGCCCAACTCATCGAGGGGATTCGCCGGGCGGGGCAGGCATGGCCCGTCTCCTCGGTCGCCGAGGCGGCGGGCATCGCCGCCCTGGAAGACGTCGAATACGTCTCGCGCACGCGCGATGTTTTGGCGGGCGAGCGAGCGTGGCTTTCCCACGAGCTCTCCTCGCTCGGGCTTTCCGTCGTGCCGTCGGATGCGAACTTCCTTTTAGTCCGCACGCCGGCGAAAGACATCCCCGAGCGCCTGTATAAACAGGGGGTTTTGGTCCGCACGTGCGACTCGTTTTCGGTGCTGTCCCGTTTCTGGTGCCGCGTCGCGGTGCGCACGCGCAAGGAGAACGCCCGGCTTGCGATGGCGTTCAGCCGCGCGCTTCGGGTGGAAGGCGCATCGGGCGAAGGCGAACCCGACGAACGGGGCGGCGCTTCTTGCAGCGGCGCTATGGCGGGCGCGGATGGCCGAGGCTTGGCGAAGGAGGTCGATACCCGTGGGTAGGGCGAAGCCCATCATGATCCAGGGCACCATGTCGAACGCGGGGAAGAGCCTGCTTGCGGCGGGGCTGTGCCGCGTGCTTTCGCAGGACGGCTTGCGCGTGGCTCCCTTCAAGAGCCAGAACATGGCGCTCAACAGCGGTGTCACGGCCGACGGGCTCGAGATGGGTCGCGCCCAGATCATGCAGGCCGAGGCGTGCGGCATCGCGCCCGACGTGCGCATGAACCCCATCCTGCTCAAGCCCGAAAGCGACCACCGAAGCCAGCTCATCGTGGCCGGCAAGGCGCAGGGAGCCTTCGCTGCGAGGGACTACTTCGCGCGAAAGAAGGCGCTCATGCCGCAGATTTTGGAGGCGTTCGATTCGCTCGCGGAGGAAAACGACGTCATCGTCATCGAGGGCGCCGGCAGCCCCGCCGAAATCAACCTTGCCGAAAACGACATCGTCAACATGGGGCTCGCGCGCGCCGTGTCCTCCCCCGTGCTGCTCGCGGGCGACATCGACCCAGGCGGGGTGTTTGCCCAGCTCTACGGCACGGTCGCGCTCCTTGCGCCCGAGGATCGCGCGCTTTTGCGGGGGCTTGTGGTGAACAAGTTCCGCGGCAATGTGGAAATCCTGCGGCCGGGTTTGGCCCCGCTCGAGAAGATGTGCGGGGTTCACGTCGTGGGGGTCGTGCCGTATCTTACGCTCGACCTGGACGACGAGGACTCGCTCGCGCCGCGCCTATCTGCCCGCGAGGCGCGCGGCGTCATCGACGTCGCCGTCGTGCGCCTTCCGCATCTGTCGAACTTCACCGACTTCGACCCGCTTTCGCGCGTGCCCGGCGTGGGCGTGCGCTACGTTTCCTCTACGACCGATCTGGGCCGACCCGACCTGGTGGTGCTCCCCGGCTCGAAGACCACGCTCGACGACGCGCGCTGGCTTGCGGCTAGCGGCATCGGAGCCTGTGTACGCGCGCTTTCGGGCGCGGGCACGCCGGTGCTCGGCATATGCGGAGGCTACCAGCTTTTGGGAGACGAGCTTTCCGACCCGCACGGCAGGGAAGGCGCTGGCACCGCGCGCGGGCTCGGGCTCATCCCTGCAAGTACGGTGTTCAAGGAGGAAAAGCGCCTCGCCCAGTCGGAGCTGCGCATCACGGGCGCCCAAGGCGCGTTCTCGGTGTGGAACGGCATGACGGCGCGCGGGTACGAGATTCACGACGGCGAAACGACCATCTCCTGCGCCCCTGCGGGCACGATTGGCGGCAAACCAGAAGGCGCGGCCTGCGGAAACGTGTTCGGAACCTATCTCCACGGCCTGTTCGACGAACCGGGGGTGGCGCTCGCCCTCGCGCGCTCGCTCGCGCGCATGCGCGGTCTGCCCGAGAGCGTCGTGGGTGCTGCGGGCGCGGCGTCCGCGGCCGATCACCGTGCGCGCGAGTTCGACCGCCTGGCCGACTCCGTGCGCGGGGCGCTCGACATGGAGTATGTCTACCGCATTATCGAGGAGGGCGTATGATCCACGTGTATCATGGCAACGGCAAAGGCAAGACCACGGCGGCGATGGGCCTCGCCCTTCGCATGCTCGCCGCAGGCCGCCGCGTCGTTGTCGTGCAGTTCCTGAAAGACGGCGAAAGCGGGGAGGCGCGCCTGCTCGCCGAGCATTTCGGCGTGCCCGTGTTCGCGGGGAAGGCGTCGGACAAGTTTACCTGGTCGATGACGTCGGAAGAACTTGCCGCGACGCGCGAGCTGCACGATGGGAACCTCGCTTCCGCGCTCGCCGAGCTCGGGGGCGCGCAGGAGGGACTGCTCGTGCTCGACGAGGCGCTCGACGCGCTTTCGAAGGGGCTTGTCGACGAGGCGCTCGTGGACCGCGCGCTCGATATGTCCGCGCGCGGCGTCGAAGTAGCGCTCACCGGGCGCGCGCCTTCCCGCAAGATCGTGGAGAAGGCCGACTACATAACCGAGATGCGGTGCGAGAAACACCCCTACGAGCAGGGGATATGTGCAAGAGAAGGAGTGGAGTACTAGATGGATTCCAAGGAGATGGCGCCCGGGGACATCGAGCGGCGCAGCTTTGAGATCATCACCGAAGAGCTCGGCGGCCGCACGTTCCCGCCGCTCGAAGAGCCCGTCGTGAAGCGCGTCATCCACACCACTGCCGACTTCTCGTACGCCGATTCCCTCGTGTTCACCCATGACGCCGCGCACTGTGCGCTCGACGCACTGCGCGCAGGGGCCACGGTGCTCACCGACACGAACATGGCGCTCGCAGGCATAAGCAAGCCCGCGCTCGCGAAGATCGGCTGCCAGGCCGTGTGCTACATGGCCGACCCGGATGTCGCCGCAACGGCGCGCGCCGCGGGCACGACTCGCGCCGTTGCGAGCATGGACAAAGCTTGCGGCATCGAGGGTCCGCTCATCGTGGCCGTCGGCAACGCTCCCACAGCACTTCTGCGCCTCGCCGAGCTCATGGACGCGGGGAAGATCTCGCCCGCGCTCGTCGTTGGGGTGCCGGTTGGGTTTGTGAACGTGGTCGAGGCGAAAGAGGAACTACTCGCGCGACGCGTGCCGGCCATCGTCGCGAGGGGTCGCAAGGGCGGCTCGACCGTGGCGGCCGCCATTATGAACGCGCTGCTCTACGAGATCACGCGCCCAGGCGGCCCGAAGTGACGGCGCCCGCATCCGCGCCGGCGCTGCGCATCTTCGCCGGCACCACCGAGGGCCGCTTTCTGTGCGAATGGGCGAGCGGGGCGGGCATCCCCGCCCGTGCCTACGCGGCAACCGAGTACGGAGGCGAGCTTTTGGGCGAGCTTCCGGGCATCGAGGTGCATGCGGGCAGGCTCGACGAGGCCGACATGGAGCGCGAGCTTTCCGGCGCGCGCATCGTCGTCGACGCCACGCATCCCTTCGCTACGCTCGCAAGCGGCAACATCCGGGCCGCTTCGCTCGCCGTGGGTGCACGATGCCTGCGCCTTGCGCGCCCGGTCGAGGCGCTACCCAAAGGCGTCGTGTCGGTCGCGTCAATCGCCTGCGCGGCGCGCTTTCTCTCCGAGAACCCGGGTCGCGCGCTTCTCACGACGGGGAGCAAGGAGCTTGCTCCCTACACGCGCGTCGCCGATTTCGCGGAGCGCTTCTTCGTGCGTGTTCTCCCGCTGCCTGGTGCTATAACGAAGTGCATCGACGCGGGGTTTTCGCCGTCGCACGTCATCGGCATGCAGGGGCCCTTCACCCGCGAGCTCAATGAGGCGATGCTTCGGCAGGTGGGCGCCCATTGGCTTGTGACCAAGGACTCGGGAACCGTAGGCGGCACGGCCGAGAAGATCGCCTCCGCGCGCGACGTGGGAGCGCGCTGTATCGTGGTCGCCCGTCCCGCCGAGGGAGGCGGGGCCCTTTCGCTTCGGGAAGTGGAAGACGCGCTCTTACGGGAGTTCGCGCGCTAGGCGCTCGCCGCGCATGCGTGCCCTCACGCCTGCGAGGAAGAGCGCCCCGAGCAAGCTCGAACCGTACAAGACCGTCATCCGCCAATAGCTCGAGGACGACGCCCGGAACTGGCGCAAGCAGCCCTTCAATAAGTTGCGGTGAAATAGTGTCTGGTTTTGCTGCTAGATAGCATATTCAGTCCCCAATTCACCGCAACTTGTTGGTGGTGGCTTACTGGTAGCGTAGGCACTCCACCGGGTCGAGCTTTGCCGCGCGGCGAGCGGGGTAGTAGCCAAAGATTACGCCGATTCCGACGGAGACGGCGAAGGCCAGCAGCACGGTGGCGATTGAAAAACTCGGTGTGATTTGCCCGCTGGCACCGAGCTCGCCAAGAATCCCGGATCCGGAGGCAAATATCGCGAGGCCCCAGGCCAGCAGATAGCCAATCAGGACACCCAACAGTCCGCCGGTGACGCACAGCGCCGAGGACTCGGCCAAAAACTGCGCGGTGATATCGCGACGACTGGCGCCCAGAGCACGGCGGATGCCGATCTCGCGGATGCGTTCAGATACGTTGGTGAGCATCATATTCATAATGCCGATACCGCCGACAAGCAGCGAGATGCTGGCGACAGCACCCATGATGAGCGAGAATGCGCCCATAAAGGAGTTGAGTGCATCGATAGCGCTTTTCATGGAGGTTGCCGATACACTGTCGTACTCGTCCTCCTCCTCGATGCCCTTCATCGCGCGCACCTTGGACTCGATGGTTTTGCAGAGCTCATCCATGTCCGTGCCCTCAGCGGCAAGCGCTGTTACGCTGGGGAATGAAGGATTCTCGTCGCCAAACAGGCCGGAGATGGTTTCGCGTGGCATATACAGCGTGAGCGAGCCCATGGAGTCGCTGCCGCCGTCAATCACGCCGACAATCTGCACCTCGCCGTTGGACACCTTGATGGTTTTCCCCAGCGCATCCTGTTCGTTGCCGTAAAGCTGATCGGCGCCGCCGCGGCTGATGAGCGCCACGCGCGAGCCCGATTGGGACTCGGCCTGGGAATAGGTGCGCCCCGCAACGAGCTTGCTGGCCCCCACGGCGTCGAGCATGTTGCTATCGACACCCTGTGCCATGACGGTATAGCTTTTATCGCCGGTCTTGTACTCGGTATACGCGCTGTCGACAATGCCGATCTGCTCTATCTGCGGCACCAGTTTTTGAAGCTTCTCGATGTCCGACTCGGTGAGTTCTTGCGACGAATAGATTTGCACTATACGAGCTGCGTTGAGGCCCAGGCTGTTGACCAGGCTGTTTTGGATGCCGCCGATGAGCGAAGTCATGGCGATAACCGAGGCGATGCCGATGACAATGCCCAGGATGGTGAGCAGGCTGCGCCCCTTGTTGGCCTCGAGCGAGTGAAGGGCTTCCTGGATGAGATCGCGGGCGCTCATGCCACCACTCCTTTCGGCGGGTTGGCGGAGGCGGAAATCATGGGCAGGCTATCTACGGCGCTGCGCAGGGTCCGCGGTGCATGTGGAATATACGCGCCGTCGTGAATGCGACCGTCGCGGATGGTCACGGCACGGTCTGCCTCAGCGGCGATGCCGGGGTCGTGTGTGATGAGCACGATGGTTTTGCCGCGCTCCTGAAGTCTATGGAAGGTCTCCATTACAAGCGCTCCAGTGGCAGAGTCCAGGTTTCCCGTTGGCTCATCGGCCAGGATGATGGGCGGGTCATTAACGAGAGCGCGTGCGATTGCGACGCGCTGCATCTGGCCGCCCGAGAGCTCGGATATGCGGTGGTCCCAGTGGTCAACGGGCAGCGTGACAGCCTGCAGCGCGTGCACGGCGCGCAGTTCGCGCTGGCTACGGGGCACATTGGTGTAGGCCAGCGGCAGCATGACGTTTTCGATAACCGACAGGCGCGGCAGCAGGTTGAAACTCTGAAAGACAAAGCCAATGCTCAGGGCGCGAACTTCGGTGAGCTCGTCATCATCGAGCTCGGCCACGTTGAGCCCTTGCAGGTAGTAGTCGCCCGCCGTTGGCTTATCCAGGCAGCCTAGGATGTTCATGAGCGTTGATTTGCCCGAGCCCGATGGGCCAGTGATGGCGACGAATTCGCCGGGATTTACCGCCAGGCTCACGTTGTGCAGGATGTGGGCGCACCCCGCCTCGCTCTCAAAGATGCGGTGCACCTTGCGGATGTCGATAACGGGACGCATTACATGCCCTCGTCGGCAGACATACTGCCCGAATCCGCGTTGTGGCCGCCGTCAGCTGTTGCGTCAGCTCCGGTGTCCATGACGAGGGTGTCGCCATCGCGCAGCTTGGTAACCGGCACGTTGGGGTTGATCTCGTTGCCCTGGTCGTCGCGCTTGACCTGTGTCTTGCCGACTACGGCTTCGTTGTCGTTTTGCGTCACGACGGTCACCTTCACGCGACGGGTTTGCTTGCCCTCGTCATCAGTCGCCACGTTTACGTAATAGTGTTCGCCGTCTTCGGTCATGAGCGCCATCGTCGGCACCATCACCACGTCGTCGAACTGCTCGGTCACCACCGATACCTCGGCCGTCATGCCCGGCTTCAGGCGCGCGTCGGGCGCCTCAATGAGAATGTCGACGTTAAAGGTTACGCTGCCGCCGCCACTGTTGGCGGCGTCGGAGTTTGCCACCGACGCGATAGCCGTGACGATGCCCTGGCTCACGATATCGGGAAACGCGGGATACGTGACGTTGGCGCTCTGCCCAACGGCGATCTTGGCGATGTCCTTTTCGCCCACCTGCACGGTCACCTTCATCTTGGACAGGTCGGCGATCTGCATGCACTGCTTGCCGCCGCTCGTATCGCTTTCGCCCATGATCATGCCGCCTGTAACCGTGGCGCCCACTTTGGTATTGAGCTCCACGATGCTACCCGAGCTCGGGGCCGTGACCGTGCGACTGGAGGCCTTGGCGTTCGCCTGGTCGAGGTTTGCCTGGGCTGATGCGAGGCTGCGCTGCGCGGCCGATACGGCGTTCGTGTCCGCTGATGCGGCGGAGATGCCAGCCGCTGCGGAAGCTCCCTCGACGTCCGTCGTTGGGGTGGCCTGCGCGGCAGCTGCGGCTTTCTGCGCGTTGGCGAGGTCTTCCTGAGCGGCTGCAACTGCACGCTGCGCCTCGGCAACGTTGCGATCGAGCTCGTCGTTTTTAATGGTCATAAGCACGTCGCCCTCGTTGACGGATTGGCCTGCCTGTACGTTGATAGAATCGACCGTGCCGTCGACAGAAGGGGAGATCACTGAGGACGAAATGGGTTTGAGCTGGCCTTTAGCCTCGACCGTTGTGGTAAACGTGCCCTCGGTCACCATGTCGGTCACAGGTCCGCTAGCGCCCTGAGGCTGCGCATTGATAACCAGGGTTGCGACAATGGCAATGAACGCGATGGCACCCACGACGCCGGCGGCAATACCGCGTCGAATCAGCTTTTTGCGTCGACGTTCGGCACGTTTTGCCTTGAGCTTGGCATATGCCTCTTCATCGGAAATCTCGGCCGTATCGTTCGCTCGTCCGCTCTGCTTGTCGGCATGTACGTTTGTAATCAGAGGAATCGTTTCGGTGGCACCTTCGGGCGTGCGCTCGGTATCATCTGGGCTCGGGGTGATCGTGGGGACATTCGGCATAGCGTCTCCTTTATAGAAAGAACCTCGATAATTATATGCGCCCACCGGTTGGGGCGGGCGCATAGGACGGTTTCTTTCGGAACTGTTAGATTGGTCGCAGCAGCTCCACGTTGTAGGAATGCGCGCGTTGCACTACGAGTGGACAACCACGCACAGGCCGACTTTGATGCAATCGTGCAGTGCCTTGGCGTCGGCCAGGCGCAGATTGATGCAACCGTGGCTGCCGCACCACTTGTACGACTCGGCGTTATCGAAGCTCTTGTCGTTTTGCCAGGTGGCGTCGTGGAAGCCGATCATGTTGCCCTCAAACGGCATCCAGTAGCTCACCGGGCTCTCATATTTGGGTTTACCGGTCTCGGGGTCCTTGGCTCCGATCAGGGTGCTGCCGCCGTCGTTGCTGTTGATCTGCCACACGCCCTCGGGGGTGGCGTCTTCGCCCGGTTTGCCGGAAATAAAGTTGGCCTCCCACACGATATTGCCGCTCTCGTCATAGTAGCGCGCGTGCTGCTCGGACAGATCGACATCGATGTATGCCTTCCAGTCGGGCTCTCCCTTTGCGGTAAAGGTGTCGGCCTTCTGGGAGTACTTGATCTCGATTTCGCCGGTCTGCTTGTTGTTAATGGCGTCCTCGACCTGCTTGGCGAGCGAGCTGCTGTCGATGGACCAACCAAAGTCGCCGCCTTCGACGGCGCACTGCTTGCCATCGGCGCGCGTCCACCAACGAGTGGAGCCCACGGTATTAAAGCCGTTGGCGAGCTCGGCTGCCCAGCTACTGATCTGCGACGTATCGAGCGTGGGGTTGGCCGGATCGGCAAAGCTGATCCACTGCAATACGGAGCTGCCATCAACTTTGCCGGCATCCTCGCCGTTAAGCTTGAGGGTCACGTTGACGCCCAGGAAGTTGTTGGCGGCATCGCATGCGGCCTGAATCTGGTCATCGGTCAGCGTTCCATTAAGCGGCTCATAGGCATCGTTGCCGAGCTTGGAAAGATCTACGGTCTCGGCCAGCGAGGCAAGCTCGAGCTCGGCATACTTAATGACATGCTCGCGGTTGATTTTTTCGTTGGAGCGCGCCTTCTCGACGGTAAACTTGCCGGCCTGCTCGTCATAGGAGCTATTGGCCTCGAACGTGCCCGAACGGCCCTCGTTAAACTCGTCGATGGCGGCGCCCAGATCCTTCTCAAACTTCTTTTGGTCAAAGGTGTCGGAGAGCATGGACAGGTCGACGTCTTGATCAAGATCGACTTTGTTGGAGGTAGCAGTTGTTTTGGTCTTGCCGCTTAAGGATTCCACAAGGCGGACCGGCCAAATAAAGGCTTCGTTGTGGTTGATGATTTCTTTTGCAGCAGCTTCACCGTCGACGATGGGTTCATCGGACTCGGGCTGATAGGTCCAGCTAAAGTCATCTCCTGTCACGGTGAGCTTATAGTGCTTCCATGCCGAGTTGACCTTGGTGGCGGCAGACGAAGCGTTGGAGAACGAGACGTCGACGCCGGCGATGGTGGTGTTGGGGTAGGCTACCTGCGAAAACGCTACGACGCCTACGATATAGACAATGACGATTAGACCAAGGACGACAAAGAGCGTTGTCTTTTTGCCCGACTTATTGTTCTCGGCGGGCTTCCGCGCGGGGCCGCGATCGCCTCGAGCGTGCGTGGGGGGTTGCTTGGGCGCATTGCCGTTTGCCTGGCGCTGCTGACGTTGTTGACGCTGCTGTCGCTGTTGGTTCGGGCGTTGAGAAGCGTTTGTCGCAGCACGCTGCTGACCGTGGCTCGGCGCGATAGGACGCGGCGACTGAACGCCGCCGGTGTGCCTGCTCGGCTGCTGCGGATCGGGAATCAGTTGAGTTCGATCGTTTTGCGACATCGTATGCATATCCTTCGATTTTCGCCTTGCGGTTCATCGTGTTTTTACTGGGCTTGCATTATAGCGATTGCCCTGCTGTTTGTGGTACGGAAACGGTGGCATTCAAAAGAGGTGGGACATTTGTCCCACCTTTGAGTTGTTCTTTGCCGCTATCCGCACACACCGCATTTTGCACAGGCCGAAAGTGCGGCCGGAGCCTGCGCGATGCCGCCCTTTGCCGTCTCGCGCAGCGTGGCCGGCAACGCGTGACCCACCGAGAGCATGACATGTGCC
Source organism: Collinsella aerofaciens (assembly GCA_036301285.1). GTDB lineage: Bacteria > Actinomycetota > Coriobacteriia > Coriobacteriales > Coriobacteriaceae > Collinsella > Collinsella aerofaciens_BS. The sequence continues at coordinate 131,152 of JAXJET010000022.1, forward strand.
ATCTGGTCAAACGGCACTAAGCTCTTAATGCCTGCGAGGGCGAGTTGTGCCGAGCTAAAGGCCGCTGCCACGCCGATGGCGTTGCGGTTTTGGCAGGGCACCTCCACGAGGCCACCGACGGGGTCACAAACGAGGCCCAGCAGGTTACTCAGCGCGATGGAACTGGCGTCGAGCGCCTGCTCGGGCGTGCCGCCGAGCATCTGCACCAGAGCGGCGGCTGCCATGGCGGCGGCGCTTCCCACCTCGGCTTGACAGCCACCCTCGGCGCCGGCGACGCAGGCGCTCGTGGTGAGGTTGAGGCCGATGGCGGCTGTGCAGTAGAGCGCGTCCATGACTTGCTCGTCGTCGAGCTGCAGGCGATCGGCAAGCGCCAGCACGCAGCCGGGCACAACACCCGCGGATCCTGCCGTCGGAGCTGCGACGATCACACCCATCGTGGCGGAGCGCTCGAGCACGGCCATGGCGCGGGCAACGGCGTCGGTCTGGACGACGCCCATCAGGCTTGCACTCAAATCGTTGCGGCTGGTGGCATCGACGAGTTTGGCCTCGCCGCCGATTAGCCCACCGAGCGAGCGCTGCGGATTGGCGAGGGGGGCCGTGGTCTCCTCGCGCATGACGTCGAGCACGCGGCGCATGGCGGCGACGGCGTGGGCCTCGCCGGTCAGACGCGCCTCGCGAACGGCCATGACGGCGCCGATGCTGAGCCCCAGTTCCTCGCACGCATCGAGCAGCTGCTCACCGTCGTCGAAGATTTCCTTGGCCGAGACGCCGGGGGAGAGCGACGAGGCAGAACCGGGGAGCTCGATAAACGTTGCGTAATCGACATTGTCGAGCTTGCGCAGCATGGGGACGACGGTGTCGTCTGGCGCGCCGTCGGTCTCAAAGACGGAGTAGGCCTGGCCGCCCACTTCGGTGCGGTAGGTGCGGCAGAAGGCAATGTTTACGTGGGCGTAGGCGAGCAGGTTGGTGAGCGCGGCGAGTACACCGGGGACGTCCTTGTGCGCCACGAAGAGCGTGGAATACATGCCCGAGATGTCGACGCCGACGCCGTTAATGCGGCTGATACGCATCTTGCCGCCGCCCAGGCTCTCGCCGCGGACCTGTGCCGTGGCGCCCGTGTCGTCGACCATGTCGATGTCGACGGTGTTGGGGTGGATGGAGGCGTCGTCGCCCTTGATGTCAAAGTGATATTCGAGGCCCTGCTCGTGCGCGAGGTCGAAGGCCTGCTTGATGTTCTCGTCATCGGTGTCGAGGCCCAGGATGCCCGCGACGAGCGCACGGTCGGTGCCGTGGCCGCGGTAGGTGTGGGCGAAGGAGTTCCACAGGCCAAAGGTGACTTTGGTGATGCGGCCTTCCAGCAGGCTGGCGGCAACTTGGGCGCAGCGCAGGGCGCCGGCGGTGTGCGATGAGCTGGGGCCGACCATGACGGGGCCCAAGATCTCGAATGCCGAGGTCGTAGCTAGTGTTTGTGGCTTGCCTGCCATGGGTGCTCCTTCTTTATCCCGTCGTTCCGAGGGCTTTGGTATTTGGTCGCCTGCTCTACAGTCCTTGCTCGCACGGAGGCCACATTAAGTGGCCTCCGGCTCGTGCGGAACTCGCGACCGACCAAATACCAAAGCCCTCGGAACTTAGGATACATGGTAGAGGCACGCTTGCTGCAAAATTCATCAGCTGGGAACCTATTCTGCGTCCCATGTCGACTCATCTTCACCACCGGTTAATAAAAAAGAGGTACCGGTTGGGGCCGGTACCTCTATTTGGTGCGTTTCTATTTGGCTGCAGCTTTTGCCGCTGGCTTACAGGCCGCAGGCTGCTTTGAGTTCTTCGACTCGATCGGTCTTCTCCCAGGTGAAGTCGGCGTCTTCGCGGCCGAAGTGACCGTAGGCTGCCGTCTTTTCGTAGATGGGGCGGCGCAGGTCCAGGTCGCGGATGATTGCGCCCGGGCGCAGGTCGAAGGTCTTCTCTACGGCTTCAACGATCTTGTCCTCGGCAACATGCGCGGTACCGAAGGTGTCGACCATGATTGAGAGGGGCTTGGAAACGCCGATGGCGTAGGCAAGCTCGACTTCGCAGCGGTCGGCCAGGCCGGCGGCGACCACGTTCTTGGCGACCCAGCGCGCGGCATACGCGGCGGAGCGGTCAACCTTGGTGCAGTCCTTTCCGCTAAAGGCACCGCCGCCGTGACGACCGTAGCCGCCGTAGGTGTCGACGATGATCTTGCGGCCGGTGAGGCCCGTGTCGCCCATGGGGCCGCCCACGACAAAGCGACCGGTGGGGTTCACGTAGATGTCCGCGTTATCCCACGGCATGTTCTCAGCGGCCATGACCGGGGTGATGACGTGCTCGATGAGGTCGGCCTTGATCTTGCCCATGTCCTCGATCTCGGCAGCGTGCTGCGTGGAGATGACGATGGTCGTGACCTCGACGGGCTTGCCTTCCTCGTAGCGCACGGTGACCTGGGTCTTGCCGTCGGGACGCAGATAGGGCAGGGTACCGTCGTGGCGCACGGCGGCCAGGCGCTCGGCCAGGCGGCTTGCCAGGTAGTGCGGCATGGGCATGAGGGTCTTGGTCTCGTTGGAGGCATATCCGAACATCATGCCCTGGTCGCCGGCACCGATCAGGTCGATCGGGTCGGTGGTAGCGCCGGTCTGGGTCTCGAAGGACTCGTCAACGCCTTGGGCGATATCGGGCGACTGCTCGTGGATGAGGCTCATGACGCCGCAGGTGTCGCAGTCAAAACCGAACTTGGCACGGTTGTAGCCAATGCGGCGGATAACGCCACGGGCGATTTCCTGAACGTCTACGTAGGCCTGGGTGCGAATCTCGCCGGCGACGATGACGGTGCCGGTGGTCACGAGGGTCTCGCAGGCGCAGCGGACGTTCTCCACGTTGGCAGGCACGCCGTTGGGGGCGATGTAGCCCTGCTCCTGGAGCTCTATTTCTTTGGCGAGGATTGCGTCGAGGACGGCGTCGCTGATCTGGTCAGCGATCTTATCGGGATGACCTTCGGTCACCGACTCCGACGTAAAAACAAAGGACCCGTGTTGGGGCGGGATGGAACGAAGTTCTTCTGACATGATTGTCCTTTCAAAAACGTGTCCCGGCGACCGTTACCATTCCGCCGGGCTCTCTATGCAAAGGCACATCATAGCGCGTAAATCAAACATTCACACCCTTTCCGCACCTACTCATTGGGGACAGACTTAAATGACCAGCCTTACCTAAGTGCCGACAGGTTGCCCAAAGACTGGTCATTTAAGTCTGTCCCCAATGAGTAGGTCGGTGCCCTTTGTGCGGAGGCTGCTTTGATGCTTTATACTGGTGCGGTTAGACATCCATCCTGCAATCGAGGAGATTTCCATGGCATCAGACGTTCGCGTCCGCTTTGCACCCTCACCGACGGGCAAGCTGCACATCGGCGGCGCTCGCACCGCTATCTATAACTGGGCTTTCGCCCGCGCAAACGGCGGCACGTTCATCCTGCGCATCGACGACACCGACCCCACCCGCTCCACCGACGAGAACACGCAAATCATCCTGCGCGCCATGCGTTGGCTGGGCCTGGACTGGGACGAGGGTCCCGAGGTGGGCGGCGACTTTGGTCCCTACGCCCAGACCGAGCGCCTGGACCTGTACAAGCAGGCCGCCCAGAAGCTTTGGGACGAGGGCAAGGCCTATCCCTGCTTCTGCACCAAGGAGCAGCTCGACGCCGACCGCAAGGCCGCGCAGGAGCGCAAGGACCCCTTCCAGGGCTATCAGCGCCGTTGCCGCGATCTTGATCCCGAGGAGGCCCGCCGCCGCATCGAGGCCGGCGAGTCCTACGTCCTGCGCATCAAGGTGCCCGAGGACCGCGGCGACGTCGTTATCCACGACGCCGTCCACGGCGAGGTAACCTTTGACGCCAAGGAGCTCGACGACTTTGTCATCTTCCGCTCCGATGGCACGCCCACGTACAACTTCGCGACCGTTGTCGACGACGCCATGATGAAGATCACCCATGTCATCCGCGGCGACGACCACCTGTCCAACACCCCGCGTCAGGTCATGGTCTATGAGGCTCTCGGCGCGCCCGTGCCCACGTTCGCCCACATCTCCATGATCCTGGGCGCCGACGGCAAGAAGCTCTCCAAGCGCCACGGTGCCACCTCGGTGGAGGAGTACCGCGACGCCGGCTACCTGTCCGATGCCTTCGTCAACTACTTGGCGCTGCTCGGCTGGTCGCTCGACGGCGAGACCACGATCATCCCTCGCGATGTCCTGGCCAGCAAGTTCTCGCTCGACCGCATCTCCAAGAACCCGGCGACCTTCGACCCCAAGAAGCTCGATTGGGTCAACGCCGAATACATCAACGGCATGTCCGATGCCCAGTTTGCCGACGAGATCATGGTTCCCGAGCTGCACGAGGCGGGTCTCATCGAGGGTAATGTCGAGTACGGCGAGGATTGGATTGACGCGCTCGCTGCCATCGTCAAGCCGCGCACCAAGATGCCGGCCGACGCCGTGACCGTCGCCGCTCCCATTTTCGCTACGGCCGAGACGCTCGAGTATGACGAGAAGTCCGTCAACAAGGGCCTGGCCAAGGAGGGCATGGGTGCCATTCTGGACGCCGCCAAGGCCGCGCTCGAGGGCGTGGACGAGTGGACGACTGCCAACATCGACGCCGCGCTTGAGCCGCTGCCCGAGCAGATGGATCTTAAGAAGCGCGTGGTGTTCCAGGCCGTGCGCGTCGCCGTCTGCGGCAACATGGTGAGCCCTCCGCTGGGCGAGACCATGGCGCTCGTTGGTCGCGACGACTGCCTGGCGCGCATCGACCGCGCCCGCACGATGGCGCTGTAGCAGCCGCGTAAACGCACGTATCCGAGCCCCGTTCACCCGAGCGGGGCTCTTGTTTCTGAAGACGAATGGGATGGGAGGTGCTGGGGCCATGGCCGAGCAACTGTCGCTGTTTGGTTCGCCGGAACCGGAGGAGGCTCCGGCCACGCCCGAGCCTGCTGTTGCCCCGGCCAAGTCCGAGCCTGTACCTGAGCCCGTCGCCGCCTACGCGAGCGTAGTCCTGGACATTCCGACGCGTGCGCTGTCCGAGCCATTCGCCTACGGCATCCCGGAAACTCTTGCCTACGAGGCGCAGATCGGATCCACGGTCCTGGTCCACTTTGGTAACCGTGCGGCCGCGGGCTATATCGTCGACATTGCGTCTGAGCTGGGTGACCTGCAGGGCAACAGCGCTCTCGATCCCGCGCGTATCAAGCCTATCGAGGCTATCCTCAGCAAGCCGCTGTTTACCGCAGAGGCCGCCCGTATCGCACGCTGGATGAGCCGCGAGTACGTCGCGACGCTTTCCGAGTGCCTGCGCCTGTTCTTGCCACCGGGTGGAAGCCCGCGCGTGGTCAAAGGCGACGACGGCGTGTGGACTGTCGAGCGCCCTGCCGTCAAACCCATCCAAAACCGCTGGGTCATGCTTACGCCCGAGGGCTTCGACTATACGCCGCCCAAGACCGCGGTCCGCCAGCGTCAGCTCATCGAGGCGCTCCAGTGCGGCCCGGTCACGACACGCGACCTCAACCTTCTCTATAACAGCATGTCGGCGACTATCAAAGCGCTTGAAAAACGCGGCGTCGTAGTGGTGGAGGAGCGCCGTGCGTGGCGTGGCTGCAGCGAGCAGACCACGCTGTCCTCGGCAAGCGGTAAGGCGCCGGTCTCCCTTACCAACGGTCAGCAACAGGCACTCGCGCAGATTGAACGCGCCCGTCTGGACGCCCATGGCGACGTGGTCCTTGTCGACGGCGTCACCGGATCTGGTAAAACCGAGGTCTACCTCTCAGCTATCGAGCGCGTGCTCGCGGCCGGTCGCTCGGCCTGCGTGCTTGTGCCCGAGATCTCGCTGACGGCCCAGACCGTCGGCCGTTTCCGCTCGCGCTTTGGCGAGACGGTCGCCGTGTTCCACTCGCGGCTTTCGGCCGGCGAGCGTCTGGACCAGTGGGATATGGTCGCCAGTGGTGCGGCGCGCGTGGTCGTCGGTGCCCGCTCGGCGCTCTTTTGCCCGCTCGGCGATCTAGGCCTCATCATCATCGACGAGGAGCACGAGACCAGCTATAAGCAGGGCTCTAGTCCGCGCTACCACGCGCGCGAGGTGGCGGCCGAGATGGCGCGGCGCTACCGCTGCCCGCTCGTGTTGGGCTCGGCCACGCCTTCTGCCGAAGCGCTCGACCGCTGCTGCCGCGGAACGTACAGAGGTGCCACCTGGACGCGCGTTGAGATGCCCGAGCGCCCGGGACATGCGGTGCTACCCACTGTTCGGATCGCCGACCTGCGCCGCGAGTTCTCGCACGGCAGCCGCTCCATGTTCTCAAAACCGCTGATGGAAGGCCTGGAGCGTGTGGTCGAGCGCCGCGAAAAAGCCGTGCTGTTGCACAACCGCCGTGGCTTTGCGCCATTCCTGATGTGCCGCGAGTGCGGCTGCGTCCCCACCTGCAACCACTGCTCCACCGCGCTTACGTATCACGAGCGCACACACACGCTGCAGTGTCACACATGCGGTTCGTCTTGGCGCGTGCAGCCCTATCCGGCGGCCACGAGCCGTTGCCCCAAATGTGGCAGTCGCTACCTGGCAAAAATGGGCCTGGGCACTCAGCAGATCGAGGACGCACTGCACCAGATGCTGCCCGACGACGTCGCCATCATTCGCATGGATGCCGATTCCACTCGCGGCAAGGACGCGCACAAAAAGCTGCTCGAGCAGTTCGATGCCGCCGATTGCGCGGTGCTGCTGGGCACCCAGATGATTGCAAAGGGCCTTGACTTTCCCGAGGTCACGCTGGTGGGCGTGGTCAATGCCGACTTTGCGCTAAAGCTGCCCGATTTTAGAGCGGGGGAGCGCGCCTACGATCTGCTGGAGCAGGTTGCAGGCCGTGCCGGCCGCGGCGATCGCCCCGGCGAGGTTATCATCCAGACCTACCTGCCCGAGGATCCGGTCATTCGTGCCGTCGCTGAGCACGATCGTTCGATCTTTACCGACTACGACCTGGATCAGCGCCGCGACTCGCTGTACCCGCCGTTTGTTCGCCTGGTCAACATCTTGGTGTGGTCGGCGAACCGAGACGACGCACAGGACTACATCGGGAGCGTTGCAAAGCTTCTTAAGCGCCGCTGGCATGCCGCCGCGCCCGACTTTTTGCGGGCGGGGAGTGCCGTGCCGCAGGTGCTTGGCCCGGCTTCGTGTGTAATCGAGAGAGCCAAGGACCGTTACCGCTTCCATCTGCTTGTGAAGTCGCCCGTGGGGTACCATGTCTCTGACGATATCGACGCCTGCCTCAAAGAGGTGGGCTCTGTGCGCGGCGTGAGCGTGAGCGTTGACGTCGACGCCTATGATTTGATGTAACAACCCGAAAGGATGGCCATGGAAGCCAACGGAATCGTACTGTCGCCCGACCCTCGTCTGCGCCAGGAGTGCGCCGTCATCGAGGAAATCACCCCGGCGATCGAGGCGCTTGCCGAGAAGATGAAGAAGATGATGTTCGATAACGGCGGCTGCGGCCTGGCCGCTCCGCAGATCGGCGAGCTCATCCAACTCGTCACCATCGACTGCGACTACAGCGACAAGAACGACTACGACCCGTACGTACTTATCAATCCTGTCATTGTTGAGCAGAGCGAACATCTGGTGCCGTTTAGTGAGGGCTGCCTTTCCATTCCTGGCATTAGCTGCGAGATCGAGCGTCCCGACCATGTCGTGGTCGAGGCGTACGACATGGACGCCAACCTGATTCGCTATGAGGCCACGGGCGATTTGTTCTGCGTGTGCCTGCAGCACGAGATCGACCACCTGCACGGCAATACCATGTTCGAGCGACTGAAGCCGATGCAGAGGCTCAAGGCAGTCAAGGAGTACCAGGACGCCTTGGCCCGCGGCGCTAGACCGGGCGAGACCGAATAGGTTAATTGTCCGTCCCTGGGATGGGGCCCACACATATCATCCCGTGCTCAAACATTCTCGCTGCGCTGCGAAACTGCGCGCGGGACGATATGTGTGGGCCCCATCCCAGGGACTACGTTGTCGCTCTTCGTTTCGCCCGGGTGCCGTCGGGCCAGGGAGGGGCGTCTTCGCTGATAGGTGCTTTGTTGGGAGGGCTGCTTTTATGCGGCTCTTTCTTTGTTTTTGGGTATATTTGTTTTTGTTGAACTGTTCTTGCGGCTGGGTGCGCTTGTGACCTGGAACGCTTTTTTGTAGCCGTCTCGGCTCGTTATTGAGAGGAGACTTACTTTTATGCGTATTGTGTTTATGGGTACGCCTGATTTTGCTGTGCCTTCGCTGACTTCGCTTGTTGAGGCTGGTAATGAGATTGCGCTTGTTGTTACTCGTCCCGATGCTGTTCGTGGACGTGGTAAGAAGCTTGAGCCTTCTCCTGTTAAGGCCAAGGCGCTTGAGCTGGGGTTGCCGGTTGTTGAGGCTAATCGCATGACGCCTGAGGTTGTTGAGGCACTCCAGACTGCCCAGGCTGACATTTTCTGCGTGGCCGCCTATGGCTGCATTTTGCCGGATGACGTGCTGCATATGGCGCCGCTTGGTATTGTGAATGTTCATGCGTCCTTGCTGCCTCGTTGGCGTGGGGCTGCTCCTATTCAGCGTGCGATTCTTGCTGGTGATGAGGTTGCTGGCGTTTCCATTATGCGCATTGGACATGGCGTGGATACTGGTGCTTATTGTGCTCAGGCTTCCACGTCGGTTGCCGGTAAGCATGCTGAGGCGCTGACCATGGAGCTTGGTGAGCTTGGCGGCAAACTGCTTGCCGATACGCTTCCTTCTCTTGCCGATGGCACCGCCGTGTGGACTGAGCAGGATGAGTCGCTCGTCACTCATGCTGCCAAGATTTCCAAGCTGGAGATGCGTCTGGATCCGCAGATGGCTGCGCTCGATTGCGTGCGTCATGTGCTCGCTTCGTCCGATACCGCGCCTGCTCGTTGCGTGATTGCCGGCAAGACCGTGCGCGTGCTCGATGCTGCGCTGGCCGATGTTTCGCTTGGCAAGGGCGGCGTTGACGTTAAGAATAAGCGTGTTTTCCTTGGCCTTTCCGATGGTGCGGTTGAACTGCTCGAGGTTAAGCCCGATGGCAAGCGTGCCATGGCCGCTTCTGCTTGGGCTGCTGGGCTGCAAGGCGCCGATCTTATCTGGGGTGTTTTGTCATGAGCAAGCTGTCTCCCGCGCGCAAGCTTGCACTCGATGTGCTGATGGAGGCCGATCGCCGCGGCATGTATGCGCGCGACGTGCTGTCCTCTCGCGCATCGGCCAAGGCTATTGACCAGCGCGATTCCGCTTTTGCAGCTCGCTTGGCGCTTGGTGTGGCCGCCACGCAGGGTATTTTGGACGAGCTGCTCGATCAGTTTCTTGATAAGCCTAAAAAGGTTGCGCCGCGTGTTCGCATGGCGCTTCGTATCTCGGCCTTCGAGATGCTTTATCTGCATACGCCTGGTCGCGTTGCGGTGAGTCAGGGCGTTGAGCTGGTGCGCAGCGGAGCTAAGTCTGCCGCCGGTTTGGCCAATGCCGTGCTGCATAAAGTCGCGGACAACGTTGAGGACTTTGCCACGGCGTCCGATGTAGATGAGTCTGAGCGACGCCTGGTTCGTCTGTCGCGCCTGATGGGACTGCCGCGTTGGCTGTGCGCTCGCATTATGGCATCGTTCGACACGCCAGAGGGTGCGCTTAACTTTGCCGGCAATCTGGCCCCCGCGCCACTGGCCCTGCATGAGAACGCCTTTGCGACCAAGCCCGATCCGTATATCTCGCAGCTCGTCGCGCCTGTCTTCCCGGGCTGCCATGCCCCGGTTGATGCCCAGGTTACCGTTGCTTCGGGTGTGTTTGAGCGTGCTGCCGCGGTGGCGTCTGATCTCAACGCGCAGCTTATCGCCACGGCTGCCACGCGCCCTGGTAGCTGCCTTGAGATTGGTGCCGGTCGTGGCACCAAGACCTATGTGATGATGTGTCAGGCCAAGCGTGCGGGCTATGAGCGTCAGCATACGGCGCTCGATTTGCATGATCGCAAGTGCGATCTGAATCTCGCTCGCCTGCATAAGGCCGGTATTCAGGGCGTTCGTACGGTTTCGGGTGATGCCTGCGAGCTTGATGAAGTCCTGACGTCTTTTGATGCCATGCTTGGCAAGCCGGTTAAGTTCGACACGGTCTTTATCGATGCGCCGTGCTCTGGCACCGGAACCATGCGTCGTCATCCCGAGATTCCGTGGCGCCTGACCGAAAAGGATGTGACGGTTGAGCTGCCCAAACTGCAGCTGACGATGCTCAAGGAAGCTGCCGCGCGCGTGGCTGCCGGCGGCGAGCTCATCTACGCGACGTGCTCGGTCTTCGACGAGGAGAACACGCAGGTGGTGGATGCTTTCCTGAACTCTCCCGAGGGCGCCGGCTTTAGCGTGGCGCCGCTCTCCGAAGCACAGATTCTGCAACTCCCCGAGTTCGATCAGGCCAAGAAGCTCGTATCTGTACGCCAGAACGATCGAGGCCTCTTCCAAAGCGTGCCGGTAAACGCCGATTCCTACGACGGTCACTTCTGCGCCAGACTGGTCCGCAAGTAACTACTAAGTTGCGGTGAAATAAGGATTGAATAGCGGCTTCCACCCGCCAAACAGTCCTTATTTCACCGCAACTCATAAGGAAGCCTGGGTAGCTAAAGAATCAGCCCCGCGATCTGCGTTGATCGCGGGGCCGCGTTGTTTCTAGTGGCTATGCGGGCAGTTGGCGCAGCAGCCGCTTGTGGCGCTGGTGCTGGAGCCGCCGCTTCGCTGGTCGGTGTTGTAGAAACCGCTACCCTCAAACTTGATGCCGCTGGCCGAGAACGTCTTGGCCGCCGGGGCGCCGCAGCTCGGGCAAACGACCTCGGGAGTCTCGGACATGGGATGCTCAACCTCAAACACGTTGCCGCAGCTCGAGCACTTGTAATCGTAGCGCGCCATAATACTTCCTTTTCAGCACAAAGCGGGCAGATCGCTCTGCCCGCATAAATTCAAACGTCTGTAACTGTACCCTATATCGGGGGTTTTATCACGCTTCGCCCCAGAATCTATGGTTGTTGCGCAGGAGCTGTGCTGTTTTATTCTCAGCGGCTGCAATGTCCGCCTCGTCAGCCTGCCAGGTCCAGTTGCCCGTGGCCACGCCCGGAACGTTCATACGCGCGTCGTCGCCAAGCCCCAGGACATCCTGCAGCGGCATCATCACCAGGGGAGCGTCGCTTGCCAGCGCGTCGCTCATCAGCTTGGCCGCAAACTCAACACCGCTCGGCTCGTCGCCGCCGGCAAAGGAACGCGTGCACCAACCGGCGAGCGTCGAGGTGTCGTGCGTCGACGTGTACAGAATCTTGCCGGGCGTGGGGTGCACGCCGCAACGGACGTCGTAATCGCTAAACTCCAGCACGTCCATGCCGGGGAAACCGCAGGTCGAAGCCATGGCGCGAACACCGGGCGTCAGATAGCCCAAGTCCTCAGCGATAAAGTTGAGCGGACCCAGCTCGTCGTAGGCGGTCTGGAACAGGTCCTTGCCCGGGCCCGCCAGCCATCGACCGTCGGCGCAAGCCTTGCCCGCGGGGATACTAAAGTAGCTGTGGAATCCCAAGAAGTGATCCAAGCGCACGCGATCGTAGAGCGAAAACGCGCGGCGCAAGCGATCCATCCACCAGCTATAGCCGTTCTGCTTCATGTGGTCCCAGCGGAACGTCGGGTTGCCCCACACCTGGCCCTCGGGTGCAAAGTTGTCGGGCGGCGCGCCGGAAATCTCAATCGCCTTGCCGGTATCGGACAGCCAGAAGTTCTCGGGTTCGCTCCACGCGTCTGCCGAATCGTCGGACACGTACATAGGAATATCGCCGATAACCTCGATGCCCTTCTTGTGCGCATAGTTCATGAGCTCGCACCAAGCGAGGTCAAAGCGGTACTGCATGTACGCCTGAAGCTCGGCCTCGTTGTGGAAGCGCTTGTCGTCGATCAGATGCTCGTTGTAGCGCGCGACATCTGCCGGCCAATCGTGGCGCGACTCGCCCTCAAAGTACTTCTTAACGGCCATATAGACACAGTACTTCTCGAGCCAATCGGCATTGCGATGCTTAAACGCGGTGTACAGCGGATCGGCATCCTCGCCTCCGCGGGCCTTCCAGGTCTCAAAGTCGGCTGCCAGCTCCTCGTGGCTCTCGGGCAGCAGGTCGATATTGCCTGCAAAGGCCGAAGGACCGGCGTAAGGGGAGCGGAAGAAGTCCGTGGGGTTGACGGGGAGAACCTGCCAGTAGCGCATGCCCATGGCGGCCAGATGGTCGATAAAACGACGCGTGGGCGCGCCGATCGTACCCGGCTTGCCGTCGTCGGTCGGCACCGATGTGATATGGCACACAACACCCGCACCGTGATCGAGCGGCTCCTGCAGGCGCTGCTCGGCATGGTGATAGATGATCGACGAGCCCAGCGGGTACAGGTCGAGCGTGACCGTTCCGTTGTGGATCTCGCACTCGTGACCGCTGATCACATCGCTCGCGCATTCGCCGAGCGCCGGAATCGTCACCCGGTGTGAATTGCGCAGGCTGCGGTTGATGATGACGGTCGCGGACTCGCTGTCTTTACCGGTACGGTTGTAGGCCAGCACCTCGTCATTGAGCGCGAAGGCCTTGATCTCACCGTCGATCATAAACGGCAGCGCGCGGCGCACAGCAGATGCGTTTTTGACGATCGCGAACGTATCGAAGTCGTGCAGGTTTTCCTTTTTAGGCATGGTGCGGCGATTGCCCGGATCGGTGAGACCCTCCAAGCCGTACTCGTCACCGTAATAGATTGAGGGAACGCCCGGGAACGTCATCTGCATGAGCGTCGCCAGCCAAAAGCGGCTCTTGGCCAGGCCCATGGAGTTCTCGTCCAGGCGCCATTTGCTGCGCTCGCTCTCGGGCAGCTGCGATTCGTCGGGGCCACCGCCGAGCACCGAGATAATGCGCGGGCGGTCGTGGCTCGACAGCAGATTGAGCGCGCAGGATAATGCCTCGCGCGGGTAGTTCTCGCGCAGGGTCTCGATATCCTCGGCAGCTTGGTAGGCGTTTTTGTAGCCCATCAAAAAGCCGATGACCATGTCGCGGAAGGGGTAATCCATAGCAGAGTCCAGCTCGGAGCCCTGCAGGTAGCGACGCAGATGGCCGTAGCTGATCTTGTTGGAGGCGTCTTCCCAGACCTCGCCGAGCAGCAGCGCGTCGGGCTTTTCGGCAAGTACGGCCTTTTTGATCTCGGTCAGGAAATCGTCCGAAAGCTCGTCGGCCACATCCAGGCGCCAGCCGTGAGCGCCGGCGCGCAGCCATTTACGAATGACGCCGTCCTTGCCCAGGAGCCGCTCGCGTACCAGTTCGGAGCTCTCATTGATGGCGGGCATATTGCCCACGCCCCACCAGCAGTCGTACGAGCCGTCCTCGTGGAAATAAAACGCATCGCGCCACGGCGAATCCTCGCTCTGCCATGCGCCCACGCCGGGGTAGTTGCCATAGCGGTTGAAGTAGATCGAATCGTCGCCCGTGTGGTTGAACACGCCGTCCAGAATGATGGAAATGCCGAGCTTTTCGGCCGCCTGACACAGCTCGGTAAAGTCCTGCTCGGTGCCCAGGATCGGGTCAATCTTGCTGTAATCGGCCGTGTCGTAGCGGTGGTTGCTCGCTGCTTCGAAAATGGGGTTGAGGTAGATGGCTGTAAAGCCCAGCTCGGCGATACGAGGCAGGTCTTCTTGGATGCCTTTGAGCGATCCGCCGTAAAAGTCCCAGGTCTTGATGGAGCCGTCCTCGGCGCGCTCGTACACAGGCGGCTCGTTCCAGTCCTCGACCATGCGGCGCTGAATGCCCTTACGCGGTTTTTCGACCTCGGCCAGCGTGCGCTCGCGCCAGTGCTCGTCGCGGGCATAGCGATCGGGGAAGATCTGGTAGACCATACCGCGCTCGTACCAGGTGGGACGGTTCTCACGGTGTTTATAGACGGTGACCTGGAATGACGGCACCTCGGCGTAGTCGTAGGTTACGCCTTCGCCGCCGGTGCGGCCCTGTGGTGCGCCCAAGCGAACCTCGGGCTGGCCCTCGATATTGCATATAAAGCTGTACCAGATAAGACAGGGTTCGGTGCACTCAAGCTCTACGGTAAATATGCCGTCGCCCTCGTGCGTCATGGGATACCGGGACTCACCAATCTCATCGACCCAGGTGCGCAGCGTAAGCGTTGCCTGCGCGGGATCGGCATCCTCCAGAATCACGGAGAGCGAAAGGGTAGTTCCTGTGGTCACAGCGCCAAACGGAGTGCGAAACTGCGGCAGACGGCTGTTGTGTATCAATCTCATAGTACGGTCCAGTTCAATAGAATCATGGCCTGCTGGCCATGGGCTTTACGCACAGGATGTAAGTATATCTGTTGTACACAGGCTGTATAAACAACATCCGTTTACCATCGGCGAACGGTTGTCCTAGAAAATCGTTTTACCACTACCTACAGAGAAGGGGCGCCCGGTTGGAGCGCCCCTTACTTAGGGTTTGATTAGGTTTTGGATCGCCTGTGGGCTAGCGGCGCTTGCGGGTGGCCGTGGCCTTGCGGACGGACGTCTTCTTGGACGGGGCCTTTTTCTCTGCCGGAGCGGCGGGGGAGACCGGAGTCTCCTTGGTGGGTTCTGGCTTGGCCTCTGCCTTCGGGGCAGCCTTGACCTCAGCGGCCTTCGGCGCCGGCTTGGTCTTTACCTCGGCCTTGGGCTCCTCTTTGGCAGCAGCGGGCTTAGTCTCTGCCTTGGGAGTCGTGGTCTTTGCCGTGGTCTTCTTGGCCGTCGTCGTGCGCTTTCGCGTGGTGGTCTTGGCGGCGGGCTTGGCCTCGACGGTTGCCTCCGCCTTGGACTCGGCGGGCGTCTCCTCGACCTTGACGGCTGGCTTTGCGGCTGCCTTGGTCGTGGCGTCCTTCGTGGTCGTCGACTTCGTAGCCGTGGTCTTCTTGGCTGCCGTTGCCTTCTTGGCGGCCGTGGTCGTCTTCTTGGCAGCGGTCTTTGCCGGAGCCTTGACGGCAGGCTTGGTCTCAACGACTTCGGCCTTTACCTCGGGAGCAGCCTCGACATCGGCGGCTTTCTTGGCAGTGGCGGTCGTGCGCTTGCGCGTGGTCGTTGCCTTGGAAGCAGTCGTCTTTGCTGCGGCGGTCTTGGTAGCGGCAGCCTTGGTTGTCGTAGCCTTCTTGGCCGTCGTCTTACGAGTCGTGGTCTTCTTAGCGGCAGACTTTGCAGCCGGCTTAGCCTCAGCCTCGGGAGCCGCTTCAACCGGCTTCTCCTCAGCCTTGGGCTCCTCAGCAGCAGCGGGCACCTCAACAACCGGCTCGGCCTTGGGCTCAGGCTCGGCCACAACCACAGGCTCGTCGACAACCGCCACCGGCCTCTCAATCTCCGGATGCATAAAGAAGTACAGGTCTAGATACTTGTCGGCCGAGCGCGTCCAGCTAAAGTCCTGACTCATGGCCTGCGTGACCAGCTGGTTCCAGGCGTCGCGGTTATCCCAGAACAGGCGCGCCGCGCGGAACACCGCGTCGCCCATCTCGTCGCCGTTAAAGTTACTAAACGAGAAGCCCGTGCCCTCGCCGGTAAACTCATTGTACGGCTGCACGGTGTCCTTTAGGCCGCCGGTCTCGCGCACGATGGGCAGGGTGCCGTAGCGCATGGCGATGATCTGCGACAGGCCGCAGGGCTCAAACTTCGAAGGCATCAGAAACATGTCGGCGGCGGCGTACATGCGCTGCGACAGCGCCGGGTCAAACTCGATGCGTGCGGCCATGGTGCCGGGGTACTTGTCCTGGAAGTAGCGCAGGCCGTCCTCGTAGTCGCGGTCGCCGGTGCCCAACACGGCTACCTGAACGCCGCCGGCCAAGATGCGGTCGAGCGCGTACATGACCAGATCCAAGCCCTTCTGGCGCGTCAGGCGCGTGACCATCACCATAAGCGGGCGGTCGTCGCGAACCTCGAGCCCCAGCTCTTCCTGCAGTTTGGCCTTGCACACGGCCTTGCCGGAACGGTCCTCAACGGTGTAGTTAGCGGCAATGCGCTTGTCGGTCGCCGGGTCAAAGCCCGCGACGTCGATGCCGTTCAAAATGCCCTGCAGCGCATAGGAGCGCTCGCGCAGCACGCCGTCCAGGCCCTCTCCAAATTCGGGCGTCTGGATCTCGTTGGCATAGGTAGGGCTCACCGTAGTGATGGCGTCGGCATAGCGCAGGGCGCCCAGCATGTAGTTAATGCTGCAGGCGTCGCAACGCAGCTGCGAGGCGGCCGCCGGAATATGCGCCACACCCAGGATGTCCTCCATCACGGTGTCGCTAAACTGGCCCTGGAACGCCACGTTGTGGATCGAGAACACGGTCTTGACGCGGTCATACAGCGGCAGGCCTTGGTAGAACTCGCGCAAAAACACGGGCGCCAGCGCCGTCTGCCAGTCGTTGCAGTGCAGGATGTCGCACTCAAAGCCGGCCGGCAGGTGCTGCAGGCTCTCGGTAATGGCCTTGGAGAAGAACGCAAAGCGCTCGCCGTCGTCAAAGAAGCCGTACGGATAGTCGCGCGCAAAGTAGCGCTCGTTGTCGATAAACATATAGGTGACGCCGTCGTGCTCGAGCTTCTCGAGTCCGCAGTACTCATTGCGCCAGCCCAGGCTCACGTAAAAGTCGGAGAAGTGCTCCATCTGCGCCTTGTACTCGTCCTTGATGGTGGCGTACTTGGGCACCATCACGATGACTTCGGCGCCGGCGCGCACGAGCGCCGCAGGCAGCGACCCCGCCACGTCACCCAGGCCACCGGTCTTAACAAACGGTGCGCACTCGGCCGAGGCAAACACGATCTGCATCTTTTTGCTGGAATCAGCCATATTGTCTCCCATGTTGCAATTCGAGAATAGCCGCCTGGCGCGAACCGGGCGGCTATTCTACATGTTACGAGCGATGTTGCGGTGCCAACGTTAACGAACGATGGTGGTATCGGAAGTTAACGGAGCCTTGCCCAGCACCAGGATGTTCTCGGGCGTGCCGCGAAGCTCGGTGTTGACGGGCACCACGTTGTTCTTGTCCAGGATGGCGTTCTCAACGCGGGCACCGCTCTTGATGATGCAGCTCTGGTTGATGATCGAGTTGGTCACCGAGGCGCCCTCCTCGACCACGACGCCGCGCGACAGGATCGAGTTGCGCACGGTGCCCTTGATGATACAGCCGGCCGAGATGATCGAGTTGCAGGCGTGGCTGCCGGTCGCGTAGCGCGAAGGCGGTACGTCGTGAGCCTTGGTCAGAATCGGGCGCTCGGGGTCAAAGAGCTGGTCGGCCACGGTCTGGTCGAGTAGGTCCATGCTGCGGCGATACAGCGACTTCTCGCTAAACACGCCCACGACCTCGCCCTTGTACTCGTAGCTGCACACGTCGATGTTGCCAAAGTCTCCCTGGAGTGCCTCGAGCAGGTCCAGATAGTCGGCGGCCTGGTAGTGATCGATGATCTCGAGCAGCGTCTCGCGGTTGACGATGCAGCAATCCATGGAGGCATTGTCGCCGTACACGACGCCGGCGCTCACGCCCGTCAGGCGGCCGTTCTCGTTGATCTGCAGCTTGGTCTCGTCATCTACGTTGCGCGTGGCCTTGCAGTACACCACGGTCATCTGGGCACCGGAGTTCTCGTGCGCCTCGATGATGGTGTTGAGGTCCATGTTAAAGATGATGTTGGTGCCCATCATCACAACATAGGGCTTGTCCGAGCGCTGGAACAGCGTCTTGTTGGAAATGATGTCGCGCAGCAGGAAGCGCATGCCGCCCTTGGTGGTGCCATACGCGTTGCCGGGCACCATGAACAGGCCGCCCTTCTTGCGGTCCAGGCCCCAGTCCTTGCCCGAGCCCACATGGTCGATCAGCGAGCGATAGTTGCCCGGCATGACGACACCGACGGTCTTGATGCCGGCATTCATCATGTTGGACAGCGGGAAGTCGATCAGTCGGTAGCGGCCCAAAAACGGAACGGACGCGATGGGGCGGTCCTTGAGCAGCACGCTGCCGTAGGTCGAAGAGTAGTTAGCGGTGATATAACCGATGGCCTTGCGATTGATCATCGGATCATTCCCCCTTCCCGATAACGACGTCATTTCCAACGACGGCCGTATCCTTGGTGGTATCGACAGAGCCGAGCTTCACGCCCTCTTCGACCGTGGAGTACTCGCCCAAAATAGCGCGGCAGATGTGCGCGCCGCTCTTAACGTGCGCACCCGGCAGCAGCACGGAGTCCTCGACCACGGCGCGCTCCTCGATGATGACATCGGTCGAAAGGATCGAGTGGCGAGCGGTGCCGTAGATCTTGCAGCCGTTGGAGACCAGGCAGTCGTCCAAGCAACCATCCGGACCAATGTAGTGCGGCGGACGCGTGGTGATGTTGGACATGATGGGGAAGTGCTTGTCAAACAGATCGAACTCGGGGTTGTTGCCCAGCAGGTCCATCGAGGTCTCGTGGAAGCTGGCGATGGTGCCGACGTCCTTCCAAAAGCCGTGGAACTCGTAGCTGTACAGGCGCTTGCCCTCGCCGAGCAGCTTGGGGATGATGTCCTTGCCAAAGTCGTGGCTCGAGCGCTGGTCCAGAGCGTCCTCCTCGAGTGCCTCGATCAGCACGTCGGCCGAGAAGATGTAGATGCCCATGGACGCGAGGTTCGAATCGGGCTTATCGGGCTTCTCGGTGAACTTGGTGATACGGCCGTCCTCGGGGTCGGTGGTCAGGATGCCAAAGCGGCTGGCCTCCTCCCAAGGCACGGGCATAACGCTCACCGTGAGGTCGGCGTTGTTCTCAATGTGCGTCTTGAGCATCTTGCGGTAGTCCATGCGATACAGGTGATCGCCCGAAAGAATAAGGACGTACTTGGGGTCGTTGGCCTTGATGTAGTCCAGGTTCTGCGTAATGGCGTCTGCCGTGCCCGCATACCAGGCGCCGCCGGTCTGCGTCTCATACGGCGGCAGGATCGACACGCCGCCGTCACGGCTGTCCAGATCCCACGCCTCGCCGGAGCCCACATAGGCATGCAGCAGATAGGGGCGATACTGCGTCAGAACGCCCACCGTGTCGATGCCCGAGTTGGAGCAGTTGGAGAGCGAGAAGTCGATAATGCGGAACTTGCCACCAAAGCTAACCGCCGGCTTGGCGATCTTTTGGGTGAGTGCCCCCAATCGGCTGCCCTGTCCTCCTGCGAGGAGCATCGCGATGCATTCTTTCTTACTCATCGATTTCTCCTTCTGTCATCGATGTTCCTAAACCCATTAGCGACGGGCGCGGCGCAACGTCACGCCCGTCGAGTAATGCCGTGCTGGCATAGGGGAGCTCGCGCGCTTTACGCGTGCCAGATCTCGTCGCGGTACTCGCGAATGGTACGGTCGCTCGAGAACCAGCCCGAGGAGGCGGTGTTGAGCAGGGCCTTGCGGTTCCAGGTCTCCTGGTCGCCATAGCTGCCGGCGAGCTTCTCCCACGCATCCACGTAGCTGCGGAAATCGGCCATGACCAGGTCGGGGTCATTGTTGTTCATGAGCTCGTTGTAGATGCTCTCGAAGTTGCCCGAAAGACCCGCAAAGGTGTTGTCCTTGAGCTCGTCCATCACGCGGCCCAGGCGCTCGCGGTCGCCGTTGAGGGTATCCCATGCAAAGTAGCTGTTGGATGCCCAGAGCTGCTCGACCTCGGGAGCGGTCAGGCCAAAGATGGCCTCGTTCTCGCGTCCGGCCAGGTCGGCGATCTCGATGTTGGCGCCGTCGAGGGTACCCAGCGTAATGGCGCCGTTCATCATGAGCTTCATGTTGGACGTGCCCGAGGCCTCCTTACCGGCCGTGGAAATCTGCTCCGAGATCTCGGCGGCGGGGTAGATGAGCTGGGCGTTGCTCACACGGAAGTTGGGAATAAAACAGACCTTCATAACCTCGTTGACGCGGGGGTCGTTGTTGATGACCTCGGCCACCGAGTTAATGAGGCGGATGGTCTCCTTGGCGAAGGTGTAGCTCGAGGCAGCCTTGCCGCTAAAGATGAAGGTCGTCGGCGTCACGTGGAAGTTGGGATCGGCGATGCGACGGTTGTAGATGTCCATCACCTTCATGATGTTCATGAGCTGGCGCTTGTAGGCGTGGAAGCGCTTTACCTGAACATCGAAGACGGTGTTGGGGTCGATGACCAGACCGGTCTCGGCCTTAACGTAGGCGGCCAGGCGCTCCTTGTTGGCGCGCTTGGAGGCACCCACGGCCTTCAGAAACTCGGTGTCGTTCTGGAACTCCTTGAGCTTCTCCAGCTCAAAGGCGTCCTTGAGCCAGCCGTCGCCAATGGCCTCGGTCACGAGCTTGGCGTAGGTGGGGTTGGCCTCGGCAAAGAAGCGACGGTGCGAGATGCCGTTGGTCTTGTTGTTGAACTTCTCGGGCGTTAAGGCATAGAAGTCCTTGAGCACGATGTTCTTGATGATGTCGGAGTGAATCTTTGCCACGCCGTTGACGCTATGGCTGCAGATCACGGACAGGTTGGCCATGCGAATCTCGCCGTCCCACAGAATGGCGGTCTGGCGCAGGCGCTCCTGCCAACCCTCCTGCGTGGTGTCGAACGACTCATGCCAACGACGGCTGATCTCGTCGATGATCTGGTACACGCGGGGGAGGAGCTTGGAGAACGTGCCGATGGGCCACTTCTCCAGAGCCTCGGGCAGGATGGTGTGGTTGGTGTAGCTCACAACCTGCGTCACGATGTTCCAGGCGTCATCCCACTCGAGCTTCTTCTCGTCGATGAGGATGCGCATGAGCTCGGGGCCGCACATGGCAGGGTGGGTATCGTTGGTATGGATGGCCACAAACTGCGGCAGCAGCTCCCAGTTTGCGCCGTGCTCCTTCTCAAAGGTGTCGAGCAGGCTGTAGATGCCGGCCGAGACAAACAGGTACTCCTGCTTCAGGCGCAGCAGACGGCCGTGCTCGCCGGCGTCGTTGGGGTAGAGGATGGCGCTGATGGCCTCGGCCTCGGCGCGCTCGGCATCTGCCAGGGCGTAGTCGCCGCGGTTGAAAGCCTCCAGATCGAAGTGCTCCTCGACCGGCTCAGCGGCCCAGACGCGCAGCTTGTTGACGGTCTCGCCAGCATAGCCCACAACGGGGATGTCATAGGGAACGGCAAGGATGTCCTGCGTGTCCACCGTGCGGTAGAACGTGCGGCCGTTCTCCTCAAAGCCCTCGACGCGGCCACCAAACTTGATGGTCACGGCCTTGTCCTGACGACGGACCTCCCAGGGATAGCCATGGGTGAGCCACTCGTCGGTGGCCTCGACCTGGCTGCCGTTGACGATCTCCTGCTTAAAGAGGCCGTAGCGGTAGCGCATGCCGTTGCCGTAGCCGGCAATGCCCTCGGCTGCCATGGAATCCAAGAAGCATGCGGCCAGACGGCCCAGGCCGCCGTTGCCCAGCGCCGGATCGGGCTCCTGGTTCTCGATGACGGACAGGTCAAAGCCCATGTCGTCGAGCGCCTCGGCGACCATATCGCGCACGCCAAAGTTGAGCAGGTAGTTGTCGAGCAGGCGGCCGATCAAAAACTCGATCGAGAAGTAGTACACGCGCTTTTTGCCCTCGGCGGTGGCGCGGGCGTCACTCTTGGTGGCAACGGTGCGTGCCTTCTCGGCCACGAGCTTGGCCAGGGCGTTAAAGCGGTCGAGGTCGCTGGCGGCCTCGACGCTCTTACCACTGATGCTCATGACGGCATCGCGATAGAGCTCGGTAAACTCCTGCTTGTTGTCGAAGATCTTATTCATACGTTCCTTTCCCCCGGGGATGTTTCTCCCGGAACGGTTATGACTTGAATCCTACGCCCTGTCGGGGCGGGTAATTACAGCCGTAACGGCTTTGTTACGCATCCTTGGCAGGAGCCTTAACAGCTGCTGCCTT
This sequence comes from Collinsella aerofaciens, assembly GCA_036301285.1. GTDB lineage: Bacteria > Actinomycetota > Coriobacteriia > Coriobacteriales > Coriobacteriaceae > Collinsella > Collinsella aerofaciens_BS. The sequence goes on from JAXJET010000022.1 coordinate 153,070, forward strand.
AGCCTTGGGAGCAGCCTTTTTGGTGGCTGCCTTCTTGGCCGTGGTGGACTTGGCCGTAGCCTTGGCAGCGGGCTTGGCAGCCTTCGCCTTAGCCGTCGCCTTCTTGGCAGTGGCCGCGGCCTTGGGCTTTACCGAGGACGCGCGCTTGCGCATCGCCTTCTTGGGCTTCTCGACCACGGGCGGCTTGTAACTGCTGGGACCGCGGCGCTTAAGTACCACACCTGCCAGACCGGGCACCTTCATCTCGATGGAGTCCATCTGCCCGTTCCAGGGGTAGGGCTCGCTCGAGCAGGTGTAGGGCTCCTCGCCGGCGTATCCGCTGCCACCAAACTCGGGACGGTCGGAATCAAAGATGACCTCCCAGTCACCCTCGCGCGGCACGCCCACGCGGAAGCTCTCGTAGCTCGCCGGGTCAAAGTTGATCAAGATCACCAGGTCGTCGTCGACGTCCTCGCCCTGACGCGCAAAGCTCACGATGGACTGCTTGGAGTTATCCGCGTCGATCCAGGTAAAGCCGTCGTCGGTGTAGCCGCGCTCGTACAGGGCGGGCTCGGCGGTGTACAGGTGGTTGAGCGCCTTGATAAACGCCTGATGATGACGATGGGTCTCGTATTCCTCGGTCAGGAACCACTGGATGGACTCGTAGTAGCGCCACTCAATAAACTGGCCGATCTCGTTGCCCATAAAGTTGAGCTTGGCACCGGGATGCGTCATCTGGTAGAAAGCCAGCGTGCGCAGGCCGGCAAACTGGCGCCACCAGTCGCCCGGCATGCGGCCGATGAGCGAGCACTTGCCGTGCACGACCTCGTCGTGGCTCAGCGGGCAAATAAAGTTCTCGGTAAAGGCATACATGATGGAGAACGTGAGCAGCCCGTGGTTGCCGGGGCGCCACGGAAAATCGGTCTGCATGTAGTGCAGGGTATCGTTCATCCAGCCCATGTCCCACTTGTAATGGAAGCCCAGGCCGCCGTCCTGCGGCGGGTAGGTCACGAGCGGCCACGCGGTGGACTCCTCGGCCATCATCATCACGTCGGGGAAGTGAGCCTCAACGGCGCAGTTGACCTGGCGAATGAACGCGCTGGCGTCCAGGTCCTCCTCGGTACCGTACTTGTTGAACTTCTTTTGACCCGGATCGTCGATGCCAAAGTTGAGGTACAGCATACTGGACACGCCGTCCATGCGAATGCCGTCAACGTGGAAGTTCTCGAGCCAGTACAGCACGTTGGAGACCAGGAAGGAGCGGACCTCGCCGCGAGCGAAGTCAAACTTGTGCGTGCCCCAGTTGGGGTGAATCTCGTGCTCAAACAGCATGTGGCCGTTAAAGGTGGCAAGGCCGTGGGAGTCGGCGCAAAAACCGCCGGGCACCCAGTCCATGATCACGCCGATGCCCGCCTCGTGGCACGCATCGATAAAGTGCATGAGCTGCTGCGGGTTGCCGTAGCGCGACGTGGCGGCATAGTAGCCGGTCGTCTGGTAGCCCCAGGAGCCATCAAAGGGATGCTCCATAAGCGGCATGACCTCGATATGCGTGTAACCCATGTCGCGCACGTAGTCCACGAGCTCCACCGACAGGTCGTCGTAGGTGTAGAACTCGCCGCGCTGCGCGGGGAAGGGATCCATGGGGCCGGGGTAGTTGCCGTACTCGTCCGGCTCGCCCTGCGGTGCGTCGCCATGGCGCTTCCACGAGCCAATATGCACCTCGTAGATGTTAAGGGGCTGCGACATGTGGTTGTGGCCGGCGCGGCGCTTGAGCCACGCGGCGTCGTTCCACTTGTAGCCATCGAGGGTCCACAGCACGCTTGCGGTACCCGGAGGGCACTCGGCCTTAAAGGCATACGGATCGGCCTTGTAGAGCTTTTCGCCCTCGTTGGTCTCAATGAGGTATTTATAGAGCTGGCCCTGCTTGGCGCCAGGAATAAAGCCTTCCCAAATAGAGCTCGTATGCACGGGCACCAGCGGGTTGGCTTGTTCATCCCAATTGTTGAATTCACCGATAACGTGGACGCTCTTAACGTCGGGCGCCCAAACGCAAAAACGCCAGCCGCGCGTGCGCTGCTGCGTGTCGGGATGTGCGCCCATCTTTTCCCAGCTGCGCTCCCACGTACCAATGCCAAACAGATAGACATCGTCTTTGGTGAGCTCCGGTGCGTGCGGGGCGGCTTTACGGGCAGCGGGCTTTTTGGTTGCTGGCTTTAGCTTTGTATCGCTCACGTTTGATCCCATCATGACGCGGCAGCGTATTGCCTTGGTGACTAGATGCGAAAGGTCCAAGGCTGCACGAATCGAAGGGACGGCAAAGTTTCTGTGATTCGTTCCACCTCGCGTGCTCGGTGGAACTTTCGGCAAAAACTACGATAACACCTGTACGTTAGTTTTATGAACGAAAGCGGATTTGCGGGTGCGTTTAATCGGTAAGCGACATGTTTATACCACTGACAGAATTGCCGTGGTAAAACTCTTGACAGTTTTACCAATTTGGGTTTCAAAATTGTTTGGCTGACGTTTGGTAAAACGTTTTTAGCAGGATGTTTACCATTTGATATCGAAAGGTTCGTTTATGTCCCATACCGCCGCTCCCAAGGTTGCTTTTATTTTCGATTGCGACGGCACGCTGGTTAATAGCACCCCCGTATGGGGCTACGCCCAGCCCGAATTATTGCACCGACACGGAGTTGACGTGACGGTCGACGATTTTGCCCAGTTTGAGCATCTTTCACTCGAGGACGAATGCCAGGCCTACCACGACACGTGGGGCATTGGCGCAAATGGTGAGGAGCTGTATCGCGAGCTGAGCAATATTCTGATTGATGGGTACTCCAAGGTGCCGCCGCGCGAGGGACTCCTGCAATTATTGGAGCAGGCGAAGGCGGCGGGCATTGCCATGTGCGTAGCTACGTCCACGCCGGCCGAGCTAGTTACGTCTGCGCTCACAGGTGCGGGGCTCGACGCTTACATGGAGTTTGTTACCACGACGGGTGAGGCAGGACGCTCCAAGCAGTTCCCGGATGTGTATGAACTTGCGCTGCGCCGCCTGGAGGAGCGCCACGGGTGCAAGTTTGAGCGCGTGTGGGTGTTTGAGGACGCGGTCTTTGGCCTTAAGAGCTCTGGCACCGCCGGCTTTAAGCGCGTGGGAATTTATGACCCGCACGGCCGCATGAAGCGCGACGACGTGCGCGCCAACTGCGATATCTTTATCGACAGCTACGAGGAGCTGGATCTGGCCCGCGTGCTTTCGTTTGAGGGATAGGCGAGGGCTGTGGCTTGCAAGGTATTAGTGGTCTGCGGCTCGCCCGCGGTGGCGAGCGCGGATCTGTTGCGTAGGCTGGCAGGGGAGTGCGACTACGTTGTCGCCGTGGACCGCGGACTCGATGCGCTGCTGGGTGCGGGGCTGGGCTGCGACGTGTATGTGGGGGATGCCGACACGGTGAGCGACGCGGGTCGCGCGTTGGTCGATGCCGCCACCGACTTTGAAGTTGAGCGCCACGACCCGTACAAAGACTATACCGATCTGGCGCTGGCGCTCGATTCCGTCCGCCGTCGCTGGCCGGGTGCCGAAGTGGTTGCGACCTGCGCCACCGGCGGCCGTCCGGATATGGCTCTTTCTGTGTTAGGGCTACTGGCGGGCTATGCGGATGTCCCCGTCTGGATCGAAGAAGACGAAGTGACGGCCAGAATCCTGCGTCAGAACGAGACCTGGACCATTGAGGGCGCCGAGGGCAAAACCTTCTCCATCATCGCCATAGCCCCCAACACCGAGGTGAGTGAGCACGGCCTAGAGTGGGAACTAGATCACAGCCCCCTGGGCCTGCTAGTCGACACGGGCATTAGCAACGTCGTCAGGTCAACAGCCACGATCCAAGTCCACACCGGCACCGCCATCGCTTACCTCTACAAGTAAGGTCTATCGCATCAGGGTTTTATCGGGACGGCGGATAAAAATAATCGCTCGCAGAGTGATTATTTTTGCCACGTCCCAGGAAAACCCGTAAGTAAGAGATTCAACCCAAAAAAGTCCTTGCATCAAAGAAAGTCTTCCCCTATAGTATCTCCTCGTCACGGGGGCGTAGCTCAGCTGGGAGAGCGCTTGACTGGCAGTCAAGAGGTCAGGGGTTCGATCCCCCTCGTCTCCACCATCGTGATTGCAAGGCTTTCGGGATTCCGAAGGCCTTTTTTCATGCCAAAACACCACGCGCCACAAACCCCACCTACGCCAACAAAAAGTTGCACAATTTATTTCCCATGTCTGTACATAGTTTGTTAGCCAAACGCGATTATCAGTGTAGATCGCCGTTCCATATGGGCTTCAGGAACGCGCCTAATCACCGTTAGCATCCCATTAACCTGCATTAACGTGAACAACATCCCAAAATAACTCCCTTAAGCACGCTAAATGAACGATATGTTGTCCAACGCAGCCCAAATCAGTTTCACTAACAGCTTGTGCTAGAATACCTAACTTTACATGAGTTCAACTGTGCTCACGGCTTCAGTAAGCCACAAAGCGCAGGGTCGATCAGCATCCAGCCGTAACGGCGGTGCCAGAAACACCACGAGCTCCAATAAAGAAGTCATGCGAATAATAGTTATTTGCATCGACGTAATTCGTAGATGTAAATAACTATTATTCGCATGCTCAAACGTAGCAGTCCTACAGCTGGCTGCGTGCGGTCCAGTTTTGTTCCCGCTTGACTGGTTCGCATGCAGCCAGCTGGGGTCGCGGTCATTTTGCGATACACGTCCGCGTCTCTAGCAACTGCACTCATACATACCGTTCACGGTGGGGCAGAGCCACGTGCTTGTCTAACTGGGCTCAGGGTTTGAATATGGAGCGCCTTCGCGCACAAGCGCCCTGGCGAAGCCATACACAAACCCCGTGAGCCACACGTAAGACAGCAAGGGGGTGGTGCTCGTGTGGTATGTGATTCAGGTCATTAACGGTCGCGAAGACGTAATGCGCGAGCGCATCGAGCGCATGGTGCCGGCTGGCGCCATGCAGGAGCTCTTTTATCCCCAATTTCAAACCGAGATCAAAGTACACGGAGAATGGGTCAATACGACCAAGCCGCTCCTTCCCGGTTATCTTATCTGCGATACGGCAGATCCCCGCACCGTGCAGCAGTATCTGCTGCGCATGGACGACTTTGCCAGGGTGCTATCCCAGGACGGTCAGTTTGTGCCGCTGGCAAAAGAAGAGGTTCAGCTTATTGGCAGCTTTACGCATAGGGGAGACCGCGTAGTGCCCATGAGCGAGGCCCTAAAAGACGGCGACCGGGTCGTAGTGACGGCAGGTCCGCTGCTGGGCCACGAAGGCCTTATCAAAACCATTAACAGACGCAAGAGCACTGCTTATTTGGAGCTCGACCTGTGCGGCCGACGCGTAACCACTCGCGTTGGCCTTGCCGTGCTTTCAAAAGAGCAGCGCGTCATGCGCAATCACAGAAGAGCGATCGCCTAGCTGCAAGCTCGCAAGCGGACGACCGAAGGCAAAAAGTATTGGCGGAGGAGCTCTTGGAGCCTACGATGATGACCATGGCACAGGGCGCGCGGGAGACGCGCACGGCCGCCACGGCGAATTCCGACACTGCCGCAGCCGGTGCTGCGGGGGATTACCTTACAAACGAAGAAGCGTACAAGATGCTGCGCGGTGCCAACTCCGGCGTGAAGCCCGAGCTTGGGCACAGGCTCTACCGCGTTGTTAAGCGTACGGTGGACATTGTCGCCGCCGGCGGAGCCCTGGTGTTGCTCTTTATTCCCGGGGTAATTCTGAGCGTGGTCATTTGCATAAAGAGCCCGGGCGCCAGCCCCCTATATTCACAGTGGCGCGTGGGCCGCGTGCGCAAAGACGGCACGTTCTACCTGTTTAAGATCTACAAGTTCCGCAGCATGGTTCCCAACGCAGACCAAATGCTCAAGGACTTGCAGGCCCAAAACGAGGCCACTGGCCCCATGTTTAAAATGAAGCACGACCCGCGCATTATTCCCGGTGTGGGTAACTTCATTCGCAAGCACAGCATCGACGAGCTGCCCCAGCTCATCAACGTGTTCTTGGGCCAAATGAACCTCATTGGCCCGCGCCCCGGCCTGCCGCGCGAGGTTGCCCTGTACAGCGAGCACGACATGAAGCGCCTGACGGTAAAACCCGGCTGCAGCGGTCCTTGGCAGGTAATGGGCCGCAGCCACCTGGGCTTCAACGAAATGGTTGAGCTGGATCTTCACTATATAGAGAATCGCAGCCTGCGCCAGGATCTGCGGTTGATATTCGGCACGCTGAAGACGATGTTCTCTGGGGAAGGTGCCGTGTAGCATGCGCATCGCCATGATAGGCCAAAAGAGAACGGGTTCGCGCGAGGGCGGCGTAGAAGTGGTGGTAGGCGAGCTTGCTCGCCGTATGGCAGACCTTGGTCACCAAGTAACCTGCTACGACCGTATGGGCGAAGGAGCTCCTTCCGAGCCCTACGAGAAGGATGGCTACCGCATCGTTCCCGTAAAGGCTCTGGACATCAAGGGGCTCTCTGCGCTCACGAGCAGCTTTGCCGCAACAAGGGCCGCCATCAAAGACGGGGCAGACGTAATTCACTATCACGCAGAGGGGCCGTGCGTCCCCCTTCGTTTTGCGCGTTCCACGGACATCAGGACCGTGGCAACGATCCACGGCCTGGACTGGCAGCGTGCAAAATGGGGCGGCTTGGCTTCCAAGTACATCAAGTTCGGCGAGGCGACGGCGGCCAAGTGCGCGGATGCGCTCATCGTGCTTTCCCGGGGCAATCAGGAGTACTTCAAGGAGGCTTACGGCCGCGAGGCTACGCTCATTCCCAACGGCATCACTCCCGAGGCGGATCTTCCCGCGAAGGAGATCTCCGAGCGCTGGGGGCTCACCCAGGGCTCCTATGTCCTCTACCTCGGTCGCATTGTGCCCGAGAAGCGACCGGAACTGTTGCTGGAGGCGTACAAGCAGGTAAAGACGGATAAGCGCCTGGTTATCGCGGGCGACTCCTCCGATACGGACGACTACGCCGTGGCGCTCAAAGAGGCTGCCGCGTCCGACCCCCGCGCGCTCTTTACCGGCCACGTTGAGGGCAACCTGCTCTCCGAGCTGTACTCCAACGCGTATTGCTACGCGCTCCCCTCCGACGTTGAGGGCCTGCCCATGAGCTTGCTGGAGGCCATGTCTCACGGTGCGGCATGCGTTACCTCGGATATTCCCGAGTGCGCGGATGTTCTGCAGGGTTGCGGGCTCACGTTCCCACACGGAGACGCGGGGGCGCTGCGCGACGTGCTTGAAGGCCTGATAGCGGATTCTGCCCAAGCGGAGAGGCTGGGCGCCATGGCACGTGACCGCGCGATTAATGGCTATGACTGGAACAGCGTCGTCCAAAGGACGCTTGCTTTGTATGAGGGTGTTGCGTAATGAAGATCCTTCTTGTAAATAAGTTTCATTGGCGCAAGGGTGGAAGCGAGACGTACTACTTTGCTCTTGCCGATGGTCTTCGCGCTCTTGGGCATGAAGTTGCCTTCTTCAGCATGGAGGATGAGCGTAATGAGCCGACTGAGTGGTCGCGTTACTTTGTAACGAATCGCGACTATAACGGACCGAGCTCTATTGTCGATAAGGCGAAGGCCGCGCAGGCACTTGTGTATTCCAAAGAGGCGCGCGAGAAGTTCGATGCGCTGTGCCGTGAATTCCAGCCCGATGTAATCCATCTCAATCTCACTCATAGGCAGATTACGTTTTCCATCTTGGACGCTCCTTGGCTAAAGCAGCATCCAACGCCGGTTGTGTATACCTCGCACGACTTGATTCTTGCTTGCCCGAGCTATCTTATGCTTGATTCCGAGGGCAACGTTTGCGATTCGTGTCTCGGGGGTCATTTTGGCAATTGCCTTAAGAAGAAGTGCGTAAAGGGTTCGATCGCAAAAAGCGCGTTAGCGGTGGCTGAGGCGGAGTGGCTTAAACGGCACAAAACCTATTCACGTCTCGATCGCATCATCTGCCCGAGTGAGTTCATGCGGAACAAGTTTATTGAAGCGGGGCTTCCCGAGCGTCAGCTTGTCCTCATGCGGAATTTCCTGAATCCCGATTCGATGTCACGGGAAGTTGCCAACCAAAATAATGAAGATCCCTACATGCTGTATCTGGGACGCCTTTCTCGCGAGAAAGGCGTGTTAACGCTCGTGCATGCTTTTGAGAAGGCGGCACCGGTGATCCCTGATTGGCGTCTTGTTATTGCAGGCGATGGCCCTGAATGTGATGCTGTGAAGGTCAAAGTTTCCGCAATGCCAAACGAAATAAGCTCGAGGATTGAGCTGGTTGGATATAAAACCGGTGACGCCCTGCGCGGACTTGTGAATCGAGCCACTCTGGCGGCTGCGCCGTCAGAGTGGCTCGAGAACGCGCCATATGCGGTTCTCGAGGCACTCGCCGCGGGCAAGCCCGTTATCGGTACGAACATGGGCGGAATACCCGAGCTGGTACGTGAGGGTGAAACGGGCTTCCTGGCTGAAGCCCACGATGAGGCAGGACTCGCAGATGCAATCCGTAGGGGTGCGGCGGTGGCCGTCGATCCTGCGGCTTACGCCGCGATGAGCGCGCATTGCCGTTCATTCGTGGCAGAGAACTGTAATCAAGAGAAGTACATCCGGAATCTCGTCTCCCTGTATCAAGAACTAATTGACCGGAAGGTGGTGGCCTAACCCATGGCCGAGAAGAAACTCAACGGAACCGTAATCGTAACGTACCGCTGCAACGCGCGCTGCACCATGTGCAACCGCTACAAGGCTCCCAGCCGTCCGGAGGAGGAGCTCTCCCTCGACGTGATCAAGAAGCTCCCGCGCATGTACTTCACCAACATTACCGGTGGCGAGCCCTTCATCAGGACCGACCTTGCGGATATCGTGCGCGAGCTGTACAAGAAGTCCGACCGCATCGTCATCTCCACCAACGGCTTCTTCACCGACCGCATCATCGCCCTTGCCGAGGAATTCCCCCAGGTGGGAATCCGCATCTCCATCGAGGGCCTGCAGCAGACCAACGATGAGATCCGCGGTCTCCAGAACGGCTTCAACCGCGGCTACGAGACGCTCAAGAAGCTCGTGGAAATGAAGCACCCGGACGTGGGCTTTGGCATGACTGTGCAGGATCGCAACGCTGCGGACTTGGTGCCGCTGTACAAGCTTTCCGACGAGCTCGGCATGGAGTTCGCCACCGCCAGCCTGCACAACAGCTTCTACTTTGTCGAGGCGAAGAACATCATTAAGGACCGTCCCATGGTGGCCCAGAACTTCGAGGACCTGGTAAACGAGCTCCTCAAGTCCAACGAGCCCAAGAAGTGGTTCCGCGCGTACTTCAACATGGGCCTCATCAACTACATCTATGGGCAGAAGCGCCTGCTCCCGTGCGATATGGCGTTCGACACGTTCTTCATCGACCCCTACGGCGACGTCATGCCCTGCAACGGCACCAAGGAGAAGCTCGTTATGGGCAACCTTAACGACGAGTCTTGGAATGAGCTGTGGGAGAGCGCCCAGGCCGAGAAAGTGCGCGGCTGCGTGCGCCACTGCGACCGCAACTGCTGGATGATCGGCTCCGTGTCTCCGGCCATGCACAAGTACATCTGGAAACCCGCGTCGTGGGTGCTGGCGCACAAGCTCAAGCCCGGCAAGAAGTTCGACATGCACGAGCTCCCCATCGTGCGCGACTACGAGTCGGGCAAGGTGACGAAGGAGGAGCTGGACGCTCTTTCCACCTGCGACATGCACGCCGCGATCAACGACGGCCTTTCCGACGCAAGCCGAGCCGACGCGCACGTGTACGAGACTGAGGAGGCGCTGTAGTGCAGCCGGGTGGAAAAATCGAATGCAAAAATTCAGAAATAGCGGTTGCTCGATATCAATCGGAGGAAACACGTGAAAGTATCCTGCATAACCAGGCACGCAATCTCTAATTATGGCTCCCTGCTCCAGGCATATGCGACACAACGAGCGGTAGAGAGCTTGGGGCATGAGTTCGAGATTATGGACTATGTACCTGCTTGTGAGGACGTATCCCAGCAGGTGAGGACGCTTCTTTCGACAAAGCCGTCCTGGAACGGGAACCCGTTGAAGAAGTCTGTCTACAGACTTCTGATGGAGCCTGAGACAAGGGTGGCGGGCAAGCGGTTTGCGCGTGAGCGTTCCCAGCTGCTTAAGATGAGCCCTCACTATGCATCCCTGGAGGAGCTGAAGGCTAATCCGCCCAAGGCCGATGTCTATATGACTGGAAGCGATCAGGTGTGGGGTCCCATCAGCTCGGGCGCATACGACCTGTCATACGCGCTTGAGTTTGCTCCCGAGGGCGCAAGGCGCATCTCATATGCGGCAAGCTTTGGTAAGAAGAATATGCCGGATAGCGTGCGCCCCAGGTTTCTCGAGGACCTTCGAGCATATGAGGCCGTGTTCGTACGCGAGGATGCCGCGCGCGAGCAGCTTGCCTCGTGGGGCATAGAGGCCGGACAGGTTGTCGATCCCACGCTGCTGCTTGATGGCGAGGCGTGGAGAAGGATGGCGGCACCTGCCCCGAAGGGCGAATACATCCTCGTCTACCAGATTCACAGCGACCCGACGGTGGGGCAGTACGCCGTGAAGGTTGCCAAAAAGCTTGGCTTGCCCCTGATACGGATCTCCGCAAGCCTGCACCAGGCCTCACGCGAGGGCAAGTTCAAGTGGCTGCCGACGCTTGCTGAGTTTCTCTCGTATGTCGACAACGCAGCATGCCTAGTCACGGACTCGTTCCACGGTACGGCTTTTGCCATAAATCTCAATACGCCGCTGGTAGAAGTGCTGCCCAAGAACGGAACCTCGAGCAGGAACGTGAGTATTCTGCGACTCACGGACCTCACGGACAGAGTGCTTCAGAATCTAGATGATGTCGAGTTAGCATCCAAGCAGATTGACTTTGGTCGGGTCAACGACGTGATGGGTGCGGAGAGGGAGAAGTCCCTAGCGCAGCTCAAGAGCATGATTGAGGAGTAGGGCATTGTCAAACGTTTGCACTAGGACGGTATGCAAGAAGGATATGTGCGCTGGCTGTATGGCCTGCGTCGATTCATGCCGACATGGAGCGATTGCCATTGAGGATACGATTGAGGCGTATAACGCCCGTATTGATCCTACAAGGTGCGTGGGATGTGGACTGTGCGAGAAAACGTGTCCCCAGATGGTATCCCCATCTTCGTTGCGTCCTCTCGAGTGGCTACAGGGGTGGGCGAAAGATACATCGCTCAGAATGTCATCTTCGTCCGGGGGTCTGGCTACGGCCATCTCGGAGGCGTTTGTGGCGTCAAATGGATTAGTGTGTTCATGTGCACAGGAGGGCGGTGAGTTCCGGTTCCACCTCACTTCTGATGCGGATTACTTGAGGAGGGCCCAAGGCTCCAAATACGTCAAAAGCAATCCGCTTGGTGCGTACCGCGAGGTTAGGGAGGCCCTGCAAGGTGGTCAAAGGGTTCTCTTTATCGGTCTTCCTTGTCAGGTTGCTGCGATGCGTAACTTCGTTGGAAGCCGTTTAGCCGATTCCCTTTACACCATCGACCTTATCTGTCATGGTTCACCGTCCCCCAAGGTCCTGAGCCGATTCTTGGAAGAGACAGGTAACAACCTGTCTAATGAGCTGATACTGGACTTTCGAAAGAAAGTCCAGTTTCAGCTCCGCTATCGCGGAGCTGAAACTGTGGGTAGGACGGGTGTCCGCGATCGCTACTCGATTGCTTTCCTCTCGGGTTTACCGTATACGGAAGGCTGCTACTCCTGCCGCTACGCCAAGGGTGATCGTGTCTCCGATATTACGCTTGGCGATTCATGGGGTAGCGAGCTTTCTGATGAGGTCGCGAACGGGATATCCCTCGCACTTGTGCAGACAGACAAGGGTCGAGAACTGTTAGAAATGACGGACCTTGAGCTTTTGCCGGTTGATCCTGGTCTAGCTGTGGCCAACAATGAACAGCTTCAACGTCCTTCGACGAAGCCTATAGAAAGAAATACCTTTATGGACGGCTTTCGTAACGGGGTACGGGTTAACCGACTCGTTCTCAGGGCGAGGCCAAAAGACTGCGCCAAGTACTTGGTCAAGGATATACTGCTTGCACTGGGTTTGCTCAGGGGTTAACACATCGAGAGCGTTTGCTTTAGGCATTAATGATAAGGTAATCCATATGTTGAGTAATTCCAAGGTGCCAAAGTGCGTCGTATTAATGGCGTCATACAATGGCATCCCATTTATTTCAGAACAAATTGACAGCATTCTCTCGCAGGCTGAAGTTGACGTACGTCTTTTTGTCCGTGATGACGGGTCATCTGATGGTACTCGTGATCTTCTGCAGCGCTATGCAGATGAGGGCAGTCTGACTTTGTTAACAGGAGAAAACCTAGGACCTGCTTTAGGGTTTTTGACGTTGTTGCGGAATGCTCCCGAAGCTGATTACTATGCGTTTTCCGACCAAGATGATATTTGGGATAGCGATAAACTGATAACTGCGATTAAACAGCTTAAGAAGCAGGAGAATTTGGCTCTTTATCATTGCAATTCAAGACTTGTAGATTCAGCTGGTAATGAGATGGGCCGGTTAACCTATGGGCAACAAAGGTGCATATCTTATCGAGATAACGACCCTCTCAACCAGCTTTGCATTGGGTCACCTATGGGATGTACGCAAGTATTTGATAGGCGTATTTGGGAAGTTGTTTGCTTGCATGAGCTGCCCCATCCCGTCATCATGCATGATAAGCTGATAGCTAATCTATGCGTGCTGCTGGGTTATCGGATTGTTTTCGATGCTTCTCCTCATATGGGATATCGCCAGCATGGTCGTAATGTGGTCGGTGTGAGTACTGATTTACCATCTAAAGTGATTGAGAAAATCAATAGTTTTTGTCATCCGCGAGAGATTACTCTTGCAAAGCAAGTTACTGGACTTCTTTCAACTTATTCCGACTGCATTCTTCCTCCAGAGCGTGCTCTTGGAGAGTTGGTATCGAAAATGGACGCTTCTTTCATGGCTAGGTGCAGGGTTTCTTTCTCTTCGAGGCTGAATTTCGGCAGTCTACAAGAGGGCCTTTTCAATAGATCTCTCCTGTTGTTTGGGAAGCGATGATATGAGTAAAAGCATCCCCAAACCGCACAATAGTGGGTACGTCCTAGCGCTTGCCTTTTGCGACTATCTCAAGGACAAGACCGGCACCCCAAAGGCTATTATGGCGAGTCAGCAGGCCATGGCGTCGCACGGCATAAGTTACGTCTATCTCCACTCGGTTAAGAAGACCCTGTTCAGGGACGACCAGATGCTATTTTGCGAATTCGGGGTTACGGTCGACGGGGTGGAGGCTGGTGTTTTCAGTATTGCCCAGGTGTGCGAGGCCCTTTGCAGCTGGCAAAAAAGCGGCTTCAGCCTTCTTGAGCTTCATATCCACCACCTTCTGTACGTGAGCCTTGAGAAAGTCTCCGAACTGCTAAAAGTTACAGGCAAAACACCGGTCAGGGCCTTTCTCCACGACTATTACCTGTGTTGTACAAGCTATAACCTCCAAAATAGGAGCGGCTTTTGTGACAGCTCAAGGCTCGGCGACGCTCCCTGCGAGAAATGCCCCCACTTCAGTAACAGCCTTCGTGTGGAGTCGAAGATCCAAGGGCTGTTTGACTCCATCAAAAATCTCCGTTTTGTTGCACCTTCGACCTATACGAAGAATCGGTTTCTCTCATTCAGGCCCCAATACGAGGGCCTTGTTGATGTAATACCGCACCAAAAGCTGCTTGGAGAGTATCTGGGCAACAGACGTCCTCTGAACGCAGGGGAGCGCATCAGGGTTGCCTTTCTGGGGATGCCGAGGAAGACAAAGGGCTGGGAGACCTGGCTTCGCCTCGTATCTGCGGTCGATGAACAAGAGTACGAGTTCTTCGTCTTCAACAGCTCGAACGATATGTATCCAGGGATGAACAAGCGGTTTGTCGAATTTGATGAGAAGCACCCAAATGCCATGACCGACTCTCTCAGGGAGTGCGAGATTGCCATCGTTGTCATGTGGCCATCTTGTCCAGAGACCTATAGCTACACCTGTATGGAATCTTACTCCGCAAACGCTTATACGATTTCGAGTGCATGTGCAGGCAATGTCGCCGACTTTGTCGTTGAGCATGGGTCCGGTTTGGTGCTGAATAACGAGGAGGAGCTAATCGGGCTGTTTAGGGATAAGAGCCGGCTTATCAGGGAGGTCAATCGTTTCAGGAGCGGAAAGCCTGGTCCGCTCGATCTTGTCGATTCAGATGAGATCGTAGACCTGCTTCCATGCTCCTCGGTAGGTCTCAACACGGGAGTTCACATGCACACGAGGCAGATTGAACGTGTGCTGCTGGAGGTACTCAATGCAAGATCATAGGCATGCGAGGCTCGTTATAAATAAAGCGGAGGAGCGGGCTGGTCGAAGAGGTCGTTGGTATCTCCCTAATAAGCAAGGCGTTCTAACCGTTTGCATGGGTGACCTGGCGGATGCGACGATCGTTATAGGTATCTTGGCGCAGGTTTTCTTCCTTGAGTACTATGGTCTGGGGCGATACCTCAACTGGGTAATTACCGGCATGATTTGCGTGAGGGCGCTCTTCTCCGGATGGAAATATAGCGGTAGAGCGCTACTACTTGGGCTGATTACCGTTGCAGGGTGGCTGTCTGGTGCCCTCTTGGGTGGCAATATGGAAACGTTTAGGGCGAATATTTTGCTGCTCCTCTACCCGTTTGTCTATACGCTTTACTTCTTTCTTTTGGTCACTAACAAGAGGGATTTTCTTCTTGGACTCTTTGATGCAGGTTTTCCGGTCTTCAACGCCATATTGCTTCTCAATATGGCGATCATGTTTATCCAGTACTCTACCCATGGGATGATCGCTGCGACAACGAACGACATCAGTTACTTCGAGGACAATATCTCCGGCCTGTTCTCTTATGCGTCCGTCCATGCGGTGGCCCTTTACACTTCATTCGTCGTGCTCTACAACTTCGTCTGGATTAGGAGGCTTCGGGGTCCTCTCTGGCCATCCCTTGCCATCGCTTACAACGTCTGCCTTATCGTCCTGTCCTTCTATCTTGCGACACTCAACGATAATAAGGCGCTCTTCATAATCCTTCCTCTCGTTTTAGTGATGTTCTGGCTTATTTCAGTCATGAGAGGAGAAGCGGATGTTTCGGGTCCCTTCTTTTGGCTTGTCGCCTTGTATTTTATCCTGACAATTGCATACGCCTTGGTGCCTGCGTTCCAGATCCTCGTGGATACGCAAGTGTTTGGTCTGTTCGATATGGTTGGCAGTTCAGCTTCCGTCGGTACTGCTGCCGACGGCAGTAACGAGAGGATTGCTATCATCGGCTTCGCTCTCTTGAGACCGGCTACATGGAGTCTCGGAGAGGGTCTTGGAGCCTCAAGCTTCTACGCGTCCGGGTTCATGTCGTTTAACCACTTTGGTCAAGCGGATATGGGGTCTTTCTTGATTCTCATGGGGGTTTGGGAGACGGCAGCGTATGTAGCGTTTTTCCACTCCGTGGTTAGTGAGTTTATGGAGCAGGAAAAAGGATCTAATGGCCGGATTGTTCGTTTGCTCCTTTTGCTAACAATTCTTATTACCTTTCTGTATACGCAGTGCTTTACAAGGGTGAACTGCTGCTTGTGCCTACTGCTGCTCTGTGGAGCGCTGGCTTGGTCGTGGAATTCCTCGGCTGCAGACTATTTGATTATTGATAGAGACGAAGAACAGGTTTGAACATGAAAATAGGCATTTCCACATTTACGCATGGGGACAACTATGGGCAGAGGCTCCAGAACCTTGCTGTCCAAGAAACTCTCAAACTCTCGGGTGCAGATGTCCTTACGTTCAGACAGAAGGACTCGAGATCTGCCAAATACAAGCTCAAGTCTTTGGCTTCGCTCATTCCAAAGGGGCTTGCCGTTGCCCACATCCAGAGGCATCGTTCGTTTGAGGATTTCAATTCCCGTAATATTTCCTTTAGCCGGGAGGTTATATCTGATTCCAACCCTCCACGTGACATTAAATCCTATGACTTTTTCGTTGCTGGGAGCGACCAAGTTTGGTCTCCGTATTCCCCTGACGCTAACTCCACTATGTTTCTCACGTTTTCGCCAAGAGAAAAGCGCATTGCTTTTTCGCCAAGCTTGGCAGCTCCGACGATTCCCGAGGAGAAGCGTGAGCTGTTCCACGGCTATTTCGACGGGTTTGATAGGCTGTCCGTTCGTGAGCAGAAGAGCGCCGAGCTTATAAACAGTCTGTACGGCTTAAAGGCCGAGGTGTTGATTGACCCAACACTGATGTTTGACGGCTCCTGGTGGGAAAGGTATGAAAAAGAGCCGCACTGCGGGCTTCCAAATGATTATGTATTGACGTACTTCCTCGGGAGTGCAGCTTACGAAGAGAGGGTTGCCGAAATCTGTGATTCACTTAGCTGCAAGAGGGTCGATTTACTAGGGGATGCGCGCTACTACGCCCTCGGGCCTTCAGAGTTCCTCTATGCCGTCCGTCACGCAAAGCTTGTAGCGACAGATTCATATCACGGATCAATTTTCTCGATCTTGTTCGGGAAGCCGCTGATTTATTGCCCTCGTGAGTCCACTGGTCCAGACATGAGCAGCCGATTCGACACGCTAGCCAGCGAGCTGGGTGTTTCTTTCGTTGAGCGGTCAATTCTTTCCGTATGTAATTCGGAACTGCTCGAGAGTGACTATTCAAAGGCGTATGACAGGTTGGCAGCTCAGAGGAAGATCGTTGTTGAATTCCTCGATAGATGTGGATTGAGCATTCCCTCGGAGGCCGCCCGTGGCTAGCCAGCGTAAGGCGGGCGCCCTCCTCGGCTACGCCAACATCCTCGCAAAGAACCTCGTCAACCTCGTCTACACGCCGATGCTACTGTCCTACGTGGGGCAGGCGGACTACGGCGTCTTCCAGAGCTCGAACTCCTTTGTCTTCTCGCTGACGCTCCTGTCCTTCGGCTTCTCCGAGGCCTACGTGCGCTTCTACACGCAGGCGGTGGCGCACGGCGGCGAGCGCGACATCCGGCACCTGAACGGCATGTACCTCACGCTTTACGTCGCCGTCACAGCCGCGGCGGTCGCCCTCGGCATGGGCTTCTCCGCAAACGCCGGCGCGGTGTTCTCGGCCGGGTTCACCGAGGCGCAGGTCTCGCTCGCCCGGAGGCTGCTCGCCATCATGACGCTCAACGTCGCCTCGACGTTGTTCACCGTCGTGTTCAATTCCTACATCACGGCGCACGAGCGCTTCGTCTACCAGCAGACCAGGCAGCTCGTCACCACGCTTGCGACGCCGCTGTGCGCCTGGGCCCTGCTGGCCGCCGGTATGGGGCCCGTGGGCGTTGCCCTAGCACAGCTCGCGGTGAACCTCGTCCTGCTCGCCCTCAACGCGCGCTACGCCATCGTCGTGCTGGGCATGCGCTTCGAGCTCAGGGGTGCCGACTGGGGCGTCATGCGCGGCATCGCCGCCTTCAGTGCCTGGATCTTCGGTAACCAGGTCTGCGAGATGGTCAATCAGAGCGTGCCCAACATCATGCTGGGGGCCATCTCGGGCGCGACTGCGGTATCTCTGTTCGCGGTGGCCGTGAACATCCGCCAGGTCTTCTACTCGCTCTCCACCACGATGTCGAACGTCTTCATTCCGAAGGTCAACCGCATCGTCGCCACCTCGGACGACAACGCCGAGCTCACTCGCCTTATGACGCGCGTGGGCCGCTACCAGATGGTACTGTTTTGCTGGGTGTACGGAGGTTTCGCTATTCTCGGGAAGTTTTTCGTGACGAGGTGGGCGGGCCCGGGCTTCGCCGAGGCCTACTGGCTCGTGCTCGCCATGACGCTACCCGTCATGGTGCCCCTCTGTCAGAACGTCGGCATCGAGATCCAGAGGGCCAAGAACATGCACCACGCCAGGAGTCTCGTCTACCTTGCGATGGCGGTCGGGAACGTTGCCTTCACCGCCGCGGCCGCCCCGGCGCTGGGGCCGTGGGCCCCCGCGATCGCCTATGTCGTCAGCATCGTGCTCGGCAACGGACTGTGGATGAACTGGTACTACCAGAAGCGGGTCGGTCTCGACATGCTCTTTTTCTGGAAGCGGAACCTGCCGGTGCTGCTCGCCTGGGCTGCCGTCACCGTCGCCTGCCTCGCTGGCACGGCGGTCCTGCCCGTCAACGGATGGCCCGCGTTCCTCGAGTGGGGCGCCGTTTACAGCGCGCTTTTCGCCATAGCCCTTTGGCTCGCCGTCCTAACGAAGGACGAACGTATCGCGGTCGTCTCTCGTCTCCCGTTCCTTAGATAGGGTCCATCATGAATGATTCCGAGAAATCCCCGAGGGTCGTCTCGCTTGGCGACCGTTGCTGCGGCTGCGGCGCGTGCGCTGCCCGCTGCCCCAAGTCATGCATCTCCATGGAACCCGATGATTGTGGCTTCCTACACCCCACCGTCGACGCCTCCGGGTGCGTAGGCTGCGGGGCGTGCGACGCCGTATGCCCGGCGCTCAACGCCCCTGGGGAGGACGGGTGCGAGTTCGCCCTCTGGGCGAAGGCTCATGACGTCGGCTTGCTCGATAGATCGTCGTCGGGCGGCGTGTTCGGTCTACTCGCCGGTGACGCTCTCTCGCGCGGCGGTGTTGTGGCGGGCGCCGCGTGGACGGACGGTTGCCGCGAGCTTCGTCACGTGCTCGTGGAGGACAGGCCGGCGCTCGGCGCCGTTATGCGCTCGAAATACGTTCAGAGCGCGGTTGGCCGCGGCGTCTTCGAGGGCGTCCGCGCTGCCCTGCGTGAAGGCAGGCCGGCGCTCTTTGCCGGTACTGCATGCCAGGTGGCTGGCATGCGCTCATACCTGGGGAAACTCGCCGACTCTGACCTCTTCCTCGGCGTCGACGTCATCTGCCACGGTGTTCCGTCTCCAGAGCTCTGGTCGCGCTGGGTCGACTACCGTGGTGAGGCCTTCGGGTCGGACGTCTGCGACGTCAATATGCGGAGTAAGACAACCGGATGGTTGTCTTACTCCGCTATGTACAAGCACATAGCGGAGAAAGACAACACCGGGGACACCGAGTCCCAGATATTCGGCAAAGACTGGTACATGAAAGCGTTTCTGGCCAATGCGAGCCTTCGTTCGTCCTGTCTGGCATGTCCAGCAAAGCGCTCCAGCGGCGCCGATATCACGCTCGGTGATTTCTGGGGGTTCCAGAATACCCATCCCGAGGTCGACAACTCCAAGGGCGTATCTGCCGTCCTATGCAATACCGAGAAGGGCGTGCGGGCATTCGAGGCTATTTCTGGGCTTACTGCAAACGGTCCGGCGACGCTTGATGGGGTAATCGCGGGCAACCCTAGCCTCGTCCATTCTGTCACGCCTTATCCAAAGCGCGACGAGTTCTTGAACGACGTGTCTGCCGGGCTTTCCATCCCAGATCTCATGGACAAGTGGGATTTCCGTCCCACTCTCTGGCAGCGTGTCCGCGGCAAGCTTGGTGGTATTAAACGACGACTAAAGAGACTCGTTGGAAGGAGAGCCTAGATGGCCAAGGATCGCTACCTTCAAGCTCTTCGTGGGCTTGCGATTTCCGCAGTGGTGCTTATCCACTGTCTTCCTCAATGTGCCGCGTCGGTCGCCATTCGCCCATTCCTCAACTTTTCTGTTGCGTTGTTCTTGTTTTTATCCGGTGTTCTTACCGACGAGCGCAAATTTAATGCGGGGGGGGGTCTTCGACGCCGCATTAGCAAGGTTGCCGGACCTTATGCGTTCTGGAGCGTTATCTATCTTGCGGCGTTTCCCGCCCTTCATGGGCGTCTGGGTTTCTGGCGTTCGCCGTGGGCTCCGTATCGGCTCAGATGTTCTATCTATTGGTCTATTCACAGCTTGTGCTGCTTACTCCGGTACTGTTCAGGCTCCTTTCACGGTATAGGTTCTTTGTCTATTGTGTGACACCGGCTTGCTTACTTCTAAGGGAGCTCGCTGCCGTTGCCGGTATCGCATTGCCTCTAATACAGGTTTTCTGCCCCATGTGGCTCATCTTTTATGTTTCCGGTCTCGACTGGAGGCGTTGGGCTGCGCTCATTGAAGGACGAACCACTCAGCTTGTTGCAGTGCTCTTTATATTTTTAATAATTCAGGAGGTCGCAGGCTTCTGGTGGTATTTGACTGGCGATTTCAATATGGCCACAACTCAGCTTAAGCTCGGTTCTGCCGCGACCTCTTTAGCTGTGATCGCGCTTCTTATGGCGGTTCCGGGATCATTCAAGTCGCGATTATCTTCTACTTTGCTTGTTGACCTTGGGAACGCCTCTTTTGGAATCTACCTCTACCATATACTTGTTCTCAAGGCCGTTTGGAAACTGCTTGGATTATTCGTCATTCCACTTGGTGTTTCGACATTTGCTGTTTGGGCGCTAACTCTTGCCGGATCTTATTCGCTTGTATCACTTTGCGGTCGTTATTTGCCCGAACGAATTCACATCATTGTGGGATTATAAATTGATTTTCGATACTGGCGCTTTTCATAGCGTTGAAGCAAAGTGAGTCCATTACCAACATTTGGCACGCGATCATCGGTGAAGATACCGGACTTCCTGTTTTCGAACGAGAAGATGACTTTTTACTCAAAATGGCTGATTGGATTAACCAACCTGAAATAACCGGAATCAATCTCCCTTGGTCGAGCATCGAAAAATGGAAGGGGCAATTCAGGTAGCCATATTCCGCAGTCATTACCTTGCCTATTTCGTTAAGAATGAGGGGGTTTAGCAAAATAGGATACCCAAGTCTTATTTATCACTCGATCTAAAGCGCATTTCGATTGTAGAGGACAGATTAAATGAAAGGCATCATCCTCGCGGGCGGGTCCGGCACGCGACTGTACCCGCTCACTCTCGTGACCTCCAAGCAGCTGCTGCCGGTCTACGACAAGCCCATGATCTACTACCCGCTGTCCACGCTCATGCTGGCGGGCATCAAGGACATCCTGGTCATCTCCACGCCGACCGACCTGCCCAACTTCCAGCGCCTGCTGGGCGACGGCTCGCGCTTCGGCGTGAACCTCTCCTACGCCGAGCAGCCCTCGCCGGACGGCCTGGCGCAGGCCTTCACCATCGGCGAGGAGTTCATCGGCGGCGAGCCCTGCGCGCTCGTGCTGGGCGACAACATCTTCTACGGCAACGGCCTGTCGCGCCACCTGACGCGCGCCGTCCAGAACGCCGAGTCGGGCCGCGCCACGGTCTTCGGCTACCACGTGGACGACCCCGAGCGCTTCGGCGTCGTGGAGTTCGACGGCGAGGGGAGGGCCGTCTCCATCGAGGAGAAGCCCGCCGAGCCCAAGAGCTCCTACGCCGTCACCGGCCTGTACTTCTACCCGGGCGACGTGTCCTCCCGCGCCGCCGAGGTGAAGCCCTCCGCACGCGGCGAGCTGGAGATCACCACGCTCAACCAGATGTATCTGGAGGAGGGGACGCTCTCCGTGGTGACCCTCGGCCGCGGCTACGCGTGGCTGGACACCGGCACCATGGAGTCGCTCCACGAGGCGGCGGAGTTCGTCCGCGCCGTCGAGCACTCCCAGGACCTGCCGGTCTCGGTGCCCGAGGAGATCGCCTGGGAGAACGGCTGGATCACGACCGCCGAGCTGGAGGAGGCGGCCAAGGCCTACGGCAAGTCGGTCTACGGTCGGCACCTGAAGAAGGTCGCCGCCGGCGAGATCGTCAACAGCCCGCGCGAGTACTAAACGATTCAATGGGAGATACAGATATGTCTGAAGAGCTCTTCGAGCCCAGGAACATCATCGTCACGGGCGGCTGCGGCTTCATCGGCAGCAACTTCGTCCACTATGTCGTGAACAACCACCCAGACGTCCACGTCACCGTCCTGGACAAGCTGACCTACGCCGGCAACCCCGAGAACATCGCCGGTCTGCC
>JAXJET010000023.1:0-66429 GCA_036301285.1 Collinsella aerofaciens
CGCGAACTTCGCGGCGGCGGTCGGCCCCATGCCGTCCTCCGTCGCCAGGAGGAAGAGCTCGACCTTCTCCCTGCTGTACATGCGAACCTCCAGTCCGGACCGCTTCACGGTCCAACTTTCTGTCCGCACCCCCAAATGCGTTGGTGGAAATGGTGAAAATTATATTGACGCTAACAGTCGCGCGTCTCGGCGGCCGCCTCGACCTCGTTCCTCAGCGCCGCAAGCGCCCGGATGCCGCCGTCGTCGGCGGGCCGGACCTTGTCGAGCCGCCTGAGGAAGTCGTACGTCCAGTACCTCCGGGGGTTTCCGGCCGGCGTCGTGCCGCCGTAGGCGTAGCCACGGCGGGCCAGGAACGCCAGGAGCCGCTGCTTCGCCGCCGCGAGCCTCGCGGTCGCCGCGTCGTGGGCCCCGGCGAGGTCCCTGAGCCCCTCGATCTCGGGGGACGGCACCCATACCGGGGAGATATCGTGCGACAGTATCGCCTTGGCCATCCTGGCCGCGTCGTTGCGGTCGTTCTTGGACGAGAGGTCTGCCGCCGACCTCGGGACCTTGGAGACGGCCGCGACGACGCAGTCGACGCCGAGCCCGGAGAGCTCCCTCTGCGGGGCGAAGCCGAGGTAGCCGCTCTCGTAGGCGGCGAGCGACGGGCCGGGGAAGCCCGACATCCACTCCGCGACCTCGCCCCACGGGTTGCCGCGGAACCTCCTCGTCACTGCCTCGCCCGTCTCCGCGTCGAGCGCGCAGACGGTGGTGGACCTGAGGTGTACGTCCATTCCGAAGGCGGTAGAATATCTAGGCACGGGAGCCTCCCAACCTCGTTGCGGCGCGGCTGCGCCTCTGGCACTTCAACAACATTGTCGCAGCCCCGACCCGCGGTCACGAGCGGGGGCTCCTGTCGTTTCCGTGCCCCTGGATTGGGTCATAGTGTCTGACTTATGCTCAACCTGCGGCGTTATTTTGTTTGGAGCGAGGGGTCCTAAGACAGTTCGTTGGCTACTTGGTGCTCGTAGAAGGCCTCGATTACGGCGTTGAAGTTGCGGGCGAAGTCTTCCATGGTTCCGTGCCAGGTGGCTCGGCTGGGTTTTCCCTGGCCAACATAGGCAGTTTGAATGCCGCAGGCGGGACTGGGAAAGTCGCGCCTGGGGTCGTTGCCCACCATAAGGACCTCGTGTGGCTCGAGTCCCATCACCTGAAGCTGCTCGAGATAGTAGGTGGCATCGGGCTTGCAGCGGGTGGTGTTTCCCATGTGCGTGACGAGCTCAAAGGGGGCGTCGGCCAGGTCGCCCCAACCCATGCGGCACTCGATGGCCCCCTGCGGAAAGCTGGGGTTGGTAAAGAGCGCGCAGCGCAGCCCTGCGTCCTGTACGGCCTGAAGCGCGGCGTGTGCGCCCGGCATGGCGTGGGCGTTGATGACATCGTCATTCTTGTGTGGAAGCACTTCGCGGTCATAGTAGGTAAACGCCTCGTAGATGAGGGGATCGGAGAGGCAGATGCCGCATCGGCGCTCGACCTCGGTGCGGTAAAACTCAAGATTGGTGCGGTTGTCCGTGCCGCTGCGGCGATTGGCATTGAGGTCGACCAGGATGGTGCCGAGGCGTGCCATCGTGCCACCGCGGCTGCGGCGTCCGATATCCGCGAGCATCGACGAGACATCCTTAAAATAGCGAAGGATGAACGCGTTGAGGTTGATGCTAAGAAGCGTCTCGTCCATATCGAAAACGACTGCTTTGAGCACGCGGGCACCTTTCTCGAAAAATCGTTCCAGAATCGTTGGCTCCGGATACTTTACCGCAAAGCCGTATGCCTGGCTGGTTATCGTCAAGTTGCGGAGACGTGTGTTCATAAGATTACGAAAAAGTCTCCACACGAGTAAAAAATCGCAGTTCACGCTTGAAATCGAACTCATTTCCCCGTAACCTATACGAACGTGATTGCATAAGCGTCACATTAGTATCTGTCGGCTCCCGAGTGTTCCTAAACGTTGTGTGCTTGTCGCACCCTTCTGTAGGTCCTAGCAATCGGGGCCCCGTAGTTCGAAAGGGGTCCACCTTTGAGTGAGATTCAGAACTCGTCCATTTTCTCTCTTGACGATGTCAACGAGGAGGAGATGAACAACCTCATCGACGGTACGATTACCGACTTTGATGAGGGCGATCTCGTTAACGGCACTGTCGTTAAGATCGAGCATGACGAGGTGCTCGTTGACATCGGATTCAAGTCCGAGGGCGTTATCCCGGTCCGCGAGCTGTCCATCCGCAAGGACGCTAACCCTGCAGACATCGTTGCACTCGGTGATCCCATCGAGGCTCTGGTTCTCCAGAAGGAGGACAAGGACGGTCGTCTGGTCCTGTCCAAGAAGCGTGCCGAGTACGAGCGTGCTTGGAACCGCATCGAGGAGAAGTTCAACTCCGGCGAGAACGTCGAAGGCGAGGTTATCGAGG
This sequence comes from Collinsella aerofaciens, assembly GCA_036301285.1. Classification (GTDB taxonomy): domain Bacteria; phylum Actinomycetota; class Coriobacteriia; order Coriobacteriales; family Coriobacteriaceae; genus Collinsella; species Collinsella aerofaciens_BS. Next base: position 2,442 of record JAXJET010000023.1, read on the forward strand.
TTGTCAAGGGCGGCCTGATCCTCGACATCGGCCTGCGTGGCTTCCTGCCTGCTTCCCTCGTCGACCTCCGTCGCGTCAAGGACCTCACCTCCTACATGGGCACCCGCATCGAGGCCCGCGTTATCGAGATGGACCGCAACCGCAACAACGTTGTCCTCTCCCGTCGCGTCGTGCTCGAGGAGTCCCGTAAGGCCGAGCGCTCCGAGATCCTGTCCAAGCTTAAGTCTGGCATGCGTCTCCAGGGCACCGTTTCCTCCATCGTCGACTTCGGCGCTTTCGTCGACCTCGGCGGTATCGACGGCCTCATCCACATCTCCGAGCTCTCCTGGAACCACGTCAACCATCCTTCCGAGGTTGTCAAGGTCGGCCAGGAGGTCGAGGTCGAGGTTCTCGACGTCGATCTCAACCGCGAGCGCATCTCCCTGGGTCTCAAGCAGACCACCGAGGATCCGTGGCGTGCACTGGTCAAGAAGTACCCCGTCGGCGCTATCGTCGAGGGCACTGTGACCAAGCTTGTCCCGTTCGGCGCTTTCGTCGACCTGGGCGAGGGCATCGAGGGCCTGGTGCACATCTCCGAGATGGCCAACAAGCACGTCGATCAGCCTTCTCAGGTCACCCACGTGGGCGACAAGGTTCAGGTCAAGGTCATGGAGATCGACCTCGACCGTCGTCGTATCTCCCTGTCCATGAAGTCCGCTGCTGAGACTCTGGGCGTCGAGATCGAGGTTACCCCGCTTCCTTCCGAGAAGAAGGACGAGGAGATCGACGCCGAGTAAATCGGTTTGACGATCACTTGTTTTAAGGGATCCGTCCGCAATGGACGGGTCCCTTTTTGCATTTGCTGCTGAGGCGCGCGATGCTATCCGTGCGCAATGCTGCCCGGGTTGTCTGTTTGCTATTGGGTTGTCGGTGCATGAAAAATGCCGACATCCCGCCTCGGGGAGGAGGCGGGAGCACACCGAGTAGACGGAGGGGTGCGGAGCGCGGTCGCGTCTCGACTGACGACGTTGCCCATCGACAGGACCATTGTAACGCATGGCGGTTCTTGGTTTATCGTGTCGAGCGTTTGCGTTGTGCCATTGCCTGCGGCAACGGTGTGTTACACTCTTGCACTGCTGAGTGGGCCAGACGGTCGCGCGATGTGCTGCTTGCAGTACGCGTGAGGAAAGTCCGGGCTCCAGAGGGCGGGATGCCGGCTAACGGCCGGGCGGAGTGATCCGACGGAAAGCGCCGCAGAAAAGAAGACTCCCACCTGCGCCGCAAGGCGTAAAGGGAAAAGCTGAAACGGTGGTGTAAGAGACCACCAGCGTCGTGGCAACACGGCGGCTTGGCAAGCCCCATCCGGAGCAAGCGCGAATAGGAACGCTATGGGCCGGCCCGGTCCGCGTTCGGGTAGCGTGCGTGGAGCTGCATGGTAACGTGCAGACAAGATAAATGACCGTTCACGACAGAACCCGGCTTATAGGCCCACTCGGCACTTTGTTGACGCTGCGAACCCGTCAGCGCGGCAATCTGCCTTTCAAGCCTTCGGGCATGACCATAAGGTCAATGCCCTCGTCTTTCAAGGCACCTTGCTCGCGCTGACGGGTTCTCGCTGTCGGTGACGGTATCATTGGCGTTCCCGTTCTTGTTGGCAAGGTCAACGGTGCTGTCTTTGCCGTATTATTGAGGCTGTTTGTTGCTGCGCTTTATTCTGTTGAGGGGCTTTGTTGGACAGCTATTTTACTTTGCAATCGAATATTGAGGCTTCGGGCGAGTTTGTGGATCGCAAGAGCCGGTTTATTGCCCAGCTGGTCCATATTGAGTCCGAGGATGAGGCGAATGCCTTTATCGAGATGGTTCGCAAGCGCCATTACGACGCTCGACACAATGTTCCCGCGTGGATTTTGGTCGATGGACGCGAGCGCCAGAGCGATGATGGTGAGCCGAGCCGAACGAGCGGCATGCCGACGCTCGAGGTGCTTCGCGGTGCGGGGCTCAAAAATGTTTGCTGCGTAGTGACGCGCTATTTTGGTGGCACGCTGTTGGGGCCTGGTGGCTTGGTACGCGCCTATACCGCGGCGACGCAAGCGGCGGTGGCCGCGGCTCAGGAGGCCGGGCAGATCATTGAGATGACAAGCGTCGTGCCGGTTGACGTGCATGTGGCCTATCCGCAGTACGAGCAGGTGCTTCGTTTGGCGCAGGATTCGGGTGCCAAGGTTTCGGATACCGATTACGCGGATGCTGTGACGATTCATTTAGTGTTTAAAGCGGGGGAGCAGGAGCCGTTTTGCGCTAAGATGCGCGAGCTTATGGCGGGGCGTGAGGAGATTGAGGTCGGCGCTCCCGAATTTGCCGAGTTCTAGCGGCGACGGCCGGCGTGCTTTTGGATGGATCCTAAGCGCGCCGGCCGTCGTTTTACTGTTGCTGTCGATTACTCGGCGAGCCGTTTTAGCACATCACTGGCGATTTCGACGGCATCGTCGATGCAGCCGGGGCAGCTGCGGAGCGGACCCTTGTCCGATCCGATGCCCTTGAGCGTGCCGCAGACGGTCGTCGTGTTCTTCTCGCCAAAACGCTTGGCGATTTCGCGCGACAGCTTGTAGGTCTGGCCCTTGGTCTTGGGGTTTTCCATGCCGTCGCTCATTACAAAGCCCATGATGGCCACGGCGCCCGAGATGGCGCCGCAGGTTTCGGTCATACCGCCCATGCCGGCGCCAAAGCCCTCGGTGAGGGTAAAGGCGGTCTGGGGGTCGAGCCCGACGGCAGGTGCGAGCGTGCAGGCAACGGCCTGTGCGCAGTTAAAGCCGCGGGCGTGGTATTCGGCAGCCTGAGCCTGGCAGGCGGCGGTGTCGAGCTGGGTGGTATCGATCTGCTTCATCGTTGTCTCCTTGATTGCGGTGTACCCGCCTATGGTACCCGTGACGGTGCATGTAATCATCGAGAGCTTCATGTATGCCTCATTTTTATCTATCGAGCAAATGTCCAAGGCTTGAGATAAATGACCCTGATCAATTAGTCCCATAACCTACCTTGGGGATGGGTTGAGAGGGGTGCGGGGTAGCGGTATCGTGAACCGAATAAAACTAAAACCCAGGCAAGGGAGCTAGATATGAGCAAACAGACCATCGGTACGACGTGTGTTCAGGGCGGCTATCGCCCGGGCGATGCAGAGCCGCGTCAGGTGCCCATCTACCAGTCCACCACGTGGAAGTACGACACGTCCGAACACATGGGCAAGTTGTTTGACCTGGAGGAGTCGGGCTACTTCTACAGCCGTCTGCAGAACCCCACGTGCGATTTGGTTGCCGCCAAGATCTGCGAGATGGAGGGCGGCTCCGCTGCGATGCTCACGAGCTCGGGCATGGCCGCGAATTTCCTTGCGATCTTTAACGTGGCCGGTGCCGGCGATCATGTGGTCGCGAGTTCTGCCATTTACGGCGGTACGTATAACCTGCTCGCCCACACCATGGGCCGCATGGGCGTGACCTGCACGTTCGTCGCCCCCGACTGCACCGATGAGGAGCTCGAGGCAGCCTTTGAGCCCAATACCAAGCTCGTCTTTGGCGAGACGATCGCCAATCCCGCCCTCGCCGTGCTCGATATTGAGCGCTTTGCCAAGGCCGCGCACGACCACGGCGTGCCGCTGATGGTCGACAACACCTTCCCGACGCCCGTGATGTGCCGTCCCTTTGAGTGGGGCGCCGACATCGTTACGCACTCCACCACCAAGTACATGGATGGACATGCTGCCTACCTGGGCGGCGTGATCGTTGACCACGGCCAGTTTGACTGGATGGCCCATGCGGATAAGTTCCCGGGTCTCACCACGCCCGACGAGAGCTACCACGGCGTGACGTATGCCAAGAAGTTCGGTCGCGAGGGCGCCTTCATTACCAAGGCCACCGCGCAGCTCATGCGCGACCTCGGCCCCATGCAGAACCCGCAGGCGGCCTTCTTCCTGAACAGCTCGCTCGAGAGCCTGCATGTGCGCATGCCGCGTCATTGCGAGAACGGCCTGGCCGTTGCCAAGTTCCTGCAGAGCCATCCCAAGGTGCGCTTTGTGAGCTATCCGGGCCTGGAGGGCGACAAGTACTATGACCTGGCTCAGAAGTACATGCCCAACGGTACCTGCGGCGTCGTGAGCTTTGGCTTTAACGGTGGTCGCGCGGCTGCCGAGACCTTTATGAAGAGCCTTAAGCTCGCCCAGATCGCCACGCATGTGGCCGACGCCCGCACTTGCTGCCTGCATCCCGCTAATGCCACGCACCGCCAGATGAACGATGAGGAGCTCATTGCCTGTGGCATCTCCGCCGACATGGTGCGCCTGTCGTGCGGCCTCGAGGACACAGCCGATCTGATTGCCGACCTTGAGCAGGCGCTCGAGCAGTGCTAGGCTAGCGTTCGTGCGAGGCGCCGATGCTGGCAGAAAGCTTCGGCGACCTTTCGTTCCGATTCCGTAGGCGGGACCCCAATCGCGACTGTTTGCAGGCGATTGGGGCCCCGTTTTTGCGTTGCGCCACTCGAAAGGATGGATATGGAGAAAACCGCAGAGCAGCTGCGCCGCGAGCACATTGCCCTTGAGGGCGACACCCATGGCAAGAACAAATGGGCGATTCTGTTTACCGTGCTCATCATGACGTTTATGGTGTGTCTGGATTCGACCGTCGTGACCGTGGCGCTGCCCGTGATGCAAAAGGAGCTGGGCGTGGGCCTCGATCGCATTCAGCTGGTAAGCTCGGTGTATCTGCTTGCGACTTGCGTGGCTATGTTGCCGTTTGGCCGTCTGGGCGACGTGCGCGGCAAGGTGAATGTGTTTCAGCTGGGCGTCATCGTCTTTTCGGTCGGTTCGCTGCTGTGCGGCCTTTCGGCCTCGCTCGAGGTTCTTATCCTGGCACGCATTGTTCAGGGCATCGGTTGCGCGGCGGCCATGGCTAACAACATGGGTATCATCACTGAGTCGTTTCCGGCGCGCGAACGAGGCCGTGCCATGGGTATTCTCGCGACCTTCGTGGCCCTCGGCATGATGTGTGGTCCCGTGCTCGGCGGTATGCTGGTGGCAAGCTTTCCCTGGGAGAGTATCTTCCTCATCAACCTGCCCATTGGCGTGATCTCGTTTATCGTGGGGCTCTACACGCTGCCGCATGTTAGGCCAGAAGCCGGTGAACGCCCCATGTCGCTGGCGGAGGCCGCGCGTCGCTGCTTTGCAAATTCGGCCTTTACTATCAACCTTGCCTGCATGCTCATCGTGTTCGTTGGTATTGGTGCATCCGAGTTTATCCTGCCGTTCTATTTTCAGGACGCGCATGGGTTTGGTTCCGACATTTCCGGATTGCTCTTTTTGGCGCTGCCGATGGTGAATGCCTTTATCGGTCCGCTATCGGGTACGGTTTCGGACCGTGTTGGCTGCGAGGGCCCCACGGCGGTCGGCCTGGGCGTGTACGTATGCGGTCTTTTTGCGGTAAGCACGCTCGATGAGCGCTCTTCTATCCCTGTGATCGTGTGCTGTGTCGCGTTTATGTCGTGCGGTACGTCGATTTTCCAGAGTCCCAACAACTCGCTGTACATGGGCTCGGCTCCGCATGAAGCGCTCGGCTTTGCGGGCAGCCTGGGTAGCCTGGCGCGCTATGCGGGTATGGCAGTGGGCATTACGGCGGCGTCGCATATCCTGTATGGGCAGATGAGCGTGGCGATGGGCGAGGCCGTGACCAGTTTTGTTGCAGGACGTCCGGATGTGTTCCTGTTTGGTTTCCGTTCGGTGTTCTATGTGTTGATGGCTGTGGCCGCTGTGGGCTTTGCGCTTGCCATGGTGCGTTTGGTGAAGATGCGCGCCCGCCATTAGCGTGTTGGGAGGCTGTCTGCCACGATTCGCGCCGTCCCAAAAAGACTGGTTTGTGGTGCGATGCGGCTTGTGGGAGGGGCGGGGGTCGGTCCGTGGTAGACTATCGAACAACGTTTATTAATCGCGCGGTATCGTTGCCGCGAGAAGGGGTTGCGCCATGCAGGAGCTTGAGGATCGTATTCGCCATGACGGCATCGTAAAGGCCGGTAACGTCCTTAAGGTTGATGCCTTCCTCAACCACCAGTGCGACGTTGAGCTGTTCGACCACATGGGCGCCGAATGGGCCCGTCTGTTCGAGGGTGTCGAGATCAACAAGATCCTGACGATTGAGGCTTCGGGTATTGGTATGGCCTGCATCGCAGCTCAGCATTTTGGCGGCGTGCCGGTGGTCTTTGCAAAGAAGGCCCAGTCCATCAACCTTGACGGCGAGCAGTATGCCACGACCATCTATTCCTTTACCAAGCAGAAGGAGTACCCGGTTATCGTGGGTAAGCGCTTTCTGTCCGAGGGCGATAAGGTCCTGATTATCGACGACTTCCTGGCCAACGGCTGCGCGCTTGAGGGCCTTATTAAGATCTGCGAGGCTGCGGGCGCCGAAGTTGCCGGCATTGGCATTGCCGTTGAGAAGGGCTTCCAGGGCGGCGGCGATAAGCTCCGTAAACGCGGCTTCCGCGTTGAGAGCCTGGCCCGTATCGCCGATATGGACTGCGAGAACGGCGAGATCACCTTCGCCTAAGCGCGCAACACAAGCGATTGGTATGCGATGTGACAAAGGGACTGTCCCTTTGTCACATTTTTTGTATGAGGGGAGGTGCTGATATGGATGAGAACAAGATGGGATGGCGTGAGTATGCGCGCTATGCCGAGATGTCGGTCGAGGAGCTGGCGCGCGATTGCGAGGTACAGGTGTTTCGCGCGACGGGTCCGGGCGGGCAGGGCGTGAACACGACGGACTCTGCGGTGCGCATGAAACATGGGCCCACGGGGATTGTCGTGACGGCGCGTGAGAGCCGCAGCCAGTTTCAGAATCGCGCGAGCTGCCTGCGTAAGCTGCGCGCTGAGCTTGAGCGTCGCGGGCGTCCACCGCGTCGACGCGTAAAGACCAAGGTGCCTCAGCGCTCTCGCCAGCGCAGGCTTAATGACAAGCACTTCAACGCCATTAAAAAGGCCAACCGTCGCAAGCTGGGCGGGGAGGAATGATCTTATCAATAAGTTGCGGTGAAATAGGGACTGTTTTGCGGCTTTAGATGCATAAACAGTCCCTATTTCACCGCAACTTAGGTGGGGTTAGCGGGTGGGATGCCAGACGCGGAGGACGCCGGCAAGGATGTCGACCTCGATGCGCGAGGCGACAACGGGCTCGCCGTCGGCCTGGATGGGGTAGTCGGGCTCCTCAAAGGTGAGCTCGACATGGCGGCAGCGGCGCATGCGAACCGGCGGCAACTTGGTATGGTGGCCGTCCTTGGCCGAAAGAAACATAGGCAGGGCAACCGCACGCGGAACGGGGCCGCAGGCGTAGCAGACGTCGAGTACGCCGTCGCAGGGGTCGGCATCGGGGCAGATGCGATAGCCCGAGCCATAGGTAGGACCCAGCTGAATTGCCATGATGATCGCCCGCACGCGCTCGGCGGGCGCGCCATCAAAGCTGATGGTCATGGGGTAGTTGCGATAGCGCAGGCCAAACTGCTCAAGTCCCGATAGGGTGTAGAGCGGAGCGCCGGCGAGGCCCGTCTTTTTGCGCAGCTCGGTGGTGCCCAGGCCGATGGCGGCATCGATGCCGACCGAGAGCGTCTGGTCGTAGTACTCAACGGTAGCCTCGCCGCTGCCGCTCGCAGGGCTCCACGAGCGAATGCGCCCGATGTCCTGACGCTGCAGCTCGCAGGTGAGCAGCGCGCCAAAATCCTTACCGGAGAAATCGTCGATGCCGAGCGTTTGGGCAAAATCGTTGCCAGAGCCCACGGGTAGGATGGCAAGAGCGGGGCGGGTGTCCTCCTCTTGCGTCATAAGCCCGTTGACGACCTCGTGAATCACGCCGTCGCCGCCAAGGGCGATAACGGTGCGATAGCCCTGGGCCTGTGCGGCCAGCTCCTTGGCGTGTCCCATGCGCTCGGTTAGCACCAAGTCAAACTGGGATGCGCGTGCAGTCATGTCCAAAAAGCGTTGCAGGCGCTCGGCAACTTCGTGCGCCGCACCCGACTGGGCGGCTGGGTTGGCGATGATGAGCGTGCGGCCAAAATCAGTTGCGTGCATGGGGCGACTCCCGGCGTATGACGTGACGGTGCGGTCGCGCTCAGGTCGAATTGCCCCCGATTGTGGCTGCACGTCGAATACTTACGTCTACTCTATCAGGTCGTTGTGGCGCTCGATAGCATCCGCTACCGTACCGCCCTCATCCACAATAAGCGAACGGCGCTTGGGCGAGATGATGCGCTGGGCGGGGTACACGCCGCGGTGTCCGGCAGTTAGGTAGCTGATAAAGGCCACGATGACAAAGAACCCGGCTGCCGTGCCGTGGAACAGGTCGATGGCCATCATGCAGGTGGTGATGGGCACGTTGAGGCCGGCACAGAACACGCCGAGCATGCCGAGAGCCGCCAGAAAACTGGGGTCGATTCCGACGAGGCAACCGATCCAGCCGCCGAGCGCCGCACCGATGCCAAACAGGGGCGTGACCTCGCCGCCTTGGAAGCCCGCACCCAGGGTAAGCGCTGTGACGACCAACTTGATGGCTGCGTCTGCCAGGGTGGTGTTGCCGGCAAATCCGGCGCCGGAAAGCCACGTGGAAAGGCCGGCGTAGTCCCAGGCGTCGAGAAGGGCATAGGCGGCCAAAACCACGAGTGCGCCTATGAGTGCGCGAACGAGGTAATTGGTGATAAAGCGACCGTACAGGCTCTTGACGGTTCGAACTGACCAGGCAAAGAGGCGTGCCGTCAGACCGAAGATAATGGCGCTGATAACAACGATGACAACCGTCCGTGGTGTCATGTTGGGAACGCTGGCGATGACATTCGCTTCGTACTCGGTACCCAGGGCGAGTGATGTAAAGTAGCCGGTAAACGAGGCGACCAGGCAGTAGATGCCCGCGGTGTAGTCGATCTTGCCGATAAAGCACATCTCCATGCCAAAGAAAGCTCCGGCAAGGGGCGAACCGAATACGGCGCCAAAGGCCGACGAGATGCCGGCGAGCATGAGGTCGTGGTGGTCATGCTTTTTGAGGTGGGCGAGGCTCGAGATGTTGCTGGCGATGGTGCCGCCAATCTGCACCGCAGCTCCCTCACGACCGGCCGATCCGCCGGTGAGGTGCGTGAGCGTGGAGCAGACGAAGGTGAGGACGGCCATGCGCATATGGATGAGGCGTGTGCCCAGAGCGGAGTCGATGACCAGGTTGTTACCGCGTTTGGCGGCAAGACCGTGGTTTTTGTACACCCATGCGGTGGCAACGCCCACAACGGGAAGAAGCGCGTAAATCCACGCATGGTGCTCGCGATAGTCGGTCGCGATATTCAACGAGGCCAAAAACGCCCAAGCGGCAACGCCCATGGCAAGCGAGACGATGACGACGAGTACGAGCAACTTGGCGCTCGCGAGTAGGTTGCGGGCGTTGCGGCGCGTGTCGGCAGCCAAGAGATGCTCGGAGCGGGTAAGTTGATGCCTGCCTGCCGTGATGACGTCGTTCAGGGAAAAAAAGCCGCCGTCGTCGAGCGGCTGGGGATGGTCTTGCGCCTTGTTTGCGCTTTCGGGTTTGTCGTTATGAGTCATACGTTCCTCTTTTAGGTTGCAACGCAAGCATTATAAAACGCGGTAAACGCGACGAGCCGGTGGGTTGGTTTCGATTCTGTTTCGTGGCTTGCGGCCGACAGGTGTATTTCCGGGTACAGGCCAAGTCGCGGTCGTGCGTCGGGGGATTATACTGAGACAAGCATAAAGAATCGGCGCCCCTGTTGTGCGCCGTGGCATTAAGAGGTGCATATGGCAGAGAAACTCATTCCGCTGGAGGACGCGCAGTCGATTGTTCTGTCGCACGTTGCTCCGACCGATCTCGTCGAGATTCCCGTGTGGCAGGCCACCGGTCTTCCCTTGGCCGAGGACGCGGTGGCCGACATCGACATCTCGCCGTTTGCCAACAGTGCTATGGACGGATATGCCTTGCGCTCGGCGGACTTGGCGCAGGCGTCTGGCGAGGCGCCGGTGACGCTCGACGTTATCGGACACGAGGCTGCGGGACATGTGTTTGAGGGCGTAATCGGCGCTGGCGAGACAGTCCGCATCATGACGGGCGCGCCGGTACCCGAAGGTGCCGATGCCGTAGTGAAATACGAGATCGTCGACGTGCTCGATGGCGACGGCAACGAGGGCTCGCACGTTCGTTTCTCGGCGCCTACCAAGGTAGGGGAGAACGTTCGCTCTGCCGCCGAGGAGGCCCATGCCGGCGATGTTGTGATGCACGCCGGCGAGGTCGTGGCTCCGGCGGGCGCGGGTCTGCTGGCAAGCGCCGGATACGCTCGCGTGAAGGTGCACGCCGCCCCGCGTGTGGGCATCATCTCGCTGGGCACGGAGCTGGTCGCACCGAGTAACGTGCCGGCGCGTGGGCAGATTCGTGATTCCAACTCCTCGGCGTTGATGGCCGAGGCGCTCGATACCGGTGCCGAGCCCGTGTTCTACGGCATTGCGCCCGATGATGAGCAGGCGATTGCCGAGCTGGTTCATCGTGCCGTGCAGGAGTGCGACTTTGTCATTACGAGCGGCGGCGCCTCTGCGGGCGATTACGACTATGTGACGGCGCTGGTTAAGCGCGAGGGCGAGGTGCTGTTCGATCGCATCTCGATGCGTCCGGGCAAGGCCATCACGTTTGGCTTGCTCGGGGGTAAGCCCTACCTGGGGCTTTCGGGCAACCCGGCCGCGGCGTATGTGGGCTTTGAGATGCTTGCCCGTCCGGCGATTCGCAAGATGCGCGGTTTTGCCGAGGTTGCGCGTCCCGTGCAGCAGGCGACGCTCACGCACGGCGTGAAAAAGCGACAGCATCGCCGCTTCTTCGATCGCGCCACGGTTTTGCGCGACCCCGAGACCGGTGAGTTGTTGGTGACCGAGGCTAAGACACAGAATTCGGCGCTGCTTGGAACTATGCAGCGTGCGAACTGCCTGCTGCGTATTGACGAAGGACCGTGCGAGCTCAAGGCGGGAGATGCCGTGGACGTTGTTCGCGTCGACCTGCCCGAGGGCGCCGTGTTGTAGGGGGAATGCTATGGAGCTGAAGATATCGATCGTGACGTGCTCGGACACACGCGATCTTTTGCAGGATGAGGCCGGAGCCGCACTCGAGGAACTTATCGAGGCACAGGGCTGGACGGTCGCCTCACGTGTGGTCGTGCGCGACGACGTCAGCGAGATCGGTGATGCCATTATGGAAGCCGCCGATGAGTGCCACGCCAATGTCGTGCTCACCTGCGGCGGCACGGGGCTTTCGATGCGCGATGTAACGCCCGAGGCGACGCGTTCCGTCTGCGACCGCGATGTGCCGGGTATTGCCGAGGCAATTCGTGCCTACTCCATGACCAAGACGCGCCGCGCCATGCTCTCGCGCGCTATTTGCATGCAACGAGGTCATACACTTGTCGTAAACTTTCCCGGTTCTACGAAGGCCGCCCGCGAAAGCTGGGAGGCCATAACAGACCAGCTGGAGCATGCGGCTCAGATGACGGCGGGCGGCGGACATACCAACTAAGCGGTTTACCTGCGGCGGGGCGACCTGAACGGCTGCTCCGCCTTTGTTTTCCGCCGAATCGACGCCGAGGTGCACGGTAACTTGAAACTATATTCTCTGACGAGAATAATATCTCACTATCATTATTCGCGCAGAAGTATAATCTGATTGCAGATTAAAGCCCGAGGCGGGGTGCCCGGGCATAGCGTTCGAAAGGGTTGAACATGTTCGATATGGTTTCTCGCCGCGGATTCGTTTCGCTTTCTGCTGTCGCCGCTGCCGGCCTTGGTCTTGCCGGCTGTTCGGGCAGCAAGACGTCCGAGCCGGCCGGATCCGATGTCGGCTCCGCCAAGGCCTCTTCCAAGAAGGAAACCGTCGAGCTGCAGGTCTTTGCCGCTAACTCCCTCGAGAAGGCCCTGCCCGAGGTTCAGGAGCTCTACACCGACCAAACCGGCACCACCTTTGCCGACACGCAGTTTAAGGCCTCCGGCGACCTCGTCGAGCAGATGAAGGCCGGCGCCACGGTCGACGTGCTCATCACCGCTTCCAAGGGCACCATGGATGACGCTGAGACCGCCGAGCTCGTCGACACCGACACCCGCGTGGACATGTTCGTCAACGATCTCGTGATCATTCGCGCCGAGGGCTCCGATACTAAGGTCGAGGCCATCGCCGACGTCGCGAATCTGGACGGTAAGATTGCCATCGGCGACGCCAAGACCGTCCCCGCCGGCAAGTACGCCAACCAGGCGCTGGCTTCCGTGGGCCTCTATACCGGTACCGAGGGCGACGACGGCGAGTACGCGCCCGAGCTCGCCGACAAGGTAGCCCTGGCCGACAAGGTCGGCACCGCTGCGTCTTACGTCTCTACAGGCGACTGCGTGGCGGGTTTTGTCTACAGCTCCGATATCTTCCGCTACGACGGCATCGAGGAGGCCTTCGTGTGCCCCGAGGACTCGCACAAGCCCATCGTGTATCCCGGCGCTGTCGCCGATAGCTCCGAGCATGCCGACGAGGCCAAGGCGTTCATCGACTTCTGCCTGACCAACAAGAAAGCCCAGAAGATTTGGGCCAAGTACGGCTTTGAGCTTTCCGAGTAGTGCGAAAGGGCACTGTATAACGATATTCTTGAGGGCGGGCGTTCTTGCGATCGCCTGTCCTTTTTGATTGAACCGGCGTGCCTGCGCGCCGTTGCCCTGTGTTTGAGGAGTCGCCCGTGTCAAGGAAAACGATTCGCCTGCTCGCCGCGCTGGCAGCGGTTCTCTTTGCGTTTACCTCGCTGCCTGGGGCTGCCTGTGCCGAGGCTCTCTTTACCACCGCCGATGGGTGCCAGGCGACCGAGGACTCCGCGCTTATCGATGGCGTCGAGTTTGGCCTCAACGCGTTTGAGCGCAATGCCAAGGGCACGGCACGCTCGTTTGCAGGTCAGCCCGAGGGCTATCGATTTCCCATCTACAAAAAGACGACGCTTGTGACGGTGACGACGCCTTCGAACATCGTGGTGTGGGTTGATGCACACGCCGCTAAGGACGCGGGGCTCGACATTACAAACGCCTCTGACCAAAAGGCGCTTAAGAAGATGCTCACGGGGCTCGATAAGTCTCACTCCATGGGCGGAGCGCTGCTGGAGGACTCCAGGCTTGAGTGGGTGTTTACCTCGGACAACGAACTTGTGCAGGGCGATTATCGCTATCAGTTTAAGGTGAAGGGCGAAGACGGCGATTGCTACACGGTGGTGAATGCCGCCGAGGCCGCGAACGCCGAGCTTGATCTGGGTGGCGGAGCCCTGTGGAGCGACAACGCCGCCTTAGTGCCGTATGCGAGCGTCTCGACGACGGAGCCACCTTCGCTGGCGGAGTGCGCCCAGACGTTTTTTGGCGGCATCGACTACCGTCCGTTTTGGGTTTCTATCAAAACGAGCGGCCTTGCCCTGCTGATCTCCTTTGCGCTGGGCCTGTTCGCCGCGTGGAAGACTATGGGTACCTCGAGTCGCATCAAGGGCCTGCTCGATTCGGTCTTTACGATTCCTATGGTGCTGCCACCCACGGTCTGCGGCTTTTTGCTGCTTATGCTATTTGGTCGATCGACCGGGGTGGGCCAGTGGCTTATCGCGCACGGCATCTCGATCGTCTTTACGTGGCCCGCGGCGGTCATTTCGGCCGTCGTCGTGTCGTTTCCGCTGGTTTACCGCACGGCGCTCGGAGCCTTCGAGAGTCTTGACGCGCAGATGCTCGACGCCGCGCGAACCCTGGGATGGTCCGAGCGTCGCATCTTTGCCAAGCTCATGATGCCGCTTGGCTGGCCCTCGATTGCCGCCGGCACGGTGCTCGCCTTTGCCCGCGCGATGGGCGAGTTTGGCTGCACCCTGTTCTTTGCGGGCAACTACGCCGGTATTACGCAGACCATTCCCATTGCGATTTACTTTGAGTGGATGGGCGGCAATACGTCGGTGGCCCTCTTTTGGGTCGTAGTCGTAATCGCGTTCAGCTTCCTGGTCATTCTGTTCATCAATATGTACACGGCGCATTCGCAAAAGTATCGCGAACGTGGCCTTTCCCGTGCGGAGCGCAAACAGGCCAAAGGTCTCGCCGGACAGGGCGATTCGCTTGACCCGGTGGGCGGCGATGCGCTGCGTATCGATCGCGAGGCGCTGGCCGAGCTCATGCGCGATGATGCCGCTTTGCAGGGAGGTCGATAGGCCATGTCGCTCGTTCTGGATATCAAAAAGTGCTATCCCGGCTTTACCCTCGACATGCAGCTCGAGGCCGGCGAGGAGCGTGTGGCGCTGCTCGGTGCCTCGGGTTGCGGCAAGAGCTGCACACTGCGCTGCATTGCCGGTGTGGAGACGCCCAACGAGGGCAAGATCGTCGTCAACGGCGTGACCTTTTTTGACTCGGCGGCGGGCATCAACCTGTCGCCCCAGGCGCGCAAATGCGCTCTGCTGTTCCAAAACTATCAGCTGTTTCCTAACATGACAGTGGCCGATAACGTATGCGCCGGTGTAAAGGACGCGGGTGACGCCGCCGCGCGCAAAAAGCTCGCCGAGCGCTATCTGAGCATTTTCGGTCTAGCCGATTTTGCCGACCGCTACCCCGCGCGCCTTTCGGGCGGTCAGCAGCAACGTGTGGCGCTTGCGCGCATGGTGGCGGCGCATCCGGGCATCTTTATGTTCGACGAGCCCATGAGCGCACTCGATTCCTATCTTAAGAGCGCCCTCGAGCAGAACATGCTCGACCTGTTCGATGTGTGCAACCGCACCGTGCTCTACGTGAGCCACGACATCGACGAAGCGTGCCGCCTGTGCCAGCGTATCTGCGTGATGCACGATGGGCATGTTGAGGAGATCGGCTCCATTGAGGACGTGGTCCGCCGCCCGCAGACGCTGGCGGCGCTGCGCCTGACGGGCTGCAAGAATACAAGCCGGGCGCGCAAGATCGGCGACGAAGAAGTTGAAGCCCTCGACTGGGGCATGACCTTTAACGTGGGCCGCGAGGTTCCCGATAATGTGGTGTACCTGGGCATTCGCGCAAGCTACTTCCATGTTGACAATCGTGCTGAGCGGGGTCGCAACAGCTACGACCTGCACGTGGCGCGCGTGAGCGATTCGCGTTTTGAGCGGCTGGTGTTGCTGGACGTGCCGCGCGTCGATGCGCCCACGCGTCTGCAGTGGAAGGTCAACAAGGTGGGCATGCCTGTCGACGCGCTGCCGCAAGCAGGCGAGACGCTGCGCATGCATTTTGATGCCAGCAGGATCCATTTGGTTTGTCGATAGCGCCGGGTAATGCCGTCGGGGATATAAGCCTCGGCGGCTTTGTCTTGCCGCTCGCCGAATGAGGGACGACAAACTCTTACCAATCAAGATAATTTTTTATTAAACGACGACGCACGACGCTGTCGTTCGAATGTCAACGGTGTTCGTCTGGACGATGACCGTTGATATAGTTGACCTTAACTTGTAAAGGAGGGTGCGCACATGCCGCAGACGACATACATTCGCCGCGTTGCCGCGCGTGCCCTATATATAGCTCGGAGTCGCATATGAGCAGGTATGTTCACGGCTCCGGGAGAGACGACGAACAACTAAATAATCGACCGCAAAGCAGGTTCCCTAAAATTCCGGGTTTAGGCGCGGCTGGGTTTTCGCCACCCACCGTGCAGCAATACCGTAGCTATTCAATTTTGGTTCGAGAGGGGAACCGTCATGGCTGAAGAATTCGATTTCCATCCGATGTGGGAGAGCCTCGGCATGAATCTTGCCGACCACGACATGCTGCTGGGCGCCGTGGGTCAGATGTACGGCGATATGTTTCTGATGCAGCACAATCGCCCCAAGTCCACGTCCTACCTGGACTTTGTGGCCACCAACATCCATAGCGGCCGTATTAAGGAGATGCTCGACAAGAAGGAGGCCGGCGAGGCCACCAAGATCGTCGGCTCGTTCTGCGTGTACGTGCCCGAGGAGATCGTGCTTGCCTGTGACGGCATTCCCGTGGGCCTGTGCTCGGGTGCCGATTGGGCAACCGATAAGGTCGAGGAGCACCTGCCGCGCAACACCTGCCCGCTTATCAAGAGCTTTGCCGGCTTTAAGCTGGGCGAGGTCTGCCCCTACATTGAGTCGAGTGACCTGGTGGTAGGCGAGAACACCTGCGACGGTAAGAAGAAAGCCTACGAGTTCTTTGCCACGCAAAAGAACATGTACGTCATGGATATTCCCAACGTGCACGACGAGTCGACGCTCGTGACCTGGAAGGCCGAGGTCAAGAAGCTCGCCGCCAAGATCGAGGACGAGTGCGGCGTCAAGATTACGCCCGAGGGCCTGAAGGCTGCCATCCACGCCGTCAATGAGAAGCGCCGCGCCCTGCAGCGCCTCACTGCGACCCGCGCTGCCGACCCTGCGCCCATCAGCGGTCTCGACAGCCTGCTGACCGTTCAGGCCGCCTTTATGGACGACACACCGCGTCTGACCGGAGCCATCAACGATATGGCGGCTGAGTGCGAGCAGCGTGTCGAGGCCGGCGAGGGCGTGGCACCCAAGGGGACCAAGCGCATCCTGTACACCGGTACGCCCATGGCCGTGCCCAACTGGAAGCTGTTCAACCTTATCGAGAAGGCCGGCGGCGTTGTGGTAGGCGAGGAGTCCTGCACGGGCTCGCGCTACTACAAGGACCTGGTCGACGAGTCCGGCGAGACGGTCGACGAGATGCTCGATGCCATCGCCGAGCGCTACTTTAGGATCAACTGCGCCGTCTTTACGCCCAACGACCAGCGTATGAAGGACATTGTCCAGATGGCCAAGGACCTGCATGCCGACGGCATCGTCGACGTGGCTCTGCAGTTCTGCACGCTCTACGAGATGGAGTCGTTTGCCGTGGAGAAGGCCGCCGAGGAGGCCGGCATTCCGTTTATGCACATCACGACCGACTACGCCGGCGAGGACGCAGGTCAGCTGCAAACCAGGATCGAGGCTTTCTTGGAAACCATTTAGAGCTATCCGTCTCGGCGGCTTCCCCAGGCACCCGGTCTTGCCGTTCAAACCGTCGCTTGCGTACCAAAGTACGCGGCGCTTCTCTTTCACGGCAACCTCGGGCACCTGGGAAAGCCGTTTCCTTGGTTGGTTAAAAGGTTTGTTAAGGAGCTATATGCCGGAATATATTGAGCAGCCGTTGCCGTCCACGTTTGAGGAGTTCAACGAGCAGCGCAAGGCGGCGTTTATTCGCGTCAAGGATTACAAGCAGGCCGGTAATCGCCTGATCGGTTTTCTGTGCAGCTACACGCCGCTCGAGATTATCGATGCCGCGGGCGCCTCGAGCGTGGCTCTGTGCGGTACGTCCGATGAGGTGATTCCCGAGGCCGAGAAGGTGCTGCCGGCAAATCTCTGCCCGCTCATCAAGTCGACCTATGGCTTTGCCTACTCGCAAAAGTGCCCGTTTACGTACTTTAGCGACATGATCATCGGCGAGACCACCTGCGACGGCAAAAAGAAGATGTACGAGCTGCTCAACGAGCTCAAGCGCACGCACATTCTGCATCTTCCGCAGGGTCGCGACCGTGCCTACGAGCGCGAGGGCTGGTACGAGGAGTGCTGCCTGCTCAAGGAGGAGCTCGAGGGCTTCTACGGCATCACGATTACCGACGATGACCTGCGCGCTGCCGTCCGTCGTCGCAACCGCTTGCGTGCGGCCCAGCTCGAGATGTTTGCGCTGCAGGCCAACCAGCCGGCGGCCATGAGCGGCGTCGACCTGATGAGCACCATGTTTGCCGGTACGTTCAGCTTTGATATCGAGGCCTATACGAAGCAGCTGGAGCAAAAGGTCGCCAAGCTGCGCGAGGCCTATACGCAGCAGCTGGAGCAAAAGGTCGCCAAGCTGCGCGAGGCCTATGATGCAGGCGAGCGCCCGGTCGCGGCGGATGCCAAGCGCATTCTGATCACCGGCTGCCCGGTGGGCGGCGTGATCAACAAGATCGGTCGCACCATCGAGTCCAACGGCGGCGTGGTCGTGTGCATGGACGACTGCTCGGGCGAGCGCACGGCGGCCATGATGATCGACCCGGAGGCTCCCGACATCCTTCGCGCCATCGCCGACCGCTACCTGGATATCAACTGCTCGGTCATGACGCCCAGCGACGGTCGTATGGAAAACACGCTGGCCATGTGCGAGAAGTATCACGTCGATGGCGTAGTGGAGAGCGTGCTCCAGGCGTGTCACACCTTTAACGTGGAGAGTGCGCGCATGCAGGAGGCTGTCGAGGGTGCGGGTATTCCGTATATGAAGATCGAGACCGACTACAGCAACGGCGACATGGGCCAGATCGAGACGCGCATCGTCGCCTTCATCGAAACTCTCTAGCTTCCTCAGGCACCGGATCTTGCTCCTCAAACCGTCGCTTGCGTACCCAAAGTACGCTGCGCTCCTCTTTCGGGGCAATCTCCGGCACCTGAGAAACCTAGAGCTAAGGCGCCTGAACGCGCCGCTACCTTTGATGTTTAGATTGGGAGAGAGCCATGATAGGGATCGGGATCGATATCGGGTCTACGGCGGCTAAGGCTGCTGTGGTCGACGGGGAGGGCTCGGTGTCGTGGACGTGCGTGCAGCCAACCGGGTTCTCCTCGGTCGATGCTGCCGAGCGGCTGCGCGAGGCACTGGCAGCGGCGGGTTATGACGTGGCTGCCGACGACGTGCGTGTGATCGCGACCGGCTACGGTCGTGTCGCCGTGCCCTATGCGCACAAGGTCGTGACCGAGATTACCTGCCACGGCACCGGTGCCGTGCGTCTGTTTGGCGACCACGGCACCGTGATCGACGTGGGCGGTCAGGACACCAAGGTCATTCAGCTTAAAAGTGGCCGCGTGGCCAAGTTTGCCATGAACGACAAGTGCGCCGCCGGCACGGGGCGCTTTTTGGAGATCATGGCCGACCGCCTGGGCATTTCCCAGCAGCAGATGGCCGACCTGGCGCGTTCCGGCGAGCCCACCAAGATCAGCAGCATGTGCACGGTGTTTGCCGAAAGCGAGGTTATCAGCCTGATCGGTCGCGGTGAGCTGCGCGAGAACATTGCGCGTGGCGTGATCGACAGCATGGTCTCGCGCGTGGCCACTATGGCCGGGCAGGCGACGGGTGCTCCGTACTACCTGACGGGAGGCTTGTGCGAGAACGCTTACGTTGTGGAGCGGCTGGCGGCGCTGCTGGGGTCGCCGGTCACCACCTCGCCCCAGGCCCGCTTCGCCGGTGCCATCGGCGCGGCGATTCGCGCACAGGCGCTCAATTAATGCATCCGCCGTAGGCTCGCATTCATGCGTATACTGGGATAAAATGATTGACCGATGAGAGGAGGTATCGATGGCTGACGATCAGATTAAGCTTACGTCTATGACTGCCGCGAGCGGTTGAGCCGCTAAGTTGGCTCCCGGAGCCCTCGCCCAGGTCCTGGGCGATTTGCCAAATGTGCATAACGACAACTTGCTCGTGGGGTTCGATACCTCCGACGATGCGAGCGTCCTTCGCGTCGGCGATAACCTGGGCCTCGTTCAGTCCGTCGACTTCTTCCCGCCGATGGTCGACGACCCGTTTCTGTTTGGCCAGATCGCCGCGGCCAATTCGCTGTCGGACATCTACGCCATGGGCGGGCGGCCGAGCCATGCCATGAACTTGCTGTGCATCCCGAGCTGTCTGGGCGTTGAGGTTGCCGGTCAGATTCTGGCGGGCGGCGCCGACAAGTGCGTCGAGGCGGGTTGCTCCATCGCGGGCGGCCACACCATCAACGACGACGAGCCCAAGTACGGCCTGTCCGTGAGCGGTTTTGTGCCACTCGACCGTATGCTCGCCAACAGCGGCGCGCACGTGGGCGATGTTCTGCTGCTGACCAAGGCGATCGGCTCGGGCATCATTACCACGGCCATTAAGGGCGAGCTTATCGAGCAGGACGAGGCCGCAGCCATGTTTGACTCGATGCGCGCCCTCAACGAAGCCCCGATCCGTTTGGCCGAGGGACTCGGGCTTCACGGCTGCACCGACATTACGGGCTTTGGCCTGATCGGGCATGCGTGCGAGATGGCCGAGGGCTCGGGCGTGCAGATTGAGCTTGCGTCGGGGGCGGTGCCGCTTTTTGATCAGGTGCTCGACATGGCGCGTCTGGGCATTATCCCCGCGGGCTCCTACCGCAACCAGGACTTCTTTGGCCCGCGCGTGGCGGCCGACGATGACCTGGAACCGGGTATGTTGGATGCGCTGTACGATCCGCAGACCTCGGGTGGTTTGCTTATTGCGGCGCCTGCTGCCGATGTGGATGAGCTTGCGCGTCGTCTGCACGCTGAGGGGCGCGTTGCCGCCACAATCGGCCGCGTGTGCGAGCCGGTGCCGGGCGGTCCTGCTGTTCGCGTTGTTCGCTAACCCGCACGTTTATGTAACTGTTTACCGTTCTCTAGAACGGTTCTTTCGAAAGGAATTTACTATGTCTACCAAAATTGAAGTCAATGCCATGGGCGATGCCTGTCCGCTGCCCGTCGTCAAGACGCTTAAGGCGCTCAAACAGCTTGATGGCGAGGGTGTCGTGGTGACCTCGGTCGACAACGAGACCGCCGTCAAGAACATTTCCAAGATGGCGCAGGAGAAAGGCTGCACGGCCTCGGTCGAGAAGGTTTCTGACGCCGAGTGGCACGTGACCGTGGCGACCTCTGGCGCCGTTGCCGTGGCCGATCCCGAGCAGGATGGCGCTGCCTTCTGTGATGCCAGCGCCGGCAAGGGCAAGCTCGTCATTTCCGTCTACACCGACTGCATGGGCCGTGGCGACGACGAGCTGGGCCACAAGCTCATGAAGGCGTTTGTCTTTGCCGTGACGCAGCAGGAGGAGCTGCCCGCGACCATGCTGTTCTACAACGGCGGCGCCAAGCTCACCGTCGAGGGCTCGCCGGTGCTCGATGACCTGAAGGGTCTGGCGGAGCAGGGTGTCGAGATTCTCACCTGCGGGACCTGCCTCGACCACTATGGCATTAAAGACCAGCTTGCGGTGGGCGAGGTCACCAACATGTACGTGATCGTGGAGAAGATGGAGCAGGCCGTGCGCGTTGTGCGCCCGTAGCGTATTGGTTGGAGTTGCCATGAGGGAGAAGCGCCCGGCGCTTGTCATCACCTTTCCTACCACGGCGGCCGCCATGGGGTGTGAGACCCTGTGCATTGAGCGCGGCCTCCCCGGGCGAACGATTCCCGTGCCCGGGGAGGTCGCTGCCGGCTGCGGTCTGGCGTGGAAGGCGTTGCCTGTCGATGAGGAGCTGCTGCGCGGCGAACTCGCCGCGGCGGGCGTTCCCACCGAGGGCTATACCGTGATTGATATGTGGGAGGTCGTGCGATGATCTACCTGGATAACGCGGCGACGACCATGCACAAGCCGCAGGCGGTCATCGATGCCGTGACGCAGGCGATGTGCTCGCTCGGCAATGCCGGGCGCGGCGCCACGTCGGGTGCTCTCGATGCCGCTCGTACGATTCACGCTTGCCGTGCCAAGCTCGCGCGCCTTTTGGGTTGCCCGAGGGCGGACCATGTGTGCTTTACGCCCAACTCAACCGCGGCGCTCAACACCGTCATCAATGGCGTGGTGCGCCCCGGCGACCGTGTGGTCACGACGGTGCTTGAGCACAACTCGGTGCTACGTCCGCTCAATCGCCTGGCGACGGAGCAGAGTGTGACGGTTGAGCATGCGGGTTGCGATGCGAGCGGCGTGCTCAACTACGACGAGCTCGGGCGGTTGGTCACGCCGGGTACGCGTGCTGTGGTGGTGACGCATGCCTCCAATGTGACTGGCAACGCGGTCGACGTTTCGCGTGTTGCTGCCATCGCCCATGCGGCCGGCGCGCTGGTGATCGTCGATGCCTCTCAGTCTGCCGGTACGGCGCATATCGATATGCAAGCCATGGGGCTCGACGCCGTGTGCTTTACCGGCCACAAAGGGCTCATGGGTCCGCAGGGGACCGGCGGCCTGGCCGTGGCGGAGGGCGTCGATGTGGCGCCCTGGGCCATGGGCGGCACGGGCGTGCACAGCTTCGATGCACTGCAGCCGCTTGAGTGGCCCACGCGCCTTGAGGCGGGCACGCTCAACGGTCACGGCATCGCGGGACTTTCTGCCGGTCTCGACTTTATCGAGGCGCAAGGCGGGGTCGAGGCGATTGCGGCGCGTGAGCGTGCGCTCGCTGATCGCTTTCTTGCCGGTGTGCGCGAAATCCCGGAGATCAAGCTTTACGGCGCCTTTGACCAGCCGACGCGCTCTGCGATTGTGTCGCTCAACGTGGGCGATATTGACTCTGCCGAGATCTCGGATGCGCTCATGCAAGGGTGGGGGATTGCGACGCGCCCCGGCGCCCATTGCGCCCCGCTCATGCACCGTGTGCTGGAGACCGAGCGCCAGGGCGTCGTCCGCTTCTCGTTTGGGTATTTCAACACTACCGAAGAAGTCGACACGGCTATCGATGCTCTGTGCGATTTAGCCTGCTAAAGCTGCTAGACCGTTTATACTTGCGGGACGGGTGTATTTGCCCGTCACGTTTTTGTTTCGACCCGAAAGGTGTGCCTATGGCCTCATCCGCTCCGCGCGGCCTGCGCTCCGACCATGTCGTTACCGTCGGCATTGCGCTGTTCTCGATGCTCTTTGGCGCCGGTAACCTCATCATTCCGCCGTTGCTGGCGCTCCAGGCCGGCACGGCCACACCGCTTGCCATGGTTGGCTTTTTGATTGCCGCCATCGGCCTGCCCGTCATGGGCTTTATCGCCGTGGCGCTTGCCGGAACGGCGCGCGAGCTTGCCGGCCGCGTGCACCCCAAGTTCGGTGAGTTCTTTGTCGCGGCGGTGTATCTGGCCATCGGCCCGTGCCTGGCCATTCCGCGTACGAGCTCCACGGCCTTCGAGATGCTGGTGCCGCTGCTGCCCGAGGGCGTTTCGCTTGGCACGGCTCGTCTGGTGTTTGCCGTTGGCTTCTTTGTCGTCGCGTTTGTGCTCACGCTGCGTCCGGGTGTCATAACACGCGTGCTCGGCCGCATTACGGGCCCTGCGCTCATTGCGCTCATCGTGCTGGTTGTGGGTGCTGCCGTGATCTCGCCGCTGGGACCCGCTGCCGCGCCTCAGGCTCCCTACGATGCAGGCGCTGCCGTGCAGGGCTTTTTGACCGGCTATCAGACCATGGACCTGCTCGCGTCGCTCGCCTTCGGCATCATCATCGCCGAGACCATCCACGAGCTGGGTGTTACCGATGACAAGCGCGTGGCCTTTGAGATTTCGCGTTCCGGCGTTATCGCCGGCGTGCTCATGGCCATCATCTACTGTGGCTTGGGCCTTGCCGGAATGCAGCTCGGCACCGTGATGCCCGACGCCACCAACGGCGCCGCCATCCTTGCCCGCTCTGCCTCCATGCACTTTGGCCTTGCCGGCACGGTCGTGGTCTTCGCCATCTTCTTCCTCGCCTGCATGAACGTGTGCATCGGCCTCATCAGCTGCTGCTCGCGCTACTTCTGCGAGACGTATGTGGTTAAAGGGGGAGCGGAGGCTTCCGAGGAGGCCATGCGCCGTCCCTTTGCGGTTCTCGCCTTTGTGTTCGCAGCGTTTTCGTGCGTGCTCTCCAACGTGGGCCTCGACGTGATCCTTATGTTCTCGGTGCCCATGCTTAACGCCTTGTATCCCGTCGCCATCGTGCTGGTTCTCATGGGTTTGGTACACGGCTTTTGCGACGCTCATCCGCAGGTGTGGGTCTGGGTCGGCGGTGTGGTTGCCGTGCAGAGCGTGATCACCTCGGTCCGCGATGCGTTCTTTGCGGGCGCGTGGCTACCGTTTGATGTTCTTCCGCTGGCGGATATCGGTGCCGCGTGGGCGCCGGTTGCCGTGGCGGCGTTTGTGATCGGTCTGCTCCACAGCAAGTTTGTCGCACATTCGAGGAGCTAGGGTTTCTGCGCTTGCACAGGCGGGGAGTCTCCCCTATAATTTCCTTCGCTTTGGGACACGCAAGGTTTAGACCTTAGCTGCTCAACACCTTCGGGACGTGGCGCAGTTTGGTAGCGCGCCTGCTTTGGGAGCAGGATGTCGCAGGTTCAAATCCTGTCGTCCCGACCATATCTTGCGGGCGTAGTTCAATGGCAGAACCCCAGCCTTCCAAGCTGATGACGCGGGTTCGATTCCCGTCGCCCGCTCCATAAGATAGCTTAACGGCTCTGATTCCCTTTGGGATCAGAGCCGTTTTCGTAAACGTGCCGGGGACCCCACATCCCCACCTAAGTTGCGGTGAAATACGGACTGTTTTTCGGCTTTTATGGCCCATGTAGTCCGTATTTCACCGCAACTATTTGTAAGGTTGGATTTTGATGCCGTTGGGAGGATCGTAGCGACCGTCTACCGAGAGTGGAAATATTTTTTGAAGCTCTGACCTGCGACGTCAAGCTTTTGGTCAGCTTTTGGCAAGGCCTGCGGACGGAAGCATGCGATAGCGTAATGGTATTCTCTCCGCCGTGATGGTTATGGGGTTGGCCATGCTCGATAAAGGCAAACATTTTCCGCAGTCCTATGCAAGGATGCTATTCTCGGCCGTTGGAATTCATCAAGATGGACAGCTGCTTATAACAATTGATCCTTGGGATGAACGCCGTGCGCGCGAGCTTATGCAGGAAGAGCTCATGCTTCGTCTTTACAACCATGTGTATGCGGATCCGGTCTATTGGAATAATCTTGGGGTTGAAGATCGTATCTTTCAGCTGGCATCCGCTATTGCGGTCGTTGAACCGGATGCTGTGTTTTGCGGAGCGACAGCAGCGTTGCTCTACGGCATCGGCTCGGCGTATACGCTTCTGGATAAAGTGCAAGTGCTGCTGCCACGGTCTACAAGGCGTGATACGTATGAGTTCGTTGAATACAAGCGCTGGCGCCCGGGCGAAGTGTGGCGGCTTGGTCTGTTTACACTGACGGATCCGTATCGAACGGTTGTTGATATCGCGCGATCGAGCGCCTTTCGCTATGCGCTGGGTTATGTCGATGGCTTGGCCCGTGAGTACGATGTCGAACGCGAAGAGCTGCGAGCATATGCGCAGGCAAATTGTCGAGGGCTGCATGGCATCGCGCGTGCTTTTGACGTTTTTGAGTATATGGACGGCAGGTCAGACAATGGCGGCGAGTCTGAGGCGAGAGCAGCGATGATTCTCGCTGGGGTTGCCGCGCCCGAGCTTCAAGTTGAGATAACGCGACCGGGAAACGCTGGCTATTATCTAGCAGATTATGGCTGGCAGATGCCAGACGGCTCATGGACGCTGGCAGAGCTGCATGGGCTAGGCAAGTTTGAAGACGAGGCTCAAAATGATCCAGAGCGGGCGGCGGCAAAAACGTATCGAGCGGCCCTCATGCGCGACGCGAACCTTCGCGCCATGGGCCACAACGTCATTCATTTCAAACTCTCGGACACCTACGACGTAGAATCGTTCGGTGCCATGATGCGCGGTTACGGCATTCCGACAATAAAACCCTACGCCGACTCCCGATAGCGAAATCGTTCGCGGTCCACCTTCAATAAGTTGCGGTGAAATACGGACTGTTGTGGCCTTTAAAGGCATAAATCAGTCCGTATTTCACCGCAACTCAGGTGGGGATGGGGTTAGTGGCGACCGTGGTGGCGGAGCTTGTCGATGGTGGAGTCGGTGCTTCGGCTGCGGGCGTCGGCGGCGGTTTGGCGTTTACGGCGGTAATCGATCATGCCTTGGATGATGGGCTTGCCAAAGCTCACGACATCATCGTTGTAGATGGCGGTTCGGGCTGCGAGGAGGCAGTCGGTAAAGTCCATATGGGTCTTGCCGAAGAGTTTGACGGCAAGGGCGACAACGGTGGGCTCGTCGACCATGACGTCATCGAGCAGCCTTTTCATGGCCGCAGCAATTTCAACGCGGGGAACCTTATAGACGTCGCGCAGCGTGACCACGACGCGCGTGATGATTTCGGGGTAGACACGTGCGGTGCGCGTGGCGATGACCTTGGCGGCGCGCGGTGACAGGACCTCGTCGTCGTCAAGCAGGTAGCGCAGGATGACGGTCTCGTCGATGATGGTGCTACTCACGGATATCTACTTTCTCGGGACCCAAAACCGACTCGTCGCTTTCTGTGGCTAGGTATTCAATCCAGGCATTGCGCTCCTCGGAGCGGCGATTGGGGTCCCCATATGCTTTGAGCAGTCCATAGGCGGCCGTGCCGTCCTTGGAGCGCACGGCGACCGGCTGAAAGGGGAGCTTGCGCATCAAAATACTCTGCGCGACAAATAGACGGACAGCCTCGGCGAGCGATGTGCCCATGGCGTCGTAGAGACGTTCGGCATGCTGCTTGTCTTCCTCGCGAATGCGCACCTGCAGGATGGCTCGTTTTTGAGTCGATGACATCACTGGCCTCCCTTAATGAGCGTGCAATTTGAATAGTCAAATACAACATCGGCTAATAATAGCCAATCTTACAACCACTACTTTATTGCACTAGAGTAATTGAGTGTAAACGATATTACAAACGTACTACATCCTTCAGAAACGAGCGTGAAATCTCCCTTGGATGTACGCATGTAATACACTCACCTTTATAGCTTCTAGAGAATAATTCCAACCTGCCAAAACCCCTGCAATACACCCGTATTGCAGGGCCTATGCTCAAGTTTGCCACCTGCAACTGCGTATATTTAACCTGTATATCGTTGGAGGAATTCTATCGAAGTGCCTGTTTCGCCGCATGCACTCGATACGCCGATGCCGGACCACGGGCGGTCCGGGGCAACGTCGACAGGGTCTCTCCGGCATGGGATTCAGGAGGGAGTGAACAACATGGGCAATAAACGAGTCGTAGCCGATTCCTCACGCTGCATTGGGTGCCAAACCTGTATGGCGGCGTGCATCGAGGCGCACGACATCCCCGGCAACATCGCCGCGCCGCGCCTGCGCGTGACGCGTACGTACGAGATCTCCGCACCGGTGGCTTGCCATCACTGCGAGGATGCCCCGTGTGCGAAGGCCTGTCCTACGGGCGCCTTGTTCTTTGATCCAAAGAACCATCGTATCGGCGTTAACGAGGACAACTGCATCGGCTGCAAGAGCTGCGTCATGGCATGCCCCTTTGGCGCCGTGAGCGTGGCGACCACGCAGGTTCCGGTCTTGATGGGCGACGTTCGCGTGGGTTCGCAGACCAAGAGCTTCGTGCTCAAGTGCGACCTGTGCGTGGACCGTCCCGGCGGTCCGGCGTGTGCCGAGGCGTGCCCGACCAAGGGCCTCACCCTGGTAGACGAGGAGCGCCTGGCAGAACTGACTGCCGAGCGTGCCCGCGCCACCATCGAAAACGAGGCGTAAGCGTTGGGGCGACAAGCCCAATGATTGTCAAATAAGTACCGAGCATTCGGTAGCAGAAAAAGGAAGGAGGGTGTCATGGAGAAGCATAAAGTGATCTGCCCGTACTGCGGCGCCGGTTGCCAGTTTAACCTCCTGGTCCAAAACGGCCAGGTCGTGGGCACCGAACCGCTCAACGGCATCACCAACCAGAGCGAGCTGTGCCTTAAGGGCATGAGCGGCTACGACTTCATCAACGACACCAAGATCTTGACTCCTCACGTACTGCACCCGATGATCCGCCGCACTAAGGGCGCGGATCTTGAGCGCGTAAGCTGGGACGAGGCACTGGATTTCACCGCATCTAAGATGCAGGCCATAATTGACGAATATGGTCCTAATGCTGTCATGACCACCGGCTCTTCTCGAGGCGGCGGCAATGAGGCGAACTACGTCATGCAGTAGTTTACGCGTGCGTGCATCGGCACCCACAGCGTGGACAACTGCGCCCGTACTTGACACGGCCCTACTGTCCTCGGTCTGATGGACACGGTTGGTTCAGGTTGCATGTCATGCTCCATCCCCGGTATGGAGGATGCGGGCTGCATTTTCCTCTTCGGCTATAACCCTGCCGATTCGCACCCCATCGTCGCAAGGCGTATCGTGCGAGCCAAAGAGAAGGGTTGCAAGATCATCGTCGCCGATCCGCGCCATATCGAAACCGCGCGTATCGCCGATCTCTACCTTCCGATCAAGAACGGTTGCAACGTTGCGTTCCTCAACGCCTTTGCCAACTGTCTGGTCAACGATGGCCTCTACGACAAGGAATTCGTCGCCGAGCACACGAACGGCTTTGACGAGTGGTGGGAGACCATCAAGAACTACACTCCCGAATCTGTACAGGACATCACGGGTGTCGAGCCCGCGTTGATCCACCAAGCTGCCGAGATGTACGCCACGGCGAAGCCCTCTGCCATCATTGGCTGGGGCATGGGCGTATGCCAGCAGAAGCAGAACCTGAAGACGGTGCACACCATCGCCTCCATCGCCTGCGTTGCCGGCCAGATCGGCAAACCCAATTCCGGCCTCGCGCCCGTGCGCGGTCAGAATAACGTCCAGGGCTCCTGCGATATGGGCATGCTGCCCAACCTGTACCCTGGCTACCAGAAAGTCACCGACCCCGCAGTGCGTGCCAAGTTTGCCAAAGCTTGGGGCGTGCCCGAGGAAAAGCTCCCGCTCGAGGAGGGCTACAAGCTCACCGATCTGGGCCACCTGGTCGACGAGGGCAAGGTGCACTGCTTCTACAACTACGGCGAGGACCCGGTGCAGACCGAGCCCGATTCGGCCGGTATGCGCAAGACGCTCTCCGAGCTGGATCTGTTCATTTGCCAGGACATCTTTATGACGCAGACGACCATGCTCGCCGACGTCATCCTGCCCGCTACCTCTTGGGGCGAGCACGAGGGTGTCTTTACCGCATCCGACCGTAGCTTCCAGCACTTTGACGCGGCCGTTCCGCCCAAGGGCGAGTGCCGCCACGACTGGGAGATCTTCGCGGACCTGTCCACGCGCATGGGCTACCCCATGCACTACGACAACACCGAGCAGATCTGGAACGAGTGCATTAGCCTGTGCCCCAACTTTGTGGGCGCGACCTACGAGAAGATGGCTCCCGAGGGCGGTTACGCCCAGTGGCCGGTCAAGAGCACCGATGTGAACGACCACGGTACGCCCGACATGTTCGCTGGTGGCAAGTTCACCACCAAGGACGGCCGCGCCAACCTGATGGCGCACGACTGGGAGGCGCCCTCCGAGCTTCCCGACGATGAGTACCCGCTCATTCTGTGCACCGTCCGCGAGGTCGGCCACTACAGCTGCCGTTCGATGACCGGCAACTGCAAGACGCTGGCGCTGCTTGCCGATGAGCCCGGTTTTGTCCGCATGAATCCCGCTGACGCCCAGGCGCGCGGCATCAAGAACGGCGACATCGTCTCGATTCACAGCCGCCGCGGTCAGGTATACAGCCGCGCCGACGTGAGCGACCGTATCAACAAGGGCACGGTCTATATGACCTACCAGTGGTGGATCGGCAAGTGCAACGAGCTGACCATGCACAAGGTCGACCCGGTCTCGCACACGCCCGAGGACAAGTTCTCCGCCTGCCAGGTCGACGCTATCGCCGACCAGGTCTGGGCCGAGGGCGAGGTCGAGCGTCAGTACACCGAGCTCAAGCAGGCTCTGGTGGACGCCGCCGCTCCTCAGGACGTTGAGCCCGGCGCCGCCAAGTTCGACGACGAGACGCACGTGAACCAAATCGTGTAGTCCCGTTCTCGTTGGCTTTTTGGGCCGGGCGTCCCGTACGTTCGGGAGCCCGGCCCGTTATTTTGAAAGGAAGTGGGGATGAACCGCTTCATCGACATCAACCCGGAGAGGTGCATCGGCTGCGGAACATGCCAGTCCGCCTGTGCCGACGCCCACCGGATGCAGGGTCTTCAGGATACGCCGCGCCTGGCGCTCGTGAAGACCGGCGGTATTTCGGCCGCCCTTGCCTGCCACCATTGCGAGGGTGCCCCCTGCGCCGAGGTTTGCCCGGTGAATGCCATCGAGCACGATGGCGACCGCATCCACGTCAAGGAGCAGGAGTGCATCGGGTGCAGGTTGTACGCCATCGCGTGCCCCTTCGGAGCCATCCATCCCGATGGCACGTCTATCGCCGGTGTCGCAGGCATGTGCGATCCGACGCCTTCGTATCCTAAGTCCCTGAGCAGCCTTCTTACGTGGGCTCCCGGCCAGTACACCTGCGCTGTCAAGTGCGACCTGTGCGCCTTCGATCCGGACGGCCCGCATTGTGTGGCGGCGTGCCCCACCAAGGCGCTGACCGTCATGGGCGGCGCGGCCGATCGCGAGCTCGACGAGGCCAAGCGCCTGCGCTCGATCGAAAACGGTCCGGTCGTCGACGTTACCGCTGTGGCCCAGGGCTTGTCCGAGAAAGCAGAAGGGAGCGTAAAGAATGGATAGCATGACGCTGTTTATCGCATCGCTTGCCGTCTCGTGCATCGGTGCGCTCGCCTCGGTTCTGCTGATTAAGGCCGATAACGCCGCCAAGACCGCCGGCTGCCTTATCGGCGCCGTCGCCGCGGTGCTTTCGTTTGTGGCCGGTATCCAGGCCGTGCTGGGCGATGTCACGTCGGTCGACACCATCGTGTTCTTCCCGTTTGCCCATTTCCAGCTGCTGCTCAATCAGCTGTCCGGCCTGTTCGTGGCGCTCATCTCGGTGCTCGCGTTTGCCGGTTCGATCTACGGTCTCAACTACTTTGATGAGTACCCGGGCAAAAAAGGCCGCGCCGGCTTCTTCTTTAACACCTTCGTGGCGTCCATGATGCTCGTCATCACCGCCGACAACGTGTTTTGGTTCCTGGTCGCCTTTGAGCTCATGTCGCTGACCTCGTACTTCCTGGTCGTGATCGAGGAGAACGAGAACTCCATCCACGGTGGTTGGCTCTACTTTGTGATCGCGCACGTGGGCTTTGTGCTCATCATGGCGAGCTTCCTCACCATGACCAACTTCGCCGGTGGCTCCTTTGCCTTTGCGGATTTCCGCGTCACACAGTTTAGCCCCGCGGTCGCATCCGTGTGCTTCGTGCTCGCCTTCTTTGGCTTTGGCGCCAAGGCCGGTATCATCCCGCTGCACGGCTGGCTGCCCAAGGCGCATCCCGAGGCGCCGTCCAACGTGTCGGCCCTCATGTCCGGCGGCATGATCAAGATCGGTATCTTCGGTATCCTCAAGGTTGGTCTCGACCTGCTCTCCGCCTCGGGCGTTCAGGTCTGGTGGGGCCTTATGGTCATGGTCTTCGGTGCGATCTCGTCGGTCCTCGGCGTGGCCTTCGCCCTGCAGGAGCATGACATCAAGCGTCTGCTGGCCTATCACTCCGTCGAGAACATCGGCATCATTCTGCTCGGTGTCGGCGCCTCCATGGCCGCCATGGCGCTCAACTCTGTCGGCATCGCCGTCCTAGCTCTGATGGCTGCCCTCTACCACACGTTTAACCACGCGATGTTTAAGGGCGAGCTGTTCCTGGGCGCCGGTGCGCTGCTGTACTCCACGGGTACGCGCAATATGGAGAAGATGGGCGGCCTGTTCCGTCGTATGCCGGCAACGGCCATCTGCTTCCTCGTTGGCGCGCTTGCCATCTCGGCCATCCCGCCCCTCAACGGCTTTGTGTCCGAGTGGTTTACCTACCAGTCGCTCTTTAACGCCGCCATGCAGGGCGACAAGGCCGTCATGATCGTGGCTGTGTTTGCTGCCGTCGCGCTTGCCATTACCGGCGCTCTGGCTGTCACGTGCTTCGTCAAGGCCTATGGCGTCTCCTTTGCCTCCGCGTCCCGCTCCGAGGCCGCGGCCAATGCCAAGGAGGTTCCCGCCCCTATGGTGTTTGCGCAGGGCCTGCTCGCGGCCATCTGCGTCGTGCTGGGCATTGGCGCTCCCGTGATCGCGCCCGTGCTGGTCGATGTCGCCGCGTCCGTGCTGCATCCGTACGGTGGCGTGTTTGCCGCCGAAGGCATGGAGCTCATGAACCAATACTCCGGCGCTGCCACCTCCACGCCCGCGATCGCCATTGCGCTCGTGGTGCTCGTCGGCCTTGCCTGCGGTTATCGCAAGCTCAAGACCGTCGGCAAGGTGCAGAAGTCCCAGCCGTGGGCGTGCGGCTATGCTCCCAACGAGCATATGCCTGTCGTGGCCACGACCTTTGCCTCCGAGGTGTCCTGGTTTATGCAGCCTCTCTACACGCTGCGCGACCGCTGCACGGCCGTCTGCTGGTCCATCGCGCACTTCTTCCAGAAGCTCACCGGTGTGGCCGAGGCTGTGGAGCCCGTACCCGACAAGGTTCTCGTCGATGCCCCGCATAAGGGTGTCGAGAAGCTCGCCGACCTCGCGACTAAGCTCGAGGGCGGCAACTACAGCATCTATATCTGCTACATCGTCGCGGCACTCGTGGTGTTCCTCGTGCTCGCCGTGCAAATGGGTTAAGGAGGGGAGAGCATGAACAACATCGTACTTGCCGTTCTGCAGGGCGTGGTCGTTATGGCCGTCGCGCCGTTCTTCTCCGGTCTCGGTCGCGTTATCCGCGCCAAGATGCACAACCGTCGCGGCCCCAGCATCATGCAGGACTACCGCGACCTGGCCAAGCTCTTTGCGCGCCCCGAGTCCCAGAGCGAGGATGCGAGCTTTGCGCTGCGCATCATGCCGCCGCTGTTTTTCGCCGTCGCCTTTATGCTCGCGATGGGCCTGCCGCTCTTTACGGCACAAAGCCCCATCCCGGTCTTTGGTGACGCCATCACCATCATGTACAGCCTGGCGCTCGCCCGCTTCTTCTTCGCCCTCTGCGGTGTGGATTCGTCCAACGCCTACGCCGGTATCGGCGGCGTCCGCGAGCTGCTCATGAGCGTGCTCATCGAGCCGTCCATGCTGCTGGCGCTGTTCGCCGCCGCCCTGGTGTGCGGCTCCACCGACATCGCCACTATGGGTCAGCACATCATGACGGGCGCCGTCGACGCGCCGGTCGCCGTGATCCTCGCCGGCATCGCCTTTGCGATCGCCTGCTACATGGAACTCGGCAAGCTGCCGTTTGACCAGGCCGAGGCCGAGCAGGAGCTTCAGGAAGGTCCGCTCGCCGAGCTTTCCGGCCCGTCGCTCGCCATGGCCAAGCTTGCCATGTCCATGAAACAGGTCCTGGTCGTCGCCTGGTTCTGCGCGATCTTCGTCCCCTGGGGCGAGCCCGCGACCGTGGGCGCCGCCGGCGTTCTGGGCGCGGTCATCTTCCTGGTGAAGTGCCTGATCGACTTTGTCGTATGCGGCGTGATCGAGAACTCCTGCTCGCGCTCGCGTTTTAAGGTGCTCGGCAATCAGACCTGGGCTGTCGTGGGCATCGCCGTTCTGGCGTTTGTCTTCGTGGTCGTAGGCGTGTAGGAGAAGGGAGAAACAATGTCATTTGCAGTCAGTCTGTCCCTTCTCGGCTTGGTCGCTATCGCGGCCCCGATGGTGGCCTCGGTGCTCGTCGCCCTGTTCCCCCGTCCGTACGCCAAGTGGTTCAGCGTTTTGGGTGCCGCCGTCTCGACGGTCTGCACCATCGCCCTCGCCGCGAATTTCGCCGGCGCCGGCATGCCCGACACTCAGGTCCCCCTGATCTCGTTTGGGCAGACCCTCGTCATGGGATTCACCTTCGATCGCATGAGCACGTTGCTCGCGCCCGCCTTTGTGGGCATCGGCCTGCTTGTCGTGATCTATTCTATTCCCTATATGAGCGAGAATAACCGTGAACATCCCGATGCGCCGCGTCGTCGCTTCTACGCGTACCTCGCGACCTTCATCGGCGCCATGGCCGGCCTCGTGTACAGCTCGACCCTTTTGGGCCAGCTCGTGTTCTTTGAGATCACGGGTGCGTGCTCTTGGGGCCTCATTAGCTACTACATGACGCCTACGGCCAAGAAGGCCGGCATGAAGGCCCTGATCATTACGCATATCGGTGCGCTCGGCCTGTATCTGGGCGCTGCCATCGTGTTTGCCCACACCGGCACCTTCGCCATTACCGCGATTGCCGGCCTCGACGCCAAGCTCAAGGCTATCGTCCTTTTGCTCGTGCTGTTTGCGGCCTGGGCCAAGTCCGCACAGGTTCCCATGTACATGTGGCTGCCTTCGGCCATGGAGGCGCCGACGCC
This sequence comes from Collinsella aerofaciens, assembly GCA_036301285.1. GTDB lineage: Bacteria > Actinomycetota > Coriobacteriia > Coriobacteriales > Coriobacteriaceae > Collinsella > Collinsella aerofaciens_BS. The sequence continues at coordinate 36,489 of JAXJET010000023.1, forward strand.
TGTTTCGGCCTACCTGCATGGTGCCTCGATGGTCAAAGTCGGCGTGTGCGTGTTCGCGCGTGCACTCGTCTCTGCCGGCGAGATTCCCGAGATCGTGGGCTGGGTTGCCATTATCGACGCCATGGTCACCATGCTCTTTGGTTTCCTTATGTACCTGCCGCAAAAGGACATGAAGCGTCTGCTGGCCTTCTCCACGATCGCTCAGCTCTCCTATGTGTTCTTTGGTCTGGGCCTTTCGGTCTTTGGCAGCCAGCTGGCCTTTGATGGCGCCGTGTGCCACATCTTTAACCACGCTTTCGCCAAGACGCTGTTCTTCCTGATCGCCGGTTCGTTCTCCTTTATGCTCGGCACGCGTATGCTGCCCAAGCTTCGCGGCATCGTAAAGAAGTACCCGATCTCGGGCGTGGGCTTTGGTGTCGCGGCACTCGCCATTGCTGGCGTGCCGCCCATGAACACGTTCTTCTCGAAGTTCCAGATCATCGCCGGTGGCTTCTCCGTGGGTGCCGGCAACGTCGCGATCCTGGTGCTCGTGTGCATCATGGTCGCCGAGACCGTCGCCACCTTCGCCTGGTTCCTCAAGTGGATGGGCTATTGCCTGCCCGGCGAGCCGAGCGAAGAGGTCGCTGCGGGAGCCCCGCTTCCCCGCGCGATGGCGTTCGTGTTCATCGTGCTCATCATCATGGTTATCGTCAGCGGCCCGCTTTCGGCCAGCTGGATCGGTTAGGAGGTAGAACGACATGGGTTATTCGATCGTCAACATCCTTGGCGGCCTTCTGATCGTCACGTCCACCATGGTGGTTGTCTCCAAGAACATCAAACATGCCATCAACTGGTATGCGGTGCAGTCGCTGGTGCTCGTGGGACTGCTCGCTACGCTCGGTGCCACCACCGGTGCGCAGGAGCTGCTTATGTGGGCTGGATCTGCCTTTATCACCAAGGTCGTCCTGGTCCCTTACATCCTCAACCGCGCATATAAGAAGATGGGCGAGCCGAGCGACGCATCGCTCAAGGCCGGCCTTAAGCCCGCGTGGGCCATTTGCATCATCGCCGTCGAGGTCGCGATCTGCTTTGCCGTCGTGACGCAGATCAGCCTGCCCACGGCCGAGGTCGCAACGCCTGCGCTCGCTATTAGCTTCGCTCACTTCTTTGTGGGCCTCACCTGCATCATCTCGCAGCGCAACATCATGAAGCAGATCTTTGGATACTGCCTTATGGAAAACGGCAGCCATGTGACGCTTGCGCTTTTGGCGCCCACCGCTCCCGAGATCATCGAGATCGGTATCGCCACCGACGCCATCTTTGCCGTCATCATCATGTCCATCGTCGTGCGTCGCATTTGGGACGACTCCCACTCGCTCGATGCGCGCGACCTGTCCGAGCTGAGGGGGTAGTCCATGGAAACGTTGATTCTCGCCCTGCTCGCGACTCCTTTGGTGTTCTCGCTGGTCATGGCGTTTTTGCCCAAGAACACGTCCTATAACGTGTTTGCCGGTCTCAACCTGGTCTCCGTCGCAGCCGTCCTGGTGCTGTCGATTGTGACGGCCGGTGACGTCCTTATGAGCGGCGACACCGCGAGCGCTCTTGGCCTTTGGTTCCACCTCGATTCGCTGGGCGCCATCTTTGTGCTGCTCATCGGCTTTATCGGTTTTCTTACCGGGCTGTTCTCGCTGCCCTATGTAAAGGCCGATATCGAGGAGGGCTCCATGCCCGCCGAGCGCGCCAAGCAGTATTTTGCGCTGTTTAGCCTGTTTGTGTTCACTATGCTGCTCGCGTGCCTGTCCAACAACATGATCCTCACGTGGGCCGCCGTGGAGGCAACCACGCTTTCCACCGTGTTCCTCGTGGGTATCTACAAGAACAAGACGGCCCTCGAGGCTTCTTGGAAGTATGCGATGGTCTGCACCGCCGGCGTGGCCTTTGGCCTGTTCGGTACGCTGCTGATCTACGCCAACGCCGCCGACGTGATCCCCAACGCCCACGAGGCCGCATTCCTGTCGTGCGTGCTGCCGTATGCCGACCAGTTCGATCCGACGCTCATGCGCCTCGCCTTTGCGTTTGTCGTGATCGGCTTTGGCACCAAGGCCGGCCTGTTCCCCATGCACACTTGGCTGCCCGATGCCCACTCCCAGGCCCCGAGCCCTGTCTCGGCCCTGCTCTCGGGCGTGCTGCTTAAGTGCGCCATGCTTGTGATCATGCGCTTCTACGGCTTTACTATCCAGGCCGTGGGCGCCGAGTATCCGCAGCTTTTGCTGCTGATCGTCGGCACGCTGTCCATTTTGGTGGCGGCACTTTCGATGTTTCGCCAGGACGACCTCAAGCGCCGCTTTGCGTACTCGTCTGTGGAGAACGTGGGCGTTATCGCCCTGTGCCTGGGTATCGGTGGCCCGCTGGGTATCGCAGCGGCCCTGCTGCACTGTGTGTTCCACGGCTTTACCAAGACGCTTGCCTTCTGCGTGTCCGGCAACATCCAGCACGCCTTTGGCACGCGTAGCCTGGCCAAGATCCAGGGCGTCGTCGAGGTTGCCCCCGCAACCGCCGCGCTCGCCATCTTGGCGCTGCTCGGCCTTGGTGCCTTCCCGCCCTTTGGCATGTTTATCTCCGAGTTCCTGACTTTTGTCGCCGGTGTTACCGCCGGTCCCATGTGGCTGGTCGTCGTGGTTGCCCTCGCTCTTACCGTGGCCATCTCCGCGCTCACCCGTATCGCCCTCAAGTCGGTATTCGGCCATGCGCCCCAGGGCATGGGCAAGCATGAGGCCCCGGCGCTCATGCTTATCCCCGAAATCATCCTGGCTGTCATGATCTTGTGGTTTGGCATCGCCACCCCGCTGCCTCTCGTGCACGGTGTGGAGACCGCGACCGGCATCGTGCTCGAGCAGAGCACCGAGGAACTTCACGCGACGCCGATGTACCGCGCTGTGTTCGGTACCGAGACCGCTCAGAGCGAGGTGGAGTAACGAATGATTGAAACTGAGAACAAGGTGTATGCCCGTCGCTGCGAGAGCCATGTCGAGGCCCTGCGCCGCGCCGTTCCGGGCTGCATCGAGAAGGTTGAGTGGCAGTGCGAGGACCAGCTGACGATTACCGTCAAGCAGGACAAGCTGCCCGAGGCCGTCCACTACCTGTACTACGAGCGCTACGGCTGGATTCCCGTGATCATCGGCAACGATGAGCGCAGCCTGTGCGGCCGTTACGCCGTGTACTACGTCATCTCCATGGAGGGGGAGGACCCCGGCTGGGTGACCGTGCGCACCGAGGTCGATCCCGCCAAGATGACGTTCCCGTCCGTGACGCCGTTCGTCCCCGCCTGCGTGTGGGGCGAGCGCGAGCTGCGCGATATGTTTGGCCTGATCCCCGAGGGCTTGCCCGATCGTCGTCGCCTGGTGCTGCCCGACGATTGGCCCAGCGGCCTGTACCCGCTGCGCAAGGACTCCATGGACTACCGCTTCCGTCCCGCTCCCGCGAGCGACATGGAAAACTACGAGTTCTTGGCCGATACCAAGGGCAAGGAGACCACGCTCGTCCCCATGGGCCCGCTGCACATTACCTCCGACGAGCCTGGCCACTTCCGCCTGTTCGTTGAGGGCGAGACGATCGTCGACGCCGACTACCGTCTGTTCTACGTGCACCGCGGCATGGAGAAGGTCGCCGAGACGCGCCTGAACTATGACGCCGTGACGTTCCTCGCCGACCGCATCTGCGGCATCTGCGGCTGCGCCCACTCGGTGGCCTATGCCGAGGCCGTCGAGCGCGCCCAGGGCATTCATGTCCCGCCGCGCGCCCAGTACATCCGCGCCATCATGCTCGAGGTCGAGCGCCTGCACTCGCATCTGCTCAACATTGGCCTTGCATCGCACTACACGGGCTTCGACTCCGGCTTCCAGCAGTTCTTCCGCGTCCGCGAGAAGTCCATGGACCTGGCCGAGAAGCTTTCCGGTCACCGCAAGACCTACGGCCTCAACGTGATCGGCGGCGTGCGTCGCGACATTTTGGCCGAGCAGAAGCTTTCCACGCTCACGACCATCCACCAGCTGCGCTCCGAGGTTCAGGAGCTCGTCGACGTCTTGCTCTCCACGCCCAACTTTATTGAGCGTACGAGTGGCATCGGCATTCTGGACCGCAAGATCGCACGCGACTTCTCTCCGGTCGGCCCGCTCATGCGTGGCTCGGGCTATGCCCGCGACGTGCGCTTTGACCATCCCTTCGACGGCTACGCCGATCCGGATGTTCAGAAGATGCATGCTGCTACGGCAGACACCTGCGATGCCTTCGGCCGCACCGCCGTCCGCATCCAGGAGGTCTACGATTCGATCGACATGATCGAGACCATGCTCGAGAACTGCCCGTCGGGTCCCATCCTCACCACGGATTGGGAGTACACCCCGCACAAGTACGCCATCGGCGCCACCGAGGCGCCGCGCGGCGAGGACGTGCACTGGGCCATGCTCGGCAATAACCAGAAGTGCTACCGCTGGCGCGCCAAGGCCGCCACGTACAGCAACTGGCCGGTCCTGCGCTACATGTTCCGCGGCAACACCGTGGGCGACGCTGCGCTGATCGTCGGCTCGCTCGACCCGTGCTACTCCTGCACCGACCGCGTGACGGTGACCGATGTCGCCGCCAAGCGCGACCACGTGCTCGACAAGGAGCAGTTCGAGAACGTCTGGCGCGACAAGTCGCCGCTTGCGGGCGAGGGCACCATGGCCGCTCCGCTCGATGAGGAGGCGCTCTAATATGCTGAAGCTTTGGAAGGTTAACGCCAAGGCCGGCGACGCGACGGTCAAGTACCCGTTTGCGCCGTTTCCCACCAACAAGGACATGCGCGGCAAGCCCGAGCACAATGCCGAGCTCTGCATCGCCTGCGGTGCCTGCGGCGTGGCGTGCCCGGCCGATGCCATTCGCATGGACACCGACCTTGCGGCCGATACCATCACCTGGTCGATCGACTACGGTCGCTGCATCTTTTGCGGCCGCTGCGAGGAGGCCTGCCCCATGGAGGCCATCAAGCTCACCGAGGAGTTTGAGCTGGCCGTCATGAGCAAGGACGACCTCACCAGCAAGAGCGTCTACACGCTCGAGCACTGCTCGCGTTGCGGCAAGCCGTTTGCCCCGCACAAGGAGATCGACTACGCCAAACGCCTGCTGCAAAAGGCCGGCGGCATGGAGGCCGAGCAGGCCGCCCGTACCGTCGGTATGTGCCAGGAGTGCAAGCGCGAGCTCGACGCCCTGCGCGCCGCCTCGGCCGTAAAGACCGGCAACGCTGCCGGTATGGCTGCCAACGAGACGCTTGCGTCCGGTGAGCCCCAGGGCCCCGGCATGGAGTATCTGGGCGGGCACGGCGTGAACCCGGAGTATATCGACCGCGAGCTCAACCCCGATGCGCCCGAGATTCCCGCCGGTCCGGCGCCGGTCGAGGGCATCATCATGGATTTTGAAACGAAGGAGGAGTAACCATGGCCGAACCCACGCTTTTGCCCGAGCGGCTCCAGTACCGCCCGACCAAGATCGAGCTCGACGAGAGCATCGAGAAGGCCAAGGCGACCCTTCTTAAGAAGATCAAGCGCTCGGTGTACGTCTACCGTGTTGACTGCGGCGGCTGCAACGGCTGCGAGATCGAGATCTTCGGTTCCATCACGCCCGTCTTCGACGTCGAGCGCTTTGGCATCAAGGTCGTGCCCTCGCCCCGTCACGCCGATGTGCTGCTGTACACCGGTGCCGTGACGCGTGCCATGCGCATGCCGGCCCTGCGCGCCTTTGAGGCCGCACCCGATCCCAAGGTCGTGGTGTCCTATGGCGCGTGCGGCTGCACCGGCGGCATCTTCTACGACAACTACTGCGTCTGGGGCGGCACGGACAAGATTCTGCCGGTCGATGTCTACATCCCCGGCTGCCCGCCCAGCCCCGCGCAGACCATCTACGGCTTTGCCATGGCGCTCGGTCTGCTGGACCAAAAGCTCCATGCCGAGACCACGGTGGAGGCCGCCGGCGAGCAGGCCGATATCCTGCACCCCGGCGTGCCGTACAAGCTGCGCGTTGCCATCGAGCGTGAGGCTCGCGCCATGAGCGGCTACCGTTACGGTCGCGATTTGGCCAATGAGTTTATGGATACGCTCGAGGGCGCGCCCAAGGGCGATATCCGCGGTGCCATGGCGCTGCTCATCGATAAGCAGGACGATCCGCGCCGTGTCGAGGTGTGCTCGGCGCTGCAGGATCTGGTGCTGGCCGGAGGTCGCTAGATGGAGCTCACGGACCGCTCTGGTTACTTTGCGGGCCCCGGTATGCTCGGCGGCTCTTTTGGCGATGCCTCGCGCGCAAGCGACGAGGCCGCCGAGGGCGTCGCCGACCCCTGCCTGGGCCATGCGCCCGACCAGGTGGTCTTCTATGAGCTCACGCGTAAGTTTGTGGAGACCGAGGAAGACGTTCCCCAGGAGGCCTGCGACGTGCTGTACTACACGCTCGCCGTGGGCCACCACACCGGCGTGCTCGACTGCTTTGAGCCGCGCCTGTCGGTGCCGGTGGATGTGTTCTATTCGCTCGTCGACGCGCTGCCGGAGGGGGAGGCCAAAACCAAGTTCGAGGCCATCCGCTCCTTTGGTGAGTGCCAGCTCGATAAGGCGGCGGTGCCGTCGCTGCTCGAGGCCTGCGATGCGCTGCTCGACGAGCGCGGTTTTCGCGGTTCTGCCAAGGCCGGCATCTCGGTGTTCGATGACGACTTTGGCCTGCATGCCCAGCAGGTCGCGTTCTTAATGAAGTTCCGCGATCTGGTGGAGCGCGTGCGCGATGTGTCGGGCGTGTATCTGACGGGGAGGTTGCAGTAATGGGTCGCGTTGTGGATGGTCGTGTGAACGGCGCCCCGTTTGCGGGTATCGTGCTCACGGCGGGAAGCGTGCTGCGTGCCGACGATGCCGCCGGCCCCGTGCTCTCCAAGAAGATGGAGGACGCGCCGCTTGCCGGCTGGTACACCATCGATGGCGGTCAGACACCCGAGGATGACATCATCGAGGTCAAGCGCGAGCGTCCGCCGCGTTTGGTTTTGGTTGATGCCGCCGACATGGCGCTGCCCGTCGGCGCCATCCGCTTGCTCGACAAACGTGACGTGGCCCGCAAGTCGATGTTCACCACGCATTCGCTTCCCTTGTCGATTCTGATCGAAGAGATTGAGCAATCGTGCGAAGATATCGTCTTCATAGGGATTCAGCCGGGCGATACGGAGTTCTACAACCCCATGTCCCCGGAGGTCTTTGAGGCTGTCGACGCCGTTTACGACGCCGTGGCCGCCAACGACTTTTCCCACTTTGTCCGCTTGGGGCAAGAGCAGTAGGAGCACTTGTTCCATTTTGTTAGGAAAGAAGTGATTGACATGGCAGATTCCAAGGTGGAGTATCCCACTCCCGATTGCCTGGCGCCCGCCGCGATCGAGGCCAAGACCGAGGCCGCCGGCGTGACCAAGGCCAACCTGCCGGTCGCTAAGGCCTTTCTGTTGGCAATGTTCGCCGGCGCGTTCATCGCCTTCGGCGGCCTGTTCTTTACCGTGTTCTTGAGCGATAGCACGCTGGGCTGGGGCGCTCAGCGCGTCGTGGGCGGTCTGTGCTTTTGCTTGGGCCTGGTGCTGGTGCTGGTGTGCGGCGCCGAGCTGTTTACCGGCAATTCTCTTATGGTCTGCGCGCTCAAGAGCAAAAAGATCACTCTGGCCCAGATGCTCAAGGCCTGGGTCGTCGTGTGGGTCGGCAATTTTGTCGGCGCTCTGTTCATCGTCTTTTTGGTGTACATGGCCGGCATCTACAAGCTCAACGGCGAGGCGGTCGCCAATTCCATGGTGAGCGTCGCCGCCGGCAAGGTGACGATCGACTGGGTGACGATCTTCTTCCGTGGCATCCTGTGCAATATCTTTGTGTGCCTGGCCGTGTGGATTGGTACTGCGGGCAAGACCGTAGTCGATAAGGTTGTGGGCATTTTGCTGCCCATCTCCGCCTTTGTGGCCTGCGGTTTTGAGCACTGCGTTGCCAACATGTACTTTTTGCCCATGGGTGCCGTGATGCACGCGTGCGGCTATGGTGCCAAGGTTGCCGGGGCCGATGCGCTCAACGTCGCGGGTATTGCGTTTAACCTATCCGCCGCCACGCTGGGCAACATCGTGGGCGGTGCGGTTCTGATCGCACTCGGCTACTGGTTTGTCTACGCCAAGAAGTCCGAGGCGTAAGGTACCGTCTGTTTGACGTTGGGCCTCCCGCGGGGCGTTGCCGTGCGGGAGGCTTTTTGGGTCTGGGGCTCGTTGCCGGGCTGTTGGCCTGTTGTGTTTGGCTGATGAAAGGGGTAATCGAGATGGCATCTGCTGTGAAGCGTGACGGTCGCGCCGTGGTGACCACATGCGGGGGATGCTATGCCGATTGCGCCTTTGCGGCACGCGTTGAGGACGGTCGCGTGGTTGCCGAGTTACCGGTTGTGGGGTATCCGTGCGCGGCGCGTGCCTTATGCGCCCGCGGACGGCATCGCCTGGCAATGCCGTTTGACGAGCGCGACCGGATTTTGCATCCCATGCGCCGACGAGCTGATGGCTCGGGGTTTGATGCGATTACCTGGGACGAGGCGTTTGCTCAGATTGCCGAGCGTCTTTTGGGGATTGTTGACGAGTGCGGGCCTCGTGCACTGGGTATGACGCTCGGCGTTCCCTCGTTCGACCGCTACTGGGCCTACCGTTTTATGCATGCGCTGGGTTCGCCCAATGTATACGGTGCCGACGGCGCCTGCGAGGTAAGCCGACTTACCGGTTGGGAGCACAGCCTGGGCTACAGCCCCGCCTCCGACCTGGCGCATACCGATTGCATCATGTATTTGGGGCGTTCCTTGGTGGATTCGTCGTCGATGGGGTCGGTCGATGCGCTCAACGATGCGCGCCGGCGTGGGGCGAAAATCATCGTGGTTGACCCTCGGCGCAGCGGTTCGGCTGCTATTGCCGATCGCTGGCTCCGCGTGCGTCCCGGATGCGATCTGGCGTTGCTGCTGGGTATCGCACACGTGTTGATTGCCGAGGGCCTGTACGATCACGAGTTCGTGAACCGCTACACCACGGGCTTTGATGAGCTGGCGCAGGCGGCCAGTGCTTGGACGCCCGAGTGGGCTGAGTCGATGTGCGACGTGCCGGCCGCAGAGATTGTCGCCACGGCGCGCGATCTGGCTGCCGCCGCGCCTGCCGCCGTGGTGGATGCGGGCTTTCATGGCGGCATCGGTATCGCGTATGCCAATAGCACCCAGACCGCGCGCGCTATCTGTTTGGTCGATGTGCTGCTGGGCTGCATCGGACATGCGGGCGGCGCCCTCAACCCGCCCACACCGCTTGCGTTGGGCGATTTGGACCCTGCGCGTTTCGCGACGCCGTCGATGCCACGTGAGCCCAAGTTGGGGTCCGAACGCTATCCGCTCGTCGACCCCGAGCGCGGTCTGTGCACGACCATCGGCCAGTCGATTCTTGCCGGCGATTTGCGTGGGCTCATCGTCTATGCCAGTAACCCCGGTGCGGGCTATGGCAATGCGCAGGCTTGGTTGGGCATCTTGCAGCAGCTCGACTTGCTCGTGACGATTGATATTCGCTGGTCCGAGACGGCGCGCGCTTCCGACTTCGTGCTGCCCGACGTGACGTATCTGGAGGCCGACCGCGGCGTGGGGACGGTCGTGGGCGCCAACGATTCGCGCGTGTTCTACCGCAACGCCGTGCTGCCTGTGCAGCATGACGACACACGTCCCGGTCGGGAGATTTTTGCCGGTCTGGCGCAGGCGTGTGGCGTGGGCGAGTACTTCCAGTTTACGTCTGACGATCTGGCGGCTGCCCAGGTGGCGCCGTTTGGAATTGACCTCGCTGCGCTTAAGGAGCGCGGTTGGGCCGATACGGGCGTGCCGCTGCCGTCGCGCACGGGCGAGCCGGTGATTCCCTTGGATGGCGGCAAAATTGCGCTGGCAAGCGACGTATGGGAACGAGCCGGTCTGGGTCGTGTACCCAACTGGATCGCTCCCATGGTGGAGCCCGGTCCGGGGATGTTTCGCCTCATTAGCGGCAACCGTCCCTTTGAGTCGCATACCTCGCGAAGGCTTGCGGCCCAAGGTGCCGCCGAGGCCGGATCGGACCTGGATGCCGTGCAGATGAATGCCGATGTTGCTGCGCGCATGGGCATCGTCGACGGCGAGATCGTCGAACTCGTGAGCGATATGGGCCGCGACCGCGTGCGAGTGGAGACGACGCCGTATCTGCATCCGGCGTGCATCTTCACCTCGGCCGCCCCCGGCGGACGTTCGTTTGGCGCCGATGCCGGCGGCGCTCAGGCCTTGGGCGTCGGCCCACTCGACCATACACCGTTGCGTTGGGACCCGTTGACGGGCGCCGCGCTCACCCAGGAAAACGCCGTTCGCGTGGAAAAGATCGCGGCACGCGAGGATAATAGCGATTGATTGACTCAGCCGATCGAATTGGCTGATAGTTTGACGTTCGAACGATTGATTCACCTTTGGTTTTGAAAGGTCGCACATGAGCGATAGCCAGAACATGTCCGATGAGGTACGCGCCCGCCTGCGCGCCATTCCTTCCGTCAACGAGCTGCTTGCCGAGTGGCCGGTTGTGAAGGCGGCGGGGGAGACCTGCGACGCGGTGGCGCATGCCGCCGTCACGGCCGAGCTCGACGAGGAGCGCGCCGCCATTCGCGCCGGTGCCGCCCCGCGCTCTAAGCGCGACCTGGCCTCGGCCATCGAGTGGCGTGCGCACCGCTCCGCGTTGCCGAGCCTGCGCCCCGCCGTCAACGCTACGGGCGTGGTCATCCATACCAACTTGGGCCGCGCCCCGCTCGCGGAGTCGGCGGCAAAGGCCGTGGCCGAGGTCGCGCGCGGGTACAGCACACTCGAGTACAGCGTGGACACCTGCTCGCGTGGGTCGCGCAAGGAACATGCCGCGCATCTGATCCGCTCGCTTACCGGTGCCGAGGACGCGCTGGTCGTTAATAACAACGCCGCCGCTGTGCTGCTGGTGCTGGCGACCCATGCCGCAGGCAAAGAGGTCATCGTCAGCCGCGGCGAGCTTGTCGAGATCGGCGGCAGCTTCCGCATCCCCGATGTCATGGCGGCTTCGGGCGCCAAACTCGTCGAGGTCGGCGCCACCAACCGCACGCACCTGGGCGACTACGAGCGCGCCATCACGCCCGATACGGCGATGATCCTTAAGGTCCATCCTTCCAACTATCGCATCGAGGGTTTTCACGAAGAGGTGGGCTCTCGGGAGCTTGCCGCCCTGGCCCACAAGCATGGCCTGCTGTTCTACGAGGACCAGGGGTCGGGTGCGCTGTTGCCCGACGACATCTTGGTGCGCGGCGGCGAAGAAACCACGCCGGCTTCGGTTTCGGCGGGGCTCGATATCGTGTCATGCTCGGGCGATAAGCTGCTGGGTGCCGCGCAGGCGGGCATTATCATGGGCCGTCGCGATCTGGTCCAGGCCTGCGGGTCGCATCCGCTTATGCGTGCCCTGCGCCCGGGCAAGCTCGCACTGGCGGCGCTCGAGGCTACACTGCGCATCTACATGGATGGGGCGGATGTGGCCCATCGCGAGGTGCCGGTGCTCAGCATGCTTACGCTACCGCAGGCTCATCTGGAGCGCCGCGCACGCAAACTGCGCGAGCTGATGGTGGCGGGCCTCGATAAGGCTGGCTGCCCGCGCGCCGTGCAGGTGGAAATCGTCGAGGAGTCTTCGACTCCCGGCGGCGGCTCGCTGCCTACCGTCGAGCTGCCCACCATGTGCGTTGCCGTGCGCCTCGTCGATGAGCATCTTTCTGTTGACGCACTCAAGCGCTCGCTCGTCCAAGATTTCGACACGCCGGTTGTCACGCGCGCCTCGCACGATCGCGTCCTGTTTGACGTGCGCACACTCGTGGGTGACCGCGATATCGAGACGGCGGCAACGACGCTCGTCGCGTGCGTTAAGAAGGCGATTGCTCGATGAGTGAGGTTCAAGCGCTGGTGGAGTGTCCCGTTATCGTTGGCACGGCGGGCCACGTCGACCACGGTAAGTCGGCATTGATCGAGGCGCTGACCGGCAAGAATCCCGATCGCCTGGAGGTCGAACGTCGTCGCGGCATGACGGTGGAGCTGGGCTTTGGCGAGCTGGCGCTGCCGAGTGGCAAGATCGTTGGCCTGGTCGACGTGCCCGGCCATGCCCACTACCTGCGCGCCATGGTGCAGGGCGCCACGGGTATCGACGTGGCCGTGCTGGTGATTTCGGCCGTCGAGGGCGTGATGCCGCAGACCCGCGAGCACGTGCATGTGCTGGAGCTGCTGGGCGTTACGCATATGGTGGTCGCGCTGACGATGTGTGATCTGGCCGACGCCGAGATGACCGAGCTTGCCGAGCTTGATGTCGATGACTTTTTGTCGGGTATCGTGTTTGCGGACGCGCCGATCGTGCCTGTGTCGTCCAAGACAGGCGAGGGGATCGAAAGGCTGCTCGCCGTGCTCGACGAGCAGGTTGCCGCTTGCTGGGATGCCTGCCGTTCCCGCGCCGAGCTCACTGATGCCGCGCCGCGTCTGCCGATTGACCGCTGCTTTACGATCAAGGGCGTCGGCACCGTCGTGACGGGAACGTTGCACGATGCGCCGGTTGCGGTGGGCGACGAGCTGATGGCTTTGCCGTCGCGTACGGTCTGCCGTGTCCGCGGGATTCAGGTGCATGGCGATACGCCGCGCGCGCTGCCTGGTCAGCGTGTGGCGCTCAACCTGGTTGGTGACGGTGTCGCGGCGCTTGACCGTGGCGAGATGCTGGGCGTGGCGGACCGCTTTGGCCAGACGATGCGCTTTATGATGGCGTTTACGTATTTGGGCCGCGAGGGCGCCAAACCGCGCGTGCTCGAGTCGGGTGCGCGCGTGCACGTGATGGCGGGTACGGCCGAGGTCGTCGGTCGCATCATGTTCATGGAGGGTGAGGCCCCCATGGCGGTGGGCGAGTCCCGTATTGTTCAGGTGCGCTTGGATAACTCGCTGCCGCTACGTGCCGGGGATCATGCCGTGGTGCTGTCCTATTCGCCCGTGATGCTTATTGGCGGCGGGCGCGTGCTGCTTTCTCGCTGCCGTCGCTCTCGCGAGCTTGCCGAAGGGGAGCGTGCGCTGTATGCGGCGCTCGAGGCCGGAGATATTGAGGGCGCTGTGGGTGCGTGGCTGGCGCTGCAAGCGCTGCCGGTTGCGGCTGCCGATGTTACCGCGGCGCTCGATCTTGTTGCCGGTGAGGCTGAGGCGGCGTTGCGCGTGTTGGTGGCGAAGGGCGCTGCTCGCGCGCTTGCTGGCTCGGATGGCTCGCTGTATGCAGATGCTTCCGTGCTCGACGCCGCGATGAATGCACTGGCGGCGACCCTGTCAGCCATGCATGCGGCGGCTCCCAAGGAGACGGGCTTTACACCCGGTGCCGTTGCCCATGCTGCGTGGCCTGCCGCTGATGAAGCCGTTGCCGCGGCTCTGATTGCCGAGGGCTGCTCGCGTGGCGTGTGCGCCGCCGAGGGCGCCGAGGTATTCGATCCGCATTCGGCCGCCGCGGCGGCACGCGTGGTGCGAGAGGCTTGCGAGCGCATCGTCGCGCTGCTTGACGAGGCCGGCTTGGATGCACCGGCGCTTCCCGAGGTGGGCGAACAGCTGCAGCTCGGCCGCGACACCATGACGCGTGCCCTGCGCGAGCTTTCCCTCAACCGCGCAATCGTTAAGGTCGAGCGCGACGTTGCCCTGTCCGCTGCTGCCGAGGCCCATGCGCGTGAGCTCGTCGCCGCCGCCATTGAGGCGGCCGGCGGCGCTGCCACCACGAGCGTGCTGCGCGAGGCCCTGGGCGTGTCGCGCAAACGCGCCATCAGCATCTTGGAGCACCTGGATGCCGTGCGCTTTACGGTGCTCGACAAGGATGCCGGCGGCCTGCGCTCCCTGCGCTAGGCCGGTTACCCGCTCCCGCCTCCTCAGTTGCGGTGAAATAGTTCCTGTTTTTGGGGTCTTGCAGCCTAAGCAAGAACTATTCCACCGCAACTTCTTGCTTGTCTATTTGGGATGGGGCCCGCTCGGTTTGGTAAAATACCGCCGCACTTGGGAACGGATGGGCTCCGGTGGGCTCCGCGGTCCTCAAAACCGTTGCGAGGCGTGCAAAACGTCTTGGATGTGTTCGATTCACATACGTTCCCGCCATACGCTACCAGCGCTTTTGTGCTCGCGGTCTTGCTGCGTGCCGCAAAGGCGCTGTTTTGTTTTTGCACGAGCTTTTCGTAGTGCCGCTATTTCGGCGGCGGTATTTAGCTTCGTGCACCGGGTTTCGAGCATGCCGATGGGGGTGTTTTGCCGTATGACTACCGTAAGACGTGCCGATCTTTCTTGTGTCGTCCAGGCGGGTGGGCTGTCCTCGCGCATGGGCTGTGATAAGGCTCGCATGGCGTTTTGCGGCGAGCCGCTCATCGAACGCGTGCTGGGTCGGCTGGCGCCAGTTGCCGGCGAGTTGGTCGTGACGACTTCGCGTCCCAGCGAGCTTGCCTACCTTGAGGAGCGCACGTTTGGCGGCCTGGTGCCGCGAATAGTGTCGGACCTTGAGGGGCCGGCGGGCGCCATGCGCGGCATCGCGAGTTCGCTGACTGCGGCTCGGCTGCCTCTCGCGGCGATCGTTGCCTGCGATATGCCGTTTGTCTCGCCGGAACTCATCGGCGCGCTTGCTGGTCATGTCGAGGCCGAGGCGCTCGACGCGTGCGTGCCGCGCGAGGAGCGGGGGATTGAGCCGCTTTGCGCCGTCTGGCGTCGTGACGCGTGTGCTCCGGTTGCCCAAGAGCTGCTCGCCGGTGACCGTCAGCGAATCCGCTGCCTGATCGACCGGGTGAACGCCGGGCATTTGGACGAGCCTCAGATTGTCGCGGTCGCCGGCTCGACGCTCTGCTTCGAAAACGTCAATACGCCCGAGGAGTTTGCGGCGGCCGAGTTACTCGCCTAGACGATTGGAGTTGCCATGTCTCACGATATTTGTCCCGACACGGGAGAACCTTGCACTTGCGATGGGTCCGAGCCTTGCACCTGCGGCTGTGGCGGCTGTGGACATACGGCCGAGGAAGAGGCAGCGGCGGCTGCGTATCGCGAGTCGCACCGCGAGGCCTCGTTCGGCGATGCCCCTGATCACGAACGCATAATCATCGTGTCGTTCGACAGCACCTTCGATGTGATGGAATGCGAACAGCTGTGTCTTGCCTCCGGTGTGCCCGGGCGCATCATGCCGCTGCCCGGCTCCATCACCGCCGGCTGCGGGCTGTGCTGGGCCATGCCGTTCTCGGGCGATGCCCTCGACGCCTTCCGCGCCGCCACCGAGGGCCGCGTAACCCCCGCCGACTACCACCAGCTCGTCCTCTAACCACCAACACCACCACAAAGGTGCCTGTCCCCAATGTGGTGGTTTGGAACACGTGGACGAAACAGGTTTGAAACACGGGTTTTGCGCGTCAGACACTCAAAAACGCTTCTACCTGCATCGTAATCAAAACGAAACATCTGCTTGTCGGCTTATGCGAAACTTTGCTGCAACAGTGCGATATTATCCATACTCGATAAAGCTCGCAGCGCATGGGGCGCCGCGAACGACATTTTTCTTTTCCATCAATTGGAGGAAGCATGAGCTACACGCAGAAAGTTCTCGACGAGCTCAAGGCCCGCTATCCCGAGCAGCCTGAGTTCATCCAGGCCGCGACCGAGATTCTCGGCACCATCCAGCCGGCGCTCGACGCCCATCCCGAGTACGAGGAGGCCGCCCTGCTTGAGCGCCTTGTCGAGCCCGAGCGCATCGTTATGTTCCGTGTCCCCTGGGTCGACGACCAGGGCAAGGTCCAGGTCAACCGCGGCTACCGCGTCGAGTTCAACTCTGCCATTGGACCCTACAAGGGCGGCCTGCGCTTTAACCCGACGGTCACCCTGGGCATGCTTAAGTTCCTGGGTCTGGAGCAGATCCTCAAGAACAGCCTGACCACCCTTCCCATGGGCGGCGGCAAGGGCGGCTCCGACTTTGACCCCAAGGGCAAGTCCAACAACGAGATCATGCACTTCTGCCAGTCCTTCATGACCGAGCTCTATCGCCACATTGGTCCCAACACCGACGTTCCCGCCGGCGACCTGGGCGTTGGCGGCCGCGAGGTTGCCTACCTGTTCGGTCAGTACAAGCGCCTGACCAACGAGTGGACCGGCGTCCTCACCGGCAAGGGCCTCTCCTTTGGCGGCTCGCTCGCCCGTACCGAGGCCACCGGCTACGGCCTGGCCTACTTTGTGGACGAGTACCTCAAGAGCCGCGGCGACTCCTTCGAGGGCAAGAACGTCGTCGTTCACGGCTCCGGTAACGTCGCTATCTACGCGGTCCAGAAGGTCTCCCAGCTCGGCGGCAAGGTGCTGGCCTGCTCCGACACCCACGGCTGGGTCGAGGATCCCGACGGCATTGACTACACCGTGCTCGAGCACGTCTACAACAAGAAGCGCTCCGGTCACGACAAGGGCGTTACGCTCGCTATGTACGTCGACGAGAAGCCCAATGCCACGTGGCACGAGGGCGACGGCCGCGGCGTGTGGCAGCTGCCCTGCGACATCGCGCTGCCCTGCGCTCGCGAGAACACGCTGCTGCTCGAGGACGCCCAGGCGCTCGTCGCCAACGGCTGCAAGGTGGTCGGCGAGGGCGCGAACATGCCTACGACCATCGAGGCCACGACCTACTTCCAGGAGAACGGCGTCGCCTTTATGCCCGGTAAGGCTGCCAACGCCGGCGGCGTGCTCGTGTCCGGCCTGGAGATGAGTCAGAACGCCGAGCACCTGTCCTGGACCTTCGAGGAGGTCGACGGCAAGCTCGAGCAGCTCATGCGCGGCATGTTCCACAACGTGGACGACACTGCCAAGGAGTACGGCGAGGAGGGCAACTTCGTCATGGGTGCCAACATCGCCGGCTTCCTGAAGGTCGCCGATGCCATGCTCGCCCAGGGCGTCTGCTAAATCTTCGCTCGATATAGCATCGCAGAAGGCTCCCAGTCATCTTGGCTGGGAGCCTTTTTTGATTCGCATGCGACGGAGGAAAACGGTTCATTTTGTCCCGACACGAGCTGTGCCCCCTCGTTTGGTACACTTAAAGGTACTGGACAAGTGGAGAGATGGGGGAGAACGTGCTCAAGTTCGGTACCTACGTCCGTGTTGGAAACGCGGCCGAAGCCTATGAGCTCTTACAGAAGAACCGCAACAACAAGATTGTGGGCGGCGGCATCTGGATGCGCCTGGGTTCGCGTCGCGTGGCGACGGCGATTGACCTTTCGGCCTGCGGACTCGATCAGATCGAGGAGACCGAGACCGAGTTTCGCATCGGTGCCATGTGCACCCTGCGCCAGCTCGAGCGTCATGCTGGGCTCAACGCGCTTGTCAACAATGTCTTTGAGTTCGCCGTCCACGACATCGTGGGCGTGCAGCTGCGCAATACCGCCACGGTGGGCGGCAGCATCTACGGCCGCTTTGGTTTTTCGGACGTGCTCTCGGCCTTTTTGGCGCTCGATTCGTATGTTGAGCTGACGGGCGCCGGCCGCGTGCCGCTCGCCGAGTTCGTCGACATGGGTTACGTGCGCGACGTGATCGAGCACATCGTGGTCGTTAAGCACGACTATCGTGCAAGCTACGAGGCTGTGCGCAAGGCCGCGACCGACTTCCCCTCGCTCAACGTCACCGCCGCCTGGTGGGACAACAGCTGGCATGTCACCGTGGGCGCCCGCCCGCTGCGCGCGACCCTGCTGCAGGGTGAGGCATGCGGCCTTACCGCCGAGCAGCCTTCCGAGGACGAGCTACGCGCCCTGGCCGCGTCCGTACGCGCGCTGAGCTATGGCACCAACCTGTGGGGCTCGGCCGACTACCGCCGCCGCATCTCGGCCCCGCTCGCCATCCAGGCTGTGCGTCGCGCCGCCGGCATCGAGCTTTCGGCCGCGCTTGCCCGCGAGCTCGAGACCGTGCAAGTGCCTAAGTTCGCCACGGACGAGTATTCCTGCCGCCGCGTGCCCGGCGTCGATTCTAGTGAGGTGCGCTAATGGCTGCCAAACTCATCGATCTTTCCTTTACGCTCAACGGCCGCAAGGTCAAGGTCCAGATTGCCCCCGACACCATGCTCTTTGCGCTTTTGCGCGAGCAGGGTTGCGCGTCGGTGCGCTGTGCCTGCGAAACCACCAACTGCGGCCTGTGCACGGTGTGGCTC
This sequence comes from Collinsella aerofaciens, assembly GCA_036301285.1. Lineage (GTDB taxonomy): Bacteria > Actinomycetota > Coriobacteriia > Coriobacteriales > Coriobacteriaceae > Collinsella > Collinsella aerofaciens_BS. Next base: position 54,715 of record JAXJET010000023.1, read on the forward strand.
GACGGCGACCCGGTGCTGAGCTGCTCGGTTCCCGCCGCGCGCGTCGAGGGTCGCTCCATCACTACGCTCGAGGGCCTCAAGGCCGAGTCTGAGGCGCTCGCCCGTGCGATGGCTGCCGAAGGTGCCGAGCAGTGCGGTTTTTGCGCCCCCGGCCTCATCATGAACGTTCTGGCGCTTGCCCGCGCCGCCAAGGAGGACCCGAGCCTCGTCGCCACGCGCGAGGAGCTCTCACGCCAGCTCGCCGGCAACCTCTGTCGCTGCAGCGGCTACGAGAGCCAGCTGCGCGCCATCGTTCGCTTCCTCAACGAGTCCGGTGTGCAGGTGGGATTTGAGATGCCCGAGCTGCCGGTTAACGATACCAGCTGCGACGGCATCACCTACAAGCAGATCACCCACAAGCAGCCCAAGAAGGACTCGAAGGCCCTGCTCGAGGGTCGTCCCGTCTACACGGGCGACCTGGTGCCCGCCGGCGCGCTCATCGTCAAGCTCAAGCGCAGCCCGTATGCGCGCGCCAAGATCCGCTCCATCGACACGTCGCGCGCCCTGAAGGTGCCCGGCGTGGTGGGCGTCTACACCTACGAGGACGTGCCCCAGCGCCGCTTTACCATCGCCGGCCAGAGCTATCCGCAGCCGAGTCCCCACGACCGCTTGATCCTCGAGAACCTCGTCCGTTACCAAAACGAGGAGGTGGCGATCGTCGCCGCCGAGACCGAGGAAGCCGCCGACAAGGCACTCAAGCTCATCAAGGTCGACTACGAGGTGCTCGAGCCCCTGCTCGACTTTACCCAGGCACTCGATAACGACATTGTGGTCCACCCCGAGGGCGACGTGACCTTTATGTTCCCGCAGGGCGGCGACGTTCCGCGCAACCTGGTGTGCAGCGGTACCAGCGATTTTGGCAACCTTGACGAGGCCTTCGCCCAGAGCGACATCGTCTTTGAGCGCACCTACACCAGCCAGGCCACCCAGACCGCGCCCATGGAAACCTTCCGCGCCTTCGCGACGACCGATGCGTTCGGGCGTATCTCGGTGACCACCTCTACGCAGGTACCCTTCCACGTGCGCCGCATGGTCGCTCAGTCGCTCGACATTCCGCAGTCGCAGGTGCAGGTCATTAAGCCGCGCATCGGCGGCGGCTTTGGCTCCAAGCAGACGGGCTGCTGCGAGATCTTCGTGGCGTTTGTCACCCAGCAGACCGGCCGTCCGAGCTATTGCTGCTACACCCGCGAGGAGACCATCACCGCGGGCAACTCGCGCCACCAGATGCAGATGACCGTTAAGCTGGGCGCCATGAACGACGGCACCATCACGGCCATCGATCTGCACACGCTGTCTAACGCCGGCGCGTACGGCGAGCACGCTACCACGACGATCGGCCTTTCGGGCCACAAGAGCCTGCCCATCTACAACCACGTGAAGGCGAGCCGCTTTAGCTGGGACGCCGTCTACACCAATACCAACCGCGGCGGCGCGTATCGCGGCTACGGTGCTACCCAGGGCCAGTTTGCCGTGGAGAGCGCCGTCAACGAGCTCGCCGACATGCTGCACATGGATCCCGCCGACCTGCGCCTTAAGAACATCGTGCGCGAGGGCGAGATCATGCCGCAGTACTACAACGAGAGGCTCAACGCCTGCGCGCTCGACCGCTGCCTGCTGCGCGCAATGGACATGATCGGCTGGCGCGACAAGCCGTTGGCCGTGGACCTGGGCGACCGCGTGCGCGCTCTGGGCTGCGCGCTCACCATGCAGGGCTCGGGCATCTCCAACGTGGATATCGCCGGCATCGACATGCGCCTGGAAGAGGACGGCTTCATTACCATCGGCACCGGTGCCACCGATAACGGCATGGGCGTCGACACGATCCTGGCGCAGATTGCCGCCGAGGAGCTGGGCGTGGAGAGCTCACAGATCGTGGTGCGCGGCGTTGACACCGACGTGTCGCCGTTCGACGCCGGCTCGTACGCGAGCTCGGGCACGTACGTGACAGGTCTGGCAGCCAAGAACGCCGCGACCGAGCTGCGTGAGAAGATCTGCGCCAAGGCCGCCCAGATGTGGGACGTGGACGTCGCCGATGTGGTCTTCGATGGCCAGTACGTGCGCCTGTCCGACGAACGTGCCGCGCGCGAGCAGAACCGCTACCTCACGCTGCGCGACTTTGCCAACCTGTGCGTCAAGAACATCGCAGGCGGCGACGCGCTCACCTCGCATGCCTCTGCCTGCCTGCCGGTTTCGCCTCCGCCGTTTATGGCTGGCATTGCCGAGGTCGAGGTCGACAAGGCCACCGGCAAGGTGACTGTTGTGGATTATGCGGCGGCTGTCGACTGCGGCACCGTGATCAACGAGGCGCTCGCGCGCGTCCAGGCCGAGGGCGGCATTGCCCAAGGTATCGGTCACGCGCTCTACGAGATCGTCGAGCACGACGACCGCGGCCGCCTGCGCACCGGCAACTTTATGAGCTACAAGCTGCCCACGCGCCTGGATATCGGTAGCATTCGCGTGGCCTTTGAGCCGAGCTACGAGCCGACGGGTCCGTTTGGTGCCAAGTCGATCGGCGAGGTCGTCATCAACACGCCGCTCGCCGCCGTGGCCTCGGCCGTGGCACACGCCACCGGCCACCAGGTTCGCTCGCTTCCGATCACGCCCGAGAAGGCCCTGCTGGGGGAGTAGACGAGGCGACGCATCCGCCGCTCTTTGCCTAGCCCTGGGAAACTGCAGCCCACTTTTCAACTGAATTGTGGGCTGCAGTTTCCGTTTGAGGCCCTTGGCGGAAAGTGCATCCCGGAATAGGGGCTCAAAACGGGTTGCAGTTTCCGGTTGATGGCTATAGCGGAAATTACATCCCATTCCGAGGCTCCAAACCGGGACACGCTTTCCGGCACATGGCCAGCACCGCCAGACTGCCGAGTCCCACCGAAGTTGCGGTGGAATAGGGACTGTTTTGGAGGACTGGAGCCCCAAACAGTCCCTATTCCACCGCAACTTATGAGATGGGGTGGCGTGCTCTATTGGCTTGCTCTCGTGGTGAGGTCGTGAGCCTGTAAAAGGTGTGCGTGCGCTTACCGTTCGTATCTGCTATCATTCCTAGTCTGTGCGCTCATGCGGGCGTGGCGGAATTGGTAGACGCGCCAGATTTAGGTTCTGGTGGGATTCCCGTGAAGGTTCGAGTCCTTTCGCCCGCACCAACGCATCTGCGTCGGCTTCGGCCGTCGCGACTCTTTGTTGCATAAAGGTACCAGCACCTCAGATAAGCTGGGCAGTATGAGGAGGAACGTGTTGAACATCACCGCTTCTGACGTCAAGGACGCCAAGCTCACCGCTACGGTCACCATCCCGGCCGCCGACGTCGACGCCGCGATCAAGAAGGCCTACAAGGACACCGCCAAGAAGTACCGCTTCCCGGGCTTCCGTGCCGGCAAGGCTCCCCGTCCGGTCATCGACTCCGCTCTTGGCGCCGAGGCTACCCTCGCTCAGGCCACCAACGACCTGATCGCCGCCAACGAGCCCGCCGTCCTCAACGAGCTGGACATCGTCCCCACCAAGAACGGTGACTACAAGGAGCTCGACCTCGCTAAGGATCACGAGGACTACACCTACACCGTCGAGTTCTCCCTGCGTCCTGCCGCCGAGCTCTCCTCCTTCGACGCCGTCGAGATCGAGATGCCTCCCGCGGAGGTCACCGAGTCCGAGATTAACAACCAGGTCGAGATGCTCCTCAACTACCGTGCCACCTTCGAGGACGTCGAGGGTCGCGCCGTCGAGGCCGAGGACTACGTCACCGTCGATCTCAAGGCCGTTGAGAACGCTGACAACTTCGCCGCCGAGGGCCGCATGCTCATCGCCGGTAGCGACAGCAACCCCAAGGAGTTCAACGAGGCCCTGATCGGCGCTAACGTTGACGACGTCAAGACTGTCACCTGGACCGACGAGGTCGAGGAGGGCGAGGAGGCCGAGACCCACACCGTCGAGGTCACCGTCAAGGGCATCAAGGTCCGCAACACCCCCGAGCTCACCGACGAGCTCGTCAAGTCCGACTTTGGCTTCGACAGCATCGACGCTATGCGCGACGCCATCAAGATCGAGATCGAGCAGGACAAGGCTTCCCGCCTCCCGGCCGAGAAGGAGAACCGTTGCGTCTCCGCTCTCGCCGAGCGCCTGCAGCTCGACGAGATGGATGCCGACTACGAGCAGTCCGTCTTTGAGGAGCTTGGCCAGAACTTCCTGTCCAACCTCGCTGCCCGCGGCATGACGCTGGACACCTGGCTGCCCGCTTCCGGCCTGACCATGGAGCAGTTCATCGGCGACCTGCACAAGCAGGCCAACGACGTTGCCCGTGAGTCCCTGGCTCTCGACGCCCTCGCCCGTGAGCTCAAGATTGAGGTCACCGAGGACGACGTCAATGCCGAGTTCGAGAAGGCCGGCGTCAAGGACGTCGAGGCTTCCAAGGCTGAGTTCATCGCTGATGGCCGCATGCCTGCCGTCCGCGAGTCCATCCGTCGCTCCAAGGCCGTCGACCACCTCGTCGAGAACGCCAAGGTGACCGAGGTCGACGAGACCGCCAAGGACGCCGAGTAATTCTCGCCACCTTGCCCGCGAGCGCATGGGTGCGCCCGTGATGGGGTAAAGTTATACACCGGTTATCCGGTTGCTTCGTACGGTGCCAGCCAATGCATAGCATGCGGGCACCGTACGTTTATCTAGAACCAATTTGGTCCGCAAGAGAGAAATGGAGATGCGTATGATCGCTAAGTTCGATTCCGCCCTCGTGCCATACGTTATCGAGCAGACGCCGCGCGGCGAGCGCAGCTACGATATTTATTCGCGCCTGCTCAACGACCGCATCATCTTCTTGGGCGAGGAGATCAACTCCGTCAGCGCCAACCTGGTCGTTGCCCAGCTGCTGCATCTTGAGAGCCAGGATGCCGAGAAGGATATCTCGCTCTACATCAATTCGCCCGGCGGCGAGGTCTACTCCGGCCTGGCGATTCTGGACACCATGAACTTCATTAAGCCGCAGGTCTCTACCATCTGCGTCGGTATGGCCGCGTCTATGGCTGCCGTGCTGCTTTCGGCCGGCGCCAAGGGCAAGCGCTTTTGCCTGCGGCACTCCAAGGTCATGATTCACCAGCCCAGCGGCGGTGCCCAGGGCCAGCAGACCGAGATCGAGATCGTGGCCGAGGAGATCAAGAAGACTCGCCGCGAGCTCAACCAGATCCTGTCCGACGCATCGGGCCAGCCCATCAAGAAGGTCCAGGCCGATACCGAGCGCGACAACTACCTGACCGCTGCCGAGGCCCTCGACTACGGTCTGATCGACCGTATCGTCACCTCGCGCGATCTGGCCGCGAAGGACGCCTAGGATGGCAGGTAACATGCAGGACAACTTTGACGAGAACGGCAACCCCATCCGCTGCTCCTTCTGCGGAAAAGAGCAGGGCCAGGTCCGTCGTCTCGTAAAGGGCCCGACCAACATCTTTATCTGTGACGAGTGCGTCGCCGCCTGCTCCGAGATCCTTGAGGAGTCGCTGGCTTCGGACTTTATGGACGCCGCCCGCAACGGCAAGCTGCCGGGCTTCCTCAACGACCACGGCCAGGCTGCATCCCAGCCCGCCGTGGACCCCGAGACCGAGGGTTTTGAGCTCGAGGACGACCGTCAGGTCATCACGCACGTGCCGACGCCGCACGAGATTTATGACGAGCTTTCTGCCTATGTCATGGGCCAGGAGGACGCCAAGCGCGCCATGTCGGTGGCCGTGTACAACCACTATCGCCGCGTGATTGAGGGCGGCGCCGCGGTGTCTGCCTTTGACGACGACATGGGCTCGCAGTTCGACGACGATATGGACGAGGTAGAGCTCGCCAAGTCCAACATCCTGCTGCTCGGTCCCACCGGTACCGGCAAGACCTTGTTGGCCCAGACGCTCGCGCGCATCCTCGAGGTGCCGTTTGCCATCGCCGATGCCACCGCGCTTACCGAGGCCGGCTACGTGGGCGAGGACGTGGAGAACATCCTGCTCAAGCTCATCAATGCTGCCGATGGCGACATTGAGCGCGCTCAGGTGGGCATTATCTACGTGGACGAGATCGACAAGATCGCCCGCAAAGCCGAGAACCTCTCCATTACCCGCGATGTTTCGGGCGAGGGCGTTCAGCAGGCGCTGCTTAAGATCCTTGAGGGCACGGTGGCCAGCGTTCCGCCCACCGGCGGCCGCAAGCATCCCCAGCAGGAGCTGCTGCAGATCGATACGACCAACATCCTGTTCATCTGCGGTGGTGCCTTTGTGGGTCTGGACAAGATCATCGCCGATCGCGTGGGCAACAAGGGCGTGGGCTTTAACTCCGAGATCGCCGGCCCCACCTCGGTCGACGAGAACGACCTGCTGCGTCAGGTGCTCCCGCAGGACCTCAACGCCTTTGGCATGATTCCCGAGTTCGTGGGCCGTACGCCCGTCGTCACCCAGACGCAGGCGCTCGACGAGGACGATCTGGTGTCGATTCTGACCGAGCCCAAGAACGCCGTGGTGCGTCAGTACCGCAAGATGTTCCAGCTCGAGGACGTTGAGCTTGAGTTTGAGGACGCCGCCCTGCACGAGATCGCACGCATGGCGCTTGCCCGCAAGACCGGCGCCCGCGGCCTGCGCTCCATCTGCGAGGACGTGCTGCAGCAGACGATGTTCGACCTCCCCAGCGAGGAGGGTGTTTCCAAGGTCGTCGTGACCGAAGCTTCCGTAAAGGGCGAAGAGCAGCCCCAGCGCATCTACGGCTAAACCAGCCTAAAGCGTGTTTGCAAATAGCCTCCGACCACCCGCGGTCGGAGGCTATTTTATATATACGCAATAACCCCAACTACCTGTGCTATTCTGTGTGTTTGTTTAGGCCTCGGCAAAGTCAATTCAGACTGAAGTAATCGATACCTAAGGGGAGGAATGTAGGCCCGATTTTCGTAGATTCCGCACGAGCCGAAGACCACTTAATGTGGTCTTCGAGCGAGCCCAGGACCTGACCGAGCGAAAATCGGGCCTACATTCCTCCCCGGCGGGACAGGGAGAGATATATGGAAGAGATGCCCAAGAACTACGATCCGTCGACCAACGAGCCGGCGATCCTGCAGAAGTGGCTCGACGGCGGCTACTACAAGCGCCGCGAGGGCGTGGGCGACTGCACCGTCACCATTCCGCCTCCCAACGTGACCGGCAAGCTCCACATGGGCCACGCTACCGACGACTCCATCCAGGACGCCATCATCCGCATGGCCCGCATGCGCGGCAAGTCCACGCGCTGGGTGCTCGGCACCGACCACGCCGGTATCGCCACACAGACCAAGGTCGACAAGAAGCTCAAGAGCGAGGGCATCAGCCGCCTGGAGATCGGTCGCGATAAGTTTGTCGACGCCTGCTGGGACTGGACCCACGAGTACGGCGGCATCATCGTCGAGCAGATCAAGCGCATGGGTTGCTCCGTCGACTTTGATAACGAGCGCTTCACCATGGACGAGGATTACGCACAGGCCGTGCGCAAGGTCTTCTGCGATTGGTACCACGACGGCCTGATTTACCGTGGCAAGCGTATCGTTAACTGGTGCCCCAACTGCACCACCGCCATCTCGGACGACGAGGCCGAGTACAAGGACGAGAAGGGCCACCTGTGGCACCTGCGCTACCCGCTGACCGAGCCGGTCAACGGCCAGGACTACATCGTCGTCGCCACCACGCGCCCCGAGACCATGCTCGGCGACACGGGCGTCGCCGTTTCCCCGAAAGATCCCGAGAAGGCCGCCTTCGTGGGCAAGACCGTCAAGCTTCCCATCGTCGACCGTGAGATCCCCATCTTTGAGGATTGGCATGTCGATGCCAACTTTGGCTCCGGCTTTGTCAAGGTCACCCCGGCCCACGACCCCAACGATTACGCTATGGGTCAGGCCCACGACCTGCCGCAAATCAATATCTTCGATGAGCACGCGGTGGTCGTTGAGGGCTACGGCGAGTTCACGGGCATGAACCGCGACGAGTGCCGCGAAGCCGTCATCAAGTGGTTCGAGGAGCACGACCTGCTCGATCACGTCGAGGACCTCGATCACTCCGTCATGCACTGCTACCGTTGCGACTCCGCGCTGGAGCCGTGGCTGTCCGAGCAGTGGTTCGTCGCCGTCGACAAACTCAAGGGACCGGCGCTCGACGCCGTCAACTCTGGCAAGGTCACCTTCCACCCCGCGCGTTGGACGCAGACCTACACCACCTGGATGGAGAACCTCAAGGACTGGTGTATCAGCCGCCAGCTGTGGTGGGGCCACCGCATTCCCGTGTTCTACTGCGAGGACTGCGGCTGGGAGGATGCCCTTACCGAGGACACCGACGTGTGCCCCAAGTGCGGCGGCCATCACGTGCATCAGGACGAGAACGTGCTGGACACCTGGTTCAGCTCGCAGCTGTGGACCTTCGCCACGCAGGGCTGGCCGCAAAAGCCGGAGCTGCTCGAGGGCCATCATCCCACGACGGCGCTCGTCACCGCGCGCGACATCATCGCGCTGTGGGTCGCCCGTATGGTCATGAGCTCGCTGTACTTCCTGGACGAGGTGCCGTTTAAGGACGTCGTCATCTACCCGACGATCCTTGCCAAGGACGGTAGCCGCATGTCCAAATCCAAGGGCAACGGCGTTGACCCCATGGACCTCATTGGCATGTACGGCGCCGACGCGATGCGCTTCAACCTGCTGACGCTGTGCACCAACAACCAGGACGTCAAGTTCGACGCGAACATCGACAAGAAGACCAAAAAGCTTATCGACAGCCCGCGCACCGAGCAGGCCAAGTCGTTTGTGACCAAGATCTGGAACGCAAGCCGCTTCCTGCTTATGAACATGGAGGGCTACACGCCCGGCGAGCCCGCCGTGGAGACGCCGGCCGACGCCTGGATGTTCAGCCGCCTGGCCAAGGCCGTGAAGATGGTCACCGAGGGCATCGAGAACTACACCTTTGGCGACATGGCCCGCGGCGTGCAGCAGTTCTTCTGGAACGAGGTCTGCGACTGGTACGTCGAGGTCACCAAGGCCCGCCTGAAGGGCGAGGGCCGTCTGCAGGCGCAGCGCAACCTGATCTTTGTGCTCGACACCTCCATTCGCCTGATGCACCCGCTTATGCCGTTTGTCACCGAGGAGATTTGGGACAACATGCCGGCGAGCGTGCTCGATCTGGACGCCGAGGGCAACGTTGACCGTGCCGAGGCGCTCATGATCGCCAAGTGGCCGGAGCCCGCCGACTACGCCAAGTATGTCGATGAGCCCGCCGAGCGCGCGTTTGAGCTGTGCCGCACCGTCGTTTCCGCCGCCCGCGCCACGCGTTCGCGTTATCGCTTGAGCCCCAAGGCCGAGCTCGACGTGGTCGTGCGCGCCGGTGCCGAGGACATCGAGAAGCTCGAGAGCCTGCGTTCGACCATTGAGCCGCTGGCGAACACCGCTTCGCTGGTCATGGGTACCGATGTCGAGAAGCCGGCCGCGAGCATCGCCGTGGTCGACAGCGGCGTCGAGGCCTTTGTGGTGCTCGAGGGCAAGGTTGACCTTTCGGCCGAGAAGGCACGTCTTGAGAAGGAGATCGCCGCGGCTCAGAAGGAGCTTGCCGGCTGCGAGAAGACGCTCGCCAACGAGGGCTTTGTGGCCAAGGCCGCGCCCGCGGTGGTGCAGAAGAAGAGGGACCGTGCAGCTGAGCTCAAGGAGATCCTGGCGGCGCTGAACTCGCAGGTTGCTGACTTCTCGTAGGCGGTACTGGGGGACGCGGTTTGGGGCTTTGCTCGCTACTGCGGACAGTCCTGCTCGCACGAAGGCCACATTAAGTGGCCTTCGGCTCGTGCGGAACTTGTATCGAGCAAAGCCCCAAACCGCTCCCATAGCGGTTACGGGGGCGTTCGCTGCCTGGTAGGGCCACTTGGTTGTGACCTTGATCTCGCTGCAAAGCGGTGTTTGGCTGATATTTTGAATGGGAGGGGCTCGTTGCTGATTCGGGCCTCTTTTTATGTTGAGGGGACTTTGGGTTATGGCTAAGCGTTCTGGGTCGTATGTCGTTCCTTTCTCGTTTGAGTTGCTTTCGTTTGGTGAGGCTGTTGGGCTGGCTGCTGATACGGGGCGGATTTCTGGGGATGCTGGGCCTCTGCTTGAGACGGTTGTCGATATGCTCGATGAGCTGGGGCGTCCGGACGAGTACTTTGATTGCATTCAGGTTGCCGGTACCAATGGCAAGACTTCGACCACGCGTTTTTCGGCTGCCATTCTTCGCGGCGAGGGGCTCAAGACCGCGCTGTATACGTCGCCGCAGCTTGTGCGCTATCCCGAGCGTATGGAGGTCGATGGGCGTGTTGTGAGCGATGAGGCGTTTGCCCGTGGCGTTTCGGCCGCTGTCGAGGCGGGGCATCGAGTGAATGCCCGTCGTGTGACGGCGGGGGAGCGCGCCTATACTATTACGCCGTTTGACCTGCTGACGGCTGCCGCACTGGTGGTGTTTGCCGAGGCTCGCGTGGATGTTGCCGTGCTCGAGGTTGGTATGGGCGGGCGCTGGGACGCCACGAGTGCGACCGATCCCGTCGCCGTTGCCATTACGGGCATTGGGCTCGATCACACACGTATTTTGGGTGATACGCTCGAGGCCATTGCGGGGGAGAAGGCTGCAGTTATCAAACCCGGGCGCTTGGTTGTTTTGGGCGAGGGTACGCACGAGGCGAGCGTTCAGCGCGTGATGGATGCCCGTTGTCGCGAGTGCGGCATTGTGCCGCTGGTGGTGAACCATGCCACGACCAAGGTTCCGGCTCATGTGGGCGACACGGTTGAGTTTAGCTGCACCACGCCGCGCGCGATTTATACGTCGAGCATGGTCAAGCCGGCCTTTCAGCCGCAGAATGCTGCGTGCGCGATTATGCTTTGCGAGGGGTATCTGGGTCGCGAGCTCGACCACGAGGCGCTGGATGCTTCGCTTATGGGCTGCCCCACGCCGGGACGATTTGATGTGCTGGGAACTGATCCGCTCAAGTTGATTGATGCCTGCCATAACCCCCAGAGCTGCGAGAACTTTGTGAGCGCGCTGGACGAGATCGATCCGTGTGTTGAAAATCGCCCCACGCTGCTGTGCGCCGCGCTGGCAGACAAGGACGTGGCGGGTATCGTTGACGTGCTGATCCCGGCTTTCCCGCGCGTGGTCGTGACGCAGACCGATTCCGATCGCGCCCTGCCGGCAGAGGAGCTCGCCGCCCTCGTTGATGCCGATAAGCTCGCGGGCGTATACCCCAGCGTTTCCGAGGCCCTCGCAGTTTTCATGGCCGCGGGCGAGCCCTTCGTAGCTGCCGGCACCATCACCCTAGCCGGCGAAGTGGCCGGCTTGCTGCGCTAACCCATCCCCTCAGCAGTTGCGGTGAAATACGGACTGTTTTACAAGCCAGAGGCCTCAAACAGTCCGTATATCACCGCAACTCAAAAGCAGCCAATTTGGGACGGGGCTTTTTGGCTGCCCTGTGCCCCGAGTTGACTCGCTTGCCACGAAATGGGCCTATCTACTACGTTTGACCGGTTACCCTCGACCACACGGAACATCGCGAAATAAAAACCGACGCTCCTATAAGTTGTCAATAGGCAGTTTGCGGGAGCGCTCCCTTCAATTCGCACAGGAGCTCGTAATACCTCCTCTCCAGTTTCGTCGACCGCCGTCTCCCATGTTCCAGGTGACCGAGTGAGGCCGCGGA
>JAXJET010000024.1:0-6667 GCA_036301285.1 Collinsella aerofaciens
ACGGCCGAAGAGGCGTCAGCAGGTCAGTGGGTCATCGTCCCGGCGTTCAGCATCAGGGTAGCGCTGCGACGCGGAAATCGCGCGCTGTTGACGCGCCCCCGCAGTGCCCGCTTCCCCCAAGGACAATTATCAGTGCAGGTCACAGACTTGTGCTCTGTTGGTGTGGTCGGGGATTCGGTAAAAGTCTACTCACTTAGTTTTGCGTGATGAATATTGTCCGCAACGAGACCCCAGACGGGGTGATTCCATCGCAAATTCCGGTGACCGGGCAGCTAATTAGGCGCCGTATGGGTTGCGGTCGCGTTCGATGCGTTGGCGGATGTGGGCGTAGTCGATAATCAGTAGCACTAGGAGTAGGACCATGATGGCTAGGTAGCTCACCGCAGCGCCCATCAGACCCAGCAGCTTAATCAGGATCACCGGCAGCACTACGCTTACGGCGAAGCAGATCAGGTAGATCTTGGTGACGTCGCCGGCATGGCGCAGCACCGTGATGATGGCGTAGATAAAGTCGATGGCTGCGGTGACGCCGCCGGCGACGACCATCAGCAGCGCCAGCGTGCGGTAGCGCTCAAAGTTAAGGCCGTACATAAAGCTCATAATGGGGATGCCGGGGCCTGCCATAAATGCGCGCACATGCCGGTGATGACCACGATCAGCGCCATAACGGCAACAATAATCAAGTCAAAGCGGCGACGCTTGCGCGGATTCGCCCAAATGCTCGACAGACGCAGGAGCTGCGGTTTATAGATAAATCCAATGCTCAACAAAATAGCCTGCGCCGGAAAGAACAGTGCATTAAAGTACAGCTGATACTTGTAGGCCAGCGTGCCTTCCATCACGAATTTGGGCATGCTCTCGATTAGGTTGAACAGGAACAGCGCGCCAAAAAGTGGGGCGCACTGGATAAACAGGTGGCCAGCCTCGCGCAGACTCATGCGGCGTGATTTTTCGGTTTCGAGCAGGGCGAGCGGGGCGGTGACCAGCACGAGCGAGGCGATTGCGGCGATGCCCATGGCCATGGCCGCGATGGGCATGCTGCGCGTGAGGAACAGTGCCACGCTAAAGACCGCGATGACGCCGGCGGAACGCAGCGTTTGGCTCATGCCAGCCAAATAGAGCTTGTCGGCCTGCTGCAGGCGGCCCTCGTACACGTCGGCGATGCCGTCGATCACCTTATAGAGGTAGACGCCCAGGCCGATCGTGACCATCTGCGCGTCGTAGCCGCGGGCGCTGCTGTATATCAGGCCGCATGCCAGCGCGAGCGCACCGCAAAGCCAACGGTTGAGCTGGTAGGAGGCAAAGGACGTCTTTTCGTCGATGTCCGAGACCTGAAAGTTGCGCACGCCGTAGTTGCACGCAATCATGATGAGCGTGCCGGTGACAAAGGCGATGGAGAACTTGCCGGCTTCCTCGGCGCCTACGAGCTGCGTCGACACAATGGTGAGCAGCGGAAACGCCAAGCCCCACACGGCGGTGCCGAGGGTGTTCCAAAGATAGTCGCGACTGGTGGCGTGCTCCTCGTATTCCGCTTCCTGCATGGAGAAGCCGCCGCCGTAGACGGCGCCGAGCAGACGGTTCCACCAAGCGTTGACCATGCGGCGAACGGGGCTGGGCTCCCGATCGCGTTCGCGCCGGCGACGTGTGGCTTGGCTGCTATCGGGCCCGCCGGCGTTGCGCTGGCTCAGCTCCTGGATGCGAGCGAGCTCCTCGGCGGTGTGCGAGGCCGGGAACAGGCCGTTCTCGATGCGACCGCCCTGGCTGGGTGCCCCGCCCGATACGGTGGGGTCGGCGACGCCGTTGTGACGGGCGATGGCGCGACGGATGCTATCGAGGGGCGTGATGCTCAAGGCGGAGTCCTTTCTATTGCTGCGCTCTAGTATAGACGCGACGGTGTTCGCTCGTGTTTTTGAACGGATTGTTCAATATTTTCGGCAGGCGGCTGTAATTTGTCGGTAAGTGTGCGGTATCCTGTTGAAGTTTTGTGACACCCCCCGATGCCGCCCACGCGGCACCAAGGAGCTTCTACCTATGGACGTCGCCGCATTCTTACTGGCTCTTGTGCCGATCATCTGGCTCGTCGTGATGCTGCTGTGCTTTAAATGGCCGGCTTGGAAGGCCGCTATTGGCTCGTTCGCCCTTTCGTGCGTGCTTGCCTTCGCATGGTGGCACCTGCCGATGGCACAGATCGCGACCGCCTCGCTCGAAGGCTTTTTGATGGCTCTATGGCCCATCGTCCTGGTGATCATCGCCGCGGTGTTCACGTATAACCTGTGCGTTCGTACGGGCGCCATGGACGTGATCGGCAGTATGATCACCTCCATCAGCAGCGACCGCCGTCTGCTGGCGCTGCTCGTGGCTTGGTGCTTCGGTGGCTTTATGGAGGGCATGGCCGGCTTCGGTACCGCTGTCGCCATTCCCGCCGGCATGCTCGCGGGCCTGGGTTTTGAGGCCGTGCCCGCCGTGTTGATCTGCCTGCTGGCCAACGGCGTGCCCACGCCCTACGGCTCCATCGGCATCCCCACGGTGTCCGTTGCCGATCTGGTGGGTCTGGATCCCCTGCACCTGGCGACCGTTCAGCTGGTGCAGCTCGCGCCGTTCTTTGTGGTGATACCGCTGCTTATCGTACTGGTTGCGGGCCGTGTCGCCGATGATCAAGGCAACGTTGCGAGCGTTGCCGAGCGTATGCACGGCGTTGCCGGCGTGGCGCTGCTTTCCGGCGTGTCGTTTGTCGGCGCGGCTCTGGTCGTTGCCATGTTTGTGGGTCCCGAGCTGGCCGTGGTCGTAGGCTCCATCGTGTCGCTTGCGCTGACCGCCGCGCTTGCCATGCGTGCCGAGAAGTCCGGCCACCTGGATGCGCGCTTCCACATGAATATCGAGGCCGGGGAGAAGCTCACCGCTAAGTCGGCGCTTTCGGCCTGGTCGTGCTTCATCCTGATCTTTGTGTTGCTGCTGGGCACGTCTAATCTGGTGCCCGCTGTACATGCCGCGCTCGCGCCGTTTGCGAGCCACGTGCAGGTGTATTGCGGTGAGAATCCCGGTACGCTTACGTTTTCGTGGATCAACACGCCGGGCGTCTGGATTTTCCTGGCGGCGTTTGTCGGCGGTGCCATTCAGGGTGCTTCGCCGCGAATGATGGGCGAGGTGCTGGCCGCGACTGTGAAGCAGATGACGCCGACGGTGATCACGATGCTTTCGGTACTGGGCTGCGCCAAGGTGATGGGCTATGCCGGCATGATTTCGTCGATCAGTGCGTTTTGCATTGCGGTCGCCGGCGGCCTGTACCCGATTCTGGCTCCGTGGATCGGTGCGGTCGGTGCGTTCGTGACCGGTTCGGGCACATCTTCGGGCATGCTGTTTGGCCCCATTCAGAGCCAGGCTGCCACTGCGCTGGGTGTGAGCGACTACTGGATGGTCGCGTTGAACGCCCTGGGCGTCGCCGCCGGTAAGATGATCTCGCCGCAGACACTCGCCATTGGTCTTGCCGCCGTGCACGTGCGCGGTAAGGATGCCGAGCTCCTGGGCGCCGTCCTGCCCTACGCCGCCGGCATGCTGGTCCTGATGAGCGCCATCGCCATGCTCGGCCAAGGCCTGCCGCTGTAGTCGGCACTTAGGGACGTTCTTTATGTGCCGGCACTTTGGGAACGTCCCTAAGTGCCGGCATCCGGGGACGCTCCTTGAATGTTGCCTGTTCAAAAGTGTCCCCAATGACTAGTCGTTTAAGAACGTCCCCAATGACTGGGCCGCTTGCCTGCGATTTTTGACCGTTGGGCGGGCTTGCCGCCCTTGCCGCAAAAACGTTTTTGCATATCGGGTACAACGGGCTTTACGTGAGTAAAGTGCGCGCCGCGTCCACGTGTCGCGTTTTTAAAGGAGGCCCCATGCCTGGTGTTACCCCTGCAGAAGTTTTGTCCAACTTTGGTATTACGCTGGTCGAAGATCCCGCCGAGAATCAGCCCCGCCTGCTGGTCGATCTACCCGCCGCGGAGCTCGTCGAGCACGCTATCCGCCGCGAAGAAGGCCGCATGGCATCCAACGGCGCGCTGGTGATCGAGACGGGGGAGCGCACCGGCCGTTCTCCCAACGATCGCTTTATCGTCGACACGCCCGACGTGCACGACAAGATCGCCTGGGGCGCCGTCAACCGCCCGCTTTCTGTCGAGAGCTACGAGGCCATCAAGGCCGGCATCGTCGATTATCTTAACGAGCGCGACGTGTTCGTTACCCGCGGCATGGCCGGCGCCGATCGTAACCATACGCGTCGACTGCTCGTCGCCTGTGAGCGTGCCAGCCAGGCGCTCTTTATTAAGCAGATGCTCGCCCGCCCGCTCGCCCGCGAAATCGCGCGCACCGGCGAGCCGGACTTCTGTGTCCTTGCCGCGCCCGGTTACCAGTGCGATCCTGCCATCAAGGGCCTCAACTCCAGCGCCGCTGTGGTCATCAACTTCCAGGAACGCGTGATTCTGGTCGCCGGCACCGGCTACTCCGGCGAGATTAAAAAGTCGATCTTTAGCGTCATGAACTATCTGCTGCCCGTCGAGGATGACGTGCTGCCCATGCACTGCTCGGCCAGCATGGATCCCGTCACGTACGAGACTGCCGTGTTCTTTGGCCTGTCCGGCACGGGCAAGACCACGCTTTCTGCCAACCCCACGCGCCTGCTGATCGGCGACGACGAGCACGGCTGGTCCGACATGGGCATCTTCAACATCGAGGGTGGCTGCTACGCAAAATGCGAGGGCCTGGACGCCTTCCACGAGCCCGAGATCTTCAACGCCGTCCGTTTTGGCGCCATTTGCGAAAACGTGGTGCTCGACGAGAACCGCAAGCCCAACTACGACGACATCTCGATCACGCACAACACGCGCGTGGCCTATCCCGTGGAGCACATTCCTAACGCGTGGACTAAGGGCATGGGCACCACTCCGAGTGTCGTGCTGTTCCTGACTTGCGACGCTTTTGGCGTGCTGCCGCCCATCTCGCGCCTGACGGCCGACGCCGCCATGTACCACTTTGTGACGGGCTTTACGGCTAAGATTCCCGGCACCGAGGTCGGCGTCACCGAGCCCACGCCCACGTTCTCTTCGCTGTTCGGCGAGCCGTTTATGCCGCTCGACCCCATGGTTTACGCCAAGATGCTTGGCGAGCGCATTGCCGACGGCCGCACACGCGTGTACCTGGTCAACACCGGCTGGATTGGCGGTGGCTACGGCGTGGGCCATCGCATCGAGCTTGCCTACACGCGCTCGCTGGTCGCACGCGCCCTCGACGGCACCATCGAGGATAGCGAGTTCGTGCACGACGACATCTTTAACGTCGACATTCCCACGACGTGCCACGGCGTGCCCGATGGCATCCTGGTGCCGCGCCAATACTGGCAGAGCACCGCGCGCTACGACGAGGCCGCGCACAACCTGGCGGTGATGTTCGAGGAGAACTTCGAGAAGAAGTACTCGCACCTGCCCGAGTCCGTCAAAGCCGCCGGCCCGCACGCCCAGGTGTCCGCCGAGGCCCGTCATCGCGGCCGCGGCCTGCTGGGACTCCGCCACTAGCTTCGCCGTGAGTCCATATCCACCACAAAGGGGACAGGCACCTTTGTGGTGGTTTTGCTCGTGTGGATGACTCGGGTTACAATACGCCTGACATATCGTCCCCTTCTCCGGATGGGGACAGCGCAAGCGCTCTTGTGACGGCACCGTAGGACTTTGAAGGTGGTCGTTGTAAGGGCGCTTTTTGTTTAGGCGCTCGCGTTGGCGCGCACAATGAAGGGAGAGCGTATGAAGAGCTTTATTGCCGAGGATTCATTCTGGGAGCTGTTTCCGCAGGCAGCGGTCGGTGTTGTGGTCGTGGAGGGCATGAAGCCCACGGCTCAGATTCCTCAAGAGGACGTGGATGCGATTGCGGCGTTGCTCGACCGCGCCAATATCGATGCGGAGCGTCATCTGACCAGCGATACTATCAGCGAGAACGCACCGGTCAAGGCATGGCGCGAGGCCTATCGTCTGTTCAAGACCAAGAAAGGCGCGCGCTGCTCGATCGAGAACTTGCTCAAACGCGTGCTCAAAGGCAAGCCGGTGGGCCACATTACGCCCGCGGTGGATATCTACAACACGGTGTCGCTGACCTACGCGCTGCCCGTGGGAGGCGAGGATCTGCATGCGATCGAGGGAGACCTTCGCTTGAAGGTGACCGACGGTGGCGATGCATTCTTGCCGCTTGGCGAGGAGGCGGACGATCCGACGCTGCCCGGCGAGCTCGCCTACATCGATGATGCGGGCGCCGTGTGCCGCTGCTGGAACTGGCGCGACGGCGTTCGCACGGCGCTGTCCGACGATTCGGCCGATGCGTTCTTGGCGATTGAGTGCGTGGAGCCCGAGCGGATGGGGGATTGCCAGGCCGCGATCGATCGCCTAGCCGAGCTGCTCGAGCGCTATCTGGGAGCGACGGTTGTCGTTAAGACGCTTGTGACCCGCGACAATCCCTGTGTGGAGCTGTAGCGGCGTCTGCGGATCATGTTCGCCGGTCAAAACCACCACAAAGGTGCCTGTGAACTGCGCCCCGAAACTTGGACTGAATAAATAGCGACTACGCCGCAAGGGCCTGGTTCCGGAACTCCTCCGGCGTCAGGCCCTTCAATCTTACCTGCCTGCGCCGCGTGTTCCAATGG
>JAXJET010000025.1:0-10775 GCA_036301285.1 Collinsella aerofaciens
ACGGCCGAAGAGGCGTCAGCAGGTCAGTGGGTCATCGTCCCGGCGTTCAGCATCAGGGTAGCGCTGCGACGCGGAAATCGCGCGCCGTTGCCGCGCCCCGCAGTGCCCGCTTCCCCCAAGGACAATTATCAGTGCAGGTACAGAGCTTGGACATATCCGGTGTGCTCGGCCTATTCTGATTTTGCCGCATACTTCCGAAATCTGAGTTCGCAAAGGGTGATAGTCGGGGCGTTTACGCAACATATGTCCAAGCAAAAACGGGTGGTAGCCGGTACGGCCACCACCCGTTTGTCTCATATCCAGCCCATAGCAGGCCAGCTACTTCTTAATGCCGCGTCCCAGGCGCTCAGCGACCGACGCCACGGCGCTCTCATCGACCGAACCGCAGCTCACGCAGCCGTCGTGGGCACGCATCTGGCCGGTGACCTCGTCCATCGCGAGCGGCGCCACCTTCTCAAGCTTAAAGCCCTTGCCGGCGCGCATGTTTTCCTTGGCCACGCTGATCATGAGCTTAATACGGTTGAGCTGGTTGACCTCGGACGCACCAGGATCATAGTCCACCGCAACGATGTTGCTCTCGGGATGCTGGCGGCGCAGCTCCTTAATCACGGCCTTGCCCACCACGTGATTGGGCAGGCACGCGAAGGGCTGCGTGCAGATGATATTGGGTGCGCCATGATCGATCAGGTCGAGCATCTCGGCCGTGAGCAGCCAGCCCTCGCCCATGTTGTTGCACACCGAAAGTACCGTGCGGGCCTTGTCGGCCATGGTGCCGATGCGCTCGGGCGCCTCGAAGCGGCGGGACTTCTCGAGCATCTCCTCCACCGGCGTGCGCATCCAGTCCACGAGCTTGATGAGCGCCTGCATACCAGCGCGCGTGGTAGCGGAGCTTCCCAACTCGTCCTTCTGCAGCTCGGCGTTGCTCATGGAGTACAGGAAAAAGTCGAGCAGACCCGGCACCACGGCCTCGCAGCCCTCGCGCTCGATGACATCGACCACGTGGTTGTTGGCTGTGGGATGGAACTTGACCAGGATCTCGCCGACCACGCCCACGCGCGGCTTGGTACCCTCGCCCACGAGCGGCATGGTGTCGAACGCGCGGATGGCCTCGCGGCACAGCTTGGTGTAGTTGTGGCGGTTAAACTTGGGCGCCAGCTTGCGAGCGCGCGCCATGTACTCCTCGTAGAGCGCGTTGGCGGCACCGGGCGTAGCCTCGTACGGGCGGCAGCGATAGAGCATCTGCATCATCACGTCGCCAAAGAGCACCGCGTAGACTGCCTGCTTAAGCAGCGCCGGCGTAATCTTAAAGCCAGGGTTGTCCTCGCCCAGCGCCACGGCCGAAAGCGAGATCACCGGGATCTCGGGGTGGCCGCTCTCGCGCAGGGCCTTGCGGATGAGTGCGATGTAGTTGGTGGCACGGCAGCCGCCGCCGGTCTGGCTGATAACCACGGCTGTCTTGGACAGGTCGTATCGACCGCTCTCGATGGCCTCCATGATCTGGCCCGTCACCAGGATCGACGGATAGCAGATGTCGTTGTTCACGTAGCGCAGGCCGGCCTCGACGGCATCGTGATC
The DNA here is from genome assembly GCA_036301285.1 of Collinsella aerofaciens. GTDB lineage: Bacteria > Actinomycetota > Coriobacteriia > Coriobacteriales > Coriobacteriaceae > Collinsella > Collinsella aerofaciens_BS. Next base: position 1,576 of record JAXJET010000025.1, read on the forward strand.
GGTCGAGGGCAGCAGCTCCAAGTTGTAGCCAGCACCACGGAACACCTCTTTGACCAGGTCAAAGTGGATCGGCGCCATCTGCGGGCACAGGATGGTGTAGCCCTCCTCGCGCATCTGCTCGGTAAAGGGCACCTTGGGCCACGCGGTCGAAGCACTCTCGCGCTGCGCCTCGAACGTGTACTTACGGCTCGCGAACGCGGGGGCATCCGTGGAGGGCGCCACCGGCGCGGCATCGCCCTGCTCGTAAGTCTCGCCCGCGGCCGTAGCCTCGGCCAAGCGCTCGGCCTCCTGGTCCTTGAGCGCCGCCATGAGCGAGCGAATACGGATACGCGCGGCGCCCAAGTTGGACACCTCGTCAATCTTGAGCACGGTGTAAATCTTGCCGCTGGCCTCCAGGATCTCCTGCACCTGATCAGTGGTCAGAGCGTCCAGGCCGCAGCCGAAGGAATTGAGCTGGATCAGGTCCAGGTCGTTGCGCATCGTCACAAAACGGGCGACGGCGTACAGGCGGCTGTGGTACATCCACTGGTCAACGACGCGAATCGGACGCTCGGGCTTCACGAGATGCGCGAGCGAATCCTCGGTAAAGACCGCAAAGCCAAAGCTCGAGATAAGCTCGGGCAGGGCATGGTTGATCTCGGGGTCGTTGTGGTAAGGACGGCCGGCGAGCACAATGCCGTGACCGCCGTGGTCCTCGACCCACTTAAGAGCCTCCTCGCCCATGGTCTGGATGTCCTCGTGGAAACGCGCATCGGCCTCAAAGGCAGCGTTGACGGCGGCATCGACCTCGGAGCGCGTGATTTTAGGACCGCGCACGCGACCGCGACCGGCCTCAGCATCGGCCACGCGGTCGACGGCGAGCACCTGGTACAAGCGGCGCTTGAGCTCGGTCTTGTCGTGATAGGGCACAAACGGGTACAGGAACTCGATGTTCTGCTCGCGAATCTCGTCGATATTGAGCGCCAGCGCCGTGGGGTAGCTCATGACGATGGGGCAGTTATAGCAGTTGCCAGCCGTCGGGTCCTCCTTGCGTTCCCAACGCACGCACGGCATCCAGATAAAGTCGACGTCGCGGTCGATGAGGTTCATCACGTGGCCGTGGCTCATCTTGGCCGGATAGCACACGCTCTCGGACGGCATGGACTCGATGCCCGCCTGGTAGGTCTTCTTGCTCGACTGGTCGGACAGCTGCACGCTAAAGCCCAGGCGCGTAAAGAACGCGTGCCAGAAGGGGTAGTTCTCGTACATGTTGAGCGCACGGGGGATGCCGACGGTGCCGCGCGGGGCCTCGTCGGGGCTCAGCACCTCGCGGTTAAAGAGCAGCTCGTTTTTCTTTTTGAAGAGGTTGGGGGCCTCGGTCTTTTGCTTTTTGTGGCCGGCGCCCTTCTCGCAGCGGTTGCCGGTAATGAAGCGCCTGCCGCCGCCAAAGTCGTTGACGGTAAGCTGGCAGTTGTTAGAGCAACGGCCGCAGCGGACATGCTTTTGCGTCACGGTGAGGTGCGCGATGTCCTCGGCAGAAAGAATGGTCGAAGTGCCGTCGGCACCGGCGCGATCGCGGGCGAGCAGGGCCGCACCGTAGGCGCCCATGCAGCCGGCAATGTCGGGACGCACGGCATGCACGCCGGTGAGCTGCTCAAATGCGCGCAGCGTGGCATCGGACATAAAGGTGCCGCCCTGGACGATCACCTGGCTGCCGATCTCCTTGGGGTCGCGCAGCTTAATGACCTTGAAGAGGGCATTCTTGATGACGGAATAGGACAGGCCGGCCGCGATGTCGCCCACCGTGGCGCCTTCCTTTTGCGCCTGCTTGACGCGCGAGTTCATAAAGACCGTGCAGCGGCTGCCCAAATCAACCGGGGCCTTGGCATGGATGGCAGCGTCGGCAAATGCGCGCACGTCCATGTCCATAGACACGGCGAAGCTCTCGATAAAGCTGCCGCAACCCGACGAGCAGGCCTCGTTGAGCATGATGTGCTCGATAACGCCGTCCTTGACGCGCAGGCACTTCATGTCCTGGCCGCCAATGTCCAGAATGAACTCGACGCCGGGCAGGAACGCCTTGGCGCCGCGCAGGTGCGCAACGGTCTCAATCTCGCCGGAATCGGCCTTGAGGGCCTCGATGAGCAGCGCCTCACCGTAGCCCGTGGTGGTCACGTGGCCGATGGTGCAGCCGGCGGGAATGTGGTTGTAGAAATCGGCCATGATGACCTTGGCCGTGCCTAGGATGTCGCCGTTGTTGTTGCCGTACCAGGTGTGCAGCAGCTGACCGTCCTCGCCCACGAGCGCGGCCTTCATGGTGGTGGAGCCGGCGTCGATACCGATGAACACGCGGCCGGTGTAGCCGTCGAGCTTGCCCTTGGGGACGACTTCCTGGTCGTGGCGGGTTTTGAACTCGGCAAAGTCCTCGTCGGTGGCAAAGAGCGGGTCCAGACGCTCGACCTCGGCACCCTGTGTGTCACCCAGAGCATCGATGGCCTCGATGAGCTGCGGGAACGTGCTGAGTTTATTGGACTCGTGCGCCATGGCGGCGCCGCTCGCCACAAACAGGTGAGCGTTTTGGGGCACGATACGGTGCTCCTCGTCCAGATTGAGCGTGAGGTAGAAGCGGTGGCGCAGCTCGGAGAGATACTGCAGCGGGCCGCCCAGGAAGGCGACGTTGCCGCGGATGGGACGGCCGCACGCCAGGCCCGAGATGGTCTGGGTCACGACAGCCTGGAAGATGGAGGCGGCCACGTCCTCGGGGCGGGCACCCTCGTTGAGCAGCGGCTGGACGTCGGTCTTGGCAAAAACGCCGCAGCGGCTGGCGATGGGATAGATGGTGGTGGCGTTGGCCGCGAGCTCGTTGAGGCCGCTGGCGTCGGTGTGCAGCAGAGTGGCCATCTGATCGATAAACGCGCCCGTGCCGCCGGCGCAGGTGCCGTTCATGCGCTGCTCGATGCCGTTGTCGAAGTAGATGATCTTGGCGTCCTCTCCGCCCAGCTCGATGGCGACATCGGTGGCCGGGATGAGGGTCTCGACGGCACGCTTGCTGGCGATGACCTCCTGGACAAACTCCAGGTCGAGCCACTGGGACAGCAGCAGGCCGCCCGAGCCGGTAATGGCGCAGGTCATCTGGGCCGTCGGCAGCACGGTCGCAGCGCCCTCGAACAGGTCGCGGGCGCAGGCACGGACGTCGGTGTGGTGGCGCTGGTACTTGGCGTAGACGATCTGGTTGTCGTCGTTGAGCACGGCGAGTTTAACGGTGGTGGAGCCCACGTCGATGCCCAGGTGCAGGTTGCCGCGGGCGTTCTCGGGGTTGAAGATCGCGCCTTCGGGGGCCTGGCCGGCGGCTACGGGCTCAGCGGCGGTGGCGGGCTCGCTAGCGACGGACGTCTCCCCTGCCGCGTTCTTGGCATCGGCAACTGCCTCAGCAACTTTCTCGGCAGCGGCAGTCGCGGCCTTCTGCGCGGCGTCCACCACAGCGGGCGCGGCCTCGCGCGCGGCAGCGACCATACGGTCCTTAATGCCCTCGACGAGTTTGCTCATTGTCTCTCCTCTTAGTTGTTGGACTCGATGGCTGCGGCGGTGTCGGCCGCGTCCTCGAGCTGTAGGTTCAATAGCTTCATGCCGTATTCCGGCACGTTGATATCAATGGGTTGGCCATACAGGTCACCAGGGCGCACAAAAGCGAGCACCGTCATAATGCGCGCCATGGCCTCGGGCGATTCGGTGAGCCCACGCTCAAACCAGCGCTGAATCATGCCGACCTCGGCACTCACGACGTAGGTGACGTAGTAGTCAAAGAATGTACCAAGCGCCAGGCCCAAAATGCCCGTCTGCGCACGCGGCACCACGGCCTCACACGCGGTGTCGATAATCTTTTTAATGAAGGCGGGGTCGCCGCCAGGGCCTAGTAGGGCACCAATAAGATCGCGATTTGCCGCAAGATAGCGCAGCAGCTCAACTGAGCCGGGCGCCGGTTCGAGCTCGTCGATATTACGGTAAAGATCGGGCAGCTGAGCTGCGGTGATGAGCTCCACGCGCTCACGAATCTCAGCCAACAGGCCGTCCTCAATCTGGTTGATAAAGTCGGGAATATCGCGGTAGTGCGAATAGAACGTACGGCGCGTAAGACCGGCACGCTCGGTGAGCGACGCGACGTTAATGCGCGAAAGGTCGCCGCTTTCGGCAAGCTCGCTGGCAAGTGCCTGGCGAAGGGCACGCTGCGAGCGAAGGGACCGGCGATCACATTTCTCGAGCTGGGACAAGCGTCCTCCTTGTTACTCAGCCTGTGCGCTATTGCACAGTGCGAGTATTATTGCACACCGTGTGCATCAACACGTAAAGGCAATATTTTGGATGTGACAAAGGGGCAGTCCCTTTGTCACATTATTCGATGATGGTGCGGGAATTCTGCTTGCGCATGGTGGCGAGCATGTGTTTGGGGACGGCGTGGATCTTGCAGCTGCCGATGGTCGCGCTCGCGGCGGCTTTAGCTGCATCGCTAGCGTTTTTGGTCGCATAGCTGTGGCGGAAACGCTTGAGCATGGCAATGTCGTTACCGCCGTCGCCGTAAACCGCGACCTCGTCCTCGGCAATACCGTAGTAACCCGCCAGCCAGGCCACACTCTCGCCCTTGTTGCACTCCACGTCCGTGATCTCGAACATCACCGGATCAAACGGCGCGTTGACCACGCGGTCCGAGCGCTCGGCAAGATACGCTTTAAGGTCGCGCTCCAGCTCGGGCGAGGTCACGCGGCAGTTGATCTTGCACACATCGTGGCGCAGGATGTCACCGATCGACTGGTCGAAATATTGTTCCTCGTGATACCCGCCACGTGCACGCATGCCGCGCATCACGATGCGCTTGATAGGGCTGTCCTTCTTAAAACCCGCCTGGTGCATCTCGAACGAGCCGCTCGAGAACATGCCGTCGGGCGTGGAGCAGTCGAAGCAAATGTCCGGGAACGCCTTGAGCAGCTCCTCGGTAACCTGCGGGTCGATGGTCCAGGTCTTGAGCACCACGCCATGACTGTCGCGCACGATGGAGCCATTAGAGCAGCAGGCATCGAGTGCCAGACCTGTAAAGCCATGTTCACCGATCGGCAACGTCGAGCGCCCGGTCGCGGGAACCACATGCAGGCCAGCCTCGGTCAGCTCGCGAATGGCACGGCGAATGGTCCCATCCGCCTCGTGCAGGGCGTTCAGCAGCGTTCCGTCTAAGTCACTCGCAAACATCTTGATCATGGACATGCCTCTCCTTCGTCTGCACGATATTGTAGACGAGAACGGGCGCACCCCAAGAGGGGCACGCCCGTCAGGCGAAAGATTGTCCTACACCGCGGCGGGGCCGTGTTCGCCGGTACGGATGCGGATGACCTCCTCGACCGGCTCGACCCAAATCTTGCCGTCTCCAACAGTGCCGCAATCTTGGAAACGGCGCGGCAACGGGTGCGAAACGAACGGGAAATACGCGAGCAAGGGAGCCGTGAGCGCGCCCGTCCCGACTAGCGCCGAAACAGCTCGTGGGCGCGGTCGCGGAGATTAGTTGCTCGAATAACACCTTCGTAGCGATTGATGCGCAGACGCGGGAAGGCATTGAAAAAGCGCAGGTCACGACGACTGAGTGACACACTCGGTACCGGACGGCTCATGCGCTTACCGGCAAGGCGACGACTGAGCGACGGACGCGGCATGCTCGGCGCGGCATCGGCCACGCGGCGGGCAGCGAGCGCCAGGCCGCGAGCACCATCCGAGATAAACGTCGGCATCGAAGCCTTCTCACGAAGGGCATCGAGCGTCGCGTCGCCCAGCTCGGCCAGCCACGCGTTAACGGCACGGCTGCGGATATGCGTCTGTGCCACCGAGTCGATCGCCGAATCGGGAATACGTTCGAGCATAGAGTCGGACGCATCGGCAAGCGACTCGTTGATGCGGTCGGCAAGGTCGGCCCGGACGCGCTCCAGCTGATCGGACAGACGCCGCCAGCTCGCCAACGAGCACACTGCGTCAACCATCATCGCGACCGCGACGATAAAGGCCGACAGCCGCACAATCAGCACCGGCAGATGGCCAAGCAGCCCCAGCAATGCCGGCTCCACTAAACGGCAAATGCACAACGCACCCAAGCCAAACGCGCATGCCCAGTACAGACAGATGCGTCCGTGCAGGTTAAACGGCAGGTGCGAATAGTCCCAAAAGCGAGCGCCCGTTGTTTTTTCCAGCAGCACGCCCACGCTGTACTCAATCACGCTGCATACGAGCGCCGCAGCGACAAACTGGCTCGACGCGTCAGGAATTCCGCGCAACAGCAGCCAGCAGGCAATGCCGCCCGCGCCATAGATGGGGCAACACGGTCCCAGCAAAAAGCCGCTGTTGGCAAAGCGCCCGTGGTTGAGCATGGCGCAGACCGTCGATTCCCATGCCCAGCCGCAAAACCCGTAGAAGGCGAACGAAAGCACCAGCGCCGAAAGCGGACAGGCGGCAAGCGTCGCGCCGTCAAATGCCATGTCGATCGCGGTCCCCACCGTCTACCCTCTCCTCTTTTCACTCGATTCGCTGCTCATACCATCGTCCGCCTCGTCCTTGCGCGGCAGACGGCCGGCGACCGTTTCGCACAGCGCGCACCACTTATCAGCCAGACACACAATCCAAGCCTCACGACACGTCGGCGGCACCGGCACCAGCGGAAACATATGGCGCGCAATGATATTCCGCTCGCGCGGCGTCAGCTCAAAATCCTCTTCGGCACGCGCCAGGGCAAAAAACGGGTGGCGAAAGCCATGCAGACGATGGCTTGGGTCGGGATCGTGCCAGTCATAGAGAAAGTAATCGTGCAGCAGGGCCCCGCGCAGCAACGAGGCGCGGTCGACCGAGACACCGACGCGGCCCAGGCGCTCGGCAAAGGACAGACTTGCCCGCGCCACCGAGGTCACATGCGCATACACCGTCACATCGCCATGCTGGATAAACTCGCGCGTCAGGTCCAAGCGGCCCGCCTGGGCCAGCTGGCGGGCGGCATAGTCGACCTCGCGCGCGATTTTCTCGGCACGAACGACATCGGACATGCTGCCTCCTTCCAGCGACTCACGGCGACAAGCCACGGCCTGTACGCATGGAATAAAATCATCATCGAATCTACCAGTATGGCATCGGACAAAACGTTTTGCCCCGCCAGTTGGCGAATTACCGCGCCGCCGTCACATATCAAACGCCAAAATGTGCGAGACTGTTTTGTGCAATTGTGCCGGCCAAGGGAGTGCCGGCGCACGATTCGCATGGAGTAACCCACAACGATGCTGCTTACGCAAACGACAACGCCCGAGGACGTCAAGGCTCTCGACCGCGCCGAGCTTCCGCTGCTCTGCGGCGAGATCCGCCAGGCAATCCTCGAAAGCTCCGCCGCCGTCGGCGGGCACGTTGCCCCCAACTTGGGCGTCGTTGAGCTTACGGTTGCGCTTCATCGCGTGTTTAACTCCCCCACCGACAAAATTGTCTTTGACGTTTCGCACCAGACCTACGCCCACAAGGCGCTGACCGGGCGCGCGTACACTTATATCGATCCGGAGCGTTATGGTGAGGCTTCTGGCTTTGCCAATCCCGACGAGTCTGAGCATGACCTGTTTGCCATGGGGCATACCTCGACCTCGGTGAGCTTGGGCTGCGGCCTTGCCCACGCGCGCGACCTGGCGGGTGACACGTATAACGTCATTACTGTTATTGGCGACGGTTCGCTTTCGGGCGGCCTGGCGTTTGAGGGCTTTAACAACGCCGCCGAGCTCGACAGCAACCTGATCATCATCGTCAATGACAACGACCAGTCCATTGCCGAGAACCATGGTGGCCTGTATCGCAATCTGGCCGAGCTGCGCGCCAGCAACGGCGCCTGTGAGCGCAACGTTTTCCGCGCGATGGGGCTCGATTACCGCTATCTGGACGCCGGTAACGATGTGTTGGCCCTCGTCGACGCGCTGCAGGAGCTGCGCGATATCGATCACCCCATCGTGCTCCACGTCTCGACCGCCAAGGGCAAGGGCTTTGAGCCAGCCCAAAACGACCCCGAGCGCTGGCATCACGTAGGCCCCTTTGACATGGCGACCGGCCGCAAGCTCTGCCCGGGCCATCCGAGCGAGCCCGCGCCGCGCACCTATGCCGATATTACGGGCGAGGCGCTCAGCGCCGCCATCGAGCGCGATTCGCAGGTCGTGGGCATCACAGCCGCCACGCCCTACATCATGGGCTTTACACCCGAGCTTCGCGCTGCCGCCGGCAAGCAGTTTGTCGACGTGGGCATTGCCGAGGAGCACGCCGTGACCTTTGCCACCGCGCTTGCGCGCTCGGGCGCCAAGCCAGTCTTTGGTGTGTACGGCACGTTTTTGCAGCGTGCCTACGACGAGCTGTGGCACGACCTGTGCCTCAACGATGCCCCCGCAACCATCTTGGTGTTTGGCGCGTCGATCTTTGGCACCACATCCGAGACGCACCTCTCGTTCTTCGATATTTCCATGCTGGGCGCTCTTCCCAACATGCACTACCTAGCGCCGGCCTGCATGGAGGAATATCTGTCCATGCTGAGCTGGTCGCTCGACCATCGCGAGCATCCTGTGGCGATCCGTGTACCGGGCATCGGCCTGGTAAGCCGTCCCGACCTTGCGCCCACCGAAGACACCGACTACAGCGCCGTTCGCTACAACGTGGTGCGCCAGGGTCGCGACGTTGCCGTGCTCGCACTTGGCGATTTCTTTGAGCTGGGCGAGCGCGTGGCAAACCGCTTGGCTGCCGAGTACGGTATCGAGGCAACACTCATCAACCCGCGCTTTGCAACCGAGCTTGACCGCGAGTTCCTCGACAGCCTTGCCGCCGAGCATCGCGTCGTCGTCACCCTCGAGGACGGCATCTTGGACGGCGGCTGGGGCGAGCGCGTGGCGTGCTACCTGGCCTGCACGCCCGTGCGCACGCGCACCTTCGGCATCGCCAAGGGCTTCCCCGACCGCTACGACCCCAACGAGCTGCTCGCTCAGAACGGCATGGCGGTCGAGAACATGGCCGCCGAAGCCGTAAGGCTACTCAAGCAGCACTAGAGAAAACCACCACAAAGGGGACAGTGAACTGCGCCCCGAAACTTGGACTGAATAAATAGCGACTACGCCGCAAGGGCCTGGTTCCGGAACTCCTCCGGCGTCAGGCCCTTCAATCTTACCTGCCTGCGCCGCGTGTTCCAA
>JAXJET010000026.1:0-2840 GCA_036301285.1 Collinsella aerofaciens
ATTGGAACACGCGGCGCAGGCAGGTAAGATTGAAGGGCCTGACGCCGGAGGAGTTCCGGAACCAGGCCCTTGCGGCGTAGTCGCTATTTATTCAGTCCAAGTTTCGGGGCGCAGTTCACTGTCCCCTTTGTGGTGGTTTTCGTTTAAGCGCCGGCGATGAGGAGATTTGGGCGGGCGTTGTCGACGATCTCGGCGATAGAGGTGGCGACGGCATTATCGGGGTCGCTGTCCATCACGATGGAGTCGACGTCGGCGAGTTCGGCAAAGCGGTACATGCCGCGTCCGTTAACCTTGCTGGCGTCCATGAGGGCGACGCTTTGACGGGCGGCACCGACCATAGCCGCTTTGGTCTCGGCCATCTGGGGAAAGTCGGTCGTAAAGCCGCAGCTGGGGACAAAGGCGCCGGGGCACATGACGGCCAGATCGGCATGGACCATTTGGAGCGCCTGCATAGTGAGCGGTCCGTACAAATAACGATGGCCTTTGCGCAGCGCCCCGCCCAGCATGACGACATCGACTGAGGGCATGCTCTCGTCGATGTAATCGGCAATGGTAATGTCGGCCGTGATGACGGTGATACCGTCGCGCTGATCGAGGAGCCGGACGAACTCGAGCGCCGTGGTGCCCGAGTCGACGAGCAGCGTGTCGCCGTCATTGACGAGCTCGATGGCGCTTTGCGCGATGGCCTGCTTGGCGGCGACGTTGACATTGATACGGCGATCCTGCGTGGAGACGGTCAGACGTTTGTGGAGTGATACGGCACCGCCGTGCGTGCGGCGCAGCTTGCCTGCTTCGGCGAGCGCGTCCAGGTCGGCGCGGGCGGTGACGGAGGACACGCCAAAGGTCTGGGCGATTTCTGCTACCTGCACCGAGGCATTATGCTCGAGCATTTCCATAATGGCGGTACGGCGTTCGTCGGCAAAAGCACGGTTGGTGGCTTGGGCCATGCTTGCTCCATTCTCGGCTAAATTTGCAGGAATTGTGTTGACTCTATTTTCGTTCATTTTCTTTTTGAGTAAGAAAAGACCTTTCGATTACTTATCTTTTCTATAAAAGAAAGACGCTGAACACTCAAAATTCAATATCGAACATGTCCACTCGGCTCAAATTCCTTCCGTTTGCTTTTCAAAAATGACTGTATTGACCTGCATGGGCTCAATATCTCGCACATGCATACCCGCTGAATTTCATACAATGAGCGCAGTAAAACGCAAGGTAAAACGCCTTGTGAACAACTACGCCCGATGTCCAGATGCGGGCGAGGGAGAGGAGCAAACGCTCATGGCACTTGTTACCACCGAAAAGATGCTCAAGGACGCTCAGGCCGGCCACTACGCTGTTGGCGCTTTCAACGTCGAGAACCTCGAGTTTGTTATGGCCGTTCTGGCCGCTGCCGAGGAGACCAAGTCCCCCGTCATCATGCAGACCACCCCGGGCACCATCAAGACCGCTGGTCTGGACTACTTCTACGGCATGGTCAAGGCTGCCGCCGAGCGCGCTTCCGTGCCCGTCGCTCTGCACCTCGATCACGGCGATGGCTATGACCGCTGCATGCAGGCTTTCCGCACGGGCTACACCTCCGTCATGATCGACGGTTCGCACGAGTCCTTCGAGGACAACATCGCCCTGACCAAGTCCGTCGCCGATGCTGGCCGCGCCATGGGCGTGCCCGTCGAGGCTGAGCTCGGCAAGGTTGGCGGCAAGGAGGACGACGGTCCCGCGGTTGAGGGCGAGAGCCCCTACACCGACCCTGCCGAGGCCAAGGAGTTCGTCGAGCGTACCGGCTGCACCTCCCTCGCAATTGGCGTTGGCACCAGCCACGGTGTGTACACGAGCGATCCGCACATCGAGCAGTCCGTGGTCAAGGCTATCCGCGACGCCGTCGACGTGCCGCTGGTTCTGCACGGCACCTCCGGTGTGCCCGATGAGCAGGTTGCCGAGGCTGTGAAGAACGGCATCTGCAAGGTTAACTACGCCACCGAGCTGCGTCAGGCCTACACCAAGGGCTTCATGGCCTACATGGCCGAGAACCCCGCCTGCTTCGATCCCAAGAAGCCGGCCAAGGAGGGCATGCGTGAGATCACCGAGCTGGTTAAGATCCGCATGACCAACCTCAACTCCGTGGGCAAAGCAGAGTAACAGCAAGGGTACTCCGACTCGCTACATATCCCGGGGAGGGACGAGGGCTTAGTTCCCCAATCGTCCTCGGGCATGCAAAAAGCCTCGCTGCGCACTTCGTGCGGCGAGGCTTTTTGCCCCCTGCGGAAAGATTGGGGAACTAAGCCCTCGTCCCTCCCAGGTTGACCTACTCGAGGTCGTCGCCCTTGTGGCGTTGGGGCGGAAATGGGTGGTGCGCGAGGGGCGCTTTGTTGATGAGGGGTTAGTATGCCCGGGCTTGGTTGGGGAAGGTTTTGTCTAGGGATGCTTGGAGCTTTTCGAACGATGCTCGCAGGTTGAGGCTCTGGTCGGTTGAGCGTTTGGATTTTGTGGTGGGGGAGTCGAGGAGACCGTTTCTCTGTGTCGGGGGGAAGGAGAAAAGGTCTGCATGTTTTAGGGATGGCTGCCGTGCTACGGCATTGGAAGAATGCATGCTTATGCGGCCTCCTCGATGTCCACCAAAAGGTTGCGCATGGGGTGTGCTGCTAGGTCCCGTGCCCTGGCAGTATTATGCCGCGGCTGCTGCAAAGAAGCGCTAAAGAAAAGGTTTGCGTTATTTATGGTCTAATTCTTGCAAACCATTTAGAAACACTTACAGAATTCACGCACGAAGAATTGATTGTCTGTAAAGCTTTGGAAAACGCTACGGATTATGATCTGAAGAATTTCAAAGAAATAATGGA
>JAXJET010000027.1:0-38886 GCA_036301285.1 Collinsella aerofaciens
CCGCGGCCTCACTCGGTCACCTGGAACATGGGAGACGGCGGTCGACGAAACTGGAGAGGAGGTATTACGAGCTCCTGTGCGAATTGAAGGGAGCGCTCCCGCAAACTGCCTATTGACAACTTATAGGAGCGTCGGTTTTAATTTCACAAAATCCGGGATGGTCGAGGTAGCTCGGTCAAACGTAGTAGATGGCCGCATTTCGTGGCAAACGGTCCGACTCGAGACCCATGTCGACCAGCCTCGGATGGCAATTCACGAAGTTGCGGTGGAATACGGACTGAATTGGCACCTTAAAGGCAAAAACACTCCGTATTTCACCGCAAGTTATTGGGGGGATGGGTTTTAGAGGCGAGCGAGGTCATAGGCTTGGGCAGCTGCCTCGCCGGCGCAGATGAGGTTGGTTGGGGCTTCTTGCGGATCGAGTGCCTGCTCCAGATCCATGGGCTTGCGGCAAATCGGCAAAACCAAGTCGATACCCTGCTCGTACACCGCATCCAGGTTGTCGGCGCGACCGCCCACGACGGCGACCACCGGCTTGCCATATCGCTTCGCACGACGAGCCACACCCACCGGCGCCTTGCCGGCAGCGGATTGCTCATCCATATTGCCCTCGCCCGTTATGACCAGGTCGACATCGCGCACGCGCTCGTCAAACCCAATCAGATCGAGCACCGTCTCCACGCCCGAACGCAGCTCCGCGCCGAGCGCCAGCAACGCCGCGCCCAAGCCACCGGCGGCGCCCGCGCCGGGCACGCCGAGCACCGAGCCAAATGTCCGTGCGCCCTTGGGCGTGCGCAGCAACCCCTGAGCCCGCGCCCTAGCAATCGCCGTATCGAGCAGGCGGCCGTAGCCGACCATCCAGCTGTCACACCTGCGCAGCACCTCGGCATCATCCGCCGGCAGGCCCTTCTGCCCACCGAACACCGCTAGGGCGCCTCGGCGCCCCACAAGCGGATTCTCGACATCGGAAAGCACCACGACACGCGCGCCGCTCAGCGCCCGAAGCGCTGGCGCCAAATCGATACTCACCACGTGTTCGAGACCCGCGAGACCGGGGGCGATATTGCAGCCCTGATCATCGACCACACGCGCGCCCAGCGCCTGCAGCATACCGGCGCCACCATCGTTGGTGGCGCTGCCGCCCAAGCCAATATAGATAGTCTTTGCCCCGGCACGAACCGCACGGAGCATCAGCTCGCCCACGCCATAGGTTGTAGCAGCCAGCGCCGACGACTCCGTGCAAGGCGAATACCCAATACCCGCCGCCTCGGCCATCTCAATAACAGCCGACTCGTGCTCGCCGTCCACCAGCATCCGGGCAGACACGCGGTCGCCCAAGGGACCCGCAACCTCGCAGGTCACAAGCTCGCCACCGCAGGCGGCAACGGCGTCGAGCGTTCCCTCACCACCATCTGCCAGCGGCAATGCGCGCACCTCGGCATCGGACCACACACGGCGCACGCCTTCGGCAACCGCCTCCTCCGCCTGTGCACTCGAAACGCTGCCCTTAAAGGAGTCAATCGCCAGCAGCACACGGCGGGGCCGGCGGCACACGACACCAAAATCGACCGCCTCAACGGCAATATCTTCGGCACACGCGAGTGCCTCGGCATGAGCGGCATGCGCCTCGAGATCGGCCCCACAACCGCAGCCAGCACCATCGGTGCCACGCAACCCACTAAAATAGCCGCTCAACACCTCACGACACTCGTCTGCCAGCACGCCAGCCGTCACGTTAAACCGATGATTCAGGCGCGAGTCGGCATTCAAATCGTATAGGGATCCCAATGCGCCCGCCTTGGCGTCGCTCGCGCCATACACGCAGCGCCCCACGCGCGCATTGACCATAAGCCCCGCGCACATGCAGCAGGGCTCGAGCGTCACGTAGACCGTGCAATCGGAAAGGCGCCAGCGGCCAAGCGCCTGGGCGGCGGCGCACAGGGCCGCGAACTCTGCATGCGCCGAAGGGTTCTGGTCGAGCTCGCGCCGATTGTGCGCCCTCGCGACGATCTCGCCGTCGCGCACCACTACGGCTCCGATGGGCACCTCGCCCACCGCCGCGGCGGCTCGCGCCTCCGCCAACGCCTCGCGCATGAACTTCTCGTCGATTTCGGTGATCGTCATCGTTCGCCTTCCCTGTTGCAAATTCAAAACGATGCTATCATTACGACTCACGGAGAGATGGCAGAGCGGTTGAATGCGGCGGTCTTGAAAACCGTTGAGCGCGAGAGCGTTCCGGGGGTTCGAATCCCCCTCTCTCCGCCACTTCTAGTGATGCACCGGCGTCATGGTCCGCTCAAACAGCGCATCGACCACGTCGGCCATCTCGGGTCGACGCTCAAGATCGTGGCCCGATTCCCACCATATCGTGAAAAGTCGAATAATACCGCCGGCGACAAACTCAGACGTCGTCTCGAGCGACACGGGGGCCAGGGCATCCTCGGCAAGCACGTTCATCACACGCTCGCGGATAGAGCGGGCAATGCGGTCGCAAATAACGTTGGTCAACATGCCCGACATGCTGCTTGCCAAAATGTTATCCATGAGCTGCTCGTGCGCCAGAATCAAATCCATGGCATCGTCCAAAATCGCGTGCCGAAGCGCGCGCACGTCCTCGGCAGACACTGCGCCGGCCTCATCGGGCTGTTTTTGCGGCAAGCCCGACATGAGCTCATCGATATAAAAGGCAAAGTAATCGTTCTTGTCGCGAAAGTGCTTGTAGAACGTCGTGCGGCGAATCATGGCGCGGTCGCACAGCATGGCAACCGTCAGGTCCTCAAAACGATGCTCCTCGAGAAGCTCGGTAAAGGCATCGAACAGGGCACGGTAGGTTTTCTTGATGCGAAGGTCCACTGGTATCGCCATCCTCAGGGCAAAGACAACACTCGTCAATCTGTCGCATATCTTACACCTGTACCTCGCGCGCTTTGCCCCGGTACCGACCCCGCCGAAAACACAACGCTTACCGGAAAGTTCGGCACGGCAAAACGTTGCGGGTATACTAGTAGCGTTATACCAACGGCAGCTGGCGCATGCCGCCGCGGCCATTCGAAACGGAGACATCATGATTACCGTCATCATCGGCATCGTTGTTGTCATTGTGATTGTCTGCGCCATCGCCGGCATCTACAACAACATGGTCACCAAGCGTAACCGCATCGATAACGCCTGGCAGAACATCGATACGCAGCTGCAGCGCCGCAACGACCTGATCCCCAACCTGGTCGAGACCGTCAAGGGCTACGCCAAGCACGAGCAAGAGACGCTCTCCGCCGTGATCAGTGCGCGTAACACCGCCGTCAAGGCCACCACGCCCGAGGCCAAGATGGAAGCCGACAACGTGCTGACCGGTGCGCTGCGCCAGCTCTTCGCCGTAGCCGAGGCCTACCCCGATCTTAAGGCAAACACCAACTTTACGCAGCTGCAGGCATCGCTCGAGGATACCGAGAACAAGATTAGCTATGCACGCCAGAGCTACAACGATTGCGTGCTCAGCTACAACAACGCCATTCAGACGTTCCCGGCTGTCATCTTTGCCGGCATCTTCCAGTTTAAGGAGCGCCAGGGCTTTGAGGCCGCCGAAGCAGCCCGCCAGGCCCCGACCGTCAAGTTCTAGTAGTTTGGCAGCGCATCCTTAATCGGCCAAATGTATAAACCGCCCCGTCGAACGCATACTTCGACGGGGCGGTTTCCTTTTTCGCGAAGGTCCCCCTCTAAGCGCCGTGCATTTTTAGGAGTATTCAACATAACCAAGAGCTTCGGGCGCTACGATAAATGCCAAAGACCGCGAATATCCCTGCAAATCAAACGCTGTCAGCCCATAACCCCGCCCATCATTCGTAGAAAACATCGAGAAATCCCGATTTTTTGCCCGAGGTCGGTATGCAGGGGCCTTCGATTGCAGAATACTCGCAAAAATGCACGTCGCCACCGCCCCCACATGGCGCGAAGCAAAACAAAAGGGCAACCTTCCTTTCCGGCGCACTCCGCAGGACGAAAGAACCTCCGCCGCACGAAGTGCGCAGCGGAGGTTCTTTCATGTCCGAGGACGCGCCGGAAAGGAAGGTTGCCCTCGGGCCGAGCAGCTATGGCAGCTTACGCCACGGTATAGACCCAGTTGTGCTTATCTTCAACAGCACCAGACTGGATACCAGTCAGGGTCTCGCGGAGCTTCTTCATCACAGGGCCGATCTCGGTGTAGCCAGCCGGGAAGGTCACGGTCTCGTCGGCGCCATAGACCTTGTTGTCAATCTCGCCAACCGGAGAGATGACGGCAGCGGTGCCGCACAGGCCGCACTCGACAAAGGTACCGGCCTTGACCTCGACCCACTCGACGGGACGCTGGTCAACGGTCATGCCCAGGTCCTGAGCAACCTGAACGAGCGAACGGCGGGTGATGGAGGGCAGGATGGAGTCGGTGTGCGACTGAGGAACGACGAGCGTGCCGTCCTCCTTCACGAACAGGACGTTAGCGCCACCGGTCTCCTCGACATAGGTGCGGGACTCGGAGTCGAGATACAGGTTCTCGGCATAGCCCTCGCGATGGGCCTCCATCGTGGGCTTGAGGGACATGGCGTAGTTGAGGCCGGCCTTGATGTTGCCGGTGCCGTGCGGTGCCGCACGGTCATACTCGGAAACGCGCAGCTTGACGGGCTTAAGGCCACCCTTAAAGTACGGACCGACCGGGGTCACGAGAATGCGGAACGTGTACTCAGGAGCGGGAGCCACGCCGATCACGTCACCGGAGCCGATCATAAACGGACGCACGTACAGGGTCGCGCCGGAACCGAAGGGCGGAACCCAGGCGGCGTTGGCAGAAACGACCTGCTTGACGGCCTCGACGAACTTGTCCTTGGGGAACGGGGGCATCTCGAGGCGCTGCGCAGAGTTGTACATACGCTCGGCGTTCATGTCGGGACGGAAGCAGACGATGCTACCGTCCTCGGCGGTGTAGGCCTTCAGGCCCTCAAAGACCTCCTGGCAGTAATGGAAGATGCCGCCGCACTCGGAGACATGCAGGGTGTGGTCGGTAGTCAGGCCGCCCTCGTCCCACTCGCCATCCTTCCAATGAGCCTCGTAGCTGTAATCGGTCTTCATGTAGCCAAAGCCGAGGCTACCCCAATCGATATCCTTCTTCTCGACAGTCATATGTCGCTCCTTACATACACAGTTGCATACTCGCGAACCCGCACGCAAGGACCGGGGCCGACCGCGTCGCAACATCGCACGCCCGGAGCGTAGAGCCGGACGGGACACGCGGACAGCATCAAAGCCGATGGCACGTCGATTCGCATGCACGAGATTGTACTCCGCACACGCATCGGATAAAACGTTTTTCTTTAACTAACTAAAGTATTTTCATTTGACCGAAGCAAAAAGGCCCGCCACCGTAAGCGGTGACGGGCCTCAACTGCACGGTTTGCGCGCTGGCTCGAGCTAAGCGTTCTTTTTGCCCAGCTTAGCCTTAACCAGACCGACCACGGTCGGGATAATCGACACGGCAACGATGCCAACGATTAGCAGCTCAAAGTGCTCCTGCACAAAGGGAATGCCGCCAAAGAAGTAGCCCAGCAGCGTAAAGACCGTCGACCAGGTAATGCCGCCCAGCACGTTAAAGATGACAAAGTTGCGCCAGTGCATGCCGCCCATGCCAGCGATGAAGGGCACAAAGGTGCGGATAAACGGAAAGAAGCGGCCCAGGAAGATGGCCAGGTGGCCCCACTTGTCCAAGAAGTCCTCGGACTTTTTGATGCGCTCGGGCGTCATGGCCTTGACCTTGCCCGAAGCGATGATCTTGCGGCCAAAGAAGTGACCGATCATAAAGTTGCACTGATCGCCCAAAATGGCAGCGGCCCATGCGGTGGCCAGAAGCGCCACAATGTTAAAGCCGCCGTTGTGGGCGAAGAAACCCGAGGCGAACAGCAGCGAATCACCGGGAAGGAACGGGAAGAACACCACGCCCGTCTCGATAAAGATGATCAGGAACACGCAGCCGTAGGCCATAAGCGGGCCGGCGGCGATCCAGCTGGCGATCGCGGTGCGCGGGTCCTTAAGCAGCTCGGCGATAAAATTGATGAAACCCATGAAGTAAAACCTCTCAGTTGTGGGCGCGGATACGTCCAAGTTGACCAGTATACGGTTGCGGCGCCCCCTCGTGCGCAACCCCACAAAAGCATGACTCCATTACCAGCAAGTTTGCATAACTGACACCTGTCGTGCAAAGCTGCCAAGATTGTTCTACCTAATCCCTAGCGAATCGCTATACTTTATTGAATCGCATTGCCATGGCGCTAAGGGAGGGCGGCCGGTGAGCTTTATCAATACCATTCGCAAGGACATCAAGACCGTCCAAGCGCAGGACCCCGCCGCGCAAAACGGTCTGGTCATTTTCCTTTCCTATCCTGGCCTGCATGCCAAGTGGAACCACGTACCCGAGCACTGGCTCTGGGAGCACGGTCATCGCTCGCTCGCCCGCGTGCTCTCGCAAATCACCCGCCACATCACCGGCGTCGAGATTCATCCCGCCGCACAGATCGGCAAGCACTTCTTTATCGACCATGCCATGGGCGTCGTCATCGGCGAGACCACCATCGTGGGCGACAACTGCGTGCTCTACCAGGGCGTCACGCTCGGCGGTACCGGCAACGAGACCGGCAAACGCCACCCAACGCTCGGCGATAACGTCACCGTGGGCACGGGCGCCAAGGTGCTCGGCAACATCCGCATCGGCAACAACGTCAAGATCGGCGGCAACTCGGTCGTCGTTAAGGACGTCCCCGACAACTGCACCGTCGTGGGCGTGCCGGGACGTATCATCAAGCGCAACGGTTGCCGTGTGTTCGAGGAGAGTTTCGACGCCAAGCAGCATCGCGAGTACATGCCCGACGACGCCGCCGAGCAGAGTGCCCTCAACCGCCAGGGCATCACCGAGAACGCCCGCCGCGTCAAGGAACTCGAGCGAGAGGTGGCCGAGCTCAAGGCCCTCGTCGCCAAGCTCGTGGACGAACGCTAGGAACGCAAGCGGCACAAAACGACATCGGCATCAACGCAAAGGCGCGCCAGGGAATTCATCCCCGGCGCGCCTTTCTTTTTGATGTGACATGTAGGACTGTCCCTTTGTCACATTATGCGAACTGACTCAGATAGAGGTCGGCGTAAGCGCCCTCGGCTGCGAGCAGCTCCTTATGCGTACCCTGCTCAATGATATTGCCGTGGTCCATGACCAAGATCAGGTCGGCGTCCACGATCGTCGACAGACGGTGCGCGATCACAAAGCTCGTGCGCCCGCGCATGAGCGCGTCCATGGCACGGCCGATGGCAAGCTCGGTGCGCGTGTCCACGCTTGAGGTCGCCTCGTCCAGGATGAGAATCGCCGGGTTGTTGAGCAGCACGCGTGCGATGGCCAGCAGCTGACGCTGGCCCTGGCTGATGCTTTCGGCATCGTTGGCCACGCGCGTGTCGTAGCCCTGCGGCATGGTGCGCACAAAGAAGTCGACCTGGGCGGCGCGCGCAGCCGCAACAATCTCCTCGCGCGTTGCCTCGGGACAGCCGTAGGCGATGTTCTCGGCAATCGTGCCGTCGAACAGCCAGGCGTCCTGCAGCACCATGCCAAACTGCTGACGTAGCTCGCCGCGGTTCATAAGGCGCGTATCCACACCGTCGAGCGTAATGCGGCCACCGTCGATCTCGTAAAAGCGCATGAGCAAGTTGATGAGCGTCGTCTTGCCTGCGCCCGTGGTTCCCACCACGGCGATCTTTTGGCCCGGCTCGGCGGTAAACGACACGTCGCGCATAAGCGGCTTGTCGGGCGAATAACCAAAGCGCACGTGCTCAAAGGAGACGCGGCCCTCCACGCGACCCGGCAGCTTGGCGGCCTCGTCCGGCAGCGGATCGGCCTCCATCTCGGGCTCATCGAGCAGGTCGAACACGCGCTCTGCACTCGCCAGCGCGCTCTGCAGCGAGTTGAAGGTAAACGACAACTGCGTCATGGGCTCGGACGCCTCGTAGATAAACTGGAAGAACGCCTGGAACACGCCGACGGTCATGTGACCGGCAACCAGCATGCTGCAGCCCACAATCGCAATCACGATCTGTGCCAGGCGGCCGATAAAGCGCACCGCGGGGCCGACGGCGTTAATCATAAAGTCGGCCTTGGTACTCACGCGCGCTAGCTCCCTCGAGGCCTCATGCACCTCGGCAGAACTCTGGCGCTCACGGTTGAACGCGCGAATCACCAGACGGCCCGAGTAGCCCTCCTCAACCGCGCTCGTAATCTTTGACACCCACTCCTGGCGCTCACCGGTCACATCATGTGTGCGGCGCGAGACCACCTTGGTCACCAGCAGCGACAGCGCCATAAAGAACAAAAAGACTAGCGTGAGCGGCACGCTAAACACGAACATCACGCTCACGGCGCCCACCACGGTACCGATCGACACCAGAAGCTGCAGCAAGCCGCGCTGCATGCTCTCGGACATCTTGTCCAAGTCGTTGGTCGCGCGGCTGACGACCTCGCCGGGACGATGCGCGTCAAAATAGGCGAGCGGCAGACGGTTGAGCTTTTGCGCGATGCGGTTGCGCAGGCGCAGATTGAGGCGTTCGGCCACGCTCGACATCAAAAAGCTCTGGAGCGCGTAGAACGAGGCAGCGGCCGTCCAAATCATAAAGTAGATGAAGATGGTCCTGCCGCAGTTCTCCCAGGTGATGTTGAAGGTGGTATCGTTGGCAAACGCCACCTGAATGTGGCCCCACAGCTCATCGATCACACGGGCGCTATATGCCGGCGCAGCGGTGTTAAAGATGGCATAGAACACAATACTCGCGAACACGATATAGAAGCGCCAATGGTCGCCGGCAGCCTCGCTCCACAGGCGGCGCACCGTCGCCCAGGTGTCGCGGGGTTTCTCGTCCTCGTCCTCGTCGTCCACATCGCGCATGCGCTCTGCCTCAGCGCGGGCGCGCTCGTCCTCGGCGCGCTCGTTTTCCTCGTAGAGCGCTTGGCGGCGAGCCTCGCGCTCGGCTGCAGCCTTGGCGGCGTCATCCAGCTCGGGTGCCACGGCAGCCGTTTCCTCGACCAGCCCCGCGGCAACGGCGCCATCACCGCCGCTCTGCTTCTTGAGCTCCTCGGCCATGCTACTCACCTCCCTTCATTTGCGATTCCGCGATGGCGCGGTACACCTCGCAGGTTTCCATAAGCTCCTCGTGCGTGCCCAAGCCCACAACCTCGCCGTCCTTGAGCACGACAATCTGGTCGGCGTGCAAAATCGTCGAGATGCGCTGCGCGATGATGAGCACCGCTGCGTCACGTGTCTCATCTTGTAACGCATGGCGCAGGGCGGCATCAGTCTTAAAGTCCAGGGCCGAAAAACTATCGTCGAAGATATATAGATCGGCGCGCTTCATGAGTGCGCGAGCAATGGCCAGGCGCTGGCGCTGGCCGCCCGAGAAGTTCGTGCCGCCCTGGGCCACCGGCGTATCGAGCCCCTGGGGCTGGTCGAGCACAAAGGTGCTCTGGGCAACCTCCAGCGCATGGAGCATGTCAGCCTCAGTCGCGCCTTCGTTGCCAAAGCGCAGGTTGCTTGCAACGGTGCCCGAGAACAGCCACGCCTTCTGCGGCACGTAAGCGATATGCCCGCGAATCTCACCTTGCGAAAGGTCGTGCAGATCGATGCCGTTCAGGCGAATGGCGCCCTTCGTTGCATCGTGGAAGCGAAGCAGGAGCTTGGCCACCGTTGACTTGCCCGAGCCCGTTGAGCCCACGATCGCGGTCGTCTGTCCGCGGCGGCAGGCAAAACTCAGGTTGCACAGAGTGTCCTCGTCGGCATCGTCAAAACGGAACGACATATGGTCGAACACGGCAACCGCATCGGTACCGTCAACAGGCTCCGCCGCGCACGTATCTAGCGTGCGCTTGCCGTCCACGATGCTCGGCTCGATTTCGAGCACCTGTTGCGCACGGTTGAGACACGCCGCAGCGCGCGGGAGCGTCAGAATCACCATCTGCGCCATCATCACAAAGAAAAGGATCAGGATCGCGTATTCCAACACGGCCGAGATGCTGCCGATTTGCATGGCGTGGACGCCCACGCGGTTGCCGCCCACCCACAGCACCGCCACCTCGGCGATATTCATCAAAAAGAAGCTGGAACTGTCGAGACCCACAAACAGGTGGTTGACCTTGATGGCGTTGGCCGCGTAATCGCTAAACACCTCGTCCAGGCGCTGCTCCTCGTGGCGCTCCTTGTTAAATGCGCGGATGACGCGCACGCCCACGATGTTCTCGCGCAGCACCACGTTCATGCGGTCGATAAAGCTCTGCAGGCGCATAAAGATCGGCGCGGCGTTAGCCACCGTAAAGACCGCCGCCACCAGCACGATCGCAACGACCACGCCCAGCAGCGTGCCCATGGCGGGATCGATGAACCAAGCAAAAATGATGCCTGCCACGGCCAAGAACGGCACCGGCAACACCAGCTGAATCGTCTGAAGGACAGCTTGCTGAATCACGTTGATGTCGTTGAGCGAGCGTGTGATCATCGAACCCATGCCAAAGCGCTCAAAGTCGCTGGCGGACAGCTCGAGCGACTTGTCGTACACGGCATTGCGGATATCGCAGGCCACGTTGGCGGCCAGGCGCGCTGAAAGATAGCAGCCCAGCACCGTGCCGCCGCTGGCCATGCCGGTCGCGATAAGCATGTACAGGCCGTTGCGTAATATATAGTCGACATCGCCCGTGGCAATACCGGTGTTGACCATGTTCGCCAGCATCGTGGGAACCAACAGCGTACCGACGTTATCTATCAGCACCGCAAACAGCGTCACCGCAATCAGACCGCGGTACGGCCTCATAAATCTCATTAAGAGTCGCATGCGTCCCCCTCGCCCTTATCGTCAGCCTCGTTCTCGGCGGCCACTTGCCGTTTAAATGCCTCGCACTCTTCGTTCAGAACATGGGAGAACTTACCGACCAAGCGCATGATCTCGCGCTGCTCCCACGGCTCGAGCGCCTCGAATGCCTGTTGCTCGGCTTTTTGCGCCGGCAACGCGTAGCGCTTGGCAAACTGCACGCCTTCTTCGGTCAGTCGCACAACCTTGTTCTTACGACTGCCCTCGGCAAACTCCAACGTCGCAAGCCCTCGCGCCCTAACCGTCTTGATCGCCGAATTGATGGTCTGTTTGCTGTAGAACCATTCACTCGTCAGCCGACTCACGGCAACGCTTCCGCCCGCTGCACTCGTGTCGACGAGCATCCAGTAGGCGCAGTCCGAAAGACCGCAGGCGCGCGCGAACTCCGAATAGATACGGTCAAGCCCGTTGAGCATCCGGTCGAAATCGACCAGGCTAACTGCACTATTCATCTCTCCCACCATTCGATAGTCCGAGTTTTGACCAATTTATATCTCTACATTAGTCCGAGTTTTGACTATCGTCAACAGGCTCTCTGCAAATGCGTGCATTTTTATGGCCTATCGGCAGAAAAAGACCGCCGGCGCGGGGGCGGCGCCGGCGGTTGCGAGAGAATATCGAGTGTTGGCTGTTAAGCAGCGACGGCCTCATAGACCGTAGCACCCGAGAAGCTGTCATGCAGGCTCTTGCCGGCAATCCACGGCAGCTCGACGACCTCGCAGACCGTGTTGACCAGCTCGGAGCAGTCAGTAAAGTGGCCCTTGTCGTTGAGGGCCTCGCAATCCTGAACACGCCAATAGCCATCGGTGTGCGTGATGTAGTACTCGTGATCGTTGATCGACACGAAAGCGCGCGTCTTGGAACGCAGCAGCTTCAGAAATCCTTCGAAATCGGTCTCGACGACATCTCCAGCCTGGAACATGATGTTACCTCCTGGCCCGGCGCCACCACGGCGCATTGATAAACGTTGGTACTCCTTTAGTAAAACCTTTATCAAAGGTTATGCGTTCGTCATTTAGGCAAGTGGTAAAAAAGCGCAGGGTAGACGGGATAAAACGTTTAACCATCCCATTTGTTTGTCACATTCTGAAGGTACTTTTATGCAAACCTACTTTCCCAATTGGAATCTATCCTTTTGGCCGGGCAATTGACCGTCTATCGTTTGAGCCCGACGGGTATGAACGGGGCATCTGCAACGCCACCGCAAGGAGACACCATGGAGACTATCGAAGCACTCATTCACCGCCGCAGCTGCCGCAACTACAGCGATCGTCCCGTCGAGGCCGAAAAGCTTGCACGTATTATCGAAGCCGGCCAATATGCACCGAGCGGCATGGGCCGCCAGCCGGTGACGTTTGTCGCCGTCACCGACCCCGCGACCGTCGAGCGTCTCTCGCAGCTCAACGCGCAAGTCATGGGCAGCAACAGCGACCCCTTCTATGGCGCCAAGACCGTTGTGGTGGTGCTGGTTGACCGCAGCGTGCCCACACATCTGGAAGACGGCTCGCTCGCCATGGGCAACCTGCTCAACGCCGCTTATGCGCTGGGTGTCGATTCGTGCTGGATTCACCGCGCGCATGAGGTCTTTGACTCGCCCGAGGGCCTGGAGCTGCTGGCCAGCTGGGGCCTGCCCGCCGACGGCAGTCTGCGCGGTGTCGGTAACTGCATTCTTGGCTACGCCGAGGACACGCTACCCGAGCCCAAACCCCGCCGCGACAACATCATCTACGTAAGGTAACCCAGGAGCGTCAGCGGGGTGGCTAATTTGGGACGGGGCTATTTTAGCTACCCCACTCGCAACTTATATTGACGTCGCCGTTGTCGTCGTTTCGTTCGTCTGGGCCGTTTCGGCGCCATCGCCCTGTTCGTCCTCGTCCTTTTGCACATCGGCGATGGTGGAGGCCGCCGCAACGATACCGCGCTGGGGCGCGACGCTCGTCTGGGCCTGAGCGCCCTCGACAACTTCTGTACCTACATGCGCGAGCTCGGGCGATTTAAACATTGCGTCCAAGTTGGCGCCACCGCCGGCATATCCGAGCGCAGCGAGCGCGATGACGATCACTGCAACGGCGGCCACGATCGGCACGTAGCGATGCCAGCCGGCGGGATTGAGCCCGCTGCGGCGAGCCGCCCCGCGGCTGATGTAGCCGAGCGTTCCGTCGTGCTTGAGCTTTGAGCCCACCACGCGTTTGCGGCCCCACAGCGAGGACTCTGCCTGCATTGCCAAGCGGGCGCTTGCCGAAGGATAGCCGTATTTAGTGCGCTTGAACGAGCCATCAAACCCCGAGGCGTGTTTGCCCCACGTCACCGATGTTGTGCGTCGGTTGACCGGCGCGGCACTCCGCCTTCTGCGGCTCGGTTTTGAAGTCTCAGCCATATGCCCTCGCACGCCGTAACCAAATCGAAACAATAACGCTTTGGACTGTAGCACACGCGTCGCGTGCGGTCACGGGCGCCTCGCTCAACGGTCATCGTCCTTCAGCAAGCGCCACAGCGTTGTACGGCTTATGCCCAGCACCTCCGCCGCACGGGTTCGGTTGCCGTGGAGATGGTCTACAACCAGATGCGCGATATCTCGCTCGGTATCGGCCAGCGGTCGCAGGATATACAGGTCACTTTCAAGCGTCGGGGCGCCAAAGGTTGCGGTCTTAATCACGTCCTCTTGGGCGAGCACTTCCTCCGCCACAGCGCGGTCCACCGTGCCCGTCCCCACCAATATATACAGTCGTTCCGAGACCTCGCGGAGCTGCAGATAGTTGCGCGGCCAGCGGTAAGCATCGAGCGTCTTCGTCGCCGCGGCAGACAGCGTGGGCGCTGCCGTCCCAAATGCATCAGCGAGATATTCCAAATAGCGCGCGACCTTCGTCGACGCGGCTCCCTGCTCGGCGATTGCCGGCGCGACGCTCACCGCACAGGCGAAGCGCTCGGTCACAAAGGCGGCTTGATCACTTTCGCCGCCGCCCGGCATGTCATTCGCCGTCAGCACCACATGGCAGCGCGTCGCCAACGCGGTGTCGGTCATCGTGGAGACAAGCTCGCGGAGGCGCTGGGGGCCAACCGCGTTCCAGCCCTCAATGCAAAGGGTCAGCCCCATTTGGAACAACGGCGATTCGGCGCTTTTGAGCACATGGCGCCAACCGCGCTCGGTGAGCTCATCGAGCGCAACGGAAACAAAGGGCTGATCGGCAAAAGGACCGTCCAGATAGAGGCGCTTGGCAATCTCGACCTGACCCGCTCCCAGCTCGCCCTCGAGCATAAGGGGCACACCGCGCGCGTAGCTCTCGGCAACCGGTGCAGCCACCGCAGCGGCACCCTCAACGATGCCGTACGCGCTCGATTCGTAGCGGGCCTCAACTTCGTCGGCGTTGAGCCACTCGATGCCCGCATGCGCCGCGGCACCGCGCACCTCGCGGACCACGACGACCCAAAGCCCCCCGCCCTCTTTGTCGGTGGGGCGAACGGTCAGGCTCAGGCGCGCACCCTCACGCCCCATAACCAGACGCGCGCCGTCTCCTATACGGTCGAGACGCTCAGCGACAAAAGCCGCCTCATCCCGCTCAAGCGCCGCGTCATTCATGGTCGAGATCGCGACGTCTCCACGCGCATCGATTGCCAATGCCGAGGCCCCGGCAGCAGCCAGGGCCTCGGTCAAGATGTTCAGCTTGGTATCGCTATCCATGATTTGCCCCTGTCCGCGGCGACATGCAACCGACGACGGTCGCACGACCGAGTGTTTCAAAATTGAACGATATTGCTCACCAAACACTATAGGGCAGAAAGCGCCGTCCTGCGAGTATAGGTGTTGCCCCGCATCGCCATCCTGGCGGGGCGATAAGAGCTCTTCGGGACTTATAAACCTGCGGACAAGCCATACCCGCAAGAGCTCCTATCGCTCCACCGTGAGAATGTGCTCGCCAGCACGCAAACAAGCTACTTCTCTACCAGATTCCCAGTACGTGTTGCATTCCCAAACTCATGCACGCAATGCCAATCCAGCAGCAAAAGCCCAGCGCGATGGGCTTGCCGCCCTTTTTGACCAGCTCGACGATATCGGTATTAAAGCCAATTGCCGCCATGGCCATCACAATAAAGAACTTCGACAGCTCCTTGATGGGCGCCGTGATGGACGCGGGAAGCTGAAGCACCGTGGTGATCACGCTCGCCAGCACAAAGAACAGCACGAACATGGGAAACGCGCGTTTAAGCGAGAACGTGCTCTTAGCGTCGCCGCCGGCCTTGCGTGCCAGATGCATCTGCCAGCATGCGAGGACCAGCGTGATGGGGATAATGGCCAGCGTCCTGGTGAGCTTGACCACCGTGGCGCTCTCGAGCACATTGGCGCCGGGATGCATGCTGTCCCAGGCGCTCGCCGCAGCCGTTACGGACGAGGTGTCGTTGATGGCGGTACCGGCAAACAGGCCAAAGCCCTCGTTGGTCAGCCCGAGCATGCCGCCGAGCGTCGGAAACACGAGCGCCGCGATAACGTTGAACAGGAAGATGACCGAAATAGCCTGGGCAATCTCGCGATCGTCGGCATCGATGACGGGTGCGGTCGCGGCGATGGCAGAACCGCCGCAAATCGACGAACCCACACCCACAAGCGTCGCGATCTTGCCCGGTACGTTCATGACGCGGCAGAGCACAAAGGCGATGATAAGCGAGGTCGAGATTGTCGCCACGATAATGGGCAGCGACTGGGCGCCCTTGGACAGAATCTGGGAGAGGTTCATGCCAAAGCCAAGCAGGATAACCGCGTACTGCAAGACTTTTTTGGACGTATAGGTAACGCCAGCGGCGAGCTGTTCGCGACGATTCTTGGGAAAGACGAGCGCCAGGACCATGCCAAAGAGGATGGCAAATACCGGCCCGCCGACCACCTCAATTTGTTTGCCGAGCAACGTCGCGGGGATAGCGATGATCAGGCAGAACAAGACGCCTTTCCAGCGCTCGCGTACGATATTTGCCAGTTGCATATGGGATTCCTTCTTTCTATTTCACAGTTTGCGACGGCTTATGATACGGCAACATTGAGCGCAGCCTTGCGCAAACACAGACTAAGATGCCGCAATAGTTCTCGGGCGACAGCCGAATTACCCACCGCGGAGAGCTGATTCGCGGCATAATTAACAACTGACATATGAGTTTGATAGAACAGTTGCGAGGCGCTATGGAAGAATCGATGCACGTCGGCGAGCAGGAAACGAGCCTACAGGACCAGTCCTACCACACCATTCGACGCAAAATCGTCTACCTGGACTACAAGCCGGGCGAAAAGCTGGGCGTCAAGCAACTTTGCGATGACCTGGACATGGGTCGCACGCCCGTGCGCGAGGCACTGGTGCGTCTGGCGCAAGAGGGCCTGGTGCGCACCGTGCCCCAAAGCGGCACCTACGTCTCACCCATCAACCTCACCCTTGCCGAGAGTGCCTGCTACATTCGCGAGCATCTGGAAAAGCAGGTGATTGTGGAGTGCTGTGCGCGAGCCACGTCGGCCGGCATCGAGCAGCTCGACCGCGCCATCGCGCTGCAGGAAAAGGCCATGGCCGAAGAGGATCGCATCGGCTTCTTTTTGAGCGACAACCTCATGCATCACATGATTTTTAGCATCGCATGTCGCAGCACCGTGTGGTCGTGGCTCGAAGAGACCAATGCCGACCTTGAGCGCTTCCGCTGGCTGCGCGCTGCCACGCAGGTTCTCGACAATCAGGACATCGTGAACGAGCACAAGCAGATTCGCCGCGCTATCGCCGGTCGCGACCCCATCGAAGCGAGCTTTTTGGTCAGCAAGCACCTGCACATGATGTTCCGCAACCAAACCGAGGTTCTGGACCAGTTCCCCGAGTACTTCGAGACCAGCAAGCTCCGCTAACCCGCCAAAAAGGGACAGGTTCATTTTGGCAGATTTTATCTGGGCAAATGCAACAAGGCCCGGCTCCGCTGCAACGGAGCCGGGCCTTAGTTGTTAGAACGGCGGAACCAACTACTCGACGGTAACGCTCTTGGCCAGGTTACGGGGCTGGTCGACGTCGCAGCCGCGCAGGATGGCGACCTCGCGGGCGAGCAGCTGCAGAGGAACGCTCGCCGTGATGGGGCTGAACACGTCGCGGACTGCCGGCACGCGGACGATGCAGTCGGCGATCTTGTTGATCTCCTCGTCGCCCTCGGTGGCAACGACGATGACCTTGGCGCCGCGCGCCTTGCACTCCATAAGGTTCGACACGGTCTTGTCGTAGGTGGCACTCTTGGTGGCCACGGCGATGACAGGGAAGCCCGGGTCAATCAGGGCAATGGGGCCGTGCTTCATCTCGCCGGCGGCGTAGGCCTCGGCGTGCAAGTAGCTGACCTCTTTGAGCTTGAGCGCGCCCTCGTAGGAAATAGCGGCACCCATGCCGCGGCCCACGAACAGCGCCGACTGCGCGTCCTTGCACAGCAGGGCGGCCTCATGAACGGTCTCGGTCTGGGTATCCAAAATCCACTGGATCTGCTCGGCCGTATCGGAAAGCTCGCGGAACAGCATGCGCGCCTGCTTTGTGGTCAGACGGTACTTAACCTGCGCCAACAGCAAAGCCAGCAGCGTAAGGCTCACGACCTGGCCGATGAAGCTCTTGGTCGAGGCGACCGCGATCTCCTTGTTGGCCTTGGTGTAGATGACGCCGTCGCTCTCACGCGCCACGGGGCTGCCCACCACGTTGGTGATACCGAAGACCTTGGCACCCTTGATGCGCGCGTCGCGAATGGCGGCAAGGGTGTCGGCCGTCTCGCCCGACTGGGACACAGCCACGACAAGCGTCGTCGGCGTGATGATGGGATTGCGATAGCGGAACTCGCTGGCCGCCTCAACCTCGGTGGGGATGCGAGCCCAGCCCTCAATAAGGTTCTTGGCGATGAGGCCAGCGTGATAGCTAGTGCCGCAAGCGATCACGTAGACGCGGTCGATGTCGTTGAGTTCCTCGAGGGACAGGCCCAGCTCGTCGATATCGAGCTCGCCGGCGGGGGTCATACGGCCCACCAGCGTATCGCGCACGACGCGCGGCTGCTCGTGGATTTCCTTGAGCATAAAGTCGGGATAACCGCCCTTTTCTGCCATGTCCAGGTCCCAGTCGATGTGGGTGACCTTGGGCTCGATGACGTTGCCGGCCTCGTCGGTGTACTCGACGCCCGCGGGCGTGAGCTTGGCAAACTGACCGTCCTCGAGCACCACGACATCGCGGGTGGCATCGATGAGCGCGATGACATCGGAAGCAACATAGGAGCCGGTTTCGCCCACGCCGACTACGATCGGGGAATCCTTGCGGGCCACGGCGATCACGCCGGGCTCGTCAGCGCACACGGCGGCCAGACCATAGGCACCGACCACGTGGGTGCAAGCCTCGCGCACGGAGGCCATCAGGTCGTGCGTCTCGGCATAAGCCTCTTCGATCAGATGCGCGAAGACCTCGGTATCGGTCTCGCTCTTAAAGTGGTGGCCGCGGCCCTCTAGCTCTTCGCGCAGCTCGGCGAAGTTCTCGATGATGCCGTTGTGGACGATGGCGATACGACCGTCGCAGCTGGTGTGGGGGTGAGCGTTAACGACGGAGGGCTTGCCGTGGGTGGCCCAACGGGTGTGGCCGATACCGCAGGTAGCGTCGCTGTCAATGTTGGAAAGCTCGCTCTCCAGGCCCGCGACCTTGCCCACGCGGCGGATGACGTCGAGGTGCGCCGCGGCGCCCTCGCCCACCTCGAGCGCGACGCCCGAGGAGTCATAGCCGCGATACTCCATACGCTTGAGGCCCGTGACCAGGATGTTCTTTGCAATATCAGAGCCGGTGTAGCCGACAATTCCGCACATAGGATAAATCCCTTCGTCCGCTTGACTGCAAAACGTCCACGCACAGGGGGCGCTGAGACGCATAACGTTCGAGTATTGTACTCACGCAAACGCAAGCTGATATACCAGAAGTGGTATCTCAACTTAGATACCACTCGATGCACACACGTCCAGCCGGTCCAAACCACCACAAAGGTACCTGCCCCCTTCGTGGTGGTCGCGCTGGCAACGGCGTTTCCCCAGATAAACCTGCCAAAATAAACCTGTCCCTTTTTGGTAGGTTTGGGATGCTACAATCTGGCTTGTACTTGAAACGCATCAAAGGGGCCGCTATGGCAAAGGTAAAAATCAGCGACGTCGCGCGCGAGGCCGGGGTTTCGTTGGGCACGGTTTCCAACGCGCTCAACCACCCCGAAAAGCTGCGCCCCGAGACCCTCAAGCTCATCAACGAGACCATCAATCGCCTTGGCTACCTGCCCAACCAAAGCGCCCGTCAGCTCGCGGGCGGCGCCACCAAGTCCTTTGGCCTGGTGCTCCCCCGTCTCGATCACGGCTTTTCGCTCCAAATCGCCAGCGGCGCCCACAACGAGGCCCGCAAGCACGGCTACGACTTGCTCATCGCCAACGCCGATAACGACGATATTCTCGAGGATCATTACCTGCGCTACTTTATGGGCACCCAGATGTCCGGCGTCATGGTTCAGCCCATGGCATCCCCCGACTGGCACCCCGCCATGACCAAGATGCCCGTGCCGATCGTCCATCTGGACATCCATTGCTCCGAGCCCGGCTACTACGTAGCGGCCGACAATGAGGCCCAGGGTCGCATCATTGCCGAACTTGCCATCGCCCGCGGCGCGCACCATATTGTCGTCGTCGGCCGAGCAGCATTTATGCAACTCACCCTGCGCGTCCTTGGCATTCATAAGGCGCTCGCCCTGCACCCCGATATCAAGATCGAAGTCATCGACGCCGGCGAATGGAATACCGCCGCCGACGGCTACGGCATCGGTGCCCAAATCGCCGAGCGCCCCGCGGACGAACGTCCCGATTTTGTCGTCGGCCTGACCGATGTGTTGGCCTCGGGCGTCGTTTCGGCACTGGTCGACAAGGGCATCTCTGTCCCCGGGCAAGTACGCGTGGCCGGATGCGACGGCAACCCGCTCGCTTGGAGCGGATCGGTCCCGCTCACTACGGTAGCGCCCCCGGGCTACGAGATTGGCCGCAAGGGCGTTCAATTGCTCATGGAGCAAATTGAGAACAAGGCCCCGGCAAAGGCCAAGCATATCCGTGTCGGCTCCGCAGCGCGTACCGTCACCGCAGTCGCCGCCGAGGATATCAACCGCCAAGAACTGGTACGTCCGTTCCTACTGGAACGCGCCAGCACCCAGGCAAGCAGCCAGACCGACGCCACGGCCATCAACCTCGGTGCGTATCTATAGCACGCCCGCGAGTATGCTAAGTCGCCGCTTAAGCAAAAGGGGCCCGACCATTGCCGGACCCCTTTTGCTTAAGCGCAAACGTGAGCAATCGCTCGTTTCAACGCCGCAATTTTCTAGCGCACAGTCTTGATTGCCGCCGCCAGGTCGAACAACGTATCGAGCACGGCCTCGCAGCCATCCACCACGTCCTGCGGCAGCGGCACAATATCGGGGACGGCAAAGACGTGGCAGCCGGCCGTGATGCCCGAGACGCAACCATTGCGCGAATCCTCGACCACGGCGCACTCCTCGGGGGCAAAGCCCGCACGCTCGCAGGCGAGCAGATACATCTCGGGGTCGGGCTTGCCGTGCACGACGTCCTCGCCACACGTTACCGTTTCAAACTTGTCAAAAAGACCGACCATCTTAAGGTTGCGCTCGGCCGTAACGAGGCGCGACGACGTCGCTAGGCCCACGTGATAGCCCGCAGCCAGCAGCTCGTCTAGGCACTCGGCGGCGCCGGCCTTAAGCTCCAGCTCGGTCTTGACCATCTCGTCGCGAATCTCCTTGTGGCGGACATAGACCGCCTCGGTGGTTTCATGGCTGCCGTAATGCCTATCGAGGATGTCCATGACATCGGGCAGCGTGCGGCCGATAAACTGATGGATCAGCGCTTCATCAATCGCGAGCCCCAGCTCAGCGGCGCCTGCCTTCCAGGCCTTAATCCCCAAACGCTCGGTATCGACCAGCGTTCCATCCATGTCAAAAATAACAGCCTTGATCATATCGATCCCCCATCGACTCTCGCTGTCGCGTTGCTGCAACTCTACCGCATTTGGCAACTTGTATATAACGTATATGCCATATTGCACTTTCGTTACACAGATAGAAGTCTTATGGCAAGTAACGCATTAGGATTATAGTTTTCGATCGAGTACTCAACGATAAGGAACGTTTCATGATTTTAGACACCACGGCACCCGCAGAGGAGCTTCAAGACAAGCTATCGGCGCTCGAACAGCTGCTTTTGGCATACGGGCGCGTGGCCATCGGGTTTTCCGGCGGCGTTGACAGCAGCTTTTTGGCCGCCGTGTGCGCCCGCATCATGCCTACCAATACCCTCCTCATCCATCTCACCACGCCGCTCATCGGCACGCCCGAACAGACTTCGTTTGAGCAGTCCGTTGATGGACAGGCC
Source organism: Collinsella aerofaciens (assembly GCA_036301285.1). Classification (GTDB taxonomy): domain Bacteria; phylum Actinomycetota; class Coriobacteriia; order Coriobacteriales; family Coriobacteriaceae; genus Collinsella; species Collinsella aerofaciens_BS. Next base: position 21,332 of record JAXJET010000027.1, read on the forward strand.
AATGAGGGGCCGCATTTTAAGCTCCCCGTGCTCAATCTTTCGGTGGATCAGCTGCAGCTCCCCCAAGTAGCCTGCAACGATGCTAATCGCTGCTACCACTGCAAGCACGCCGGCTTTACCGCCATCGTCAACCACGCCAAGTCGCTCGGCTTTCCCACCGTCATCGATGGCAGCAATGCAAGCGATCGCGGTGACTACCGCCCCGGCATGCGTGCGGCAGAAGAGCTCGGCGTACGCTCCCCTCTCATGGAGGTCGGCTTTACCAAGGACGAAGAGCGCGAGCTGCTGCGCGCATGGGGCTATCCCGTTTGGAACCTGCCGGCGGGAGCATGTCTTGCCACCCGCGTCCCCACGGGCGAGGAGCTTACGCGCGAGAAGGTCGATTTGATCCGCACCTGCGAGGACTACCTGCACGATCTTGACCTGGCACAGGTACGCGCGCGCTTGGTCGGCGGCTGCATGCATATCGAGGCCGCACCCGCAGATGTCGCCAAGATTGCCGCGCTCGGCGGCACCGCCGTCGATGCCGAGGGCAAGACCCCGCTGCCCGCCGCCATCGAGTCCGCGCTGCGCGGGCTGGGCTGCGACCATATCTCCCCCGAGGTTACCCCCTACATCCACGGCAACATGAACCAGTAACCTGCCAAAAAGGGACAGGTTTATTTTGGCAGGTTTTATCTGGGGAAACGCCGAATAGCCCCACATTCACAACCGCCGCAGCTCCATATGAGGCAAATGAACCAGTAGCGTTTGTTCCAAATCTTAAGTATTTGTTCGATAGAACGGCCCCTGCCGGCTCCTGCTAGACTGGTAGATTCCCAACCGTCTAGCCAGGAGCCTCAATGTCGCGCAAGTCCGCCTACAAGCAAGTACTTTCCATCGGCACCGCCGTGGTGCTGGGGTTTGCGCTGTTTACGGGATCGCTCGACGGAGCTCCCAAGCTGCTGTCGCCGCAAAGCGATGAGCAGGCGGCGGCTCTGGCCGAAAAACAAAACGAGAGTCCCAGCCGCACCGACGACGAAGCAGACCTGGTTGCCCGGCTCGAATCGGGAACAGCGAGCTCTTCGGACTCTCAAAATGGCCATGACTCTGGCGATAGCTCTGAATCCGCCGCAACCGACACCGGTGACGACACTTCCACAGACAGCGCCGCCACCCCCATCGACGAGGTCGAAAACCCCGACCTTAACCGCGCCCGCGGCGTATATCTCAGCAGCATTCCCGACTACGCCGGCAACCCCTACGTTGCCCTTCGCGCCGACAGCACGCACCCGCTCGGCACGCCATCATTCACACTCGATGAATACGATCGCGCCACCGAAGAGGGCTGCTTTAAGAAATTCTCCAAGCTCGACAGCCTGGGTCGCACTCGCAAGGCGCTCGCCTGCGTAGGCCCCGAGTCGCTCGGACAGGGAAAGCGCGGCGATATCTCGCGCATCCATCCTGCCGGTTGGCACCAGCAGCGCTACGACTTTATTCCGGGCCAGAGCCTCTACAACCGCTGCCACCTCATCGCCTGGTCGCTCTGCGGCGAAAACGCCAACCGCAAGAATCTCCTCACCGGCACGCGTTATCTCAACGAGACGGGCATGCTGCCGTTTGAAGAGCAGATTCTCGGCTACATCCGCGATACGGGTAACCATGTGCTCTACCGTGTCACGCCCATGTATAACGAAGAGGAACTTGTCTGCCGTGGCGTGCGCCTTGAGGCGCAATCGGTCGAGGACCACGGCAAGACCCTCTGCTTCCACGTATACTGCTACAACCTGCAGCCGCACGTGCAGATCGACTACGCCACCGGCCGCAACCAGACCTCGGGAGTTTAGGGCCGACCAAGCTGCCCGTAACCCAAAAAATGATCCGTTTTCCTCCGTCCCCAAGGAATCAAATAAGGCCGCCCCGGTTACCCAGGGTGGCCTTTTCGTCAGCACCTACATTGCAGGCAAAATCGCACGCTACTTGGCGCGACCCTCCTCATAGCGCTCCACCAGCTTGGCCTGAACGTCATAGGGAACCTGCTCGTAGCCAGCGGGCTTCATGGTAAAGTCGCCCGTGCCGCGCGTGATGGAGCGCAGGCGCGTCGAATAATCCGTCAGCTCGGCCAGCGGTGCCTGGGCAATGACCACGGTATCGCCGCGCTCATCGGTCTCCATGCCTGTCACGCGACCGCGCGAGGCCGAGATGTCGCCCATCACGGCGCCGGCGTAGCTCTCGGGAATAGTCACCGTGATTTCCTCGATGGGCTCCAGCACCACCGGGTCGGCATCGGCGCATGCCTTGCGCAGGCCGATGCGAGCCGCCGCGCGGAACGCCATCTCGTTGGAGTCGACGCTGTGATACGAGCCGTCGTACACAGCCACGCGAATGCCCGTGAGCGGGTAGCCGGCAATGATGCCGTCCTTCATGGTCTCCTGGACACCCTTGTCCACGGCGGGGATCAGCGAGCGCGGAATGCGGCCACCCACGACCTCATCCACAAACTCGTAGCCGTCGCTCGTGCCGTCGGGCCCAATAAGCGGCTCCACGCGCAGCCAGCAGTCGCCGTACTGACCGGCGCCACCGGTCTGCTTCTTGTGGCGACCCTGGGCGCTCGCCGTGCGGCGGATGGTCTCGCGATACGGAATGCGGATCGGCACGCTCTTGGCCACGACCTTGGTGCGATCCTCCAAACGGTTGAGCAGCACCGAAACCTGCGCCTCACCAACGGCGGAGATGATAGTCTGGCCCGTTTCCTCGTCACGATCGATGCTCATGGTCGGATCAGCCTTGCACGCCTTCTCGATAAACGTATAGAGCTTCTCTTCGTCGCCACGGTTCTCGGCCTCGATGGCAATGCGGTACTGCGAGTTGGGGAACTTAAACGCCGCAGCCTCGACCTTACCGGTAATGGAGAGCGTATCGCCCGTCTCGGCCGCCAGCTTGGGCGCCACGATGATGTCGCCGGCATAGGCGTGACCGACCTCGGTCATGTCGCGGCCGCACATCACATACAGGTGGGCCAGACGATCGCTCTTGCGGGTACGCGCGTTGATCAGCTCAAGGCCCGGCTCAAGCGTGCCCGTCAGCACCTTGATAAAGCTGATGCGACCCTGCTGAGGATCGGCCAGGGTCTTAAACACAAAGGCCACCGGGCGGTCATCGTCACTCGAGATCTTAAGCGAATCGCCGTCAATGAGCGGCATCTCGCCATAGTCGGTCGGCGCCGGGAAGTACGTGGCGATGTCGTCCATCAGCGAGTTGACGCCCTGCTCCTTGATGCAATCGCCCGCAAAGACCGGCACAAAGATGCGCTCGGCGATCGCCTTCGACAGCAGGCCTTCGAGCTCCTCCTGCGTCAGCGTCTCCTCGCCTTCCAAGTACTTCATCATCAGTTCGTCGTCAGCCTCGGCCACCAGCTCGCACAGATGGTCATGGGCCTCCTCGGCCTGGGCACGATACTCCTCGGGAATCTCCGACTCAACGGCCTCGGCGCCGTTGCAATGGCGCGCCTTCATGCGCACCAGGTCGATGATGCCGTCAAAGTCCTCGCCCTCGCCCCAGGGAAGGGTCACGGCGCCCAGGCGCGTGCCAAAGCGCTCCTGCAGCAGGTCCATCGTGGTCGCAAAGCTGGCCTCGGGGCGCGACAGGCGGTTTACGAACACCGCACGCGCCAGGCGCAGGTCCTCGGCGGCATACCAGAGCTTAACCGTCGTAGGCTGCGGGCCAGCCTCGGCGTCGACCACAAACAGAGCTGTCTCGCAAACACTCATCGCGGCAAAGGCGTCGCCGATAAAATCGGGGTAGCACGGGGCATCGAGCACATTGATGCGCGCGCCCTTCCAGTCGATCGGTGCAATGGTCGTCGAGATGGAAAATGCACGCTTGACCTCTTCGGGGTCATAGTCGAGCGTGGGCTTGGTGCCGTCGTGGCCGCCCAGGCGGGCGGTCTTGCCGGAAAGGTGGAGCATGGCCTCGGCGAGTGAAGTCTTGCCCACCCCGCCTTGGCCTACGAGCACCACGTTCCTTACGTTACCGGTCTTGGGAGCACCCATGATGACCTCCTTGCAGGGCCGCGCGCAATGCGCGACGCCAACGGGGAGAGTTCGCGGTCGGTGCCATCCCGGGAGCAGCATGGTCGGCAGCCGAGCCGACTCACCCTCCAAATGTCCTATGCCACCACCCTACCCTCACGGGCGACCGTCCATGCACACCTTTCGGCACACGTATGAATACAGGCGGCGAGAGGAAGAGACAAGCTTGTGAGGCGATTATTGAACCCCGCCGATGCAAACAAAAAGCCGCCACAGACCGTAAGACCTGCGGCGGCTTCGCCTCAATTAATAGTTGAGCAAATACCTGAGCCTATCCCTCGATACGGCTCAAAAACTCACGCGTGCGCTGCTCGCGTGGATGGTCGATAACCTGCTCGGCGGGCCCCTCCTCGACAATACGACCGCCGTCCATAAAGACCACGCGATCGGCAACATCGCGCGCAAACTGCATTGCGTGGGTCACGATCACCATCGTCATATTCTGCGCCGCAAGGTCTTTAATGACACGCAGCACCTCGGCCGTCAGCTCGGGATCGAGTGCCGAGGTCGGCTCGTCAAAGAACAGGATCTCCGGGTCGAGCGCTAGGGCGCGGGCAATACTCACGCGCTGTTGCTGACCGCCCGAAAGCTCACAAGGAACCTTGTTCTCGTTGCCCGTAAGCCCCATCTGCGCGATCAACTCGCATGCACGTGCCTCTGCCTGCTCGCGCGGGCGCTTAAGAACGCGGATCGGCGCATCGGTGATGTTTTTCATCACGGTATAGTGCGGGAACAGATTGTAGTTCTGAAACACCAGGCCAAATCGCGAGCGCGCCTGCCTGGGCACATCGCCCTTCGCATAGACCGCGCCCGAACCCGCATCCGTCGCAACGGCAAGGTCGCCAAACGAGAGCGAGCCTCCGTCGAGCGTCTCGAGCAGCGTGGCACACCGCAGCAGCGTGGACTTGCCGCCACCCGAAGGCCCGATAATCGCCACGACCTCTCCACGCTTTACCTCGAGCGAGATATCCTTGAGCACCTCATTGCCGCCAAACGCCTTACGTGCGTTTTCGATTTTCATCACTGAGTTAGTCATGATAATAGTCCAGCTTCTTTTCGGCGGCGCCCAGCAGCATCTCGACCACAAAGTTAAAGACCCAGTAGATCAACGCCGCAATCGCAAACGGCACCATGCTCACTTGCGAGGCGACCAGCGCCTTGGCCGTCGAGAACATCTCCCCCACGCCGATGGCAAACGCCAGCGACGTGTCCTTGACCAGCGTGATGATCTCGTTGCCCATCGCCGGCAGAATACGCTTGGCAACCTGCGGCATCACAATGTACAAAAACGTCTGCAGGCGCGAGTAGCCCAGCACCTCGGCGGCCTCGTATTGACCGCGCGGAATGGACTGCAGGCCCGAGCGATAGATCTCGGCAAAGTAACCGGCGTAGTTGATGATGAACGCTACGACGCACGCCGTCCACTTGGAATCGGGCGTGAGCGAAATGCCAAACACGTAGTACGGGGCAAAGTAGATGGCAAACATCTGCAGCATGAGCGGCGTACCGCGCATGACCGAGATATAGATGCGCGCAATCCAGCGAAGCGGCGCGATTTTGCTCATGCGCATAAACGCCACGGGGATTCCCAGCGGAATCGACCCCAGCAGCGTCAGCACAAACAGCTGCAAACTGACCAAGAATCCCTGGCCGAGCATCTGCATCATGACCTGAATAGACATTACTTGAGCACCCAATTATCGAAAGATAGACCATAGCTTGAATACTTGTCGCACAGGTCCTTGACCGTGCCGTCCTCATAGAGCGCCTTGAGCGACTCGGTCACGGCGGCGGCCGACTTGGTGTCGCCCTTCTTAAAGCCGACGGCGTAGTGCTCGCTGGACAGCGGCTCATCAAGCTGCGTATAGGCATCGGGCTTGGCGGCAAGCTGATACTGGGCAATCGAAAGGTCGCAAGCCACGGCATCGACCGCGCCGCTCTCGAGCTGCATAAAGGCCGTGTTGTACTCGCCGATCGTGTCGAGCGTGGCAAACGTCGCCGCCAGATCCTTCTGGTCACCCTCGAGCACATCCTGCGCAGCGGAATCGGTCTGCGTAATCACGGTCTTGCCGGCAAGATCGTCCCAGCTCTTGATGCCCGCATCCTTCTTTACCACCAGCACCTGCTCGTTGAGCATGTACGGCTCGGAGAACGTGTAGTCGTCCTCGCGACCCTCCATGGTAAAGCCGTTCCAGATGCAGTTGATGGCACCCGAGTTGAGCAGCGTATCCTTGGCATCCCAGTCGATGGCCTCGTATTTGACCTCCCAGCCCTGCTTATCGGCAACAGCCTTGGCCAGATCGAGATCAAAGCCGGTGTACTCGCCATCGTCGCCCACAAAGCCGTACGGAGGATAGGACTTATCAAAGCCCACCACGAGCTTCTTGGACTCCGCAGCGCCCTTCACGTCCTTGACTGCAGCAGAACCGGCAGCGGAACCCTTGCCGGCACCACCGCCGCAACCGACAAGACCAAGGCCAAGCACCGTGGCGAGCGAGCCGGCTAGACCAACAAACTGACGACGAGACATATCGGTATTCATGGTATTCCCCCTTGGTGGCACTTTAGTTAAGTAAAGTGGGCTATGTAACGTTCAGAATCATACACTTTAGTGAGATGGAGTACAAGGTTGTCTCCCGGAATGCCGGCAGCCGTCACGGTATTTAATTTGCTGCTCTACAGTCCTGCTCACGACGGAGGCCACATTAAGTGGCCTCCTGTTCGTGCGGAACTCGCGACAAATTAAATACCGTGACGGCTGCCGGCATTCCGGGAGACAGCGTGCTCGGGACCTTAAATAGGCGTCCCCTCCAATCGAGCACGTTGAATGCACGGTACAATTGCTTCGGACTTTTCTTTTATTTAATAGTGGGGTTAATTCATGGCAGAATCTCGTGCGGAGCGTAGGGCTCGTCGTGCTTTGGTGGAAGCGGCTGAGGGGTCAAAGGAGGAGAAATCTTCTACGAAATCCAAGTCTTCTAAAGCTGCAAAAAGCAAATTGACCAAGAGCAGGGCTAAGACCAAGCGTTCTGACTCTCGTCGAGGCGGAGACAAAGCGCCTCAGATTCGTTCCAAGCGCTCGCATAAAGATCAGGCTTCGTCTGCGCGTAAGGCTGTGGACCCCAAGTCTCCCTGTTCAATCATGAAAGCTTGCGGTGGGTGCACGGCGCTCAATCGTCCTTATAAGAAGCAGTTGGCGACCAAGCAGGCTGCTATGGAGGAGCTTTTTGCTGCTCTTTGCGAGCGCGAGGGTATTAGCGTCGACCCCATTCGTGGTATGGGCGTCACCCTGGGCGACCCGGGTAAATATCCCGCGCCGCGTGGCTTTCGTCATAAGGCTGCCACTCCCTTTGCTCCCGGTAAGGAGGGTGCTGTCCGTTGCGGTTTCTTTGAGCGCGGCACGCACAAGATCGTTGCCGTACCCGAGTGTCCTGTCGAGGCACCGGGTGCCCGTCAGATTCTCAACGGCATCGCACGCGAAGCTGAGCGGCTGCATATTCCCGCCTTTAATGAGGACAAGCATCTTGGTTTACTTCGCTATGCCGTCGTCCGCTGCGGTTGGCGTACCGACCAGGTCATGGTCACGCTCGTGACCGCTCAGCGCGACTTGCCGCATGCGCAGGAGTTCTTTGAGGCTGTCGCCGCACTCAATCCGCACATCGTCACCGTCGCCCAAAACATCAACGGACGTCCCGGCAACGCCATCCTCGGCGAGGAAACCCGCATTGTATATGGCGCCGAGTGCATGCGCGACCAGCTGCTCGGCTGCGAGTTCGATATCTCCCCCACCGCGTTCTACCAGACCAACCCGCAGCAGACCGAGCTGCTCTATCAGCTCGCGATTGACGGCATGGACCTGCAGCAGGGCGACGTACTCATGGATGCCTATTGCGGTAGTGGAACTATCGGCCTGTGCGCAGCCAAAGCCGCCCAGGACAAGGGCGTCGGTATTATGCTGCTTGGCGTGGAGCGCAACCACGCCGGCATTGCCGACGCACGTCGTAATGCCGAGCTCAACGGCCTCACCCGCAGCGCTTGGTTTATGGCCGACGATGCCACCGACTACATCCTAGATGCCGCCGACAACAACGAGCGGGTCGATGTCCTTTCCATCGATCCGCCGCGCGCCGGCTCTACCCCCGAGTTCCTCGAAGCTGCCTGCGCGCTTAAGCCGCGCCGCATCACCTATATCAGCTGCAACCCCGTGACTCAAGAGCGCGACCTGCACCAGCTCCTCGACGGAGGCTATCGCCTGCTCAAGATCACGCCAGTCGACATGTTCCCTCACACCGACCACACCGAAACCGTAGCGGTCCTCGAACGCCGCTAACCAACCTCAGTAGATTTTTGGGACAAGAAAGGGGGCGACCCGTCTGGGCCGCCCCCCCCTTCGCTTGGTTTATAAATTCCGCTACATCCCATTGCGCAGATCGCACACGCCGGCTGCCGCCATCTCGCGCAGCAGCGTCTCGCGATCGCGCGTCACGATCAGATCCAACGGGAAGTGAATCTCGTCGAGCATCTTGCGAGCGTAATCGAGCTTACCAATTGCCATGCCAATGTGCGCATCGGTCGAAACGCCAATGCCCACGCCCAGCTCGGCGCAGCGCTCGGCAATCTTGCGGCATACGGCCCAATGCTCAGTGTCGACACCGTGTTCAAGACTATGGTTGTTGATCTCGATAATCTTGTGCTTGGCCTTAGCTGCCAACAGCACCTCGTCGATATCGAACGGCACGCCCGAACGCCCCGTGTGACCCAGCATGAACACCTTGGGGTGCTCCAGGGCATTGATATACATCTCGGTCGTCTGGGCCAGCGTCGCGCCCTCAGCAATCTGCGGATTATGCACGCTTGCAACCAAATAATCCAAATTACGCGTAACCAAATCGAACAGTGAATGCTGACGGCTGTACGAATCGCCGGCGATATCGAGCGTGACAGGAGTGTCCTCGCCAAACAGGCTTCCGTCCAGCGAAACGATATCGGCCTCGGCACCACGCAGCACCAGCACGCCGCTCCAAATGCGCGGCCAGATATCCTGGTTGATAAAGAACTGGTAACTGCGCAGGTCATTGGGGCAAGCCGTAACCATAGAGCTCAAATGGTCGGCAGATCCGAGCACCTGCAGACCACGCTCTGCCGCCCAGTACACATTCTCCTCAATGGTCGAATATGCATGCGCAGAGAACATCGTATGGGTATGAATGTCACAAGAAAGCAGGTAGGGCATCAGGTCTCCTTATCTGGCACGGCCGTCGCTTATATTCATTGTACGCATAGCCTTCGATAGTCGTAAAACCACTCCATCCCAAAGACACAACGTCCATGACAACGGGGTCCGGCTTAACACCAAACCCCGTTTCACGTAAAACATTGTAGGCAGAGCGCTTTACTTTTAACGATACTCGTCCGCCAACTGTTTCCAAGCGGGTAGCGAATTGACAATCGTTTCGTAGCTCACGCAATAGCCCAGGCGGAACCAACCCGGCATACCAAAGCTGTCCGAGGGAACCGCAAGCAACTCATACTTCTTTGCGCGCTCGCAAAACGCATTCGCATCGGGCTCGAGTGCCTTCACCCACAGGTAGAAAGCACCGTCCGGCTCAACATAGGTATAGCCGTAGTCCGTCAAAGCATCGGTGAGCGCCGTGCGGTTGCGGGCATAGGCCCCGACATCACTCGGCTCATCGATGCAATCGATGATCACGCGCTGGAAGAGTGCCGGTGCGCATACAAAACCCAGCGTACGGGCAGCGCCCGCAACAGCCGGCATCAGACGGGCAGCCTGCGGATTGGTGTTGGGAACCAAGATCCACCCCGCGCGCTCACCCGGCAGCGACAGCGACTTGGAATACGAGTAGCACACGATGGTGTGCTCGTAGATCGAGGGCACCCAAGGCACCTCGGCACCGTACACGATCTCGCGGTACGGCTCATCCGAGATGAGCATAATCGGATTCTCGGGATCGCGCTGAGCGTTGGCCTCGCGCAGAACATTGGCCAGTCGCGTCAGCGTGTTGCGTGTATATACGGCACCAGTCGGATTGTTGGGCGAGTCGATGATGACGGCAGTCGTCTTATCGGTAATCGCCTTGAGCACGTTGTCCACGCTCAGCTGGAACGTATCTTCATCGGCGAGCGCCTCAACACACGTACAGCCGGCCTTCTCAATCCAAACGCGATACTCCGGAAAGTACGGGGCGATAACAATAACCTCGTCGCCCGGGTTCGTAACGGCGTTGAGCGTGCAGGTGAGCGAAGCCGCGGCACCCACCGTCATAAAGACGTCCTTACCCTCATAGTTCGTTCCAAAGCGGCGGTTGAGCGATTCGGCGACGGCTGCTCGACATTGCGGCAGGCCCGGAGCGGGGGTGTAGCCGTGCAACTGGTCACTCGGCAGCTCCAGGGCCTTCTTAATCGACTCAGCCACAGCAGCGGGCGCCGGAACGCTCGGATTGCCCAGCGAAAAATCGAATACGTTTTCCGCACCGATCTGCACCTTGCGCTCAAGGCCATAGCTAAAAATCTCACGGATGATGGAGCTTTCCGCGCCGCGAGCATACATAGTTTCGTTGATCATCTGTTCCCCTTTCGCATAGGCGCTATTGTACGCTTTAGTTGAGCAAAGTGCCGCAGCAATGTTGATTGGGGACAGACTTAAATGCGTGAAAACGCTCATTTAAGTCTGTCCCCAATCAAAAGACGGCCCCATATCGCTCAAAAGAAAAAGCCTCCGCAGGTTTCCCCGCGGAGGCTTTCGCCACAAAGACTATTTGTCGGCGTCGGCGTCGGCATCGACGGCACGGTCATCGCCGGCATCATCAGATGCGACTTCGGCATCCTCCTGCATGGCCGCCTGCGCAAAAGCCGCGGCATCAGCCGCCAGCTCCTCCTCGCTCATACGAGGCGCGCGCTTCTTGGTCGGTATGCCGGCCGCCTTGGCATTGCGCTCCTCCTTGGCCGCCAGGATATCGCCCTCGCGCTCAAGGTAGGCATCCCACTCGTTGTCGAGCAGGGCGTTCACGGCGTCGCCTTCGACGGTCTCGCGCTCAAGCAACACCTTCGCCATCAGATCGAGCTGATCGCGACGGGCATCCAGAATCTCAACCGCGCGACGATGGGCCTCACGCATAATGCGCTGGACCTCGATGTCGATGCGGCGCGCCGTCTCCTCGGAGTAATCCTGGTGATCGGCGTAATCGCGACCAAGGAACACCTGATGTTGTGCCTCGCCAAACACCTGCGTTCCCAGCTCCTCGCTCATGCCCAGACGCGTAACCATCTCGCGCGCCATCTTGGTCGCGCGCTCCAGGTCGTTGCTCGCGCCCGACGTGATGTCATCGCACATGAGCTCCTCGGCAACGCGGCCGCCCAAGAACACGGCAAGCTCGTCGAGCATCTCGTTCTTGGTCTTGAGGAAGTGATCCTCCTGCGGAAGCTGCAGCGTGTAGCCCAGAGCCTGACCGCGACTGACAATCGAAATCTTGTGGACCGGATCGGAGTGCTCCAAGATGTGACCCACCAGAGCATGGCCGCTCTCATGGTAGGCAATCGTGGTGCGCTCGGCTTCGGTCATCACACGACCCTTGCGTTGCGGTCCGGCAATCACGCGCTCCATCGACTCCTCGACCTCGTCCATCGAGATCACGGAACGATGGCGGCGAGCAGCCAGCAGCGCAGATTCGTTGAGCAGGTTTGCCAGATCGGCACCGGTAAAGCCAACGGTCATCTGGGCGAGCTTCTCAAACTTAACGTCCTCGTCCATCGGCTTATTCTCGGCATGCACGCGCAAGATCTGCTCGCGGCCCTTTACGTCCGGACGGTCGACCGTGACCTGACGGTCAAAACGACCGGGGCGCAGCAATGCCGGATCCAGAATATCGGGGCGATTGGTTGCGGCGATCAGGATGACCGACTCGCTTTCCTCAAAACCGTCCATCTCGACCAGCAGCTGGTTGAGCGTCTGCTCGCGCTCGTCGTGACCGCCACCCAGACCGGCTCCGCGCTGACGTCCCACGGCATCAATCTCGTCAATAAAGATAATCGACGGAGCCTGAGACTTGGCCTCCTTAAAGAGGTCGCGCACGCGGCTGGCGCCGACGCCCACGAACATCTCGACAAAGTCAGAACCCGAGATGCTAAAGAACGGCACGCCCGCCTCGCCGGCAACGGCCTTAGCCAGCAGCGTCTTACCGGTACCCGGAGGACCAACCAGCAAAACGCCGCGCGGAATCTTGGCACCCAGCTTGCGATAGCGGTCCGGATCACTCAAAAAGTCACGGATCTCCTCGAGCTCCTCGACGGCCTCGTCCACGCCGGCAACGTCTTCAAACTTGACCTTGGGGCGCGTGGCCTCGTTGGTCTTGGCGTTGGTCTTGCCAAACTGCATGTTCCTGTTGTTGGCGCCCATCATCTGGCGCATAAAGTAGAACATGATGGCGATCAGGGCGATCGTCGGAAGCACGCTCATCGCCAAGTCGCCCCAAAAATCGGGGTCATTGGTGTTGACGATGTACTTGGTATCGGGGTGCTCCGCCATAAGCTCGGCAAGCGAATCGGAGCCGACATAGGTCGAAGAGAAGCTCTTGAGCTCACTCGTGTCGCCCTTGTCCTTTTTCGTCTTCCAGTAATGACCCGCCACGCTTCCGTCTTGAACCGTATAGGTCAAATCTTCGACGCGATCCTGCTTAATGGCGCTGACCATCTCGCTCGTCGCAAGCTTAACGGTATTGCTGGAGCTGGCAAAGCCGGAACCCATATTAAAGAAGGCATAGCCCAGAAGCGCGCAAGCCAAAAGGAAATACAGCCAGCCCGTACGCGTGGGCTTCTTGCCTCCGGGCATCCCCGGGATCTTTGGGTCCCGGGGAGTCTGAGAATTATTATCGTTACGGTCGTCGGGCATCTTACGAATAAACCTCCGCTTTCAAAATGCCCAGATACGGAAGGTTGCGATAGCGCTCGGCGTAATCGAGGCCGTAGCCCACCACAAAGGCATCGGGGCAATGGGTTCCAACATACTTGGGCGTGATGGCCGAGGTACGGTCCTCAACGTCCTTCCACAGGAAGGCAGCGACCTCCAGCGAGGCAGGCTTACGGCTCTCGAGGTTCTTCATCAGGTACTTGAGGGTCAGGCCCGAGTCCAGAATGTCCTCGACGATCAGCACGTCGCGACCGCGGATGTCGATATCCAGGTCCTTAATGATACGCACGATGCCCGAAGACTTCACGCCGTCGCCATAGCTCGAAACAGCCATGAAATCGATGTTGGTCGGCAGCTCGATCTTGCGCATCAGGTCGCCCATAAAGACAACAGCGCCGCGCAGAACCGCGATCAGCACCAGATCCTTACCAGCGTAGTCGCGCGTAATCTCCTCGCCCAGGCGAGAAACGATACCGTCGATATCCTCCTGCGTAAACAGAACCTTCTCGATATCCGGATGTTGAGAAGCCATGACAACCCTTTCTTGTGCTTAATCGCCCACACACCGCCGTATGGACGCGAACTACACATTCTAGCAGCGCACGGGGTATATTTTCCAGCCCGCGCACCATCAGCGCGGGAATACCGTCAACGCCGCACAGAAAAGCTGGTGCGAGGGGCTAATCCGCGTCGACCACACGAAGCAGATAGGCCACGCGTGTCGCCACCGTGCACTTAAAACGCTCGTCCGCGCGAACTCCGGCGACCCACACCACGGCACCCCCCGGCGCCGTCCTCACCATGGGCACGCCGGCGCGCTCGGAAACGGGAATGCGAGCCTCTCCTAGCAAGTCGGATACCTTCTTGCTTCGGCCACTCATTCCTAACGGGCACATCACGTCTCCCGGTGCGGGACCGTCCACCCACAGGCGTGCCAATCGCGCCTCGGCAGGGATCTCGCCACGCGAGCCCGCCAGGATCCGCTCACTATCGCTGTCGGCAAAACCCAGGGCAGCCGCGTCTACCAAAGCTGTCACTTCCCCGGCAGCCGCAAGCTCACGGGCGCGGCGCACGATATCGCATCCCGGCTCAACGGCCATCGACTCTGCGACCAGCATACGTCCCCCGCCCAACGGCAAACGACCGGGTACGGTAACCCAGTCCGCGACCAGGCCCTCGCGAGCCACCGGGGCCTTAAACGCCAGCATGCCAAACTCAACGCGCGCGTCAATTCCCGCCGGAAGCGTGACCGAGCCGGCACCCTCGGCAACGCAGGAAAGGACTCGCTCAACATGCCGCATCTCGGGACGAGCGTCCGGATCGATGCGCTTAATCGCCAGTCGCACGATGCGCCGCGCGATTACCACCTCGGCCGCAGCAAGGCGCCTGGCATCGAGCACCAGTGCGCCCGCTGCCTCTTTGCGCAAACAGCTTCGAAACGCCTGTGCCGACAGCTGGGATAGAAACGCGTCCTCATCGCCTAAGATCTCGCAGGCGGCGCCAATCGTCTTGCAGACGCTCGCGTTGCGCTGTGCCACCACCGGCATCACTCGATGGCGCACGTAGTTTCGCAGATACGAGATATCCTCATTGCTCTCGTCTTCACGCCACGGCTGCCCATGTACCTGTAGATAGTCCACTAGCTCGCCATGAGTTAGGTCGAGCAAGGGACGCACCACGATATTCCTTCGGCGGGGAATACTCGAAAGCCCAGCTGGACCCGACCCCTTAATGGCGTTCATCAAAAATGTTTCCGCGCGGTCCGAAGAGGTATGGGCAGTACAGATACGCGCCGCCGTTCTCGGCGCCCCCGTCTTGGCACATAGTTCGCGCACATACCTTCGCGCCGCGGCATAGCGCACCTCGCGCGCAGCCGCCTCGATATTGCCCGACTCCCCATCAAAATAAGCGTGCTCAACACACAGCGGTAAACCATATTGCGCGCAGAGCTCACGCACAAAGGCCTCGTCGCCATCGGACGCCTTGCCGCGCAGATGATGGTTTACATGCAGCACATGCAGGCGCTCGCGAGCAATGGGGGCAACGCCGCGTCCATCTTGGATATCCAGCTTTGATGTGCACGCCATAAGAAGCAGTGCCGTCGAGTCCGCACCGCCTGATACCATGAGCACGACAGGAGCAGCCTGCTGCCTCGTCCGGGTCTCATCGACTGCCCCAGGCGCGGCATGGTGTCCGTAATGCTGTGATACCGTTGGCATTCGCTTCCTCCTCTATTCGTCCGCACCCATTGTATCCTTTGGAATCTTATGTCTCGCCTGCACCTTCATATCCTCGGCAGTGGCTCTAAAGGCAACTGCGCACTCATCGAGGGCCCGCAGGGGCTCATTATGGTCGATGACGGACTGTCTCGCCGCGAGACGCTCAAACGCATGGCGGAGCTCGGCCTTTCGGCAGACGACGTGTCCGCCCTTGTTGTCACCCATGAGCACAGCGACCACATTAAGGGGCTTGAGGTATGGTGTAAGCATTGGAATGGCCCGATCTTTTCCAGTAGAGGCACGCTCACATCAAAAGAAAGCCTCGCACATCTGCCTGTTGAGGAATTTGACCCAGGTGACACCCTCTCTATTGCCGGGGTCCACATTCAGACATATTCGACATCCCACGACGTCGTTAATCCCGTCGGCTACCGGTTTGACGCTCAGGGTGATTCAATTGGCTTTGCCACCGACACCGGCGAGTTGTCGAATCATGCCATCGATGCGCTCAAGGACTGTCGCATTCTCGCGCTCGAAAGCAACCACGATGTAGCCATGCTGCGTCAAGGAGACTATCCCCGCTTTCTTCAGGAACGCATCCTGTCTGCAAAAGGACATCTCTCCAACAATCAGGCCGCCGATGCCGCACGCGCGCTGGTAACCGATCGCACCGAGCAACTTATCGCGATGCACATTAGCCAAGACAACAATCGCCCAAGTCTTACCGTCAAATGCTACGCAAACTCCCTCGGCGCAACACTCGACAACGCGCTTGGCAGCACCGCCACCCGCGTTGAGGGCCCGCATAAACTCACGATACGTCCAGCAGGGCAATATCGGCCCATGACCATTCAGTAGGCCGTCTCAAATAGAAAAGGGGGCCGGGAATCACTTCCCAGCCCCCTTAACGCAGGCACCGATGTTAATAGCCGATAGCCTTAGTCAATGGAAATCTTCGTAACGTTCTTCTTCTCGACAATCTTAGGAACTGTAACGGTAAGGATGCCGTCGGCGTACTTTGCAGAAAGGCCCTCACTCGAAGCATCCTTCAGGTACACACCGCGCGTCGCGCTGTACGAGCTAAACTCCTTCTGCAGGAAGTTCTTGCCCTCGTTCTCTTCGCTCTCCTCGACATTCACGCTAATGGAAAGACGGCCCTCATTGAGCTCAACATCGATGTCATCCTTTGCGACGCCGGTTAAATAGGCCTTGACCTCGTACCCGTCGCCCTTGTCCTCAACATCGACGGGGAACGCCTTAGAGGCGATCGAGTTGTTTGCCAGATCGGTCATGTCATCAAAGAGGTCAAACAACGAGCTAGCAGAGGGACGAACACCAAAGACCGAACGATAAGGAACCATGCTTGCCATGACTACCACTCCTTTTAGGGACTGCCGAGCCATCTTCCAGGTGGCAGGGACTTCTTTTGACGCTCTTATATATGCCCACCCGATGCTCATATATACATCGACTATAAAGTTTTTTGAGTCCTGTACTATAAGCATATCTAAGTGTGTATGACTCAGGTTCTAGGAAGGTAAAGGTTCTTTGAACCAGAGCTTAAATAACGAGTATGTCCACAGCTACAAATAACAAGGGGCTTACAATGAGCACGTACACGTTGTTGGCAACGAGCTAAAGGGCATCATGGACGACCAAAACCAGAACAATATGTTCATGCCGGCGCAGGGGGAAGATACTTCCACGCAGCCGCCGCGGTTCCATCGCCCCCACATCTCGCAAGAGCCCATTAATGATGCAGAGCCCGAGTATGTGACGAGAAATCGATATCAAACGCTCGAAGATGCCCAGACAGGACGTAAGCACATGGGCGTCGCATCGAGCGATCCCGTATATCTGAAAGATGCACCGTTATCAAAAAACAGCGCGATCATTGACGACCCGACGAAAACGCCCATAACTCGGCAGCAAAGAGGTCCTCGACCTAAACAAACCTTAACGCATTCGGCTCGTTATCTCGAGACGCCAAAACAAGGGAAAACGATCTTCGTCTCATCAAGTAAACGACGTAAGCAGCATCGACTCCAATTGCTACTTTTAATCATTGTGGTCATAGCAGTTGCCCTTGTGATTCGATTTATTGTCTTTAAATAAAGGCTCATTTCCAATAAGCCCAACCGGGTCACGGGTGAAATGCAACTACATTGTGAAGTGTTAACGCAAAAAAGGGGGAGGCCTCGCGGCCTCCCCCTTCTCCAGTTTCGGATGACGGCTCGGTGCCGTCCACCGGTCAGCGGCGCCCTGGCCTCCCACGGGCTGACCCCGCAGTACTCTCGGCGCGATGGGGCTTAGCTTCCGGGTTCGGAACGGGACCGGGCGTGC
>JAXJET010000028.1:0-2229 GCA_036301285.1 Collinsella aerofaciens
ACGCCGGCGTCGAAGAGCTCGACGGCCCGCCTCCTGGACTCCAGGTCGTGCTTCACCCTGAGGTCTATACTCATGGAAAACCTCCCATTTCCCGATGTCCAAGAAATGGGAGGCAGTTCACAGGCACCTTTGTGGTGGTTCTGGCCACGGCAGAGCTGTTAGAGTCCGGCAGGCCAACGACAGACGGCCAGGTCGACGTGCATGTCGTCCTTAAACGCCACACCCTCCCCTAGCAAAAGCTCACGTTGAGCATCGGGACCGCCAAAAGCAAAACCCTCGCATATGCGCCCGTCGGCAAACACCACGCGGTGACAGGGAATCTCGCCGGGGCGCGGATTGCTATGCAGGGCATACCCCACATACCGCGCACTTCGTGGTCGACCGGCAAGCAGCGCCACCTGACCATACGTGGCGACCATCCCCTCGGGGATCTGCTCGACCACCTCGTACACCCGTTCAAAAAAGCCCTCAGACGCCATTGCGTGCTCCTTTCAACCGAACCCAGCATAAACCACCACAAAGGTACCTGTCCCCTTTGTGGTGGTTTTGACCGGAAAGCTAGTTGGCGGGGCGGAAGAAGGCTACGGCTACAGCGCCGGGGCCCACGTGGGTGCCGATGGTGGCGCCGATAGTGTGGATGGGCAGCTCACCCTCGGCATGGCCGGCCCACAACGCGGCACTGTCCTCGATATACTTCTTGAGCACCGCATCCGAAAGACCCGTATAGCCGAGCGCCAGCGGCATGGAAAAGTCGATGCCGCCCGCCTTTTCGACCTTTTGGTTCAGCAGGTTGCGGCCGTTCTTGGAACCGCGCGCCTTGCCCAGCTGCACGATCAGACCGTCCTCGACAGCCACCACAGGCTTTACGTTGAGCAGCGTGCCCACGGCGCCGGCCGCAGCAGACAGACGACCGCCGCGCACCAGGTACTCCAGCGTCTCGAGCAGGCCGATGACGACCACGCGGTCACGGACGGCCTCGACGGCCGCCGCGATCTGGGCCGCACTACGGCCCTCATCCACCAGGCGCAGGGCATACTCGACCAGGACACGCTCGCCCAGAGTGACGTTATTGCTATCCACCACGTACACGTCGCCGCCCGGCGCCTCGGCAAGTGCGGTACGGGCACTCTGATTGGTGCCTGATAGCTTAGCGCCCACGGTAATAATCACAGCCTCATCGCCGGCTTCACGAACCTTGGCAATCGCCTGCGAAAACGCGTACGGGTTGACCTGGCCGGTCTTGGGCAGCTCATCGCGCTCCACGAGCATCTCGTAAAAGCGCTGGTGATCGATGTCGATGCCATCCATGTACACATCGGTGCCAAAGGTGACGGACAGCGGCAAAACGGCCAGTGCTGGGTGCTCGGCCGGCGACATATCGCTTGCGGAATCGGTAATAATGCGGACGGACATAGCGAATCCTTTCTTGCGCAGGTCCCGCGCAGGGAATTTTGACAGCAAGGCCCCGGCACGGTATACGCGCTCAAACAGGACTATGCAGTTGTTAATTGGAAGCAAAAGCCTTGGCGGCCCTACAGCTCGCGCAGGGTGTTGAGAATCGTGCGCAGCGACGCATACATCTGCTCGCGCTGCTCCACACCCATAGCCTTACCGGTGGTATCGAGCACCTCGCGAATGATGCGGTCCGCTTCGCTCATGCTCTCGCCGCCCAGAGCGGTCAGGCGCACCGGAGCACGATACTTAACGGCGGCATCGCCCGAATCATCGACCTCGACGTAGCCGCCCTCCTCCAGATGCGCGAGCGTACGCGAGACGGCGGCGCGGGTCACGCCTGCCATGCGAGCCAGGTCAGCGCCAGTCAGGCCGTCCTTGCTGCGCTCAAGATAGTACAGGCACATAACGTCGGAGCCCTTGAGGCCCAGCCTTGCGCCCTCGGATGTCTTAATGCGCTGAATCTCCTTGTAGAGCCCGCTGATCAGTCCGACAAAGTCCTCGAAACGTGTCTCGTCGTTCTGCTGCATGGGAGACGACCGCCTTTCGCTTGCATAATGCTTACGGGTAAACATCTTAGTCGCATAAGGCGACACCCGTACCCAAATACCCCATTTGTTAACCCATCAACATAAAAACCACCACAAAGGGGACAGTGAACTGCCTCCCATTTCTTGGACATCGGGAAATGGGAGGTTTTCCATGAGTATAGACCTCAGGGTGAAGCACGACCTGGAGTCCAGGAGGCGGGCCGTCGAGCTCTTCGACGCCGGCGTC
>JAXJET010000029.1:0-40626 GCA_036301285.1 Collinsella aerofaciens
ATATGAAGTCGCCTGCTCGGACAGTCCTGACTCGCACGGAGAGCACATTAAGTGCTCTCCGGCTCGTGCGGAACTCGCGATCGACTTCATATGCCGCCGGGCGGCCGGGGCGAACGCGGGTCCCTAGGTTTTCAAAAAAGCGGTCGGCGCGCAGGTGCGCCGACCGCCGATATATGGGGTCTGATAATTTTTACCAGCTAGGGCCTCTTACTCGTCTAGGAGATCTTCTGGCATGTCGTTGCCGTCGCCTAGATCGACAGGGGTTTCTTCGGGGACAGAGCCATCTTCTGTGGCTTCGCCTTCGGGTTTTTCCTTGGCTGCCGTCATACGGGCCACGGCGCAGATGCGGTCGTTGTCGTCGACGGTCATCATCTTGACGCCCTGGGTGGCGCGGCCAGTCTGGCTGATCTCGTCGGTCTTGACGCGAATGACCGTCGCGCCCTCCGTCACGATGAACAGCTCGTGCTGCGGGCCCACCGTCTTCATGGCCGCAAGGTTACCCTTACGCTCGGTCATTTGGATGGTGTAGACACCCTGGCCGCCGCGATTCTGCTCCGGGTAGTCCGCAACCGGTGTGCGCTTGCCGTAGCCGCGCTCGGTGATGACGAACAGATCGCCGTTGCCGTTAGTGACTTCCATGCCCAGAACGCTCACGCCGTCCTTCATGCCGATACCGCGAACGCCGCTGGTGTCGCGGCCGGTAGCGCGCACCTGCTCCTCGGAGAACATGATCGCCTTGCCCGCGGTGGTGGCTAGGATAATCTTGTCGCCCTCGCGCACGCGGCGCACGTTCAGCAGCGCGTCGTCGTCACGCAGGTTGATAGCGATCAGGCCGTCGCGACGGCTGCGATCATATGCGCTCATCACGGTCTTCTTGACCATGCCGCTCTTGGTGGCAAACATCAGGTACTCGTCGGCCGGGAACTCGCGGCAGCTGATGACGCTCGCGATCTTCTCGCCCTCCTCGAAGGGCAGCAGGTTGACGATCGCGGTACCGCGCGCCTGGCGCGTACCCACCGGCAGCTCGTGCACCTTCAGGCGATAGACCTTGCCCTTGCTCGAGAAGAACAGCACGTACTCGTGCGTGGACGCGATGAACATCTCGTCGATAACATCGTCCTCTTTGAGGTTGACGCCCGACACACCCTTGCCACCGCGTTTCTGGGCACGGTAGGCGGCCACCGGAATGCGCTTGACATAGCCGGTGTGGGTGATGGTCACGACCATATCCTCGTCGGCGATGAGGTCCTCGACATCCAGGTCCTTCTCAACCTGGCTGATCTCGGTGCGGCGCTTGTCGCCGAACTTCTTGGAGATCTCGCGCATCTCTTCCTTGATGACGCCCAGGATCTTCTCCTCATGCGCCAGCAGGTCCTCGTAGTAGGCGATGGCGCGGCGCAGGCCGTCCAACTCTTCTTGGATCTTGTCGCGCTCCAGGCCGGTCAGGCGGCGCAACTTCATCTCGAGGATGGCCGTGGTCTGCTCGGGCGTAAAGCCAAAGCGCTCGATCAGGCGGCTGCTGGCCTCGGAGTCGGTCTGCGAGGAGCGGATGATGCTGATGACCTCGTCGATATGGTCAAGGGCCATCAGGTAACCCTCGAGGATATGCGCGCGGGCCTGGGCCTTCTTAAGGTCAAAACGGGTACGGCGAGTGACGACGTCGACCTGGTGGTCGATGTAGTGCTGCAGCATCTCGCGCAGGCTCAGGCATTTGGGAACGCCGTTGACAAGCGCCAGGTTGTTGGCGCCAAAGGTCGTCTGCAGCGAGGTGTACTTATACAGGTTGTTGAGCACGACCTGCGGAATGACGCCCTTCTTGAGCTCGATGACCAGACGGATGCCCTTCTGGTTGGACTCATCGCGCATATCCGAGATGCCCTCGATGCGCTTGTCGTTGACGAGCTGGGCGATCTTCTCCTGCAGGGTGCCTTTGTTGACCATGTAGGGAATCTCGGTAAAGACCAGGCGGCTGCGACCGGTCTTGGTGGACTCCACGTGTGCCTTGGCACGCACGGTAATGGAGCCGCGGCCGGTCTCGTAGCTCTGCTTAATGCCGGCGCTGCCCATGATGATGGCGCCGGTGGGGAAGTCCGGACCGGGCATGATCTGCATGAGCTCGTCGACGGTGGCGTCGGGGTTGTCGATCAGGTAGCAGGTGGCCTCGATCGCCTCGGTGAGGTTATGCGGGGCGATGTTGGTGGCCATGCCGACGGCGATGCCCTGGCTGCCGTTGACCAGCAGGTTGGGGAAGCGCGCAGGCAGTGCCACGGGCTCGGCGAGCGATTCGTCGTAGTTGGGCTGCCAGTCGACGGTATCCTTCTGCAAGTCACGCAACAGTTCCATGGCGGGCTTTGCCAGGCGGCTCTCGGTGTAACGCATGGCCGCCGCGCCGTCGCCGTCGATGTTGCCGAAGTTGCCGTGACCGTCGATGAGCGGCGTGCGCATGGAGAACCACTGCGCCAAGCGGACCATGGCCTCGTAGACCGCAAAGTCACCGTGCGGGTGGTACTTACCGATAACTTCGCCGACCGTCCACGCCGACTTCTTGTGTGGGCGGTTGGGGTAGATGCCGCTCTCGTTCATCGCGTACAGGATGCGGCGGTGCACCGGCTTCAAGCCGTCGCGCACGTCCGGCAGGGCGCGCGCCGTGATGACCGACATCGAATACTCGATAAACGACTGCTTCATCTCGCGACCGAACTCCGAAATCTGGAGCTGGCCGCCGTTGATATCCTCGCCGGCCGAGGCGCCACGGTCGACTTCGCCAAAACTCTCCTCGAGCTCGCCGTCGTCATCCTCTTCCTCGTCATCATCGACATCGGGGTTATAGGCGTCCGGGTCGCCGTCCTCGCCCTGCTCAGCACGGGCAAGCAGGCGCTTCAGATCGTCGGGCATGCCGGCGTCGCCGGCCTCGCCCATACCCTCATTGTTGTTGATATCGTCTGCCACGTTACCTCCTCTTAAGCATCAAGGAATCGTGCATCATGTGCGTGCTTCTCAATGTACTCGCGGCGATAGCCGACCTCGGAACCCATCAGCTCGCGCACGGCACGGTCCGCCACCACGGCGTCCTCGATCGACACGCGCTGCAGGATACGGGTCTTGGGGTCCATCGTCGTCGAGGCAAGCTGCTTGGGGTCCATCTCGCCCAAGCCCTTGTAGCGCTGGACGGTATAGCCTTTGCGCTTCTTGGTAATCTTGCCGTCCTTGGCTTTGCCGTCCTCGTCATTGTCGTCGGGGTTCAGACCCAGGCTCTGAATGGTGTCGCGCAGAATCTCGTCTTCGGGCTGGCGGCCGTTGGGATACACGTAATGAATCTTGTTGCGCACCTTGATGCCAAAGATGGGCGGGCAGGCAACATAGACGTAGCCGGCATCGATCAGCGGACGCATGTACTTGTAGAAGAACGTCAGCAGCAGGATGCGGATATGCGCACCGTCGACGTCTGCATCGGTCATGATGATGATCTTGTGGTAGCGCGCCTTGGTGATATCGAAGTCGCCGCCGTCGCCGGCACTCGTCGTGACGCCGCAGCCAATCGCGGTAATCAGCGACTGGATGGTGTCACTCGAGAACGCGCGATGGTCACCAACGCGTTCGACGTTCAAAATCTTGCCGCGCAGGGGCAGAATCGCCTGGATGTCTCGGCGACGGCCGTCCTTGGCCGAACCGCCTGCCGAGTCGCCCTCTACGATGAAGAGCTCGGTCAGCTCGGCATCGCGCACCGAGCAGTCGGCGAGCTTACCGGGCAGGGACGCCGTCTCGAGCAGGCTCTTGCGGCGGGTCGCCTCGCGCGCCTTGCGGGCGGCGTTGCGCGCCTTGCAGGCCTGTTGCGCCTTCTTGACGATCTCGTGCGCGGGCTTGGGGTGCTCCTCGAGGTAATCGGCAAGGCCGTCGGTCACAATCTTGAGTGTGAGCGCGCGCATATAGGAGCTGCCGAGCTTTGCCTTGGTCTGGCCCTCAAACTGCGGATCGGGCAGCTTGACCGAGATAACGGCCGAAAGGCCCTCGCGCACATCGTCGCCGGTCAGGTTGGCGTCTTTTTCCTTGAGCAGGTTCTGCTTGCGCGCGTAATCGTTGATCACGCGGGTGAGCGCGGTGCGGAAACCCTCAAGGTGCATGCCGCCCTCGGGGGTGTAGATGTCGTTGGCAAACGACATGACGTTCTCGCCGTAGCCGCTATTCCACTGCAGGGAAACCTCGACCTCGCCCATCTTGGCCACAGGCGCGTCCGGGTCCGATTTGCCCTCGATGTAGATGGGCTCCTTAAAGGCCTCGGGGACGTCCTTGCCCTCGTTGAGGAACTTGACGAAGTCGATGATGCCGCCCTCGTAGCAAAACTCCTCCACGTGGGGAGTCGCTTCGCGCTCGTCGGTCAGCACGATTTTGAGGTTCTTATTGAGGAACGCCGTCTCCTGCAGACGGTTGTGCAGCGTATCGAAATCGTAGATGCAGGTCTCGAAGATCTCGTCGTCGGGCCAGAAGGTGACGGTGGTGCCCGTCGAATCCGAGGTGCCCACGACCTCCATCTTTTTAACGGTCTTGCCGCGCGAGAACTCCATCTCGTAGGTGTTGCCGTCGCGACGAACCTGAACGACCACGCGCTTGGACAGTGCGTTGACGACGGAGATGCCAACGCCGTGCAGGCCGCCCGAAACCTTATAGGCCGAGTTATCGAACTTACCGCCGGCGTGCAAGATCGTCATGACGACCTCGAGCGTCGGGATCTTTTTAACAGGGTGCTCGTCGACGGGGATGCCGCGCCCGTTGTCGACGACCGTGATGGAGTTGTCGGCGTGGACCGTCACCTGGATCTCGGTGCAGAAACCGGCCATGGCCTCGTCGACGGAGTTGTCAACGATCTCCCACACCAGGTGATGCAGACCGCTGGCGCTCGTCGAGCCGATATACATGCCCGGGCGCTTACGAACGGCCTCGAGACCTTCGAGAATCTTAATCTCGCCGCCATCGTAATCGTTTTCGTTTGCCACACGTCCTCCTTCAGTCAAGAAAATGTGTACAGCCTTACTAGTTTATCGTAAAAAAATACCCTCGGGAACGAGGGTATTTGGCTCTACAAGGCCACCAGATGCGATTTAAGGCTCTTTTTTGCTTTCTACGCCCTTGGCCCACTCGGCACTGGCTCTCATGGCATTCTCGAGGGCCTCGCGCAGTTTTTGGTCTTCGATGGGCGCCACTTGGCGCTCAATCTCGGTGCGCTCGGCCTCACTTAGGTCGGCGTGCGGGGCCGGCGGGCGCTCGGTCGTCGCCGGGCGCAGGCGCTGCTTGGCGGCGGGCGGCGTGTGACCCGGCGCGGTGGTTTTGAACACCAGGCCGTCCACATGCGCACCGGCGCGCTCCATGCGCGCGCGGATGATCTCGCGCAACAGCGTCATTTCCTGCGTCCACGAGGGCGAATCGAGATATACCAGCAGCTCATTGGACTCGGGCAGGTAGCGCAAGCCCGTCACATGCCGCCCCTCGCGCGTGCCCGAGCACACCGCGTTCCACGCGCGATAGACCGCGCGCGACTCCTCGGCAGCCTCCATCTGCGCGCGGCGCTCAGGTGTCGCGGCCGCCAGGATGCGCTGACGCTCTGCGTTCAAAAATCCACTGAAGGCAACCGTTTCGCTCTCGCGCTCGTAATTAGCACGTCTCACCCATGCTCACCACCTTGGCTCGATCAAGCAGGTCATCGGTAAAGTACCCCAGGTTGGTCGTGGTTATGACCGTCTGGATATCATCGCCGATCAGCCGCAGAAAAGCGCCGCGACGCTCGCCGTCGAGCTCGCTCATCACGTCGTCTAAAAGCAGCAGTGGGGCGGTGCCCAGGACATCGCGAGCCACGGCCACCTCCGCCACCTTCCAGGCCAGAACCAACGTTCGCTGTTGACCTTGGCTGGCAAATGAACGGGCGGAGCGACCCGCCACGGTAAACTCAATCTCATCGCGATGCGGTCCCACCAACGTCACGCCGCGGCGAATTTCCTCGTCGGCGTGCTCATCAAGGGCAGCCAGCATGCGCTCGTACGCCCAGCCCTTCAGCTCTTCGCGATCCTCGACCTGGGGCAAATCCCCCAGTGTGGACGTATAGGTCACGTTGGCAGCCTCGCCGGACGCCACTTGCCCGTAGGCAGTGTGTACATGGCCCGCCAGCCGGTCGAGCAGGGCCAACCGGTGCACGAGCAGAGCCGCGCCCGCGCGGGCAATCGAATCGTTCCACGCGCCGAGCATCTCACGGCAGCACCAGGTCTCCTTGAGCAAGGCGTTACGCTGGGTCACGCAGCGCCCATAGGTGCTCGCAAGATCGGCATAGCGTGCGCTCAGTTGCATGCCAAAGTCATCGAGGGCGGCGCGGCGCACACTGGCGCCTCGCTTAACCATGTCCAGATGGTCAGGGCAAAACAACACGCTCGGCAGAACCCCGCGTACACCGGCGGCAGAGCATCTCTTGCCGTTGCGGCTAAACGAGCGCTTACCGTCCTCCGCGCTCAATCCCATATCAAGCACGCGGCCGTCGCCCTCGAGCCTCAGCTCGACCTTGCACGAGCCCACGCCGTCATGGACGAGCTCGGCTGCGGTCGGATGCCTAAACGAGGCGCCGCTCGTCAGCAGCTGCAGCGCCTCTATGAGATTGGTCTTTCCCGCCGCGTTTGGTCCCGCAAGTATCGTCACGCCCTCGTCCAGGGCAAGACGATAGCTATCGAAGCTGCGGTAGTGCGCGACGGAAAGATCGCGGGCGAACATGGTCATGGCGCAGCGCTAGATGCGGACCGGCATGACCAGGTACAGGTAGTTGATCTTGTCGTAGGACTTGAAGATGCCCGCCTGCGAGTAGCTCTTGAGCTCCAGCGTGATCTCCTTCTCCTTGGACAGGGCATTGAGGCAGCCGAAGATGTAGTGGTAGTTGAAGGCGATGGTGCCCGACTCGCCCTCGGCCTCGACATCGATCGTCTCCTGCGCAAGGTCCTGGTCATTGGAGATGGAGGACAGGCCCATCTGCCCGTTCTCGACATCAATCTCAAACTTGACAGCGGGGTTGGCGCTCGCGATAACGGCCACGCGCTTGAGGGCGGCGTTAAAGGCGGCGACGTCGATCTTGACGCTCGTCACGCACGAATCGGGGATGAGCTGCTTGTAGTTGGGGTACACGCCCTCGATGCGGCGCGACACGTAGGTGGTGTTGCCGGCCTCGAAGACGACCTGGGTGTCGGTAGCCCCGATCATGATGGTCGCCTGGCTGGCCATGATGTTCAGTGCGTCGTTAAAGGCGTCAGCCGGAACGTTGAGCTCAAAGGAGCCTTCGAGGGTCGAGGTCTCGACCTGCGTATCGCACACGGCCAAACGGAAGGAATCGGTCGCCACCAGGCGCACGGTGTTGTTCTCGACCTTCATGTGCACGCCACCCAGGATGGGGCGGGCCTTGTCGGTCGAGGTGACGCGCCACACGCGGCCGACCATCTCGGACAAGATATCGGTCGGCAGTTCCACGGCGCTCTCGATGGCATAGGCCGGAAACTCGGGGAAGTCATTAGCATCGAGCGTGTTCAGGCGGAAAGAGCTCTTCTCGCAACCAATCAGCACCTGGCGCTCGGACAGCTCAAAGGTGACCGGGGCATCGGGGAGGGTCTTGGTGATATTGGAGAGCATCTTACAGGGGATAACCATCTCGCCCTCTTCTTCGACATGCGCCGCGATGCGATGACGGATCGAGATGGTGTAGTTAGAGGTCTGGAATTCCAAGATGCCGTCTTGGGCCTTAACGAGCACGCCCGACAGGATGGGGAGGGTGGATGCCGAAGCGACACCCTTCATAACGACGCCGATGGCTTGTGTAAGCGAGCTCTGGCTGACGGTGAACTTCATCTTTTAATACCTTTCTATAGATATAAATATCTTAATAATAGTAATAGCACTGACGAAACTGTTGATTACTCCCAAAGACGCAGGTCAGACCCAAAAAGAGAATCGACAGCAACCTGTGTGCAACAGGGGTGGTTTTCCACGTTCAAAACCTGCGCAAAACTTTTCATCACCGCGGGTTGGGTTTTAGACACCTTATGCCCGTGGTTTCGACAAGTTTTCAACAGGTGTCTCTATTTCCCTACGAGCGCAGTGTAATTTTATCGCGCAGCGACTTAAGGTCTTCGGTGACGGTGCGGTCTTCCTGGATCATCTTCTGGACCTTTTTGTAGCTCGTGCTGACGGTCGAGTGGTTGCGGTTGCCAAATTCGGCGCCCACCGCCGTGGTCGTCATCTCGCACATCTCGATGGCCAGGTAGATAGCGATATGGCGTGCTTTGGCGATATTGGCGTTGCGACGCGGGCCGATGAGCTCCTCGTGCGTCACGCCGTACTGCTCTTCGATGACGGACTGAACCGTTTGCACGTTGATCTTTTTGGCCGATGTGTCGAAGTACTGGCTGGCGATGGCGTCGATATCGTCAAAGGTGAGCTCCCCGCCCTCGCGTTCGCGGTCGCCCGCCTCGCCGGCGCAGCGCTCGCAGAAGCTCTCGAGTTCGCGGATGTTGGTGCCCGACACCTCTGCCATGTGCTTAAAGTGCTCATCGGTCAGGTGCCCGCCGTCGCCCCCATAGGCCGCCAGCAGCGAGTCGTCGCCTGCCTCGGGAGCGGCGACGATGGTGTTCTCGTAATAGCGCTGCAAGATCTTGTATTTCATCTCGTAGCTGGGCTCTGCGACTAGGCAGAGCATGCCGGCGTTGAAGCGGCTGGTCAGACGCTCGTCCATGCTCAGGTCCTTGGGGGCGCGGTCTGCCGCGATGACGACTTTCTTGTTGTTGCGGATGAACTCGTCCATGAGCTGGAAAAAGTAGTCCACGCTCGCGCGCTTGCCGATGATGTTTTGGATGTCATCGATGATGAGCACGTCCACGCCGTGGTACGCCTGCATGATGGGGGCGTTGCTCTTCTTTTGGCGGTCGAACTCGGTCATCAGGTCGTCCAGATATGCCTGGGAGTTGGCGTACTTGACCTTGATCTCGGGCGACTTCTCGGCGAGCTCGTTTTTGATGGCAAGCAGCAGGTGCGTCTTGCCCAGGCCCGATTTGCCGTAGATGAACAGTGATGTGCATGTGCCGCGCTCGTCCGCGAGGGCGGCAAACTTGAGTGCCGAGCGATAGGCATGGCTGTTCTCGGGGCCGTAGACAAAGTTCTCAAAGGTAAATTTTGAGTTCGCGGCGAGCGGGGCTCCATCCGTATTCTGCTCGGCCGGCACGGTCGGTGCTGGCATGGGTGAAGCGGGGGTCGCAGCTTGCGTGGATTTGGTCGGCGCTCCGCCCTTCATCTGGTTCATCATGCGACGAAAATCATCGGCCGAGAGCGTGTTCTTGATTGCAATGCCCGAATCCGCGCCCGCCGCTGCGTCGTGAGCGATGGGCATGTGCGTGACGGGTGCGTTCGTTGACGTCGCCGCCGCGGTCGGCAACGGCGCCATGGTTTCACGGGAAACATCGCTGTGCTGGTGCTCGATTGTCGGCACGTCGCTTGCGGAGGCTGGTACCGTCGGGGAAGCAGCGGGAGCCGTGGCGGGCGCCGTCGCGGCAGCGGATTCCGTCGCGGCGCCTTGCGGCGCCACGATGTCGAGCGCAATCGGTGCAAAGGCGATTTCTTCCAGATAAGCCTCAATAGTCGGCTGATGCTTTTTGAGCTGCGCGATGGCAAAGCGCGAGGGGGCCTCGATCGTGAGCGTATCTTCGGTCAGGCTTATGGCGCGCGATTGCCCCAGCATGTTGATGAGGCGTGCATCTTGGCCGTCGCGCTGGCAAAAGGCGATGGCATCCCCCAGGATGATGCTTGCTTCCTCGTCCACTGTCTCTCCCGTTCTTTAGCTCTGAGCTCGCACGCGAGCGGCGCCGAGTTCGGTCAGATGGTATTTCTGGCCATGCTTGATGACCAAGCCGGCCTGCGCCAAGTCATTGAGCGTGCGTGACCAAGTGGGGGCCGAGTTTCCAAACGCCCTCGCCAGATCGGTTGCACCGCACGCTTGATTTTGCGCCAGATAGCCCAGCGCCGCGTTGCCGCGATCGCTTACGAACACGTCCGGTTGTGGCTGCGCATGCTGATTTGCTGCATTAGGATACATCATTTGAGCTGCTGGTTGTTGAGAACTCTGCATCGGTGGCATTTGCTGTTGAAAACTTTGAGGCCACTGTTGGTAAGGCTGCGGAGGCATCTGCTGGGCCCAGGGGTTGTACTGCTGCTGCGGCATCTGCTGGTACGGCTGCTGATATCCTTGCTGGTACTGCTGCGGGAACTGCTGGCCGTACCCCAGTGGCCGCATCTGCTGATATGGATATCCTTGTTGGTACGGCTGATAGCCCATTTGCTGGCCACCCGGTGCGCCCGTCGCCTGCTGCATTGCTGCTGCATCCTGATCCGCCAGCGGCACGGCCTCTGGCATGCTTGGCGGCATCGACATCGATGCCGCTTGGGGTTCTTGTGTAGGAGGCATTCCGGGCTGCTGCATCTGTCCCACGGTGGGCTGCATCTGCTGCGTTGCCATGGGCTGCTGCGCAAAAGCTCCCGGCAGGGGATATGTGGGCTGCTCCGTCTCGGGCCGCACGGCAGCGCCGCGTCCGCCGGCACGCTCGATTTCCTGCACGCGTTTAGGGTTCAGGCTTACCGTAACCACGGTGCCGTTGCCCATGTTGTCCTCGATGGATACGGCACCTCCGGCGTTTTCCAAATACTCCTGCACCATGGGAAACCCTGCTCCGGTTCCACGGATATAGCGCTTCATCTTGCTGTTTGCGCTGGTAACGCCAAAGTCGAAAGCACGTTCCTTGTCGTCGATGCCGGGTCCTTGGTCAGCAAAGCGGATGGTGTCTCCGCCGTCCAGAATCGAGATGATGGGCTCGGCAAAGTGTGCGTGGATAAAGTTTTCGACAATCTCGCGGATGACCATGAGCGAGATATGGCCACCTTGTTCTTTCATGCACTGGTAGACGGTGTTGGTCGTCTCTTCCAAATACGTGCGGACATCTTGCGGATCAATGACGATCACCCGCGGTGTCGACAGCATGTCGTCATAGACGGCGATGCGCGCGGCGTACATGGCTTTTGGCGCCTGCGTGGTCGTCTGCTCGCCTTCCGCACGCTCTTCGCGCACGCCGGTGATGTGCTCGTTGTCGGGTGCCGGGTCTCCGGAATCGACCATGGTGTAAAAGTCGTCAGACATGCCGCTCGCAATCTTTCAAAAGGTTTCGAACAAATAGTAGCTCACCGTGCAACGTTTCTCATCTTTCGACAACTTTTCAAAACTTGTTGAAAACTTTGGAAAATGGGCGAAAAGTTCTCAACATTGCCAACATGACCTGTTGAAAACTCGATGAAATATCGTGAAAGGTTGCCATGAGGCGCAAATTTCGGTTGTGCTTATGGGGGAACCGTGTGAACTGCGCAACCTTTTACCTTTGATTTCTTGACATTTGAACATTGATTTCCCTACAATCTTCAAGCTCACGTGTCTATATCTGCGTCCGCGTCCCCGCGGACACTCGAAATGCAGCAGGAGGAACTTAAGATGAAGCGTACGTATCAGCCTAATAAGCGTAAGCGTGCCAAGACCCATGGCTTCCGTGCCCGTATGGCCACTAAGGGTGGTCGTGCCGTGCTCGCCCGTCGTCGTGCCAAGGGCCGCAAGCGTCTCACTGTCTAGCAGCGATACACACATCTCGCATGAAGACTATTAAGTCTCGGCAAGATTTCGAGCATGTGTTCAGTCAGGGGCGTCGTTTCAATCACCCTCTGATTCGAATGACCATATGTGAATCGGTTGGCGAAGGCGACTCCGGAAGGGTCGCCTTCGTTGGTGCTAAGCGACTCGGTTGTGCCGTCGTGCGCAACCGATCTAAGCGTGTGATGCGCGAGGCCGCCCGCAGCTGCGGATTTCCCGTTGCGGGTTATGACATCATCTTGTTTGCAACTCCCAAGACGAGGGTTTCCTCGCCGCAGGAGATGGACAAGGCGTTGCGTTCGCTTATGAAGCGCGCCGGCGTTGCCGGGGAGGAGCGATGAGCAATCACGTTTTGCGACGTGTTGCCATCGCTCCTATTCGCATATATCAACAGGTTATTTCGCCCTTATTGCCTGACGCCTGCATTTATTACCCAACGTGCTCGCAATACGCCGTCCAGGCGATTGAGAAGCACGGTGTTTTGAGAGGCTGCTGGCTTGCCGTGAGGCGCATCGCTCGCTGCAATCCCCTGCACGTCGGCGGTTATGACCCTGTGCCCTAGCGGGCACTCGCTATCGGAGGAAAACTTACATGTGGGATTGGATCGTTAACATCCTTTTCGAGCTGCTCAAGCTCATCCAGACCTTTGCGGTCGACTGGGGCCTGTCCATCATCATCCTGGTGGTCATCATCCGTCTGCTGCTGACGCCGCTCATGCTCAAGTCGACCAAGTCGACGGCTCGCATGCAGGTGCTGCAGCCCAAGATGCTCGAGATCCAGGAGCGCTATGCCGACGATCCCCAGCGTCAGGCCGAGGAGATGCAGAAGTTCTACAGCGAGAACAAGTTCAACCCCATGGCTGGCTGTCTGCCGCTGCTGATTCAGATGCCTATCCTGTTCGCCCTGTTTACATTGCTGCGCAACCTGCCGCAGTACTTTAACGACGGCACGTTCTCGTTCTTCAACATCCTGCCCGACCTGACCACCACGCCGAGCGCTTCCTTTGCCGATGGCTTTATGGTTGCACTGCCTGCGCTGGTTTGTCTGATCCTGTTCGCCGTCCTGACCCTGATTCCGCAGCTCTATATGTCGCGCAACCAGACCGGCCAGCAGGCTCAGAGCATGCGTATGATGGCCGTTGTCATGACGGTCATGATGCTTTGGATGGGCTGGAGCCTTCCCGTTGGTGTTCTGCTGTACTACGACGTCTCGTCTGCTTGGCAGGTTATCCAGCAGATTTTTGTGACGCAGAAGGTCATCGACAAGGCGAAGGCCGATGAGGAGGAGCGTCTTAAGAACGCTCCGCTGCAGGTTGAGGTCACTCGTCGAGAGAAGAAGCCGCGCCCGCACAAGAAGAAGTAACGGGATATCAATCTTATTTAGGTACCTAACCTTTGGAGTACGTT
This sequence comes from Collinsella aerofaciens, assembly GCA_036301285.1. GTDB lineage: Bacteria > Actinomycetota > Coriobacteriia > Coriobacteriales > Coriobacteriaceae > Collinsella > Collinsella aerofaciens_BS. Next base: position 13,102 of record JAXJET010000029.1, read on the forward strand.
ATGTCTGAAGAGATCATCGAGGATATGCTTGAGGAGGTTGCCCCGCAGGTCGCGGGCGATTATCCCGAGATTGCACAGCGCTACAAGGCTGGTGAAGAGCTGACCGATGAGGAGCTCGACACCATTGCCGATGTTGCGATTTCCATCCTGCGTTCTATCCTTTCGCACTTCGATGCCGCCAACTCTCCTATCGATGAGTATGAGGGCGACGAGGGTGAGCTGATTTTGGATGTAACGGCTCCCGACCTTGCTGTTCTCATTGGCCGTCATGGTCGCACCCTTGATGCCCTTCAGGTTATGTTCTCTTTGCTGGTGAGCCGCAAACTTGGCTTTAGGTATCCGGTTGTAGTGGACGTAGAGGGATACAAGAGTCGCCGTCAGGACAAGGTTGCTTCCATGGCTCAGTCTGCTGCCGAGCGTGCCATCCGCACTCATAAGAGTGTTTCGCTTCCGCCCATGAATGCCTACGAGCGTCGACTGGTTCACATTGCACTTCGTGGCAATGATGCCGTCGATACTCATTCTGAGGGTTCTGACCCTGATCGCCATGTGGTGATTGTTGCTCGATAATCTTCTCGAGCTTATGCTAAGGGGACGTGGTTTCCACGTCCCCCTTTTTTTTGTCAAAAGTTCTCGATACACTGATTTTTGTCAGAAAGGAGCTTTCGTTGTTAGTACTTACTGATCAGCAGGCTGACGAGATGTTGAGTCGTCTAACTTCCTATTGCAAAGAGTATTCCTTGAGCGTAACTGATTTTGAGCTGAGGAAATGTATTCAGCATTTGGATTTGGTTCTAGAAACAAATAAGACAACCAATCTCACCCGTATTCTTAACATAGAAGATGCTGCAGTACTTCATATCCTCGACTCACTTGTTTTGCTCCCCTATATCAACAAGGCTCCTGAGGGAGCTTTGCTCGATATGGGAACAGGTGCGGGCTTCCCTGGTATTCCATTAACCATAACCACGCATCGTAAAGCTACTTATATTGACTCTGTTGGCAAGAAGGTTGATGCGGTTAATTCCTTTGTCCATGCTCTTGGATTGAAACATGCTCATGCGGTTCATGATCGTCTTGAAGAATATGCTCGAAGCCATAAGAAGCAGTTCTCTGTTGTAACCGCCCGTGCACTGGCCCCTCTACCGATTCTTGTTGAGTATGCGGCTCCGTATCTGAAGGATGGAGGGCTATTTGTTATAACCAAGGGCAATCCTTTGGATGAGGAGCTTGCTTCCGGCATGTCAGCAGCTAAGATTTGCGGCTTCACTTTGCTTCTGAATGACGCAATTGATTTGCCTGAAGGCTTGGGTCACAGGGAGTTCATTGTTCTTAAGAAGAGTCATCCAGCATCCGTCTCATTGCCTCGTGCAAATGGCGTGGCAAAGAAGAATCCGCTTGCCTAGATGTTTCACGTGAAACATAATGGATACTAACAACTTGCAGTGTTTCACGTGAAACATGGCGGTTGATATCGATTCGGAATGTTTCACGTGAAACATCCTCCGTTTGACAGCTTTAATACACACCAGGAGGGACCGTGGGATTTCGCGACGTTAAGCGTTCTAAGAGCGCAAAAGACACGCGTATCATTGCAATCATCAATCAAAAAGGCGGCGTCGGTAAGTCAACGACGGCTGTAAACCTTGCAGCAGCACTGGGTGAGCAGGGTCGTAAGACACTGATTGTCGATTTTGATCCGCAGGGAAACAGCACCAGTGGATTCGGAATTGAAAAAGAAGACCTTGATCACTGCATCTATGATGCATTGTTGAATGATGTGCCGGCAGAATCGCTTGTTCTTGATACAAATTGTAAAAAGGTATTCGTTATTCCGGCTACAATTCAACTTGCAGGCGCGGAAATTGAGCTCGTAAGCGCAATTGCTCGTGAAACCCGCCTCAAAGATTTGCTTGAGCCGATTCAGGACGAGTTTGACTTTATTATTATTGACTGTCCTCCTTCGCTCGGCCTGCTTACTATCAACGCTTTGACCGCAGCAGACAGCGTTTTGATTCCGATCCAGTGCGAATATTACGCACTCGAGGGCGTTACGAAGCTGCTTGAGTCAATGAAGATGGTCAAATCACGGCTGAACAAGGGCTTAGACACCTATGGTGTGCTTATGACCATGTATGACTCGCGTACTTCACTATCGAATCAGGTTGTTGAGGAGGTTCAATCGTACTTTGGTGATAAAGCGTTTAAGACGCTAATCCCCCGTACGGTTAAAATCTCCGAAGCTCCGTCTTTTGGAGAACCGGTAATTACCTATGCACCTCAAAATAAGGGTGCAAAAGCATATATGAACCTTGCAAAAGAGGTGATCAAGCGTGCCTAGTGTAAAGAAACGTGGCGGATTGGGACGTGGACTCAATGCTTTGGTCTCAGAGGCCGAGTATGAGACCGGCGGTTCGGCTGCATCGGCTTCAAATGCCGCATCTGAAACAAAACTACCTATTGAGGATATCGTTCCCAACCCTAATCAGCCGCGAATTCACTTTAACGAAACTGAACTTCGCGAGTTGAGCGAGTCAATCCAAGAACATGGCGTTTTGCAGCCGCTTTTGGTTCGCAAGCATGGAAACGGCTATGAGATCATCGCTGGTGAGCGTCGTTACCAGGCGTCAAAGCTTGCTGGCCTTGAAGAATTGCCAGTCATCATTAAAGAGGTAAATGATGAAGAGATGCTGGCTCTTGCTCTTATCGAAAACCTTCAGCGTTCTGATCTGAATCCCATCGAAGAGGCTAAGGGCTATCGCCAACTCATTGATGCCAGCGGGATGACCCAGGAGGCATTGTCGAAGGCAGTAAGCAAGTCACGCTCTGCAATTACAAACTCGCTGCGTCTTCTCGATCTCCCCGAAGTGGTTCAGCAGATGATTTTTGAGGGCAAACTTACTGCTGGTCATGCACGTGCGATTCTTGCAGTTCCCTATGAGGACGCGCGTATTCGACTTGCAGAGAAAGTTGTTACAGAGGGCCTTTCCGTAAGAGCGACAGAAAATCTTGCCCCGTTGTTTTCTGCCGGAGAGACACCTAAGACGCCAAGGCCTGCAACGCCTCAGTCCTTTAAAAAGGCTGCCCGTGTGCTTCGTCAGGTATTTAATACCAACGTGCGTGTGAAGAGCTCGCGTGGAAAGAATAAGATTGAGATTGAGTTTAAAGACGAGGAAGAGCTCTCTCGTATTCTTGGCGAAATGATACAGTTTGATCAAGGAGGCCAAGATGAGGAATAGAATTTTAACTGCGATTGCATTGGCGACGACTGTCGCGGCTGGTGCCTTTGCTGGCTATAAGATCGCGACAGACGATGAACTTCGAGGTCGTTTGCTTCGTAGTGCGCAAGATATTGTCGATACATCCAAGAAGAAAATGGATGTTATGACAGAAGATGTTGCCATGCGTACAGCTCAAGTAACAAAGAATCCAAAGATTAATCAAGGTTGGGTTAGCAACCAATGGGAAAATGTAGGCTATTAGGTACCTAACAATTACTTAGCATATTGTGATGGGTCCTTGTCTGATTCACGAGACAAGGACCCCTTATTTTGGCCGTAAAAATGGGACCAGTAGCAGCTGATTCAAAATTAAGGTCAATAAATGAAACGACCCCGGTTGCATATCCTGCAACCGGGGTCGTTCGATGTTTCACATGAAACGTTTTGGGGTGCGACTCCCCTATGCTTTTTTCTGAACTTTGAAGCGCTGCTTCAGCTGTCCGCAAGCGGCGTCAATATCGTTACCACGGGAGTTACGAATCGTTGTCTCGATGCCACGGGACTCAAGGCGACGCTGAAGATCCTCAACCTTATGAATCGGCGACGGCTTGAGCGGGCTGCCCTCGATGTCGTTAAGCTGAATCAGGTTAACGTGGCACAACGTTCCCTCGCAGAAGTCGCAGAGCGCCTGCATCTCGGGATTCGTATCGTTGACGCCTTCAATCATGGCATACTCATAGGTCGGGCGGCGGCCAGTCTTCTCGGTGTAGAGCTGAAGCGCCTCGTGAAGGCGAAGTAGCGTGTACTTCTTAACACCGGGCATAAGCTTATTGCGCGTCGACTGGATGGCGGAATGCAGGGAAACGGCAAGCGTGAACTGCTCGGGGATGTCGGCAAATTTGCGAATACCGGGAATAACGCCGCTGGTAGAGACGGTGAGGTGACGAGCGCCGATACCGATGCCTTCGGGGTCGTTGAGGATGCGCAGCGCCTTGAGAACCTCGTCGTAGTTGGCAAACGACTCGCCCTGGCCCATGAAGACAACGCTCGTGGCACGCTCGCCAAAGTCGTTGGATACATGAAGTACCTGGTCGACGATCTCTTGAGCGGTCAGAGAGCGCTTGAGGCCGTTGAGACCGGTAGCGCAAAAGGCGCAGCCCATGCCACAGCCTGCCTGGGTGGAAACGCAGACGGAAAGCTTGTTGCGACGGGGCATACCGACAGTCTCGACGGAAATGCCGTCGTGGTACTCGAGCAGATACTTGCGAGAGCCATCTTTGGAAACCTGCTTGGTGAGTTCAGTCGGCGTGTCAAAGGCAAAAGCCTCTTTAAGCTGCTGGCGGAAAGCCTTGGGAAGGTTGGTCATATCATCAAACGAACAAACGTTCTTCTCAAAGACCCATTCGATGAGCTGCTTCGCGCGGAAGGCGGGCTGGCCAAGTTCGGCCACGAGCTCGCGAATATCGTTTTGGCTCAAGTCGCGAATGTCCTGAGATTTAGTCCTGGGATTCATGGAAGCCTTTCGATTTTGGGGAAACGTAGAGGGTATCGCTACAATATGGTATCAGCTGCAGAAATTATAGAGGAGGAGTCTGACCATGCCGGGTAAAAGCCTAGAGAACATGCACGTAGCGGTCTTGGCGGGCGGTCATTCCGCTGAGCGCGAGATCTCGCTCAATTCGGGAAAGAACGTCGTGGTTGCCTTGAAGGAGGCCGGCTACACTTCGGTGGAGCTGCTCGACACGGCTGCCGATGATTTTATGGTAACCATGGCGACCGGCGGCTTTGACGTGGCGTTTATCGCCATGCACGGTGCCGGCGGCGAGGATGGTGCCATGCAGGGCGCCATGGAGACCCTGGGTATCCCCTACACGGCCTCGGGCGTGCTTGCCAGCGCCTGCGGTGCCGACAAGGAGGTCTCTAAGCTCTTGTACGCCAAGGCGGGCATCCCCATTGCCCCCGGCCTCGCGCTCGAGGTGGGCGATGAAGTCGATATCGATCATATCGTCGAGGTTTGTGGCGAGCGCTGCTTTGTGAAGCCGGCCGTCAACGGTTCCAGCTATGGCATTTCCCTGGTCCATGAGCCCTCCGAGCTGCCCGCGGCAATCGCCAAGGCATTTGAGTACGGCGACAAAGTGCTGGTCGAGAAGTGCATCGAGGGTACCGAGATCACCGTCGGCGTGTACGGCGAGGACGACGTGCGCGCTCTGCCGATTGTCGAGATTCGTAAGCCCAAGGACTGCGAGTTCTACGATCTGGACGTGAAGTATGTCGACCCTACGGACATCCATCGCATTCCGGCGCAGATTTCACCCGAGAATTACACTCGCGCTCAGGAGCTTGCCTGCGCTGCTCACAAGGCCCTCGGTTGCCTGGGTATCTCGCGCAGCGACTTTATTGTGAGTGAGGACGGCCCCGTCATCCTCGAGACCAATACCATTCCCGGCATGACCGATACGTCGCTGTATCCGGATGAGATCCGCCACACCGACGACATGACGTTCCCGCAGGTCTGTGACAGCCTGATCCGTATGGGCCTTCGTCGAGCGGGCATTGCATGCTAATCGAGGACGCGGTTTCGTCAGGAACGCCGCAGTTTGTCATCGACTCCTATGCCACGCTTGCCGAACGCGCCAAAACGCAGTCCTTCGGCCTTATCGAGGAAGATGTAATTGTCCTCGATACCGAGACCACAGGTCTTTCGGTGCAGGACAACGAGCTGATCGAGATCTCGGCGGCCCGTCTTTCGGGCCGCGAGATCGTCGACCGCTTCGATACCTTCGTGCATCCCAAGCAGCTGATTCCCGCCGAGATTACCGAGCTCACGAGCATTACAAATGCCGATGTGGCAGATGCCCCGTCGGCCGTTGAGGCCATAGCCGCTCTCGCCGATTTTGTCGGTGGTTGCCCGGTAATCGCACATAACGCCACGTTCGACCGCTCGTTTATCGAGTCGGTCAAAGGCGGCGTCAACGTGAGCGATATCTGGATCGATTCGCTGGCGCTGTCGCGCATCGCGCTTCCGCGCCTGGCCTCGCACAAGCTGTCTTTTATGGCCGATCTGTTTGGCTGTGACTCGGTATCACACCGTGCCAATGCCGACGTCGACGCCCTGTGTGGCGTATGGCGCGTGTTGCTCGTGGCACTCACCGACTTGCCCCAGGGCCTCATGGCGCGCCTAGCCGACATGCATCCGGACGTGCCTTGGTCCTATCGTCCAATCTTCTCATTCTTGGCGGGGCAGAACCCGGGTTCTATCTTCTCTCTCAGCGCCGCTCGTGCTGACGTTCTCAAGGCCGATCGCGCCGACGATCGGGTGGACGCCGACGAACTGCCGGTACTCAAGATGCCGAGTCGTGAGGAGATTGAGGCAGACTATGCGCCAGGTGGCCTGGTCAATCGCATGTATCCCACCTACGAGCCGCGTGATGAGCAAATCGCGATGGCGCTCGAGGTCCGCGATGCGCTGGTCACGGGCACTCATCGTGTAATTGAGGCGGGCACGGGCGTCGGCAAATCGATGGCCTATCTGGTGCCTTTTGCCGAGGCAGCACGCCGCAACAACATCACGGTTGGTATTGCGACCAAATCGAACAATCTTGCCGACCAGCTCATGTACCATGAGCTGCCAAAACTTGCCGAGCAACTGGACGGTGGCCTGTCATTTTGCGCTCTCAAGGGCTATGACCACTATCCGTGCCTGCGCAAGCTTGAGCGCATGAGCCGCGGCCAGGTCGAGATTACCACCAAGCGCGATCCGGCGGACACGCTCACGGCGGTCGCGGTCATTATGGCGTACGTCTGCCAATCAGCCGATGGCGACCTCGACTCGCTCGGCATTCGGTGGCGCAGCGTCAACCGCCCCGACTTTACGACGGCCTCGCGCGAGTGTGCTCGTCGCCTCTGCCCGTTTTTCCCTGATAAATGTTTGGTCCACGGCGCTCGTCGTCGTGCGGCGCATGCCGACGTGGTGGTCACCAACCATTCCCTGCTGTTCCGCAATGTCGCGGCCGAGGGCAGGATTTTACCTCCGATTCGTCATTGGGTAATCGACGAGGCCCATTCCATCGAGCGCGAGGCGCGCCGTCAGTGGGCGCGCGTGGTGTCGGCGGACGAATCACGCGTTCTGTTTGAGCGCCTGGGTGGCTCGAGCACCGGTGCGCTAAGCCAGGTTTCCCGTGATTTGGCAACCTCCGAGGGCTCTACGCTCTATCTGGGCCTTACTGCCAAGGCGACGTCGACGGTTGCGCGCGCGAGCATGGCAATCGCCGACGTGTTCGATGGCGTTCGCGAGCTCGGCCGCCGTGCCCGTGGGGGTTATGACAATGCCAATCTATGGATTGGCCCCGAGCTGCGCGAATCTGACGACTGGCATGATTTCTTACAGTCGGCCTACGCTGCCATCGATGCATTGGAACAAGCTGACAAGTGCGTCGACGCGCTGGTGCAGGCCGTCGCCGCCGACAAGCCCGAGGTTGTTGTCGACTTGGGCGATATCTCGCTCCGCCTGCACGAGCTGGCCGAGAACCTCAAGCTCATCATCGACGGCACCGATGAACACTACGTGTATTCGCTGCAGGTCAATCGCAGGTTGCGTGCCGGCGGAGAGTCAATGACCGCAGAGCGCATCGACATTGGCGAGGCCTTGGCAACCGAGTGGCTGCCCGAGGTTCACACGGCTATCTTTGCCTCGGCGACCATGACGGTGTCCAAAAGCTTTGAACACTTTAACCACGCGGTCGGCCTCGATCGCATCGGTGCTTCGACATCCTCATCGCTGCACTTGGACTCGAGCTACGACTTTGATTCGAACATGGCTGTAGTCGTTGCGGGCGATATACCCGATCCGCGCGATCGTGAGAGCTATCTTACGGCGCTCGAGCGCGTGCTGGTCGACGCCCATCTTGCCATGGGCGGATCGGTGCTCACGCTGTTCACCAATCGGCGCGACATGGAAGACCTGTACACCCGCGTTGAGCCCAAGATGGCCCGTGCGGGTCTGGAACTCAACTGCCAGCAGCGCAACTCATCTCCTCGTCGCCTGCGCGACCGGTTTATCAACGAGCCGACCTCGTCGCTTTTTGCGCTTAAGGCCTTCTGGGAGGGATTCGACGCCAGCGGCGAGACGCTGCGCTGCGTCATCATTCCCAAGCTGCCGTTCTCGAGCCCCACGGACCCGCTCTCGTGCGAGCGCAACTTGCGCGAAGACCGCGCTTGGGCGCGCTATTCGCTGCCCGAGGCGGTGCTCGAGGTCAAGCAGGCGGCCGGCCGCCTTATCCGCTCGTCGACCGATTGCGGCGTGCTGATTCTGGCCGACCCGCGCCTGGTGACGAAGGGCTACGGAAAGAAGTTCTTAACGTCGCTGCCCACGAGCTCCTACCAGCGCATCGAATCGGCGCAGATCGGGCACTATCTGCAACTGTGGCGCGCACGCCACGAGCGGCGGCGCTAAAGCGGACAGACGAGGGTTTTTGCCATATCGCACAGACGCTTTGACAGGGCGGGGTCATCCAAGATGCGGATGGCTCCGCCCGCTGCGATTATCTGGCTCAGTAGCCAACGCTCGGAGCCGTAATGCACGGTTACCGTTGCCGTGTCTGTCCCGCTGCGCTCGATTAGGGTGATGCCGGCCCAGTCCAGATGCTCCGCCATATCGAATGGCATCAGGAGCTTTGCGCTATGCTGCGTCCGGGCAAGGGAATCGTGGAGGGATGCGACGTCCGGTGCGTGAGACACGACGGAGTCTTCCGTCAAGGTGAGTCCCTCGATTTTATCCATGCGATAGGTGCGCTGCTCATCGACTGCGATGTCCCAGGCAATCAAGTATGTTTGGTCGCCGTTTGCCGTAATGCGCAAGGGGTCGACCAGACGCTCGCGTGGCCGTGCATCGTCCATCGAGCGATACGAGATGCGGCAGCGAACGCCGTCCTGAATGGCGCAGCTCAGCTGCTGCCAGTGCGACCCGTGGTTGACGGTGTCAAAGACGCGCTGGTTATAGCCGAGCTCTTCGGGTAGAAGAGCATGCCGAATCCGGGCTGCCGTCTGTGGCTCGATCCCCAACGATTCAAGTTCATGGTTGAGCACAGCGCCCTCGGCGGCACTCAGGCGCAACGGTAGAACACGCCCGGCGTCGCCGGTGAGGACCACACGCTCGCCGCGGCATTCGCAGATGATGCGCGCGCCCGATTCTCGGTCCGCGAGCGTCGAGACGATCTCGAGAATCTCGTCGAGCGACACCCCTGTGATGTCAAAGCGGCTGCAAATCTCGGCTCGTGTCATGCCGCTCTCGCCGGCGGCGTAGAGGGCCTCCATGATGTCGATGGCGCGCGAGAGTCTCTGCTCGCTGGTGAGTTTACGCACGGGCATGCTCGTGCACCGTCCTTTCAATGAGGCGGTTCCACGCCTGCTTGAGCGATTTGGGGGCCACGGGCCTCATGCCGTCCACGGCGTGGGCCATGCAAAATGAGGCGGCGGCTTCAAGGTCACGCACGTCAACGGTCCAGGTCCATCCCGCATCGGTGTGTGCGAGCTCACCTCGCCCGCGCGTGAGGCCGTTGATCATATCGATCTGCGTCTGAGGGGCGAACGAGAACGTGGCTGCAACGGGCGGTCGGTCGGCAAAATCGAATTCAAAGAACAGATAGTCGTTGAGATTGAAGTCCGCAGGGATGGCGTAGGCCTTCGAAGGACGCCAAGCGCGAACGATACGGTCGCAGCGGAATGTCCTGATGCCGTCGGTGACATTGTCGAGGCCGCAGAAGTACGCCACACCCTCGCGTTCGAACATGCCGTAGACGCAGACGGTACGTTCTTTCTGCTCGCCGCGTCCGTTCTGATATAAAAATCGCAGCGCGCATCGCTCGGCAAAGGCGCTCCATACCGCATCGACGGTGGGAGAGCGGCGGATTGGTGCTTCGTCCACCGTCGTCCTACCGGTGAGATAGGCAATCTTGGAGCGAATATCGGCAAGCGGTGCGGCAAAAGTGGATGAGCCGGCCGCTAGTGTCTGGTCGATGGCGTTGAGCAGGATATCGGCGTCGTCTGCGGTGATGAGGCCGCCTGCTGCAAAGGTGTGCTCGCGGTCGATTGTCCACGAGCTTTCCTCGGTCTCCTGCGCACCGGCGGGGCGAACCTCCTTGATTAAGATGCCACGCTCGAGCAGTTTGTCACGATCGCGCCGAAACTTGCGCTTATCCGAGTCGATGTTGCCGGAGCCATATCCCAGGTCGGAATCCAAGACGATCTGCTCGGTCGTCAGCGGTTCGGGGGAGCTGTTGAGCACAAAGAAAAGATTGAGGATGCGCTGAGCCGTTTTATCGAAACTGGGCTCCGAATTCCCCTTTTTAATTGTCGCGGTCGTGTCGCTTGCCGTCATAGAGTCCTCGCATGAGAAGGTGGTTTGCTGCCATGATTTTAGTCCGATATGGAGATTAGGCTATATCCTTGTCCGCTCGGGGCGTTAAGATGGCCCGAATTCGGTCGTTTGCGCTCGCTCGGGGTATACTTTCGACTATATACGGTTCTAATGTGCATGCATTGGGCCTATTTGTCGGATTATGGATGTGGAGCGCACATGGCGAACACCCAGAACTATATTAACCACCTGCTGCAGAACACCGGCATTACGCCGGCATGCAGCGAAGAAGAGCGCTTGGCGGCCGAGGATATCGCTCAGATCTTCCGCAACCACGGCTTTGATCCCGAGGTTCAGGAGTTCAATGCCCCGGCGCCCAGTAGGTTGGCATTTGCCGTTACCGGTATTCTTGCGTTTGCCGGTGCCCTGCTGATGGGCATCGGTGGCGGTATCGACTTGGTCGGCACCTTGCTGGCCATTGTCGGCGCCGTTCTTTACGCGCTCGAACGCACAGGGCACCCCGTGGTTTCGCGCCTGGGCAAGACGGGCGTGAGCCAAAATGTCATCGCCTACCACAAGGCCTCGGGCCCGCTCGCGTCTCCGCGCAACCGCCCGGTGGTCGTTGTCGCACACTACGACTCTCCCCGTGCTGAGCTGCTCGCCCGCGAGCCCTATGCTTCGTATCGTGCGCTCATCGCCAAGCTGTTGCCCGTTGCCACGGTTGCCCCCGCTGCCGTTGCCATCCTGCGTATCCTGCCGCTCCCCGGCGCGCTCAAGGTTCTGCTGTGGATTGTCGCGATCCTCGCTTCCCTCGTTGCACTTGCCAACGCGGCAAACATCATCTCTAACCGCCATATTCTTCCCTATACGTCCGGCGCGGTGTGCAACAAGTCCTCTGTCGCCGCTATGCTCGGCGTTATGGACAACGTTGCTCCCTTCCAGGGCGAAAACGAGTTTCCCGACGATGTTCCGTTCGACACCTATTTTGGGGAGCAGAAGCGTCGTGCCGAGGAAATGGCGCGCGCGGCGGCGGAGTATGCCGCGGCCCAGCAGCAAAACGACTACGGTAACACCATCGAGTATGAAGAGCCTACCTACGCCGAGGACGAGTTCGGTCAGCCGATTGCTCCCGACGCTCAGACCGAGCCCGAACAGGGTGAGGCTTTCGACGAGCAAATCGAGGGCTTTGAGGGTGCGTCTGCCGACGAGACGCTGATTGGCGTCATCGTGCCCGAAGATCAGAATCAGGCTGTCCAGGCCGAAGAGTTCAATGACGGGGTTCCCGCTGCCGAGCCGGCGGAGGAGCCTGCCGAGCCCGAGCTCTATCGCAACGCCGCCGGCAACATCCGCTTTGGTTCGGATGCCATCCGTGCGCTCGGAATGCTTCCCGAGTCCTGCACGCTCGATTACGAGGAGGGCGAGGAGCCGACGTTTGAGCCCGAGCCTGCGCCCGTTGTCACTGCGGATGATGAGTCTGCCGCGGTTACCGCTGCCGTTGCCGAGCCCGAGGCAGTGTCCGCGTTCGATCCCGCGGCAGGACTGGACATTTTGGCTCCCGCCGCGCCGGCGCAAGACGTTGCGGACGAGTCTGACGACGATTACGTTGAACAGCCGAGGCGCGTGTCTTACGAGAGCGATACTGATTTCTCGGCCGAGATTCCCGCGGCAACGCCGCATGCCGACATTGCATCCGCGTTCTCGTCGATTGGCGCCAGCGCTTCCAACTTCTTTAAGGGTGCGTTTGCAAAGGGCAAGAAATTTGTCGACGATTTCGAGGAGAAGCGCGCTGCCGCACGCGAGGCTGCCGAGCAGGAGGCTATCGCTCAGCAGCAGGCAGCCGAGGCGGCACGTGAGCTCGCGGCGCAAGAGTTCGAGCAGAACGAGGCTATGCAGTCCGCGCCCGTCGAAGCCGCCGAAGCTACAACGTCCTTTGAGTCCCAGCAACCGGCGTCCGCGGATGTTGTTGAAGCGACGACGTCTTTCGAGGCTCAGCAGCACGTCGATAGCACCATGTCGTTTGATGCCGCGCAGTTCGATTCCACGATAACGTTTGAAAAACAGGGCACCGCGATTGCCGAGCCCCTTCCTGTTTCCGATGAGCAGGGCGACGCGGCAGACGATGACGAGCCTGTTGATGCTGCCGAAATCCAAGATGCCGCCGAGGACGAGCCCGTCGAGGCCAACTCTGACGAAGAGCAATACGCGGCAGCCGAGCAAGATGATTCGACCGAGGTCGAGCAGGAGGAAGTGCCTGCGGTTTCCGAGACTCCCGAGACGGATGAGTCGAGGCCTTATTCCACGCAGATTTTCACCATGCCGACCCCGAGTGGTTCCGGTGCCACGGTTGCCAATGTCGCTCCCACCCAGGACGAAACGGTCGATTCCCTTATGGCCCAGATTTCCTCCCAGGCATCGCCGCGCCCGCAGATGAATGTTCCCGATCCGGCGTCGGCACCGTCGCCTGCACCTTCCTCGTCTCCGCTGGCTTCGGTCCCCGATCCGTCGCTGCCGTCTATGAAGCAGGCAAACGTTGCGTCTCGCACGTCGCTGTTCGACCTTCCCGACCCCTCCGCACAGGTCAACGATCCCTTTGCTACTGCCCAGGGCCCCGAACCCACATCGGCACCCGTTGCGCCTCCTATGCCCGTTGCGTCGGGCGCACAGCCGATCGAGACCATTTCGGCTCCCGCCCCGGCGGCACCCAAGTCTCGTAAGCGCGGCCTGGGTGGTCTGTTCGGCCGTAAAAAGAAAAACGAGCAGGACAGCATGAGTGACTGGCTGGGCGTCGAAGACGATTACGATGCCAAGAAGTCCGGTCGCGGTATCGGTTCGTGGGATAACTTCGAGGACGATAACGATGGCTGGAAGGGTGGCGCTACGTCTTCCGATGGCGCTTCTTCCGAAGATATGCTCTCGGCTGTCGCCTCTATGGGCGATGATGAGCTGCTCGGTCACGATATCTGGTTTGTGGCAACGGGCGCCTCGGATTGTGATGGCGCTGGCATGAAGGCCTTCTTGGCTTCGCATCGCGATAAGCTCCGCGGCGTATTCTTTATCAATCTTGAATCCGTCGGCGCCGGTAGGCTTTCGGTGGTGACGGTCGAGGGCGAACAACAACTGCTCAAGGGCGATCGCCGCATCATGAACCTGGTCAGCAAGGTCTGCAAGTCGTTCCATGTCGATTGTGGCGCGCTCGAGATGCCCTATGCCAAGACCGATGCCTATGCTGCGCTCGAGGCGAGCCGCCGAGCCCTTACCATCGCCGGCGTGGACGGCACGCGTCTGGCTTGCGCTCGTACCGAGGACGACCTGCCCCACAATGTCAACCCGACGAACATTGCTACGGTATCCGAGGTCGTGACCGAGGTTATCCGCCGTTCATAGACGGAGCTCTAAGGAGTCAACGTGTTTTCGTATATTAAGCGCCATTGGCCTGTCTACGTGATTTTGACCTTGATTGCCATTGCGTTAGGATTTGGGGCTGCCTACATCGTGGGTGCAAAGGGCTCGACCCCCGCCTCCGCAATCAGCGAAGAGGTGGAGCAAGAACAGAGCACGGGTGCCGATGGGATTCCTGAGTCCGAGCAGGCAATCGTTGATGGTGGATCTTCGTCTGCAGAGTAGATACGGCGATTCAAATGATTGAAAGCGGGCGAGCCGGGGGACTGGCTCGCCCGCTTTTTCATCGTGCTAGCGGTTCTTTGGGATCGACCTAAGGCGAGCGAACCATAGGGCTGCGGCACCCGAGGTCAGGAGCGCGGTGATGCAAGCGGCGATGGGAACTGATCCTGTTGCCGGTAGGTCCTGCGGTAGGGTACAGCGTTGAATGACACGGTCCTCGTCATGTGACTCAAGTTTATCGCCGCCGCCGTTGCGGCAAAGATCGACGCGCGCGCTGTTGGTGAGTGCGGTTTGGGGCGTATAAGCCGACGTTGCCTGCATGTGCACGACTGCGCCCCGAGCGTCTGTGCCAAGGATTGCTTTGGCATCGTCAAGGTCGTCGTGCTCATCTTTGAGATCATCGCGAGTCCAAGAATCCGCATCGCTTCGAGTCGTAAAGTCGGCAGCTACCGCACCGTATTCAATTCGAATGCCCGTTACGACGGTATTGGATGCAAGGTCGAGCTCTTCCGCCTCGAGTGTGGTGGATTCCGTGGTCGAGACATCCGCCTTCCAGAGGCGCCAGCCGTCGTAATCGACGAGGCGACAGTCCTCACCAAGGCTCTCTTTTACTTCGTCGGACTCAAGCCAAGGATTTTCGTGCCCATCGTCAAGTGTCGCGTTCGCCGGTTCATCGACGTCTGTCGAGTCCAACGGCGTCGTGCGATACCACACGTTGCACAGACCGTTGAGGTCGCCGATGGCGACGGGGGTTTCGATTGAGATGAATCTCGCCGTGCCGTCTTTGGCGCACTCAAGATCATCGGTAATTGTGAACTCATCAACCCAAGTAGTGGAATCGTTTCGAGCATCGATGGTATAGGAGAAAAGCCCATCACTATTGGTTTGCGTCGTGGCGCGGTTTTTACCATCGCCGTTAGCCAACAGGCCCTTTTCGATAGGTTGGACAAGTTCCTGACGCTTGTCGACCTGCCCCTTGATCTCGATGGGCGCATCCTTCATCGCGACGGATTGGACTTCTCCCGTATCCTTTATTTCAAACGTTATCTCCTCGGCAAGGTCATAGGTCCGCGGAGACATCATTTCGCGCAACGAGTAGGTGCCGGGTGCAAGATGTTCGACGCGGTGCGGCTTGTCGGATGAGGTCCAGGAGTCTATTTCGGTTTTATCGGGACCATATAAGGTGAGTTGTGCGCCTTCCACTTCCTGCTCACCGCTTGCATCGACCTTGGAGATATCAACCTTGGTGTAATCGTCGGATACGTTAAGCCGTGCTTCTACAACGGGTGTTTTCTGGTCGGCATAAGTAAGGTCGACAATATGGGTTGTCCGATCGAGCAAGAAGCCTGCCGGCGCTTGAGTCTCGACAACCTCGTAGCGTGCGGTGCCAGATCCCAGCGGGAGGTTGTCCGCGCGTGCTTCTCCAGTTTCATCCGTCGTGACGGTAGCGACAGTCTCACCGTCGAGCGCGGCAATGCTACCGTCGGGGCGCACGATATCACCCGAGGCACGGATCTCAAAGACGGCGCCCGCGAGGCTGCTGCCGTCTACGGCATCGGTTTTAACGATCCTGATGTTTCCGGTCGCGGCGTGGTCATAATACGAGGCGATTGCAACGGGCGTTAGGTTCATGTCGGCGGGTATGTTTACCTCGATCTCCTCGCCGACAAGATAGGGCTCTTTGGCCGAGGTTTCGCGTACATAATAGGTGCCCGGCACGAGCGATTCGGGCAGTGTGACGGTCCCGGTCGCGTCAGTCGTAAAGGTGTCCATTACGTTATGTGCTGGATACCAGCAAGTTTGTGAGACAGGTTCGTGATTGCTGTCTAGGAGTTGGAAGGTGAATCCGGCTAGTGGAACAGAAGCGCCTGTTTGGGCATCGCGTTTTACAATCTGGAGATGCGTCGACAGCGCGTGGTTGTCCACGATATATTGAAGCTCGGCGCCGTTGGAAATCTGATTGGCCCCGACGGTCCATTCCCCTGCACGTTTAAAACCCTCGGGGACGGTTTCCGGAACCTCGCGAACCGTGTAGCCGGCACGGTCGTATGGGACGGCTCCGTGGACACCGGCGGGTCGCTTACCTGTGCCGAACCATGCTTCGGGCTGGTCTTTGGTGGAGGCAAAGCCATAGATGTTTGTGGTCAGTGTGCCAACAACCTGCTGAGAGCTGTTGCTGACAACCTCAAAGACAACACCACCCGCCGGCTGCTCCAGGCCGGATTGGTCGCTATTGCCGTAATCCTTGAATTTGGAAATCTCAAGGTCAAACGCAATGGGGATATCGGAAATGCGAGATTCGATCTCGACCACGCCTGAATCGCCGAGCTGGTCGGCTCCGACGGTATAGGTCCAGCTGTCGTTGGATGGCAGGTAGCCCTCGGGGGCTTTTGATTCGTAGATGGTAAAGGTTCCTAAGGGGACATCGGCGAGGGTGGCCCGACCGCTTTCGTCGGTCGTGAGGATTTGTGCCCATCTAGGGGTTGATTGCGACACACACGTGAACTCTGCTCCTGCGAGTGAAGATCCCACCTGGGGGCCGGCATTCGTCGCGGCATCGAGTTTTACGATACGCAGGTTGATGGTGCCGGGCTGTTCATCAATGGCGACCCGCCCGCCGTCATTCCCCGTGGTAAAGGCAATACGATCGTGGCGGGGGACATAGCCGGCCGGTGCCTTCGTTTCAACTAGGTAGTATGCCGTGTTGGGCAGAAGTGTTGCCTGTGCTCGACCGTTGCTGTCCATCTTGATGGTGCCGACACGCGCGCCGCTGGCGCTCTCAAAAATATCGAATGTTGCCCCGGTAAACTGATAGGTATTGTTTCCGCTGGTAATAACGGTGTTAGCAGACTGCTTTTGGAAGGAAACAGAGACCGCCGGCAGTACATAGAGCATGTCTTGACGTTTGCTGCCGCCTGATACGGCCCCTAGATAGCGTCGCGCGCGGTGCGGAGCGGCTTTGATGCTTCCTGATTTTGCGCTGTCGTGGAGCCACCGCGCAGCCGCCACGACTTCATTGTCGGCGGTAAAGTGTCCGCTCTTGGTTTTACCCTGAGCGGTCGTGTAGGAGTAGGTGCCGTCGACATGGGTAGTGCCGTTGAGCATCCATACGGCAAGCTGGGTGGCGGCGCGGGCGCGATCGGGTGAAAGATGGTAACCGCCAAACGACGTGGTGGTGGGATATCCGTGACAAACGATTGCCGCGAACTCGTCGTCGAGCCACACCCAGCCTTGATCAAAGTTGAGCCATGGGCCGCCCGGTTTGGTGGGGCCGGGGCGCTCCTGGTTCATGCAGTAGGCAATCGAGGTGTCTTGAGCTTCATACTTGCCGATGAAGAAGGGCCCACAATCATCGCTAATAGTGCGGAAGCCGAGCTGGTCGTAGCCATCGACGGCAAATGCGGCTCCCGGTGCCAGACAGCCGAAAAGCAGGAAGAGGAGCAGGAGCAGCGGACCTGTTGCGATTGCGCTGTGGACAGAGTGCGTGGGTGCGTTGGGCATGGCTGCTCCTTATCCCTCGTGCGCCGCACGGGGAGGCTGCGACGCGTAGGATGAGGCTACCCCCGAGGTTCATGCGGGTAAGTACCGGAGCCTGACCAAAAGCTTGCCCAATTTCTGACAAATTGAGCTCAAATACAACAATCAAGCAAAAGCGCAGGTAGAAGATAAGGAGAACAGGAGGTTAAAGGTCCTCATCTCCACAATTGACGCGATTTTCAAACGAATCTCCACAGCTAAAACAAGCATCGCTACCCTTGTATCGAACAAGACAACCGCGTTATACTAGCCAACACACAAGCGGGCATCGCCAAGTGGTAAGGCATCAGCTTCCCAAGCTGACACTCGCGGGTTCGAGTCCCGTTGCCCGCTCCATTCGAATTTCAGGCACGGTAACGTTTCGTTACCGTGCCTTTTTCAATAAAGTGCCGGGACTCGAACCCGACAGGGTGCGAGCGTTAAATAAACGCGAAGCGTTTATAGCGAGCAGGCAAGGTCGCCGATAGGCGACCGCAGCCGGTGCGTATTTGCGAAGCAAATACGCAGACGTCCCGTTGCCCGCTCCATGGAGCAAGGAAGATTTCGGGAATGGTAGATTCAGCCCGCTTTGCTCCCATACTTCCCCGGATCTCGGTATGCCACTGAAGCCGGTGCGTATTTGCGAAGCAAATGCGCGGACGTCCTCATGGTCGCTCCAATTCCAAAATGTTAGGTTAATGCCTGCTGCCCATACTTGCACCTGCGCACGGTACAATGGTTGGGTTACGACCAACGTGCCAATAACCAAAAAGGAGCCGCTATGATCGATCGCTATACCCGCCCGGAGATGGGACACATCTTCTCCCTCGAGAACAAGTACGCCATTTGGCAGGAGATCGAGGTTCTGGCCTGCGAGGCCCAGGCGGAGCTCGGCAAGATCGGTATTTCCAAAGACGAGGCCCAGTGGATCCGCGACCATGCCAACTTTGAGAAGGCGAAGGTCGATGAGATCGAGGAAGTCACGCGCCACGACGTCATTGCCTTTCTGACCAACATGAAGGAATACATCGATGCCGATGTTCCCGAGGACGACCCCAAGCCCAGCCGCTGGGTTCACTATGGCATGACCAGCTCCGATCTGGGCGACACGGCCCTGTGCTACCAGCTCACCCAGGCCTGCGACCTGATCATCGAGGACGTCAAGAAACTCGGCGAGATCTGCAAGCGTCGCGCCTTTGAGGAGCGCAACACGCTCTGCGCCGGCCGTACTCATGGCATCCATGCCGAGCCGATGACCTTTGGCATGAAGTTTGGCTCTTGGGCCTGGGAGCTCAAGCGCGATCTGGACCGTCTTGAGGATGCCCGCAAGAACGTTGCCTTTGGTGCCATCTCGGGCGCTGTCGGCACGTACAGCTCCATCGAGCCGTTTGTCGAGGAGTACGTCTGCGAGCACCTGGGCCTGGTTCACGACCCGCTGTCCACGCAGGTTATCAGCCGCGACCATCACGCCTATCTCGCCGGCGTTCTCGCCACCACCGCAGCCACCTGCGAGCGCATCGCGACCGAGGTCCGCAATCTGCAGAAGACTGATACGCTCGAGGCCGAGGAGCCGTTCCGTAAGGGCCAAAAGGGCAGCTCCGCCATGCCGCACAAGCGCAATCCCATCACCATGGAGAAGGTCTGCGGTCTGTCGCGCGTCGTGAAGTCCAACGCCCAGGTCGCCTTCGATAACGTCGCCCTGTGGCACGAGCGTGACATTTCGCACTCCTCTGCCGAGCGTGTCGCCCAGGCCGATAGCTTCATCGCACTCGACCACATGTTCCAGTGCCTCATCCGCGTTATCGACGGCCTGCAGCTGTACCCTGCCCGCATGATGGCCAACCTCAATAAGACCCGCGGCCTCATCTTCTCCTCCAAGGTGCTGCTCGCCCTCGTCGATACGGGCATCACCCGCGAGGACGCGTACGCCATTGTGCAGGAGAACGCCATGGCAACCTGGCACGAGGTACAGGATTGTGTCTCCGGCCCCACCTTTAAGGAGCGTCTCGAGGCCGACCCGCGCTGCACCGTCAGCCAGGAGAAGCTCGACGAGATCTTTGATCCATGGGACTTCCTCACCCGTATCGACACGGTCTTTGATCGTCTGGAGCAGCTGAGCTTCGAGTAGGTTCGGGCATAACGTTAGCTTTTTAGGGCGCTTTGCTGGTAATGTGTGTTGCCGGCAAAGCGCCTCGTTGCATTTAGGGAAAGACGGGGATAATAGTCGTCTCGAATAACATTCTGAGAGGGGATCGCATGATTTCGTTTGATTACAAGCCTCAGGGCGTGTGTGCTCGCAATATTCACCTTGACCTTTCCGATGACGGCAACAAGGTGATAGGCGTTGAGTTTACCGGTGGCTGCGACGGCAATCTCAAGGCAATCTCCAAGCTGGTCGAGGGCGCTCCTGCCGATCGCGTAATCGAGGTTCTCGCCGGTAATACCTGCGGTATGAAAAAGACCTCCTGCGCCGACCAGCTTACGCGCGCCATCGAGGCCGCTCGCGCCGAGATCGCCTAATGGGTATCGCCGATCACATCAAGAACGGAATATCGCGTCGCGGCTTTGTGCTCGGTGGGGCTGCCGCGGGCGCTGCCACGGTGCTTGCCGGATGCTCGAAAAAAACGGGTACCAGCGATGATGCCGCCGGCGAGCCGCAGGTTATCAAGGACGATTCCAAAATTATCTCGATTACGGATGAGTATGAGGCTGTCGACATCGATCTTGAGCCGGCGGCGTCGTGGACGCTGCCTCTGGGTACGCTGCTGTACTACTGCGACGGCGATTACGCCGCGGCGATGATGGCGCCCGCATCGGCATTGCACGCCAACACGCTCGGTGTGCTCAATCTGGGCGATGGCTCGCTTACCACATTAATCGAGGATCCTGTCGAGGGCACGGGATATGCATTCTACGATGTCCGCGCCGGCGACGGCGTATTCGCGTGGGTTGAGATGAACTTTGCCAATTCATCGTGGAAGCTCTACGCTCAAAATCTGTCGGGCGCTTCGCTCTCTGGCGATGTGGTTGAGCTCGATCGAGGTGGCAAGGACTATGATCCGCCCCTGTTTACGGCGTTCGGGTCATCAGTCATCTGGTATAAAATGCCTTCGGCAGGCGGCAATAAAACGAGTAGTGATTCGTTTTGCTATCGTCGCTCACTTGATGAATCCAAGGCCGAGACAATTTGGAAATCGACGGGCCGCTTTGCATCGGCCCCGCGCGCGAGCGACGGCATTTTGACCATCTCGCCGCGTGTCCGCAACGACGAGGGCGTCTACTACGGCATAACGGCAATCGATCTGACCGACGGCAACAACACCAAGCGTGCCCAGCTAGTCCTTCCCTCGTCAGTCTCGCCTTTCGAGGCCGTGTATATGGGCGATACCTTCGTGTTTTCTATCGAGGCGGCCTATAGCGGCGTGGGCAGCCTGGGCAATATGGGCACGTATATCGGTAATGAGGGAGGGCCGTACCTCTTTCTGTCACGCGAGCCGCTCGCATGTGCGGCTGGCAAGAAGAATAAATACCTTGTTAAGGTACAGGCGTCGCATTTCCTGATCGACACCTCTGCCAAGACCTATGGCTCGCTGCTGTCGCCCGACCGCGCTTTGGAGTATGGCGATTATCCAGCTACGGCGGGAAAATCGGACTCATTCCTTACGTACGCCACGGTGCGCAACAGCCAGGGTATACCAGAGACGGTCACTGCACGCCTATTCTCTCTTTAAGCTTAGAGGGGTTAAAAAGGCGCCAACAGGGGAATAAACGCGTTGTAATTGTGAGTACCGCCCGCCGAGCTGCCGCGTCATAGCGGCATCCGGCGGGCTCAGGTGCGTTAAAATGGGCTTGTTCTTAGCTAATTGAGACAGGGGGGCCGTGTTATGGCTTCAGATGCAAAAAAGATTCTGCTGGTCGAGGATGAGAAGGCAATCCGTGACGCCGTCGCTGCCTATCTCGAGCGCGAAGGCTACTGGGTTGTGGGCGTCGGCGACGGCCAGTCCGCGATCGAGGAGTTCGAGAAGCATCAGTTCGACCTGGTCGTGCTCGACCTTATGCTCCCCAAGATTCCCGGCGAGCGCGTTTGCCGCACCATTCGCGATACCTCGGATGTCCCCATCATCATGCTGACGGCTAAGGGCGAGATCGAGGACCGTATTATCGGTCTTGAGCTCGGCGCCGACGACTATCTGATTAAGCCGTTCTCGCCGCGCGAGCTCGTCGCCCGCGTTCGCGCTCTGTTCCGCCGTGCCCATCAGGCCGACGAGCCCGCCGTCGAGGTACTCGACTTCGGCGATCTGGTCATCGATATCTCGGGCCACAAGATCTTGGTCGAGGGCAAGGAAGTCGATCTGACGGCTTCCGAGTTTAAGCTGCTCACCACGCTTGCCCGCCATCCCGGCCGTGTGTATAACCGCATGGAGCTGGTCGAGAAAGTGCTCGGGTATGACTTTGAGGGCTATGAGCGCACCATCGATAGCCACGTGAAGAATCTTCGCGCCAAGCTGGGCGATGATCCCAAGAAGCCCAAGTGGCTCTACACCGTCCATGGTGTCGGCTATCGCTTCGAGGCTCCGGCCAAGACCGATAAGTCGGACGAGAAATAGGGAAATCACATATGACACCTGCGCGCTTTGAAATCGGACAAAAGCACAAGCAGGAGAGCGAGGCGGGTTCCAAGGCTAGTTGGAACACGCCTCGTTCCGATTCACGGCCAACGATGAGCTATCCCTCGCGCATGGCACTTGCTTTTGCTCTGACATCGCTCATGACAGTATTGGTGCTGGTGGGCGTTGTCTCTGTTGTGTGGGGCACAGTCTTTTCGGATTACACACGCTCCAATATCGTCGAAATCGCAAATTCCGCTGCCGAGAAGTTGGCGACCTCATATGAGGAAAACGGCTCTTGGACCGCGGGAGAACTGCGCACGGTCGCAACGTCGAGTTTGGTTTCCGACGATCTGGGCATGCAGGTCGTCAATAAAAAGGGCGTGATCGTTTATGACGATTCCTGGCCCTCGGCAAGCGCCACCGCCGATGTACGCGAAAACCAGGCTACGACCGACGACACGAGCGGCAAGAGGGCATCGCATAGCCCGGTCTCGTCTGCTCCAACTGACTCCGATAGCGTTGCTAACGTCGAGATTGTAACGTCTTCCGGCGAGCATGTCGGACAGGTAAAGCTGTGGGCCATCGGCTCCGACGCTCTGCTCACCAAGGCGGACTCTGCGTTTAGGGAGAAGACCTTTAACGCCATGGCCCTCGCCGCGGTTGTTGCAATCTGCATTTCGGTCGTTATCGGATCGCTCGTGTCGCGCATGCTCACCAAGCCGATTCATCGCATCACCAGTACCGCAAAGCAAATCCGTGACGGCGACCTGTCGGCTCGCACGGGACTGCGCGGTGATGACGAGATCGATCAGCTGGGTGAGACCTTCGATGAGATGGCCACTTCGCTCGAGAAGGATATGAAACACGAGAAGCGCCTGACCTCAGACGTTGCACATGAGCTTCGCACGCCGCTTATGGCCATGCTCGCAACGGTCGAGGCCATGCAGGATGGCGTGTATCCCACCGACGATGAGCATTTGGAAACCGTTGCTTCCGAGACGCGTCGCCTGGCTCGTCTGGTGCAGCAGATGCTCGACCTGTCGCGCATGGAAAACAGCACGGCTCCGCTCAACCTTGAGCCGGTGGACATGGTTCCTTTCGTGCGTTCCATCGTTAATGCCCAGGAGCGCCTGTTTGTCGACCGCGATCTGCGCCTGCGTTTTGCGGACGAGACCCAGGGTCACGACGATGTCGTCGAGGCCGATCCCGACATGATCACGCAATGTGTTATCAACCTCATGAGCAACGCCATGCGCTACACCCCCGAGGGCGGTTGGGTCGTGGTGTCGGTGCTCAGTGACCGCAAGCACGTCAGCATTGCCGTTTCTGATACCGGCATCGGTATTGCCAAGGACGATTTGTCGCGCATCTTCGGGCGGTTTTGGCGCGCCGATGCCAGCCGCGCCCGCGAAGCTGGCGGCCTGGGCGTTGGCCTCGCCGTGACCAAGCAGATCGTCGAGCGTCACCATGGCTACATATCCGTGGAGTCGGAGCTTGGAAAGGGTACGACTTTTACAATTCATCTGCCCCGCGAGCACACGGCAGACGCGGCATCTACTACAATGGAGCACTAGCTTTTCGCTATTCGGTGAAGGAGGGGCCGCGTCCCTGCCGCTCCGAGTTTGCGAAAACATGCGGGAAAGAACCCGCATTTCTGTCGTATTTAGGTAAGGAGTGACTCACGTGACAACGATGGAGCGTCGTCCGGATTCCCGTGGCAAGGTTCGTGATATTTACGATGCCGGTGAAAACCTGCTGATGGTCGCCACCGACCGCATTTCTGCGTTCGACTTCATTCTTCCCGACGAGATTCCGTTTAAGGGAGAGGTACTCAATCGCATCTCGGCATTCTGGTTCGATAAGTTTGCCGACATCGTCCCCAACCATCTCGTTTCCATCGACCCGGCGGATTTCCCCGAGGAGTTTGCTGAGTATCGTGACTACCTCGCTGGCCGCGCCATGCTGGTTAAGAAGGCCCAGACGATTCCTATCGAGTGCATCGTCCGCGGCTATCTGACCGGTTCGGGCAAGAAGACCTACGACGAGAACGGCACCGTCTGCGGCATCCAGCTGCCTGAGGGCCTGACCGAGGCTTCCAAGCTTCCTGAGCCGCTGTTCACGCCGTCCACGAAGGCCGAGATCGGTGACCACGACGAGAACATCTCGTTCGAGCGTTGCTGCGAGATCGTGGGCGAGGACATCGCCACGCAGATTCGTGACCTTTCCCTCAAGATCTACAAGGCCGCTGCCGAGTACGCCGCGACCCGTGGCATCATCATTGCCGACACCAAGTTCGAGTTTGGTGTTATTGATGGCAAGGTCACGCTGATCGACGAGTGCCTCACACCCGACTCCAGCCGTTTCTGGCCTGCTGCCAGCTACGAGGAGGGCAAGATCCAGCCTAGCTACGACAAGCAATTCGTCCGCAATTGGCTCAAGGCCAACTGGGATATGACGGGGGAGACCCCGCACCTGCCCGCCGAGGTCATCGATGGCACGTCCGAGCGCTATCGCGAGGCCTTCCAGATCATCACGGGCTCCCAGTTCACAAGCATGAAGGAGAACGCATAAGTGAGTACCCGTAGCGCCACGAACAAGCGCACGCAATCCCACGAAGTTACCGGGGTTGCGCGCAAGTCTGCCGCATCTGCTAAGCCCGCCCGCCAAGCAGCGAGCTCCGTTCGCGTCGTGCCGGCTTCGTCTAAGGCACGCCGCAAAGAGCTCGAGAAGGGCGAGAACCTCGAGGGCCTCTCTAAAGAGGAGAAGCGCGCCCGCAAGGCTAAGCAGCGCGCCAAGGAGGACCGCATCTATACGGTGTCGAATATCCTCCTCAAGCAGGACGAGGACTACACCAGGCGCCGTCGCATCTGGTGGATTGTGCTCGCCATTGGCATGGTGCTCGTCGTGGCAATTTGGGCCTCGCTGTACTTCGCTCCCGCTGGCATGGTGTCCAGCCCTGTCCAGATGGTCGGCATTGTTTTGTCCTACGTCATCATTTTGGGCGACTTTATCTATGACTTCGCTCGTATTCGTCCCTTGCGCAACATGTACCGCGCGCAGGCCGAGGGCATGTCCGAGAACAAGCTCAACGCTCTTATTGAGCGCGCGGCTGCCGAGGAGGACAAGAAGGACTCCAAGAAGAAGTAGCGTTTGCATACATACTTATCGCTAAGATATAAGGCGCGTCGTTTTTGCGGCGCGCCTTTTTACTGTTCTATAGATAGATGGAGTGGCACATGATTCGAGCTGCCCTGACGGTCGAAGAGGCTCTGGAGGGCATGAAGGCCCTGGAGCCCAAGATTAAAAACTACGCGCGCCTGGTCGTCCGCAAGGGCGTAAACGTCAAGCCCGGCCAGGAGGTCGTCGTTCAGTCTCCGGTCGAGTGCGCGCCGTTTGCGCGCGTGGTGGTCGCGGAGGCCTATGCTGCCGGCGCCGGCCACGTGACGGTCATTTGGGCCGATGATGCCGTGACGAGGCTCACGTACGAGCATGTCGAGAAAAGCTATTTTGAGCAGACGCCCGAGTGGAAGCGCCTGCAGCTGGATTCCCTGGCCCAGGACGGTGCCTGCTTTATCTTTATCGAGGGTGCGGACCCCGCCGCCCTTAAGGGCATCGATCCCGCTAAGCCCGCTGCAGCTTCTAAGGCAAAGAACACGCAGTGCAAAGTTTTCCGCCGTGGACTGGATTACAACATCAATCCGTGGTGCATCGCCGGCGCTCCGGTCGTGGCTTGGGCGCGCGAGGTGTTCCCGGGAGACGCCGATGAGGTTGCAATCTATAAGCTGTGGAATGCGATTCTGCACACCGCTCGCGCCGATGGCCAGGACCCAGAGAGCGACTGGGAGCTCCACGACGCCGCATTCGAAAAGAACCTGCGTTTCCTGAACGACAATCGTTTCGACTGCCTGCATTACACCGCGGCAAATGGAACCGATCTGATGATTGGCATGACGAAGGGTCACGAGTGGGCCGGCGGCAAGGGCAAGACGCCCGATGGGCACCCCTTCTTCCCCAACATTCCCACCGAGGAAGTCTTCACTTCGCCCGATCGCATGCGCGCCGACGGTATCGTGTACTCGGCCATGCCGCTCATCCACCACGGCAATAAGGTCGACGATTTTTGGATTAAGTTCGAGGGCGGCCGCGTGGTGGACTACGACGCCCGCGTGGGCAAGGCAACGCTTGCAAGTATCATCGATACGGACGAGGGCGCTGCTCACCTGGGAGAGGTCGCGCTCATTTCCAAGAACACGCCGATCCGCGAAAGTGGTGTTCTGTTCTACGATACGCTCTACGACGAGAACGCTAGCTGCCATCTCGCGCTAGGTGTCGGTTTCCCCGAATGCATCGAGGGTGGGTACGACATGTCCAAGGAGGAGCTCCTGGAGCATGGTGTTAACGTCTCGAGCACGCACGTCGATTTTATGATCGGCACGGACGACATCGATATTACGGGCATTACGCCTGATGGACGTGAAGTTGTGATTTTCCAGAACGGCCAATGGAGTTGGGAATAGTCCCAGACCGTGGTACAATGCCACCCGCGGGCCGTTAGCTCAGCTGGCAGAGCAGGGGACTTTTAATCCCAAGGTCCAGGGTTCGAACCCCTGACGGCCCACCCAAAGATTGTTGAGACGGTCAACTTCGGTTGGCCGTCTTTTTTGTTGCCGGTGCACGGGTTCGAACCCGTCGGGGCGCGGAGCTGAGTAAACGCGTGAGCGTTTGCCAGCGCAGCGCGCAAGGCGCGAAAGCGCCGCAGCGGCCGCCTGCGAAGCAGGCTGAACCCCCGACGGCCCACCCAAAGATTGTTGAGACGGTCAACTTCGGTTGGCCGTCTTTTTTGTTGCCGGTGCACGGGTTCGAACCCGTATCTATCTATATATAAGAACGCTTGGCGAACAAAACCCGCCTTTTACCGATGGGAAACAAATAGCTGATGCCTTTGGAGTAAAGTAGCGCTCCAGAGATGACCGATGTCTCAATACTCATAAAACAGCTGGTCATCGCCAATATCAGAAGCCAATGCTTCAGTTTTAACCTCAGTGACGCGACTGAGGGATCTATTCATTTGTGAACAAAATATGGAGTGCGCGATTCCCGCCCCCGGGGCCCCTCCGGTCTGGCAATATATCTCCTTGCCGCGCGGCCCGGTGGAACCGGGAACCAGCGCAGGCGTGCACCTTGAGAACCGGATACTGCGAGG
>JAXJET010000030.1:0-31209 GCA_036301285.1 Collinsella aerofaciens
GAAGAGGCGTCAGCAGGTCAGTGGGTCATCGTCCCGGCGTTCAGCATCAGGGTAGCGCTGCGACGCGGAAATCGCGCGCTGTTGACGCGCCCCCGCAGTGCCCGCTTCCCCCAAGGACAATTATCAGTGCAGGTAGACGGCACGCGCATTTAACAAAAACCGGTGCATGGTCGAGCATCCCGGGCTAAACGTAGTAAATGGGCATAGTTTTGATATGTCACTCATACAGTCACAGCGAAAAAGAGCCCAAAAGATGAAAAACGCCCGTCGGCGGTGTGCCGGCGGGCGTTGCTGTGCGATATGTCGCGTTGTGGGCCTAGTGCCTCATAAAGTGGTATTCGATCACATTGCTGTAGGGGTGACCCGGGCCCACAATGCCCTGCGGGAACAGCGGCTGGTGCGGCGTGTCGGGGTACATCTCTGCCTCGAGGGCAAAGCCGGCGCCCCAGCCATAGTTAGCATCGTCCTTGGCGTGCTCGTCGCCCAGCCAGTTGCCGGTGTAGAGCTGCACGCCCGGGGCGGTGGTGTAGTAGTCCAGCTCACGACCGGTCCACATCTCCTCGACGTGCAGGGCGCGGCGCAGATTGCGGCCGTACTGATAGCCATCGATGCACAGACAGTGATCGTAGCCACGGGCCTGCTTAATCTGCGGATCGTCGGTCTCCATGCCAGGCGCGACGGGGCGCAGCTCGCGAAAGTCAAACGGCGTGCCCTCGACCGGAGCAATCTCGCCGGTGGGGATGTTCTGCTCGTTGATGGGCAGGTAGTGGGCAGCGTTGGCAACAAAGAAGTGCTCGCAGTCCATGCCGGCGTTATGGCCGGCAAGGTTAAAGTACGTGTGGTTGGTCATGGACACGTACGTGGCGCGGTCGCTCTCGCAGCCATATTCGATACGGAAGCAGCCGGTGCGCGTCACGGTAAACACGGCCGTAAAGGTGCGGTTGCCGGGAAGGCCCAGCTCACCGTCCTCAAGCGAGGTGGTCATGCGTACGGCATTGTGGACCTCGTCGAGCTCAACGTCCCATACGCGCTTGTGCAGACCATGTTCAAGATCGCTGTGCAGGTTGTTGGTGCCCTCGTTGGCGGGCATATGCCAGTCCGTGCCGGCGATGGTGATCGTGGCACCTGCAGTGCGGTTGGCCACAGGTCCGATGGTCGCGCCAAAGCAGGCGGGGTTGTCAAAGTAATCCTCGAGCTTATCGAAGCCCAGCACCACATCGCGCACGTTGCCGGGGATGTCGGGCACGTCGATGCCCAACACGGTGGCACCATAGTCCATAATGCGAACGCAGATCTCGGGCCCGTTGAGGGTGTAACGATGAACGGGGGTACCGCACGGCGCGGTGCCGAAAAGCTCGGAAGTGATCATTTGGTTCCTAACATCGAGGTATTTCCGACAAACTGTAGCGCGAACAGGCGAGATTATCACTACACCCCACTAAAGCAGGGGGTATTTTTCTCAAAAAAGTGATGATTGGAGCTGTGCGGGCGTTCATTTCTGACGCGTACGAGTCTGATACAATTTGTTCGTTACTGTTTGAATGATATGCGCGCAAAGAACGGCGAGGATTCATCGTGATTAAGGCAGAGCGACAGGATAAGGTTCGTCAGCTGCTCGAGGAGCAGGGCACGGTCTCGGTTAAAAAGATTTCTGATGCGTTAGGTGTCTCGGATATGACGATCCGCCGCGACCTTGAGGAACTTGCGAGCCTGGGCGAGATCGAACGCGTGCACGGTGGAGCCCGCAGTGCGCAGGGCCGTCCACATGCTATGTTGCGCCATGAGTATTCGCACAGCGAAAAGCGCACCAAGCATGCCGAGGAAAAGCTGCAGATCGCGCGCCGCGCCGTGGAGCTTATCGAGGAAGGCTCGACCATCTTTTTGGGTACGGGCACCACGGTTGAGCAGATGGCCTCGATGCTGCCGGCGTGCCGCCTGCGCATCGTGACTAACTCGCTTTCGGTCTTTAACCTGCTTGAGGCGCGCGAGGACTGTGACCTGTGCCTGGTAGGCGGCATGTACCGTCGCCGCACCGCCGCTTTTGTGGGACCAACGGCCGAGGATACCCTGCGTGCACTGGGCATCGACGCGGCGTTTATCGGCGCCAACGGCATTTTGGACGGCGACGTGTCCACGTCTAACATGGAAGAGGGTCGTATCCAGCAGCTCGCCTTTAGCAAGGCCGACTCGCGCTATCTGATCGCCGACTCCAGTAAGATCGGCAAGCGCGACTTCTACACCTTCTGCCGCCTGGACAGTTTGGATGCCGTGGTGTGCGAGCCGGGCGTCGCCGCCGAGGATCGTGTCGCCATCGAGGAACATACGCGGGTCATCTGCTAGCTAATGCTACAGACGATACTTCTGCCCCTGCCGGCGCAGGGGTTATCGCTTCACAATGACGCGTAAATAACTTTGGGCAACAAGGATGAGGCTATTCTGGGATATGACTAGACTCCGTATTTCGTCTTTATGTCCCTTGAGAATGAATCGTAGTCTTCATAGAGCCCCTCTCTGCTTTCATCCTCGGCGTGGTTTACACGTTCAAGGAGCTTATCCTTTGGAGCCTCTTTTGTTATTGCGGCCTCGCTATCGGGTATTGTGGATTGCAAGAATAGTTCTAGAGCATGGACGTCTTTGAGTATGTAGCCCGTCGAACGACCCGCTCCTGTTTTTTCGATTGCGCTGCAACTAACAAGCTGACCGAGGGTTCGTTTAACGGTAACCTCGCTGATATCGGGGCAGTTGGATCGGATGTCGGATTTCTTAATGACGCCGGGTCTCTGTTGAAATAGAACGGCGATGCGCGCTTGCTTCGACATGGGACGAGTGCTTGATTCAATTAGGGTACGCTGCTCGAGCTGTCGGTAGGCGGCCAGGGTTGTTCCGAGCATGAAACGGATAAAGGGTGCTTCGGTGTTTTGATTTTCATTCCATCCAATGGAGCTTGCAGCGAGGGCGTTGTAGTAGAGCGCCTTGTTGTCTTCAATAAGTCGTTCGATGCTGATGTAACGCGCAACGTCGTATCCAGTCTTTTCGAGTAGCAGCGTTGTAAGGAGCCGGCTCATCCTGCCATTGCCATCGTTGAAGGGATGAATGCTGACAAAATCGAAGATGAAGCGGAATGATATAAGGAGGGGGTCGCAAACTTGACGAGATAAGGCGTCGTTGAGGGACCGACAGGCTTCTTCGATAAGTCCGGGGGTTGCTAGGGCCGAAGGCGGCCTAAAGCGCACAAATCGATTGCCTTGATCGTCGATGGAGATGATTTCGTTATCGCTATCTTTCCAATGGCCCCCATACGAGATTGCTGTGTGTACCATGAGGTCACGATGCAACTGCAAAATGACCGATGGCGTTACGGGAATGAAATCGTGCTGCTCGTGAATAAGCGACAGCGCATCTCGGTATCCAGCGATTTCTTCCTCTGCGCGGGAGCTTGGCTTGGCGGAATACGCCATGATTGCTTTGAGTCTTTTTTGGGTGGTAACAATTCCTTCAAGTCCGTTGGAGGATTGGGTGCTTTGGATCTTAGCTTCCTCCATAAGTGACGATAGAAGTTCGGGTTTGACTTGACTCAGAGCAAGCTGTCGGCCTTTATGCTCGCGTATCGAGAGGAGGAGGTTGGTGATTGGAGTTGCTTCGAGTTCCGCTGGGACTGTGGTGTAATCGAACTGGCGCATGCGGCTCCTTTCGGTATCACGAACATACTTTCGATATCATAATACCATTAAATGATACCGAAAGTATGTTCGTGATACCGAAAACTGGAAACCATGCTTCATAACTGCTTGGAAAGTTCGGATTTGACTATCTTATTGTCTTGATCTGTAACAGGTAGACGGTCGAAAGTGGGCTACGTGTTACAGATTTAGATATTTCTGCTCGGGCGTTCTGTTTGTCTCGATTTGTAACAACTAGGGCCGAAATACTCGGCTAGATGTTACAGATCGAGACAAACGGCCTGTTCGGGCCGAGCCAAAACAAAAAGGCCGCATGCGAACCCGTGGAGGGATTCGCATGCGGCCGACAGGGGGTATGCGGCGGAAACTAGGCCATAAGCAGGCCGGTCTCCGCGACGTTCTTGTACCAGTACGCGCTCGCCTTGGGATAGCGCTTCTGGGTCTCAAAGTCGATGTAGAACAGGCCGTAGCGCTTGTTGTAGCCGTTGGTCCAGGAGAACTGGTCCTGCAGCGACCACACAAAGTAACCGTCGACGTTTACGCCGCCGTCGATTGCCTTGAGGATCCATGCGAGATGCTGGCGCATGTAGTCGATACGAGGGGCGTCGTCGATAAAGCCATCCTCGAAGTCGTCCTTATAGCCCATGCCGTTCTCGGTGATGTAGATCTTCTTGTAGTTGGGGTAATCGTTCTTAATGCGGAGCAGCAGGTCGTAGAGGCCCTCGGGATAGATGATCCAGTCCCAATCGGTGGTGGGTACGCCTTCGCGCACGCATGACTCGCCCACGCCCTTGAGGAACCAGCGCGAGGAGCCCTTGTCGCCGGTGCCATTGTGGTTGATGTCGTTTTCGCCCTCGGCGGCACGCAGGAACTGGCACTTGTAGGTGTTGACGCCCAGGCAATCGTTGTAGGGGAGCGCGGCGGTCAGCGCGGCGATGTCCTCGTCGCGGACGTCGAGCTCGCCGCCGGCGATATGGGCCAGCTTGGTCGCAGCCTCCATGGTGTCGGCTGCATAGTGGCCGCGGAAAGTGGCGTCGAGCACCCAGCGGTTGTTGATGACATCGGCCATGCGAGCTGCCTCGCAGTCGGCAGCACTGTTGGGATCGAGGGGATACTTGGGCTCCAGATTCTGGACAATGCCGATCTCGCCCTCAAAGCCGCCCTCATGGAAGGCGACGACAGCCTTGGCGTGGGCCACCATCATGTTGTGCATGAGCTGGAAGGCCTTGTCCAGGCGATACTTCTCGCCGTGCGGCCAGTTGCCGACGATAAAGCTGCCCTCGGCGGTCGCGGGAATCTCGTTAAAGGTAAACCAGTGCTTGACCTCGGTGAACTCGGCAAAGCAGAACTTGGCGTACTCGACAAAGGCGTCGATCGTCGTGCGCGTCAGGAAGCCCTCGCCGCCATTCTGGTAAAAGGCCTCGGGCGTATCGAAGTGATCGAGCGTGACATAGGGGATGACACCGGCTTTATTGCAGGTGGCAAAGAGCTCGTGATAGAAGGCAACACCCTCGGGGTTGATCTCGCCAGTGCCGTTGGGGAAGATGCGGCTCCAAGCGATGGAGACGCGGATACCGTTGATGCCAAAGCGCTGGCACAGGTCGATATCGACCGGGTACTTGTTGTAGAAGTCGCTTGCGGGGTCGGGGGAGAAGCGACCCTGGGCTGCCAGGAAATCGTCCCAGGGCACTTTGCCCTTGCCGTGCGTGCGGGTCTCGCCCTCAACCTGGTAAGCGGCGGTGGCGCCGCCAAACACAAAGCCGTCGGGGAACTGCATGGGGTTGGTCATGAGTCATCCTTTCTGTGGGATTCGAATAGGGAGAGGTGCCCGAACTGGGGATCCGGGCACCAACAGAGGGAGGAACCTAGTCGAGGTTCTCGCGGAGCCATTTAATGGCGCCAGCGGGGTCACGAGTAAGGTCGATATATTCCTTACCGCGCGGGGCGAGCAGCTTAATGCCCAGGCGATCGGTGTCGGCCTTCATGTCGTTGTAGTAGCTACGAACCTGCGGGGCGAGCACGATGACGTCGTACTGATCCATGATGGCGGTGTGCTGGCCATAGGCGCCTGCGGAGGAAGCGATGTTCTCTCCGGTCTGCGCGGCACCTTCCTTGATGGCGTTGGCAAGCATGGCAGAGGTGCCGGCGCCGGCGCACAGGACGAGGACTTTCAGGCCGTCGACATCCTTCTTAGCGGATGCATCGGCAGCGGGCTCGGGCTGATCGGCGACAGGCTCGCTGTCGGCGGCGGCAGCGGTCGTCTCGACGGAAGCGGTCGTCTGCTCGACAGCGGGCGCAGAGGTGCTGGCGGCGATGGTGGCAGCACCATCGGACTCAAGACCCAGCTCGGCGGCGCGCTCGGCCTCCTGGTCGCAGAGCAGCTTATCGTATGCCTTCAAGAACGGCAGGTAGATGATGGCGTCCAGCAAGATGATGATCGCGACAAACACCAGGGCGATAAGCTGGAAGTTCGTGGTGATGAAGATGCCGATGGGAGCGGGGGTAGCCCAAGGCACCACGAAGGAGAAGCCGTTCATGCCCACGTTGTCGATAAAGAACTTGGCAACACTCACGTTGACGCAGCCGGCGGCAACAAAGGGGATGAGCATGTAGGGGGTTAAGAATCATCGGCGCGCCAAAGAGCAGCGGTTCGTTGACGGCGAAGGCAACAGGAACAATCGAGGCCTTACCGACGGCTTTGAGCTGCTTGGACTTCATAAAGAGAATCAGCAGAAGCGGCACGATGAACGTGGCGCCGGTGCCGCCGAACTCACCCACGAGCGACATGTTGAAGGTGAGGGAATGGGCGGGGTGACCACCGGCCAGCAGAACCTGCAGGTTCTCAGCCTGGTTGGCAAGACGGATGGGGTCGATGCCCGGCTGGACGATCGAGGGGCCGTGGACGCCGATGAACCAGAAGAACGCGGTGGCTGCCTGAATAAGGATGAGTCCGGGGTAGGTCTCTGCTGCAGTAAAGAGCGGGGAGAGCAGCTTGATGAGCAGCTCAGAGAACGGAACGCCCATGAGGTTGCGCACGACGACATCGATGATGCCGCAGATGATGACAGCGCCACCGAAGGGGATGATGTCGCGGAAGTTCTGAGCGATGGCGCCCGGAACCTCCTTGGGCAGCTTAATGGTCAGATCGCGCGAGACGCAGAACTTATAGACCCACACGGTAATGAACGCGGCGATATAGGCGGAGAACAGACCGCGCGTACCCATGCTAGTGCAATCGAAGACCGAAAGCTCGGAGCCGTTGAACTTGGTGGTGAACTGCGTAACAGCGAGCAGCAGCATGCTGCACTGGGCGGCCACCATGGTGGAACCGTCGTTGAGCACTTTGCCGGCGGGCATGCGACGGTTCATGGAAGCCGTGAAGTTCTTGGCGGTGGTGCCGGCAACCATGATGCCCATGACGCCCATGGTGAAGTTGTACAGCTTGTTGCACCAGTCGATGAGCGGCTGGGGCAGCGTGATGCCGACTACGCCAGGAAGGGTGGCGATCAACAGGAAGATCGAAGAGGTGAGGACAATGGGCATGCACCCAAGGAATCCGTCCTTGATGGCCTGGAGGTAGATGTTCCTCGAGATCTTCTCAAAGAACGGTTGATGCTTTTCGAGCATCTTTACGATGGCGTCCATAGAGCTCCTTTGCTACTTGATGCGCGATGCATGTGGATGGAACTGGTCGTCGATGGATGGTCGGGACTGCCCGGAAACCTTCCTGCTTAAGGAAGGCATTGTGAAATGACAACGTTGTCATTTCGTTAATGACAACGTAAGACATTTTTGGAAGAGCAACAAGGATTTACAGGTGAACGGTCGATATCGTCCGATAAACGGCTGATTTGTCAGTTGGGCGGGTAGTGTATGCTAGAACGCAAAAAACAAGCGATGCAAAACCGACTGGAGAAGTAGTGGCAACGATGGACAAGAAAAATGTCTCAATGAACGATGTGGCAGTTGCCGCGGGTGTTTCTCTCAAGACGGTGTCGCGCGTGATCAACGAGCCTGATAGCGTGCGAGAGTCGACGCGCGATAAGGTCCATGCGGCCATGGAGGCGCTCGGGTTTCGAACCAACTTTGCCGCGCGTTCACTCAAGTTGGGCCGTTACGGGTGCATCGGCGTGGTGATGTTTCACTTGTCGGGCGGCGCCGTGGACATGATTGACGGTATCGCCGATGCCGCCGAAGAGCGAGGCTTTGCTCTCACGATGATCAAAAAGCGCGCTGGGGAGAAGATGACCCTTGCCGATGCGGCGCGCAGGATGTCGCAGCTGCCTGTTGATGGCATGATCTTCAACCTGCGTCAGATGGTCGATGACTTTGATACCTTTGAGGCGCCGAAAGACCTCAAGACGGTGATTATCACACCAATGGAACATCCTACCTGCTCCACCGTCAGTGACGATCAAGAGGGCGGCGCGCGCATGGCGTGCGAGTACTTCTTGAACCACGGGCACAAGAACGTGTACTTCGTTTCGGGTAAGAAAGAGTCGCTGTCGAGCCAGTGCCGAATGAAAGGCTGGCGAGCGGCGCTCGAGGCGCGTGGCATTGAGCCGCCCGAGCCTCTGCAAGGCGATTGGAATGCGGATAGTGGCTATGCCGCTGGCCTTGTGCTTGCCGATAAACCCGATTGCACGGCGGTCCTCGCTGCTAACGACTGCATGGCAAACGGCGTGATGATGGCTCTACGTGACAAGGGTCTGAGTGTGCCCGATGATGTGTCCGTGATCGGCTTTGATGACGAGCTTTACAAGACGATTCCCAACTCGATTCTGACGTCGGTGAAGTTTCGCCACCGCGAGCTGGGCGTCCGTGCGCTCAACGAGGTCGTTGCGGGCCTAGAAGCTCCGAGCTCCAGAAGCCGTACGCTCGTCTCGGGCGTGTTGGTCGAACGTTCCAGCGTAAAGGACCTGCGGGCGTAGGGTTTTTCGGCCCGTTCGTCTCAATCTGTAACAGTTAGGACCGAAAAACTCAGCTAAATATTACAGATTGAGATATTTCTGCTCGGGCGTTCTGTTTGTCTCGATCTGTAACAGCTAGGATCCAAAAACTCGGCTAGATGTTACAGATTGAGATGAACAGGAGGGCGGGTGCGGTCTAAACAAAATGGCCCGCGCATCACGCATCGATGCACGGGCCATTTTTTGTCTGCGAGCGGCAGGTGGCGTCAGCGTCTTATGCCTTGAGGTTTTCCTCGATCCAGGCGACGGCACCCTTGGGATCCTTAGTGAGGTCGATGTACTGTTTGCCCTTGGGCGACAGCAGCGTGATGCCCAGGCGGTCGGTGTCGGCCTTCATCTCGTTGTAATAGGTGCGAACCTGCGGAGCCAGGACGATGACGTTGTACTGGTCCATGATGGCGTAGTGGCTGCCGTAGGCACCGGCGTTGGCGGTAATGTCGATGCCCAGCTCGTCGGCGCCTTCCTTAAGCGCGTTGGCGAGCAGTGCAGAGGTGCCGGCGCCAGCGCACAGAACCAGAACCCTCAGATCCTTGCCCTTAAGGGCGGACGGAGCTGCGGAGGCCTCGGTGGCAGAAGCGGTCTCGACAACAGGAGCCTCAACGGCGGGGGCGGCAGCGGTCTTGACGGCCTTGGTCTCCTCGGCCTCTTCTTCGGCCAGGGTCTCGGCCTCCTGCTTGCACAGGACGTTGTCGTAGGCCTTGCAGAACGGGTAGTAGATCAAGAAGTCAACGACCAGCAGGACGACAACCAGGACCAGAGAGATCGGCTGGAAGTTGGTGTCGATGAAGGTGCCGATCGGTCCGGGGAGTGCCCACGGCATGGCATAGATAAAGCCGTTCATGCCCAAAAAGTCGATGAAGAACTTACCAATGAGGACGTTGGCCACGGGGGCAAACAGGAACGGGATCAGGAAGTACGGGTTGAGGATGATGGGCGCGGCGAACAGCAGCGGCTCGTTGACGGCGAACATCACGGGTACGACAGAGGCTTTGCCGACGGCCTTGAGCTGCTTGGAGCGCATAAAGAGCAGGAAGATGATCGGGACAATGAACGTGGCGCCGGTGCCGCCGAGTTCGCCGATGTAGTTACCGAAGTTCTCGGTCAGGGCGAGGGCGGGGTGACCGCCGGCCTGCAGCGTGGCGAGGTTGGTGGTGATGTTGCCAAACAGCGCGGCGTTGAGGGCAGGCTTAACGACCGAGGGGCCGTGGATGCCCATGAACCAGAACAGCGGGATCATGAACCAGATGAGGGCGAGGCCGGCGTAGGAATCGGCAGCGGCGAACAGCGGGCTCACCAGCGTGGAGATGACGTTGGCAAACGGGACGGCCAAGCAGGTGCGGCAGATAACGTCGATGACGGCGACAAACAGGATGGAGAAGCTGAAGGCGAAGATGTCGCGGAAGTTCTGGGCGATGGCGCCGGGGACTTCTTTGGGCAGCTTGATGGTGATGTCTCGCTTAATGCAGAAGGCATAGATGTTGACCGTGGCAAATGCGGCGACAAAGGAGCTCAGCAGGCCCTTGGTGCCCATGTTGTCGGTAAAGAACACCGAGACATCGGCGCCGTCGATCTTGGCACTCGTCTGGGTAACGGCCAAGATGAGCATAGCGCACATGGCGGCGACCATGGTGCTCGTGGCGTTGATGGCCTTGCCGGCAGGCATGCGGCGGTTCTTGGAGCCGGTCAGCGCGCTTGCGGTGGTGCCGGCGACCATGATGCCCACGACGCCCATCGTGAAGTTGTAAACCTTGTTGCAGAAGTTCACGACGTCGACGTTCCACCAGTCGGGCAGCGTAAAGCTGCCGACCGTGGCGACAACGCCCGGCAGGGTCGAAATAAGCAGGAAGACAGAAGAAGACAGGATGATGGGCATTGCTGCCAAAAAGCCGTCTTTAATGGCCTGAAGGTAGATGTTCTTAGAGACCTTGTCGAAGTACGGCTGACCTTTCTCCAAGAACTTAACGATCGATTCCATAGTTCACGCTCCTCTTTGCATGAAATCTTAATGGCATGGACGTTGAAAACCTATATGGTCTCCCGCTTGCTAAAAGCCCGGGTGCAGGCGGGGTCGGTCCCAGGGGGAGAGAGGGGAGCGGCTGGGTTTGTATCGCATAGGGCCGCTCCCTTCTCGGGGGAAAGCGAGGCGATGCGCTACTGCGCGTCCGCCATAGTGTCGGCGAGCTCCTTGTACCAGAGTGCCGACTGCTTGATGTAGCGTTTTTGCGTGTCGAAGTCGATGTAGAACAGGCCGTAGCGCTTGTTATAGCCGTTGGCCCACGAGAACTGGTCCTGCAGGCTCCAGATAAAGTAGCCCTGGACGTCGACGCCCTCGGCGCGCGCCTGGAGCACCTTCTCCATGTGCTGGTCGACAAAGTCGATGCGCTCGGGATCGGCGACGATGCCGTTTGCGTCGGGCTCGGGGTCCTTGTGGCCCAGGCCGTTTTCGGTGATATAGATGACGGGGAGGTTGGGATAGGTGGCGCTGATGTGCTTGAGCGTGTCGTAGAGGCCTTGCGGGTAGATGAGCCAATCCCAGTCGGTGGTGGGGATACCCGGCATATCGACCTGCTGCCCGACGCCCTTAAACTTAAAGCACGAGGTGCCCTTGTCTCCGGTGCCGTTAAAGCTGTTGGTGGACTCGCCATCGTAGGCGGCGATAAACGCCGACTGATAGTAGTTGAGGCCGAACATATCGTTGCGGGGCGCCGCCTTGGCGAGCTCCTCCATGTCGCTGTCCTCAACCGTAAGCGTGGCGTTGTTGGCACGCAGAATCTCGTTGATGAGTGAGAGGGTGCGCGCGGAGTAGTGACCCAGGAAGGCGCCGTCCATGATGAAGTCGGTGTAGAAGGCGTTGTACAGGTCGGCGGCGTGCTGGTCGGCGGGCGAGTCGGTGGCAGGATATGCCGGCGTCAGGACGTTGACCATGCCAATGCGTCCGCCCAGGTGCTCGGTCTCGTCAAGATCCTTATACAGGTTGACGGCGCGGGCGTGGGCAACGAGCTCGTTGTGCTGGCTCTGGATGCCGCTCGTCACATCAAAGTGATGGTTGGGCGGGAAGTTGCCTTGGATGTATTGGGAGTGCGAGAGGCTGATGAGCTCGTTGATGGTGAACCAATTCTTGACCTCGCGGAACTCGCGGAAGCAGAACTCGGCATAGCGCACATAGGCGTCGACGGTCTTGCGGTTGAGCCAGTCGCCCTGGTTGAACAGGGCGGCGGGGGAGTCAAAGTGATGCAGGGACACATAGGGCTCGACGCCATACTTTTTGCAGCAGGCGAACAGCTCGTGGTAGTGCTTAACGCCCTCGGCGAGGGGTTCGGCATCGTCGCCGTTGGGGAAGATGCGGGTCCAGGCGATGGACACACGAATGGCGTT
This sequence comes from Collinsella aerofaciens, assembly GCA_036301285.1. Classification (GTDB taxonomy): domain Bacteria; phylum Actinomycetota; class Coriobacteriia; order Coriobacteriales; family Coriobacteriaceae; genus Collinsella; species Collinsella aerofaciens_BS. The sequence goes on from JAXJET010000030.1 coordinate 12,026, forward strand.
GAGTCCATGCTCGGCAGAAAGGCGGATATCCTCCTCGTAGCGGTTGTAGAAATCACTGGCCGGGTCGGGCAAAAAGCGACCCTGGGCGACAAGGTAATCGTCCCACATGGTCTTACCCTTGCCTGCCACCTTCGTGGAACCTTCCGTTTGGTACGCGGCGGTTGCGGCGCCCCAAACAAAGCCCTTCGGCAGCTGCTGTACGCGGTTTAGCAAAGACATATGCATACATCCTCTCGTCTCGCTGTTCGATATTGTGCGTTTGCGCTCAGGAGGCTCCCTGGTTAGCGTTCAGCGGTGAAAAAGCCCGATAAACACTATCTTAAAATGATTAGAACCAAAATGAGCACGTGAACATTTGACAATGAGCACGTTAACATCCGGCTGGGATGTATAGAAACAAAACAACTTCAAACAGCTGCGAACGGTTGTATTTGTTCGGTAAGCGGTTTTGATTGACAGAAGTTTTCATGTTGTGGTATATGGCTCGGGTATCATGAGCACGTTATCAATGTATGTACGATGCGCCATGGGCGCGGGGAATAGTTGGGAAGCAGGTTAGCGTGGAAGGCATGGATCAGCAGACAAGGAATGGTCGTTCGGCGAGCGCGGCAGAGGTTGCGGCGCTCGCTGGCGTGAGCCGCCAGACTGTGTCTCGCGTGGTCAACGGTATGCCCAACGTGACGGAAAAGACGCGCAAGCGTGTGCTGGCCGCCATGGAAGAGCTGGGCTTTCGTCCCAATTTTGCTGGAGCGGCGTTGCGCGGCGGGTCGTATCGTTCTATTGGCCTGTGCATGTACAACATCACACGTGTCGGTAACCTGGCGACGCTCGAGGGTATCATGCAAGCGGCGCGCGAGCATGATTTTGCCGTCACTATGATCGAGATGGGCGGCGACAAGCCCTATGCACTTGCCGATGCCTCGCGCCGCATGGTCGAGCGACCCGTCGACGGCATGATTCTCAACATGAACCGCATGGCTCCCGATTTTGAGGAGTTTGTTCCCCAGCCGGGAGTGCGAACGGTCATCCTGTCCATGTATGCGCATCCGCGCTGCACGACGATCGACTCCGACCAGTATGGTTCGTGCGAGCTGTTGACCAATTATCTGCTGGAACATGGTCACTCGAATATGCGGTTTGTGGCGGGTCCGGAAAACTCGATTTCCTCGCGTTTTCGTGAGGCCGGTTGGCGCGATACGCTGGGTCGTGCTCATGTCGATGCCGCTCCGATGCTGCGTGGCGATTGGAGTGCGGACAGTGGGTACGCCATGGGCGAGCGGATTGCGGCCGAGGTGCTTGCCGGCGGGTCGCAGGCGCCGACTGCCGTGCTTGCGGCAAATGACCAGATGGCGCTGGGCGTTATCGCCGCGCTCGAGAACGCGGGCCTGTCCGTGCCCGACGACGTGAGCGTGGTTGGTATCGACGACGCACTCGAGGGACTTGTTCCTCACAATCGGCTGACGACGCTGCGATTTGATTTGCGCGGTGTCGGTAAGCTTGCGTTTGAGGCGGCGATTGGAGAGAGCTCGTCTATCGAGGCGATTCATGTGCCGAGCACGCTGGTCGAACGCTCGACTGTTAGGGACATACGGGGTTAGGTCCTACTCCGTCTGTCTCGATTTGTAACAGGTAGACGGTCAAAAGCGGGCTACGTGTTACAGATTTAGATTCTTCGGAAAGAGCAATCCTGTTCGTCTCAATCTGTAGCAGCTTGGACCCAAAAACTCGGCTAGATGTTACAGATTGAGACAAGCGGCCCCCGAACCGCCCAAAAAAGGCCGGGGGCGGCGCGCCGTGTGACGTGCCGCCCCCGGCTGAGAAATGAGGACAGGTTATGTGGGCAGGCGACCCCGCCAGCCGCTAGTCCAGACGACGGGTCTGCGCCACGTGCTTATACCAGTATGCGCTTGCCTTGGGCGTGCGCTTCTGGGTTTCAAAGTCAACGTAGAAGAAGCCATAGCGCTTGTTGTAGCCATTGGTCCAGGAAAACTGATCCTGCAGGCTCCACAGGAAGTAGCCGCCCACGTTGACGCCCACCTCCATGGCCTTGAGCAACCAGCGCAGGTGCTGCTCGATGTAGTCGATGCGCGGCTGATCGTCCACAAAACCGTCCTTGTAGGGGTCCTTGTAGCCCATGCCGTTCTCGGTGATGAAGATCTGCTTGTAGTTGGGGTAGCGCTGCTTAATGTAGACGAGCAGATCGAACAGGCCCTCGGGATAGATGATCCAGTCCCAGTCGGTGGTGGGGACGCCGGGCTTGTTCACATGCTCGCCAATGCCCTTAACGCGCCAGCGGCCAGTGCCCTTCTCGCCCGTACCGTTGTGGTGCAGGTCGTTCTCGCCATCGTAGGCCTTCAAGAAGCGGCACTGGTAGTTGTTAACGCCCAGGTAGTCGTTGTAGAGCGCGGCCTCGCGCATGATTTCCAGATCCTCGTCTAGGATCTCGATGGTGCCGCCCGAGACGGCAGCCAAGCGGTTGGCGCACTCGAGGGTGTCGGGCGCGTAGTCGCCGCGGAAGGTGGCGTCGAGCAAGAACTGGTTCTGCAGCACGTGCTCGTTGTTGGCGGCTTTGATGTCGGCGGGGTCGTTCTCGTTGAGCGGATACTTAAACTCCAGCGACTGGATGACGCCGATCTTGCCCTTAAAGCCGCCGTTGTGGAAGGCCAGCACGGCCTTGGCGTGGGCGAGCATCATGTTGTGCTCGCACTGGAAAGCCTCGGCCAGATGCGCCTTGACGCCACCGGGGAAGGTGCCCTCGATGTAGGTGTTGGAGGCGTCGGCCCAGATCTCGTTAAAGGTGAACCAGTAGGTCACCTGGTCGGCGTACTCCTTAAAGCAGAAGGTGGCAAAGTCCACAAAGGCGTCGATGGTCTCGCGGTTGAGGAAGTCGCCCTTCTCAAAGAGGGGCAGCGGCGTATCGAAGTGATGCAGCGTGACAAACGGCTCAACGTGGTGCTTGTGGCACTCGGCGAAGAGGTCGTGGTAGAACTGGACACCCTCGGGGTTGATTTCGCCGGTACCGTTGGGGAAGATGCGGCTCCAGGCGATGGAGAGGCGGATGCCGTTGATACCGAACTCCTCGCACAGCTCCAAGTCGACGGGGTACTGGTTGTAGAAGTCCGAAGCGGGATCGGGGGAAAAGCGCCCCTGGGCCTCCAAGAAGTCGTCCCAGGCGACTTTGCCCTTACCGTGGGTGCGGGTCTCGCCCTCTACCTGGTAAGCAGCAGTGGCGCCGCCAAAGACAAAGCCCTCGGGAAACTGCGCAGGCGGGTTGGTGACGCTAGCGGGGTTAACGGACATGATGATCCAATCGTTTAAATCGAAGGACCAGCCGGTCTTGGATGGTCGGCTGGCCCTGAGCGTTACTTACTTCGAAAGCTGCTCGGAGACGAAGGCGAGAGACTTATCGCCGTTCTGGGAGAGCTCGATGTACTGCTTACCGCGACAGGCGACGCACTTGTTGCCCACGCGCTCGCAGTCCTTCTGCAGGTCGGCCAAGTAGCTGGCAGCCTGCGGGGCCAGGACGACCAGGTCAAAGTCGGGGAGCATGTCGACGTGGTTACCATATGCCTCGGCAGCGGTCTCAAGATTGATGCCGCGCTCCTTGGCGGCCTTGGCCAGCGCGTTGGCGAGCAGGCCCGAGGTTCCGCCACCCTGGCAGAGCACGAGTACGCGCTTGCCGTTGAGGTCGCTGGCGGTCGTTGCCTCAGTGGCGACAGCGGCGGGGGCGTCGGCCTTCACGGCCTCGGCAGCAGCGCCGGCGGCAACGCTCTTGGCGTCAGCCTTGCCCTGGAAGGCATCGCTGAGCTTGGCGGCCTTCTCGGCGTTCTTGGCGGCGAGCTCCTCTTGGGAAATCTCGGCCTCCTCGGCGCACTTCTGGGCGTCGTAGGCACGGAAGAACGGGTAGTACAGAACGAAGTCGACGACCAGGATAAGGGCGAGCATCACAAAGGCGAGCGGCTGGAAGCCCAGGCCCATGATGGTGCCGATGGGGCCGGGGACGGTCCAGGGCATGGTGTACATAAAGCCGTTCATGCCCAAGAAGTCGATAAAGATCTTGAGGATCCAGATGTTGGCGATCGGGGCAAAGACAAACGGGACAAAGAAGACGGGATTGAGCACGATGGGTGCGGCGAACAGCAGCGGCTCGTTGACGGCAAAGCACACGGGGACGATGGCGGCCTTACCGACGGCGCGCATCTCCTGGGACTTGGCCAGGAAGCAGAACATAAAGACCAGGACGAGCGTGGCGCCGGTGCCACCCATGCAGACGACGAAGTACTGGGCACCCTGGGTCAGGACAGCGGAAGCGTGCTGGCCAGCCTGGAACGCAGCCAGGTTGTCGGTCATGTTGGCAACGAGAGCGGCGGCGATGGCGGGCTCGACGATCGAGGGGCCGTGGACGCCCACGAACCAGAACAGGCTCATGGCGCCGTAGATCACAGCGAGGCCGATGTAGCCATCGGCAGCGGTGAACAGGGGCTGGAACACCTGGATGACACCCTGGGCAAAGCAGAAGCCAAAAGCAGCGCGGAAGACGATGTCAAAAACCCAAAAGACGGTGATGCAGACGGAGAAGGGGATGATGTCCTTAAAGGTCTGCGAGATGTTGGGCGGAACCTGCTCGGGCATCTTGACGGTGATGTTGCGCTTAATGAAGAACTTGTAGATGATGCCGGTCACAAACGCAGCGATGAAAGCGGTCAGCAGGCCCTTGGAACCAAGGTAGGTGGTGTTGAAACCGCTGGCAGCGTCCGTGGCGATGGTGTCGCTCGAAAGGAGCAAGAAGCCGATGATGGCCGCGCACATGCACGAGATAAAGTTGATCTGGTTGTTCTTGGGCAGATCGCGGTTCTGAGCGTCGGCGAAGTGCTTGGCCGTGGTGGCGGCGCAGGCGATGGCCAGGATGCCCATGGAGTAGTTGTAGCACTTCCACAGGGCGTTGTTGATGTCATCGGGCCAGTAGAAACCCCAGATGTTGGGGACCGAGGCTACCAGGCAGAAGATGGACGAGAAGATGATGATGGGGATGACGGAGATAAAGCCGTCGCGGATCGCCTTGAGGTACTTGTTGCGGGCGATCGCGTTGAAAAAGGGCTGGCCCTTTTCGATGATGGCGATGAGTTGCTCCATGCAATGCTCCTAAGAGTCGGTGGGTTAGCAACGATGGTAGCTTTTGGCGTTCGGTTGCCAAAATGTTGACGTTGCCATTTTGCGACACAAAAAAGACGCGAACCGGTGGTTCCTGTGCCTGCGAACCGTCGATTCCTTATGCGTAAACGTTTGAGCCGCCCGGTGGCTCTGTGTTTGCGAAATGGCAACGTTAACATTTGGTCGACAAAAGCCGTTCGGGGAAGCAAAAATGTCGGTGAACGGTAGGTTTTGGGTGGTGAGCGTATGGTGGGGGAGGCGTTAGATATACTTGAAGACGTTTCATTTGACTGCGTAGGGTGCCACCAATGGCATCGTTGACATAGAAAGATCGACCTATGGCCGCTGTTAAAAAATCGGTATCCGTCAAAGACGTAGCGCGCCTCGCGGGCGTCTCGGAGCAGACGGTCTCGCGCACCGTGCACGATTCGCCCAGCGTGCGCCCCGAGACCAAGGAACGCGTGCGTGCCGCCATGCGCGAGCTGGGGTATCGCCCCAATTTTGCCGGTCGATCGCTGCGCCGTGGCAGGTTTAAGACCGTCGGCGTCGCCATGTTCAACATTACCGGTACCGGCAACCTCGACCGTATGGAGGGCTTTGCCGCCGCGGCCGACAAACATGGCTATGCCATCACCCTCACTAAAGTAGATGGACACCCCTATACCCTCGAGAGCGCATCGTCACGCATGAGCGCGCTGCCGGTAGACGGTATGGTCGTGATCATGAATCGCATGCCGGCGGACTTTGGCACCTTCGAGCCGCTGCCCGGCATGCAGACGGTGCTCGTTACGATGCTGGAGCACCCGCTCTGTTCAACGGTCGATAACGACCAGTTCGATTGCTCGCGCCAGGTGGTCGAGTACTTGCTGGGGCGGGGGCACAAAACCGTGCACTTTATTTCGTGTCCCGAGCGCTCGCTTTCGGGCATGCGGCGCGAGGAAGGCTGGCGCGAGACATTGCGCGCGCATGGTATTGAACCGCCGCGACTCGTCCGTGGGGATTGGACGGCACAGAGCGGATATGCTGCTGGTCAGGCTCTGGCGGAAGATCCGACCTGTACGGCCATTTATGCTTCCAACGATGCCATGGCCTACGGCTGCATTCGCGGGCTCGAGTCGTGCGGAAGGCGTGTGCCCGAGGACGTGAGCGTGGTGGGTGTTGATGACAGCCTGGGCGATATCGTGCCCGACCGTCGCCTGACCACGGTGCGCTTTGACAACAAGCGCGTCGGCATGTGGGCGGTCGACAAGATTGCCGGCGCCGATGGGGGTGCGTCTGGCGTGGAGCGCATGCTGATCCCCGGTGTGCTCGTAGGGGGCGATACGGTGCGCGATTTGCGTTAGGGTGCGGCTCTGTTTGGGTTGCCGATAATTGTGTTCGATATTGTTCAGATTGGTTTAAAAACCGTTCACGGGCGAAAAGTGACCGTTCATAGTTCGAAATTACGTTTTGAGCTGTTCTTTTTTGTTTGAATGTTATTGTTTCTGTCATACACAACGCAGTGCGTATGCCCGGACGCGATGCTCTCCATTGGTTCATATGTGAAAGGAACGCAATATGGCAACCAAAGAAGAAATCTCGATGGTTGGATTCGAGATCGTCGCATACGCAGGTGACGCCCAGACCGATCTGCTTGCAGCGCTCGATGCTGCTCGCGAGGGTGACTTTGAGAAGGCCGAACAGCTGCACAAGGATGCCAGCGATGCGCTCATCGGTGCCCACGACACGCAGACCAAACTGCTTTCGCAGGAGGCCGGCGGTGGCGAGATGGAGATGACCTTCATCATGGCTCACGCTCAGGACACCCTCATGACCACTATGATCCTGGAGAAGCAGACCCGCTTTACCATCGATGCCTACAAGCGCATCGCCGAGCTCGAGGCCAAGCTCGCCTAACGAGCCCTCACAACCAAGTCCCCTTCCAAAAGCTCTGCCGCTACCCGCGGCAGGGCTTTTTCTGTCCTCCTCCAAGTTGCGGTGAAATGGGGACTGAATAGGGGCCGGCGGGCGCAAAACAATCCCTATTCCACCGCAACTCATCCCGAGACAGTCATTGGGGACGTTCTTAAACGACTAGTCATTGGGGACAGTCTTGGAGCTTCTGCATGCCCTCCCGTTCGGTTTTTCGATGGGTGGGTATACTTCCATCCGCAATACAGACCGGACTGAGGAGGTATCCAAATGCCGGATAACGGGTCAATACAAAAAAGAGACGCGCACGAGATGGCTCATGGACGTCCTGTCCAGATAACCGAGCACACGACGGTAACCGAGCTGCAGCCCAGTCTGTCCGATGTCGTGTGCGCAAACAAAAAACTGCAGATTGGCTTTATCGTTGCGCTCGTGGTACTGGCGCTGCTGTCGGGCTTTGTGGCTCGTCCGCATTTCGCCGATACCAAAACTTGGGACTCCACCATCGAGGTCATCGATCAAAAGAAGGGCAATGTTTTGGCGCTCACGACCTCGTGCGTCGCCCTATCTGCGGGTATCACTGCACTGCCGGGTGATACGGGAACGCCGGTTGCCGAGCAGCTCGCACAGCTTTCGGGTAACTTGGGCATCGTGCTTGCCGTGCTCTACCTCGAGAAATACCTGCTGACCATTTTGTGGTCGGTTGGTCTGGGCATCCTGATTCCGTTTGCGCTGGTGCTCTTTGCAGTGTCGCTTGGCATTCACGGACGCTGGAGTACGAGCACGGTCATTCGCCGCGTGGCAACGCGTGTGCTGGTGGTCGCCATAATTGGCATGGCGTTGGTGCCTGCAAGCGTTTGGGTGTCGCAGAAGGTCGACGAAACGTATCGCGTTAGCATCGAGCAAGCCGAGCAAAAGGCGGCTGACGCTGCGGGTGCGGCAGATAGCGACAGCTCCAAAGCAAGCAAGAAAAAGACCGAGTCCACAGAGTCCAAGAATGTGCTTGAGCAGCTTGCCGACGGCGCCTCGGGTCTCGTCACATCGGTGACCAGCGGTGCCAAGCAGATGACCAATGAAATTGTGCAGCAGGTGACCGACCTTATCGAAGGCGTCATCGTGATGATCGTGACCTCGTGCGTGATTCCATTGCTGGTGCTCGCGGCGTTTTTGTGGCTGGGACACACGCTGTTGGGGATTGATATCTCCGGTCCCGCGAACTATTTGACGGGCCGCTTTCTGAGCGCTCCGTCCAAGCACGCCAAGAAGAGCGTACGGTCTGAGTAACTAAAACAGCTGTATATACCGGGATATACCGCCGAAGGGCGGCCGAGATGCGTTCTCGGCCGCCCTTTTTGTTTGATGAATACGTGGCAGGCTAGGTTTTTCCCGATTCCAAACGGTCAGCAATCATCCGTAAACGGTATTTGTTCAAAAAAGAACAAAGATAAACAAATAATTCTTGCAGTTGATGTTCGAATGTGTTCAAATAAACATGAACAGTGAAGAACCGCACATTCAGATGCCCGGACCTGAACGCGATTCAACACTTCCAAACAGAAACTACGCACCTGCGTATCTCTCAAGGAGGATGTCATGAGGGTTGTAATCGCTTCCGATGCCGACGGTATGTCGATGAAGGAGTCCATCAAGGAGATGCTCATCGCCGACGGTCACGAGGTCGTCGACTATTCCGAGACCCCTGCCGCGGACTTTGTCGATTCCGCGACCGCCGTTGCCAAGGACCTGCTGGAGCACAAGGATTCCCAGGGCTTCGCATTCGATAAGTACGGCGTCGGCTCCTATATGGCCGCCGTCAAGATAAAGGGCATGGTCGTCGCCAACATTTCCGACGAGCGTTCCGCCTACATGACCCGCGAGCACAACGGCTCGCGCATGGTCACCATGGGCCCGGGCGTTGTGGGCACCGAGGTTGCCAAGAAGATCGCCCGCGAGTTCCTGCGCGCCCAGTACGCCGGCGGCCGTCACCAGATCCGTGTCGACATGCTCAACAAGATGGCCTAACGAGAGCCACCGAGAACTCGAACTTCTACCTCAACTTGTGAATTCAGACGAAAGGACGTTCTGATGAAGAAGACCATCGCAATCGGTTGCGACCATATCGTTACGGACGAGAAGATCTATCTGGCCGACCGCCTGGAGCAGGCTGGCTACAAGGTGCTCGACTGCGGCACCTACAGCCACACCCGCACGCACTACCCCATCTACGGTAAGGCCGTGGGCGAGGCTGTTGCCAGCGGCAAGGCCGACTTTGGCGTGGCCCTGTGCGGTACCGGCATCGGCATCACCAACGCCGTCAACAAGGTTCCCGGCGCCCGCTGCGCCTTGGTCCGCGACATGACCTCTGCCCTGTATGCCCGTCGCGAGCTCAACGCCAACATCGTGGGCTTTGGCGGCAAGATCACCGGCGAGTTCCTGATGGCCGATATCATGCTTGCCTTCCTGGAGGAGCCCTACGAGAAGACCCCCGAGCACGATGCCCTGATCGCCAAGATCGATGCCTGCAATAAGGCCGACGCCGAGACTCAGGCTGACCCGCACTTCTTTGACGAGTTCCTCGAGAAGTGGGACCGCGGCGAATACCATGATTAGCGGGTATCCGGCGTAATTAACTAGTCCGTTGACGGCTCGCGTTTCTGTGATGGGGCGCGGGCCGGTTTTCTATCAGCCCTATTGACTTGGCGGGCTGTCGTAAGAAAGGGAAGGCTCCTATGGAGTTTGTTCTTGATAACGGTTCTATCCGCGTAGCACTGAGCGCGGCGGGCGGCTCGTTCACTTCTATTGCGGCCAACGGCCGTGAGTACCTGTGGCAGGGTGATCCGGCGGTCTGGTCGGGGCAGGCGCCCATTTGTTTCCCGATCTGCGGTGGCCTTCGTGACGGTCACGCAACGACCATGGGCGGCCGCGAGGTAAAGCTCGCCCGCCACGGCTTTGCGCGCAAACAGGAGTGGAAGCTCGAGGAACAGAGCGACAACATGGTTGCGCTGAGCCTAAGCTCTGCCGACCATGCCGAGTTGCTCGAGCAGTACCCGTATCCGTTTAAGATCGTTGCTCGTTACACGATCGATTCGGAAAAGGTGGCCGTGTCGTACGAGGTGACCAATGAGGGTACCGAGGACATGCCGTTCTTTGTGGGCGGTCACCCCGGCTTTAAGTGCCCGCTCGACGAGGGCGAGTCCTATGACGATTATGAGCTTCGTTTTGAGCAGCGTGAGGCCACCGAGCTCTGTACTGCCGTTCCCTCGACGGGCCTGATTGATGTTGAGCATCGCAGCAAGAACCCCATGATCGGCCAGAACCTGCCGCTTACCCATGAACTCTTTGACTTCGCGGAGACCATCTTCGACGTGCTCGAGAGCCGCGTGGTTACGCTGACCAAGAAAACCGAGGACAAGGGCGTGCGCCTGACGTTCCCCGATATGCCGTACCTGATTGTGTGGAGCAAGCCCGAGGGCGACTTTGTGGCTGTTGAACCGTGGGGCGGTCTGTCCACCTGCTCCGACGAGGACGATATCCTGGAGCACAAGCGTGGCTGCCTGGTGGCCAAGCCGGGAGAGACCGTCACCCGCGGCTTTGAGATCGAGATCCTTTAACGAGTTATCGTATGTTTGGGGCGGGTCATGCCGCCCCGGAACAGGAGTTCAACATGATTCTGACCGTTACCATGAACCCGTCGATTGATACGCGCTATCAGCTCGACAAGCTGATCATCGACGATGTTAACCGTGTGACGCCCGAAAAGACCGCTGGCGGCAAGGGCCTCAACGTGAGCCGTGTGCTGCTGCAGTTGGGCGACGATGTGCTCGCGACCGGTCTGCTCGGCGGCCACATGGGTGCCTATATGGCCGAGCTTATGGATGCCGACGGCGTCAAGAACGACTTTGTGCCCATCGCCGGTGAGACGCGTATTTGCCTGAATATTCTGCACGAGGGTAATCAGACCGAGCTGCTGGAGAGCGGCCCGCAGATCGCCCCGGCCGAGCTCAAGGCCTTTACGGCCAAGTTCGCCGAGCTTGCAGCGAAGGCGGACGTTGTGACGCTTTCGGGCTCGCTGCCGCGTGGCGTCGATGCCGGCTACTATGCTGAGCTCGTCAAGATCGCCGAGGAGGCGGGCGCCAAGGTGCTGCTCGACACCTCGGGTGCATCGCTGGAGGCCGCGCTGGAGTCCGACGCTAAGCCTGAGCTCGTAAAGCCCAACCTGACCGAGATTAACGGCCTGCTGGGTACGTCCTTTACGACCGATGATGTCGATGCCCTGCGCGAGGCGCTTGCCGCCGATGACCGTTTTGCCGGTATCCCCTGGGTTGTCGTTTCGATGGGCGCTGCCGGTTCGGTGGGCTTCCATGAGGGCCGTGCGTTCCGTGCCAAGACGCCCGCGATTGCGGCTGTGAACGCGACGGGTTCCGGTGACTCGACCATCGCCGGTTTTGCGCATGCCATTGCTGCTGGTGCCGACGACGTCACCGTGCTCAAGACCGCCAATACCTGCGGCAAGCTCAACGCCATGGATCCCAAGACCGGCCACCTGGTCATGGACCGCTGGGATGAGATCTTCAACAACGTTGAAGTAACGGAGCTTTAGGGTTACGCGGTTTTACCAAACCGCGTAACGGCTCGACGCTGCGCGGGCCGCATTTGGACAATCTGACGTTCAACTTCAAGGGCGCGACCAGAAGGTCAGCGCCCTTTCGTTTCACGTCACCTTGTCTCAAATGCGGCCCGCTCGCTGCCGTTGCCAAAACATCGGCGTTGCCTTGCTTCGGGAATGCGGCAGATAGAGACGTTCCTTTTTTGCCGGCAGTTTGGGACACTCCTTACGGGGCACCCCCTCCACAGCGCCTATGCTAGCTTGTCGATTTGCCCAATCTCCCAGAGCGGAATGTTGACGAGCGTGCCCTCGTCTCTATATGCCGCTAACGATGTTCTCACGCAGCGCTCGAGCTTGAACTTCTCGCAGGCAATCCTCAGGCTCTTTGCTTTGAGGTTCTCTGCCGCCTTGACCTCGAGCGGAAGCACGGTCCCCGCATGGTCGATGGCAAAGTCAGTCTCTGCATTGCCGGAGGAGGATGACCAATACGCGGGAGTTTTGCCTTGGAGCAAAAGCTCCTGTGCGACGTATTGCTCGGTCAGCGAGCCTTTGAACTCCGTAAAAACAGCGGGCCCGTTCAGAACAATGGCTGGCGAGAGGCCGGAGAGTGCTCCGAGGATGCCGGTGTCGATGCAGAACAGCTTGAAGCCCGAGAGATCCTCGTAGCTTGTGAGCGGTGCTCTTAGGGCGGAAACACGTGGCACCTTATGAACGATTCCATAGTCCATGAGCCACTGGAGGCTTTCCTCAAAATCGCGTGCGCGCGCCCCGGGACGGAGCGCACCGTAGACGAACTTCTTGTTTTCCTTTGCGAGCTGGCCGGTAAGGGATTTCCAAACCAGCCTCATGCGCTCGACGATGCGGGCTGGCGCATGCTTGCCAAAATCGGATTCGTAAGCTTCGATGATTTGCTGCTGAAGCCTGCGGGCCTCGATGAAATCGTGGGAGGCGGCGAAAGCGGAGACAACTTCTGGCATGCCACCGACAACGAGGTATTCCTTGAGCAGGCGCTCGAGCTTTTCGGAAACGTTTGCCAGCAGGTCCATGTCTGCGGCAAGGATGGCATCTGCGAGCGGATCGCCATCGACGGCACGAACGAACTCGACAAACCCCATGGGGCGCATGGTAAGCTGGTCAATCTTGCCGACGGGGAAAGACTCGTTTTCGCGTCGGAGCGCGAGCCCCATATAGGAGCCGGCTGCCACGATATGGTATTCCGGCGCCAGCTCGTTGAAGTATTTGAGCGAGGTGATGCCACGCGGTGCCTCTTGGATTTCGTCGAAGATGATGAGCGTGTCTGTCGGCGTTATGGTCTGGCCGCGCAGGAGCTCTATCTGGGAGATGATGCGTTTGGGGTCAAGGCTTCCGTCGAACAGCGAACGTGCGCCCGGTTCGAGCATAAAGTCAAAACGGATGACGTTTTGATACTGCTGGCCTGCGAATTCGTTGAGAAGCCAGGTTTTTCCCGTCTGGCGGGCCCCCTTAAGCAGGAGGGGCTTGCGGTTTGCCCTAGATTTCCAAGCGATGAGTTCGTCCATTAGCTGTCGCTGCATACTGCCCCCTAACGATCATGGTTAGTATAAGACCGTCTTGGTCTTTCCATCGAAAAATGTGGGAGTAAACCACGTTTTTCCATCGAATAATGTGTGAGGCAACCACTTTTTTCCATCGAATAATGTGGGAGTTTGGGTCGGCACCTGGGGACGTTCCTTCTCTGCCGGCAGTTTGGAACACTCCTTGTTTTGGTGCAAATTAGCTACCCTTGCATCAGAAAACGGCGCCCGTCGGCGATGTTGCCGGCGGGCGCCGTGGTCGTGTAGGCGCTATTTGTTAAGTGCGTGCGTTCGAGCTCGCGTGCTACAGCGAGTCGATAAAGCGCTGCTGGGCGGCGCGTCCTGCCTCGTCCCATTTAAAGACGCCGGCGTTGTCGAGCACGTGGCCAAACACCACGCCCACCTCCTCGTGCAGGATATCGATGGCGTTGTCGGTCGTAAGTTCATCGGCGCGGCGTGCAAAGACATCCTCGGCCCATGCGGCGTGGCTGCGGCATAGATCATCGCCCTCGAGTGCACCGGCAAGGTCGTAGCTGGCATCGGCCTTGGCTGCCAGCAGATGCTCGCGGACAGCGCCAAGCTCGGGAACCAGGCGCGGCGGCAGAATTGCCAGGCCCATGACCTCGATCAGGCCGATGTTCTCCTTTTTAATGTGGTGGTACTCGGCATGCGGGTGGAATACGCCCAGCGGATGCTCGTCGGTCGTGATATTGCAGCGAAGCGCCAGGTAGGCCTCGTAGATTTCGCCGCCGGCGTTGCCGCGGGAGTCGACGCGGCGGATGACGGGCGTTACGGTGTTGTGCGCTACGCCGTCGGCTGTGTGTGCGATAACGCCCACGGACTCGTCGGTCCACTCGCGCCAGGCGAGGATAATCTTCTCGGCAGCATCGAGCAGCTGGGTGCGGTCGTGCGAGCGCAGTCGCAGCACCGAAAGCGGCCACTGCAACACGGTGCCGCTGACCTGGTCAAAGCCGGGCACGCTAAACTGCGAGACCTCGGCGGCATGCATCATGGGGAACTCGTGCGCGCCGCCCTGGAAGTGGTCGTGCGACAGAATCGAGCCGCCCACGATGGGCAGGTCGGCGTTGGAGCCAATAAAGTAGTGCGGGAACAGGTCCACAAAATCGAGCAGGCAGGTCAGCCCCTTGCGGTCGACGTGCATCGGGCGATGCTCGGAGCTCATAGCAATGCAGTGCTCGTTAAAGTATGCGTACGGGCTGTACTGGAAGCCCCAGCGCTCGCCGTTGAGCTGAATGGGGATAACGCGTAGGTTCTGGCGGGCGGGATGGGCGCCGCCGTCGGCTGCGGCGGAGCGTCCGGGATAGCCCTCGTTCTCGATGCACAGCTGGCAGGCGGGATACTTCTCGCCCGTGTTCTTTGCGGCGCCGGCTGCGGCAATGTCGCGTGGGTCCTTCTCGGGCTTCGACAGGTTGATGGTGATCTCCAGGTCGCCCCAGTTGGTGGGGGTGCGCCATTTGATGTTGCGCGCGATGGCGGCACGGCGCACGTAGCCGGCGTCGCAGCACAGGCCGTAGAACCAGTCGGTCGCGGCGCGGGGCTCGTTGACGCCCATGCGGCCGTTGAACTCCTCGTTTACAACTGAAGGCCTCGGCATGAGCGCGCCCATGATGCGCATGGCGATGCGGTCGCGGCCCGACACCGTGTCTTCGGCAGCACCGTTGGCAACGGCGGCCTCGGAAAGCGCGGCGAGCGTGCCCTCCAGGTCAAAATCGGGCAGGGTATCGGGGTGCAAGAGCGAAATCTTCTCGGTCTTGAGCGCCCAGGCCATGTTGAGCGCGGGGCCCGTGGCGCCGATGCACTCCAGAATGGTGTTGTAGGCCCAGATGCGGTCGTCCTGTCCGATCATCGATCGGTGGATAGCGTACTCGATCAGGTTCTGCGCAGCCTCGCGCGCGTCGGTCATTACAGCCATGCCGCGTAAGCCCCCTTGTCAGAGATAGCGTAGTGACGGGCAGAGCCCTCGCCCAGCCAGCTGTTCATCTTGGTGATAAAGGTGTCGACCAGATCGAGTGGCACAAAGGCCTGGATGGTGCCACCAAAGCCGCCGCCGTGGATACGGACGGCGCCGCGGCCGTCGAGCACGTGCTCGGCCAGTGCCAGGACATACATCGAGGGCTGCTCGGAGCCCAGCTTGGCAACGACATTCTGCAGGTACATGGCAGAGCTGGCGCCGGACTCGCGTGTCAGGACCAGGAACTGGTCGATGTCGCCGGCGTTGAGCGCTGCCCAGCGCTTGTCGACCAGGCCGTTCTCGTACCAGTAGTGAACGGCGCGCAGGCAGGCACGGTCGCCCAGCTTAGCACGCAGCTCGGGGAGCTTGGCGTCAAAATCGGCAACGTTTACCTCGCACAGGCGTGCCTTGCCAAACTCGGCGGCGACGTGCTGCATCTCGCGCGGAACGGCGGCGTAGTCGTCGGTAGCGGCCACGTGGTCGGCGCCGACCTTGACGAGCACGAGCGCGTAGCCGTGATCCTCAAAGTTGAGCTCGAGCTTCTGGGTCTTAGGCTGGGCCTGATCCTCAAAGTCCATGTAGGCGAGGCCGCCCAAGCAAACGGCGGCCTGGTCCATCAGGCCGCAGGGCTTGCCGTAGTAGTTGTTCTCGGTGCGCTGGCTCATCTGGGCGAGTGCGACGGGCTCAATTGCGGGTGAGCCCCAGAGCGTCTCCATGGCACGACCGTATGCCGCCTCGACGGCAGCGGAGCTCGAAAGACCGCCGCCCGAGGGGACGGAGCAGGTGAAGGCGAAGTCGAAGCCCTGGGGCTCAACGCCAAGGGCTGCAATCTCATGGGCCATGCCGCGGACGAGGCTTGCGGACGTGCCCTTCTCGGACTCTTGAATATCCAGCGTGTCGAGCGTGATCTCAAAGGTGGGGTAGCCCTCATCGGCAACGCGGACCTTGTTGGTGTCGGTCGCTACGGCGATGCCGTCAACGGCGACATCGAGCGAGCCGGCGATGACGTGGCCGCCCTCGTGGTCGGTGTGGTTGCCACTGATCTCGGAACGGCCGGGCGCGTGCACATAGAGCACCTGGCGATCGCCGATGGTGCCAAACTCCTCCTCAAACAGCTTGGTGAGCGTGGCGAGTGTCTTTTCGTCGGGGGTGGTCATGGGGGGTCCTTTCCTTGACGCGGGAGAGACTGGTCCGTGTCATTATGAGTACGTTAACAATTTTGAGCACCACAAACCAGACGGTCGCGGTGCTGTGCGTTAATGGGTATGTTAACGTACTCATAACACAACGCATATCTATTTTTGAGAATCTGGTAATCGGTAGATTTTCGGCCGTGAACGGTGTGGCTGTATGGACATATGGAGCAAAAGAACCGCCGATAGAAAAAGTAGAGTACGTTAACATGCGTCCGACGATAGCGGGCCTCGGCGCGGGATGTATTTCTGCCCGGGCCGGCATTCACGCTATTCAGATCTCGCAAGGGTGAAGGTGATCCTGTGGCAAGGCGCCCGTCCAACGATATTAGTTCGCGTCCGGTCTCCATGGCCGACGTCGCCCGCGCTGCCGGCGTTTCGCAGCAGACGGTCTCGCGCGTTGCCAACGGCTTGCCCAATGTGAACGAGCAGACGCGCCAGCGCGTACAGGCCGCGATGCAAGAGCTCGGCTTTCGTCCGAGTTATGCCGGTCGCTCGCTGCGCGACGGCCGTTACCATTCGGTCGGCCTGTGCGTCAACGATGTGACCAAGTTCGGCAACCTCTCAATGATCGACGGCATCGCCAGCGCTGCTCGTGAGCATAATTGTGCCATCACGCTGGTCGAGATGTCCAAGACCGAGGAGTTTTCGCTTGCCGAGGCCACGCGTCGTATGGCCGCATTGCCGGTGGACGGCATCATCATCGGCATGAGTCGCATGGCGCCCGATTTTGAGACGTTTGATCCACTGCCGGGCATTGGCACGGTCATCGTTACCATGTACGCGCACCCGCGGGTGACCACGGTCGACTCCGATCATTACGGCTGCTCGCTATTGCTTATGGATCACCTGTTTGAGCTAGGGCACGAGCAGATTCGCTATATTGGCGGCCCGTCATTCTCGGTCGACGAGCAATTTCGTCGCGCCGGTTGGCAGGATGCACTCGAGCGTAAACACATCGAGCCGGCAGAGCCGCTCGAAGGCGACTGGTCTGCCAACAGCGGCTACGAGGCCGGCAGGTACCTGGCCGAGCACGATCACACCATGACGGCGATCTATGCGGCAAACGATCAGATGGCAAATGGCGCGATTGCCGCGCTGCGTGATAGCGGCCTGCGCGTGCCCGAGGACGTGAGCGTGGTGGGCGTCGATGACTCGCTCGATGATTTTGTAGCACACAACGAGCTCACGACCGTGCGATTCGATTTACATCAGCGTGGACGCGAAGTATTCGAGCATGCGGTTCCCGAGGCGGGTACGGCGGGCAAAACCGTTGCCATTCGTATTCCCGGCCAGCTTATCGTTCGACATACCACGGCAGCTCCGCGCACATAGTTTTTGCAGGTCAATGGCGATATATTCCGCCTCAATAACAATCGATAAGGATGCTGGCAGATAGCCGTGGCTATGAAGACGAGTGCTATGATAGACGGGCTCTTTTGTCTATCTAGGAGGCTTTGCCTGATGGAGATCACCAAGGATATCCGCTACATTGGCGTTAACGATCACGACATTGACCTGTTCGAGGGCCAGTACGATGTGTCCGAGAACGGTATGGCATACAACAGCTACGTTATCTTGGGCGAAAAGATCGCTGTCGCCGATTCAGTCGACGGCGGTTTTGTTGACGAGTGGCTCGGCAACCTCGAGGCCGTGCTCGATGGCCGCACGCCCGACTACCTGATCGTCCATCACATGGAGCCCGATCACTCCGCCGGCATCGCCGCCTTTATGGAGCGCTATCCCCAGGCGCAGATTGTTGCCAGCATGGGCGCCTTCCGTATGATGGTCAACTACTTTGGCACCGACTTCCCCGAGCGCAAGATGGTCGTCAAAGATGGCGACGTGCTCGACCTGGGCGGCCACAGCCTAACCTTTGTCGGTGCCCCCAATGTTCACTGGCCCGAGGTGCTCTTCTCCTACGAGTCCACCGACAAGGTGCTCTTTAGTGCCGACGGTTTTGGCAAGTTTGGCGCCAACGACATCGAGGATCCCGAGGGCTGGGCTTGCGAAGCGCGCCGTTACTACTTTGGCATCGTCGGTAAGTTCGGCAAGTTCGTGCAGGCCGTCCTCAAGAAGGCCGCCGACCTGGACATCCAGATCATCTGCCCGCTCCACGGCCCCGTGCTGACCGAGAACCTGGGCTACTACCTCGACACCTATAACACCTGGTCGAGCTACCAGCCCGAGGACGAGGGCATCACGATCGCCTATGCGAGTGTGTATGGGCATCTGAAAGCTGCCGTCGAGGAGCTCGCCGCAGCGCTTGAGGCTCGCGGTCAGAAGGTCTCCGTCTTTGACCTGGCTCGCGACGACATGGCCGAGGCCGTTGAGGATGCGTTCCGCTATGACCGTCTGGTGCTCGCCTCTATCACCTATCAGGGCGAAATCTTCCCGTTCATGAGCACCTTTATCCACACGCTTGCCGAGCACGCCTATCAGAACCGTACGGTGGCACTCGTTGAGGCCGGCTCCTGGGCGCCCACCGCTGCCAAGGTTATGACCAAGGAGCTCGAGGGCATGAAGGACATCACCCTGACGCAGAACAAGGTGACTGTGCTGGGTTCGCTCAACGACGCCTCGCGCGCTCAGATCGAAGCCCTCGCCGACGAGCTTTCCAAGTAGCGACACGTTCACTTTTGACGCTCAACCATCACAACCACCACAAAGGGGACAGTGAACTGCCTCCCATTTCTTGGACATCGGGAAATGGGAGGTTTTCCATGAGTATAGACCTCAGGGTGAAGCACGACCTGGAGTCCAGGAGGCGGGCCGTCGAGCTCTTCGACGCCGGCGTC
>JAXJET010000031.1:0-55097 GCA_036301285.1 Collinsella aerofaciens
GATATGAGACTGAGCCGAAGGCGTCGACGACATGCCGGGGGCGGACCGGGACGGGTTCAACGGCAGGCCCCGCCGACCGATTGCAAGCGGTCGGCGGGGCCATTGTGGCTCTTGACAGCGGATTGGGTCATATGAGCGAAAACGCCCCTAAGCGAGCAATGTGCCTTGAAAGAGGAGGGCATAGGCCTTCTGGCCATGCCCGACGATTGAAAGGCAAATTGCCGCTTAGGGGCGTTTGCAGCGTCGACTGGTTACGCGGTTTGGTAAAACCGCGTAACTAGCAGACTCGAGTCTTGCCGATCATGATGTTAAGGATCTCGACGTCGGTATCTTTCATGCCCACACGGCCCACGTAGCCCATGCTGGCGATTGTCTGCTCGACGGTATCCTGGATCAGGCCCTCGCCGGCACGGAAGCCACGGCCCTGCATGGCCATATCGTGGCCCAAAATCGCCGCATCGACGGCAGCGGAAATCTTGGCGGCACAGCTTGCCTTGGCGCCATCGCACACGATGCCGCCAACGTTGCCGAGCGTGTTCGAGACCGTCGCGCCAATCTGCTCGCGCGTACCACCGCACAGCCAGGTAATCGCAGCGCCGGCGCCGCACGCGGCACAAATAGCACCGCAAAACGCCGAGAGCGCACCAATATAGCTCTTGATATGCACAGCGATAAGATCGGACAGCGTCACGGCGCGCACCAGGCGATCGTGGTCGCAGCGCAGATACTCGGCATACTCCATAACGGGCAGCGCGCAGGTAATGCCCTGATTGCCCGAGCCGCACACAATGGCGACCGGCAGCGCGCAGCCGTTCATGCGGGCGTCGGACCCGGCGGCTGCACGGGCGCGGGCACGGCAGGCGACGTCATCGGCACGTGCACCCAGCAGCGTACGGCCCACCTCGGCGCCCCAAGCGTGCGCCAGGCCCTCGGCACTGATCGCACCGTTCAGCTCAATCTGACGCTCAACGGCAGCGCGGGCGTCCTCAATGTCACCGTCCTCGATAAAGTCGATGATAGACTCAATGCTCATAGGGGTGTCGGCGTTGTCTGCCGCGCGCTCGGCCACCACGCGCTCCGCGCAGGCGGCACACTCCCCCGCCGACTTACCGCATACCGGGATACCGTCGAGCGTATGGCATGTGACGTTGGTGTGGTGGTCGGTAATCTCGACGACCGCGGTATGGCCTCCGGCCGTGGCAGTCACCTTGATGTAGAGGTTGGGCACACCCTCGACAAGCGACACATCGCAGTAGCCGGCGTCGGCGAGGAGCTCGGCCACGCGAGCACGGTCTTCATCGTCAACGCTCTCGAGCACCTCGAGCGCGCTCTTAGCGTCTCCGCCCACGGCACCCAGCACAGCCGCGGCTTCGATGCCATGCATTCCGCCCGAGTTGGGCACGGTCACGCTCTTGACGTTCTTGATGATGTTGCCCGAGCAGGCAACATCCATATGATCGGGTTCGCAACCGAGCGTCTGACTCGCCAGCGCCGCTGCATAGGCAACGGCAATGGGCTCGGTGCAGCCGAGTGCACAGACAAGCTCGCGGTTCAAAACGTCGCAAAAAGCGGCATCACGGATGGAATCAGTAGGCATAGGTATCTCCTGCTTGCATAACGGGCTTGGCTCTCAAAAATAGTTAGCTCCTTTATTTGATAACAATGCATCAAAAACTGCAACCATGGTTCCGGCGGACGGCGCTCAAGCACAAACTGACAGCATTCATTCATGAGAAGCCGGTCTTGTTGCATGCTAAAGCGTTTGACCAAAAAACGCCCGAGCGTTTACGCAAAAGTCGCGCTATCATGCAGTCGAACGCGGTAAAACCTTTAGCATTTGCGCCGCACAGACCAGAGAGGAACCACTCATGAAGATTGGTATCGGCAACGACCACGCCGCCGTCGAGCTCAAGAACATCATCTCCGAGCACCTGAAGGAGCGCGGCTGCGAGGTCGTGAACTTTGGCACCGACACCTCCGAGAGCTTTGACTACCCCATCGCCGGCTACAAGGTGGGTAAGGCCGTTGCCAACGGCGACGTCGACCTGGGCATCCTCATCTGTGGCACCGGTGTCGGGATTAGCCTGGCTGCCAACAAGGTCGAGGGCGTACGCGCCGTCGTGTGCTCCGAGCCCTTCAGCGCCAAGCTCTCCCGCATGCACAACAACACCAACGTGCTCGCCTTTGGTGCCCGTGTCGTGGGCTCCGAGCTCGCTAAGATGATCGTCGACGAGTGGCTCGACGCCGAGTTTGAGGGCGGCCGTCACGAGCGTCGCGTCAATCTCCTCAACGAAATCGACCAGACCCGCGGCCTTAAGGTCGTCGACGAGGCCTAAACCATTCAGTGCCACAAGCTAACAGCAGGGGCCCGCTCGGAACTCATGACCGAGCGGGCCCCTGCATAGATTTTGGAATAAAAGGGCGCCGCGGATGGAGTTCCGCGGCGCCCAAGCCACACGCTAACAGCTTTAAGGAGTCAAAGCTGGTTTAGCCAAAGAAGCGCTTGATCTCAATCTCGGCGTTCTCCAGGCAGTCGGAGCCGTGGATCACGTTGGCGTTGACATCGACGGCAAAGTCGCCGCGGATGGTACCAGGAGCAGCGTCAAGCGGATTAGTAGCGCCCATGAGGGTGCGCATCTTAGCAACAGCGGAGAGACCGGAAACGACCATCTTGACGACCGGACCGCTCGTCATAAAGTCGCAGAGACCGCCAAAGAAGGGCTTGTCGGCCAGATGGGCGTAGTGCTCCTCGACGGTAGCGCGCTCGAGCGTGGTCATCTCCATGCGCTCGATGACAAGGCCGCTGCGCTCAATGCGAGCAACGATCTCGCCGATCTTGCGGTCGCGCACGGCGTCGGGCTTAATCATGATGAAGGTCTTCTCGATAGCCATAAAAGTAGCCTTTCAAGTAGGTTCGCGCGTGCCCAAGTCCCATTCCGGCACCCGCCTGGACTGCATCGTAACAGAGTTTTAGCTGCAGTTAAACAAAAAGCTGTTTATTGAAACGTTGCAATTTATTAAAGCGCTCCATATGTGTCACTTCTGTTTCGAAGCCCGATTAGAGTACCATCCGACCGCCCATCAACCGCGCCGAACAGAGCAGGCGGTCGGTTGCCGCCCGCGAACGTATCCCCTTCACAACCTGCCCAAAGGTCCTACAGAAGTTCTCGACAAGCCCCTCCCCCATAGCAACAAAATACGGGCTCCCACATCAGCAGGCGCCCGTAAAGCGAAAACGATTTATCAATAAATGGACAATACGTCTTCAGCCAAACCTCTACTTTGCCCCGTGACCCATCTCGACGACCTTGGTTAGCGATCCAAACACACCTTCGTCGACCACGAGCTGCGCCTCTGCACGCTGCAGCTGCACGGCAACGGCGGCAGGGGCGGTGCCGCCCTCGGTCGTGCGCGCGGCGACAATCGACGGGATGTCGAGCGCCTCGGTAATGTCGTGCTCAAAGAGCGGGCTTGCCTCCTGGAACACCTCAAACGGCAGGTCCTCAAGATTGCAGCCGCGCTTCTCACACATCAGAACCAGATGCCCCACCACGGCATGTGCCTCGCGGAACGGCAGGCCACGCTTGGCCAGGTAATCGGCAACATCGGTAGCGGCAAGGTGCCCCACGCCGCACTCGCGCGCCATGGCATCCTCGTTGACGGTCCAAGTCGAAATCATTCCGGCCATAACCGACAGGCACTGCATGAGCGTATGGGCGGTATCGAGCGCGCCCTCCTTGTCCTCCTGCAAGTCCTTGTTATAAGCAAGCGGCAGGCCCTTCATGGTCACGAGCAGCTGCACCAGGTTGCCATACACACGGCCGCTCTTGCCGCGGATAAGCTCGGCAAAGTCGGGATTCTTCTTCTGCGGCATGATGGACGAGCCGGTGGAGTACGAGTCGGAAAGCGTGATAAAGCCAAATTCGGAGCTCGACCACAGCACGATCTCCTCGGAAAGACGCGACAGGTGCATGGCCATGACGGAGCCGGCGTAATGCAGATCGAGCAGGAAATCGCGGTCGGAAACCGCATCGAGCGAGTTGGGAATCACGCCCGCAAAGCCAAGTTCGGCAGCCGTCATCTGACGATCGAGCGGATAGCTCGTGCCGGCAAGCGCGGCAGCACCCAGCGGGCAGTTGTCGGCGGCATCAAAGGCTGCCTTCAGGCGTGTAAAGTCGCGCGCGAACATCCAGGAATACGCCAGCAGATGATGCGACAGCAGCACGGGCTGAGCGTGCTGCATGTGCGTGTAGCCCGGCAGAATTACCTTGTCGTACTTCTTGGCCGCATCCACCAGCACATGGCGCAGCTCAAGATTGGCCTCCATAAGCTCCTTGGCCAGCGCCTTGACGCCCAGGCGTGTGTCGGTCGCCACCTGGTCGTTGCGCGAACGTCCGGTATGCAAGCGCTTACCGGCCTCGCCGATGCGACGCGTCAGCTCGCTCTCGATGGACATATGAATGTCTTCGTCGTTGATGTCGAAGGTGAAGTTGCCGGCATCGATATCCTGTTCGATTTCGGTCAGGCCCTTGGCAATCGCCTGCTCGTCCTCGGCACTGATGATGCCCTGGGCCGCCAGCATTTTGGCATGCGCCTTAGAGCCGGCGATATCCTGCTTATAGAGATGTTTGTCGACCGGCAGCGACGCGCCAAACTCCTGCGTGACCTCGGCCACGCCTGCCTCAAAACGACCGCCCCAAAGAGCCATGGAACCGTCCCCTTTCTCCAAATACCAAAACAAGCGCCCAAAGCAATGCGCCATATCGCTAAAGCGATTTTTCAACCGCTAGTTTTACACATTCCCCACCGTGTGCGGAGCCATGTAGCTAATTTGCAAAGAAGTGACGCGCCATGCACTTGGCGCCCAACGTCTCCCTCCGGATGTTGCCCTGCGAACCATCGATCCAGGCCTTCAGGCTCATAGGGACGTCCTCGACCCTTGCAGCATCGAACTCGGGCGCGAGGGCAAGTAAAGCATGCGCGATAGCATTGAACATAATGGATACTCCTCATATATATAGGCGCAGAGCCGCCAAATTGATAGAAGGAGCCCCGCCGGACAACCCCGGCGGGGCTCGGACTCAGCCGCAGACGCGGCATCATATATGCGGGCGGAACGTAGGGGCCACCGATGTTAAGAAGTGTCAGCAAGCATAACGAAAGGTAGGGACCCCGTGCGCCCGTTATGTATCACGCGGATGAGCCGCGCGGATACCAAGGGAAGGAGGCGCTAGGCCTGGGCAGCAGCAGAGCTGGGGCCCTGGACCTTTGCCCACGTCTTGAGCGACAGCGTATCGATCTCGATAAAGCCGGCGCTGGCCTTCTCGTCAAACGTGGTGTCGCGGTCGTAGGTAGCCAGACCGTAGTCGTAGAGGCTGAAGGGGCTCTTGCGGCCGACGACATGGCAGTTGCCCTTAAAGAACTTCAGACGGACAGTGCCGGTCACGAACTTTTGCGTGTCGGCCATAAAGGCATCGAGCGCGTTCTTGAGCGGGCTGTACCACTGGCCGTTGTACACGGCGGTGGCCCAATCCTGCTCGAGCTTGATCTTGGTCTTGAGCAGGTCGCCCTCGACGCAGATGTCCTCGAGCGCCTTGTGGGCGGTGATGAGCGTCAGGGCGCCGGGAACCTCGTAGCACTCGCGGCTCTTAAGGCCCACCAGGCGATCCTCGACCAGATCGAGACGGCCAAAGCCATTGTCGCCGGAGATCTTGTTGAGGGCGATGACGATCTCAGAGAGCTTCATCTTCTTGCCGTCGACGGCGACGGGCTTGCCGGCCTCAAACTCAATCTCGGTGTAGGTCGGGGTGTCCGGGGTGTCCTCGGGATTCTTGGTCATAACCCAAGCGTCGTCGAGCGGCTCATTCCAGGGATCCTCCAGGTGACCGCACTCAATGGCACGACCCCACAGGTTGTCGTCGATGGAGTAGGGGTTGTCGTTGGCACCCTCGGGAACCGGCACGTTGTGGGCGTGGGCATAGGCGACCTCGTCGGGGCGACACTTCAGGTCCCACTCGCGAACCGGAGCGATAACCTTGAGCTCGGGGTCGAGGGCCTTGACGGCGGCCTCAAAACGGACCTGGTCGTTACCCTTGCCGGTGCAGCCGTGGGCGACGTAGGTCGCGCCAAACTCGTGGGCGACCTCAACAAGCTTCTTGGCAAGCAGCGGGCGAGACAGGGCGGAGAGCAGCGGATACTTGTTCTCGTACATGGAGTTTGCTGCAATGGCTTTGGTCAGGAACTCATCGGAGAACTCGTCGCGCAGGTCGAGCACCTGGCAATCGAGAACGCCCAGGTCGAGCGCCTTCTGCTTCTTGGCATCCAGTCCGGTCTCTTCCTGGCCCACGTTGCCGCAGACACAAACGACATCGAGATTCTTCTCGTCCTGGAGCCACTTGACACATACGGATGTATCAAGACCACCGGAATATGCGAGAACGACTTTTTCCTTGCTCATGGCTGTTTCC
This sequence comes from Collinsella aerofaciens, assembly GCA_036301285.1. Classification (GTDB taxonomy): domain Bacteria; phylum Actinomycetota; class Coriobacteriia; order Coriobacteriales; family Coriobacteriaceae; genus Collinsella; species Collinsella aerofaciens_BS. The sequence continues at coordinate 6,468 of JAXJET010000031.1, forward strand.
TTTCGCCCTTGGTAGCTAGTTAGAACATCGGTCAGTTGCAAGTCATTTCAAGGTCATATACCGTGCAATATCAGGTTAAATAGCAAAAATCAGCACATACATGCCCTAGAAACATGCAGCAATGTCGTGCTAAAACCCAACGACCTCAAAATGACTCTGTTGAGGCAATTCGCCCCATGCGGACAGAGACGATTGTTATCGTCGTCGGGAAATTGCGCGCTGGCGTCGGATGGCATTGTCTGCAGTGGTGATGATCGTTACGAACTGCATCTGCCTCTCCTTTCACCTATCGCCGGGCGCAATTCTAATATCGTAAACGGTACCTTTTCCTCGGTAAGCGGTTGTTTTTCCGTCTCCGTTTTCGATGGTCGCTATATTACGCTAAAGTGCCCGCAGCACAAGCGACAAATTCAAATTTCTGAAAAGTTTTTTCATTACTTTGTGAAGCGTGGTGCAAATACGCTCCGTTCCTGCGAAAATACGCCCGACTACGAATTGATGGCTATAACGTCTGAAACAATCTCGAAACGAAAGGCTCGCTTTTATGCAAACTTACGAATCGGACGCCAATATCGGAAACATTAAGATTCTCGCCGTCGACATGGACAAGACGCTGCTGACCGACGAGCGCGTGCTGCCCCAGGGTCTTGATGAGCGCCTAGACAAGCTCGCCGACGCCGACATCGTATTCTGCCCCGCCAGCGGACGTCCCGCCCCCAAGCTCGAGGAGATGTTCGAGGGCGTCAAGAACCGCCTCGCCTTTTGTCCCGACAACGGAGCGTGCGTGATCTATCGCGGCAGCTATATCTATAAGAGCACTATTGACGTGGAGCTGTATCAGCAGGTCTTGAGCCGTGCCTCGGAGGATCCGCGCGCTGTCCCCGTCCTTTGCTGCTTCGACGAGTTCTACGTGCTTGCCCGCGACCATCAATACCACGACGAGATCAGCGTCTACTACAACACAATCAACTACGTCGACAGCTTTGATGGCATTGATTTCGAGTCCAACAAGATTTCGGTCTTCTTCCCCGGCTACGACGCCGAGCCCGCTTTCCGCGAGACCTATAGTCCCGAGTTCTCGGACAAGCTCTACGTCACCAACGCCGGGCGCGAGTGGATCGACTTTATGAACCTGGGCGTCGACAAGGGCGCCGGCGTCGCGCACCTGTGCGAACACCTGGGCATCGATATTGCCGACGCCGCCGCCGTGGGCGATACGTACAACGACATCCCCATGCTGGAGCGCGTTGGTCACAGCTTTATCGTAGACAATGCCGAGGAGCACATGAACGCGCACGCCAAGTGGCGCATTCCGAGCAACAACGACGGGGGCGTACTGACGCTCATCGACGCCATCTTGGCGGCTCGTTAATCTATCCCGTCGCCATGCCCGGGGCCGACCGCTTGATTTTTGCTCGGTCAAGTCCTGGGCTCGCACGAAGAGCACATTTAGTGCTCTTCGGCTCGTGCGGAATCTACAAAAATCAAGCGGTCGGCCCCGGGCATGGCCATGTTGACTTTGCTTGCCGCCAAGATGGCCTCTTGAGTGTCTAGATACTTGGCTGAATTTATTTGAACAGAGGGGAGCCCCTTTTTGGAAGGGGCTCCCCTCTGTTTTGGTTACTTTGGGGTTGTGGGCACTTCCCTATTTGGCGTCGGCCCAGGTTATGCCGGTGCTGGCTTCGGCGATTAGGGGGACGCGGAGGTCTACTACATGTTCCATGACGTCGCGGACCATGGTGGTCAGGCGCTCGACTTCATCGGTGGGGCACTCAAAGTCCAGTTCGTCGTGTACCTGCAAGATCATGTGGGCGGCAAAGCCCTCTTCTTCCAGGCGGCGGCTTACGCGGGCCATGGCGATCTTGATGATGTCGGCGGCGGTTCCCTGCATGGGGTGGTTCATGGCCGTGCGCTCGCCAAAGCCGCGGAGTTGCGGGTTTTTGGCCTTGAGCTCGGGAATATGGCGTCTGCGGCCATACATGGTCTCGGCGTAGCCCGTCTGCTTGGCGCGCGCCACTACGTTGTCGAGGAACGTACGCACGCCCGGGTAGGCCTCGTAGTAGCGGTCGATCATGTCGCGTGCCTCGGCCATCGAGATATGCAGCGACTGCGACAGGCCGTAAGCCTGCTGACCATACACGATGCCAAAGTTCACGGCCTTGGCGCGACTGCGCAGGTCGGGCGTTACCTCGGACACGGGAACGCCAAACACGCGCGCCGCCGTCTCGGCATGGAAGTCCTCGCCCTCGTTAAAGGCGCGCACCAAGTGCTCGTCACCCGAGAGATGCGCCAGCAGACGCAGCTCGATCTGCGAGTAGTCCACCGCCAAAAAGACGCTTCCCTCGCCTGCCGAAAACGCCGTCTTGACGGTACGACCCAGCTCCGAGCGCGTCGGGATGTTCTGCAGGTTTGGGTCGCTCGAGGACAGACGCCCCGTTGCTGTGATGGTCTGGTTGTACGTAGTGTGCACACGACCGTCACCACGGCGTAGCGGGCCCAGCGTGTCCAGATAGGTGGACTTGATTTTGGACTTCTCACGCCAGTCCAAAATCAGGCGCACGATCTCGTGGTCGCGGGCAAGGTCACTCAGCACCTTGGCGTTGGTCGAATAATAGCCGCGCTTAGTCTTCTTGAGGCCCTTGGTCGGAAGCCCCATCACATCAAAGAGCACATGCGACAGCTGCATGGGACTGCCAATATTAAAGGTCTCGTCACCCGCCAGGTCACGAATGCTGCGCTCGACCTCGGCAATCTGAGTCGCCAGGCCCTCGGACAGACTATGCAGACGGTCGGGGTCTACGAGCATGCCCGCGCGCTCCATCTTGGCAAGCACCGGCACAAGCGGCATCTCGATGCCGTCGAACACGTTGGTGGCGTTCTCACGGGCCATGCGGTCGCGCAGCGGTGCGACCAGCGCCAGCGTTAAGGCCGCCGTGCGAGCGGCGGGCGCGGGGGCGTCCTCGCCGGCACCCTCTGCACCGCGCGCCGCAGGCAGCGCCATCTGCAGATAGGTATCGGCCAGATACGCCTCATCGAACTCGGAGCGGTCGGAATCCAGCAGGTAGGCGGCAACCACGGTATCGAAGATGCGCGTGGAATCGACTGCCAGCGGGTCCATAAGCTCGGGCTCAGAAGAATCGATGGGCGAAAGCTCGTGCAACAGCGCCTTCATATCCGGGCTCGCCACGCGACCCTCCATAAACAGACGCGCGAGCACGCCGGCAATCACGCCGTGGACGAAGTTGAAGCCCTCAACCTCAGCCGCCGCACAGCTGTCGCCCTCCTCGAGCGCGAACAGGCCCTTGGACGTCGCCAGCCACAGCGTGCGCGTCAGTCCAAAGAGCGCGCCCTCTTCCTTGTCGTCGTCCACCACGGCGGCGACCCACTCGCCGGCATCAATCGCGCGGGAGACCTCAGCCGCAACGGCACCAAGCGCGTCAGCATCGCCGGCGGCTGAGCGAACCATAGCAGGTATCTCAAACACACTGGAGGCAGCAGCCCCGCTCTCGCCGCCGATCAGCGCCAAGAAACGGTTCTGCATGGCGGTGATACCAAGCGTACCCAGCGCCGCGGAAACCTCATCGGCAGAAAACGCCGGGAAGGACGTCGCCTCAAAGTCGAGCTCGACGGGCGCATCGGTGCGAATTGTCGCAACCTTGCGGCTCAGTAGTGCGTCATCGATGTGTGCACGCAGGTTCTCGCCCATCTTGCCCTTGACCTCGTCGGCATGCGCGATGACTTCGTCCAGGCTACCGTACTTCGCAATGAGCGCACTCGCCTTTTTGGGGCCGATGCCCGGTACGCCGGGGATGTTATCCGACGTGTCGCCCTTCAGACCGTAAAAATCGGGCACAAGCGCCGGCGTAATGCCGTGATACAGGTCATCCACGCTCTCGGGCGTCATAATCGCTACGTCGGACAGGCCCTTACGGGTCGAGACCACGTTGACGTGCTCGGTAACAAGCTGATACATGTCGCGATCACCGGTCACCAGCAGCATGTCACAGCCGGCCTGCTCGCCCAAGCGCGCCATGGTTCCCAGGATATCGTCGCCTTCCCAGCCCTCGGACTGCAGAATCGGCACGTTGAGCGCGGTGAGCAGCTCCTTAATCATAGGGAACTGCGCATGCAGATCGGGGTCCATGGGCGGGCGTTGCGCCTTATACTGCGGCAGCATCTCCATGCGCACGCGCGGCTTACCCTTGTCAAACGCCACGACCACACCGTCGGGGTTAAAGGCATCAATCATCTTAAGAAACATGTTCAGAAAGCCAAAGATCGCGTTGGTGGGGCGACCGTCCGGCGCGTTCATGGTCGGCGGCACGGCGTGAAAGGCGCGGTGCATGAGCGAGTTGCCGTCGATAACGGCAAAAGTGCGGCGCTTGTCAGACATATTAAATACCTCGCTTTGGGCTGGGCACGGTTTGCTCACTCCAGTTTACACGCTCCCCGCCCCGCGGCCACCTCACATCAAGCTCCCCCGCCACCGTGAGCCCGCGCGTGATACGATGGCTCACGGTACATCAACCAGCACGATCGATCCGAAAGGAGCCTGCGTCATGGAGCGTCCCTGCGCATGGAAAAAGTACACGCCACAGCAAGTCGAGGAGCTCGAGGAGCTTTGCCGCGGCTATAAGCAGTTTTTGAGCGAGAACAAGACCGAGCGCCTGTGCGTCAAGACCGGCATCAAGATGGCCGAGGAGACGGGATACGTCGACCTGGAGACCGTGATCGCCGAAGGCCGCGAGCTCAAGGCAGGCGACAAGGTGTACGCCGCCAATCACGGCAAGGACCTCATGCTCGTCAACCTGGGCAACGCCCCGCTCGAGCAGGGCTTTAACATCCTGGGCGCCCACGTGGACTCGCCGCGCCTAGACCTTAAGCAGAACCCCGCCTTCGAGGCCGGCGACATGGCTTATCTCGACACGCACTACTACGGCGGCGTCAAGAGCTACCACTGGGTGGCCTCCCCGCTCGCACTCGTGGGCGTCATCTGCAAAAAGGACGGTACCACCGTCGACATCAATATCGGCGACAAGGCCGACGACCCGGTCTTTACCATCTCCGACCTGCTGATCCATCTCTCGAGCGAGCAGATGTCTAAGCCTGCCAAGGACGCCGTCGACGCCGAGATCCTCGACGTGATCGTGGGCGGCCGTCCCGTCAAGTTCGATGAGGACGACAAGGACGCCCCCAAGGAGCCCGTCAAGCAAATGTTCCTGGACATCCTTAAGGAGCAGTACGACGTCGAGGAGGAGGACTTCCTCTCCGCCGAGATCGAGGTCGTGCCCGCCGGCCCCGCCCGCGAAATGGGCCTCGACCGCTCCATGATTTTGGGCTATGGCCACGACGACCGCGTCTGTGCCTACCCCTCCATGCTCGCCCAGATCGACGTCGCCAACGTGGAGCGCACGAGCATCACGCTCATCGTCGACAAGGAGGAGATCGGTTCCGTGGGTGCCACCGGCATGACGAGTCGCTTCTTCGAGAACACCGTCGCCGAGATCATGATGCTCGCCGGCGAGGACAGCCCGCTGGCTCTGCGCCGCGCGCTCGCCCGCAGCCGTATGCTCTCCTCCGACGTGTCCGCCGGCTTCGACCCGGGCTATGCCGGCAAGTTCGAGACCAAGAACGCCGCCTTCATGGGTCGCGGCCTGTGCTTTAACAAGTACACGGGCAGCCGCGGCAAGGGCGGCTCTAACGACGCCGACGCCGAGTATGTGGCCCTCGTCCGCGACATCATGGACGAGGCCGGCGTGGACTTCCAGACCTGCGAGCTCGGCCGCGTCAACGCTGGTGGCGGCGGCACCATCGCCTACATCATGGCCAAGTACGGCATGAACGTCATCGACTCCGGCGTTGCCGTCCTGTCCATGCACGCCCTGTGGGAGGTCGCCAACAAGGCCGACATCTACGAGGCATATCGCGGTTACAAGGCCTTCATCGAGCGAGCCTAACCAACCCTTCATCAGTTGCGGTGAAATACGGACTAAACTGGCCCATAAACGGCCAAAACAGACCGTATTCCACCGCAACTTTTTTGGCAGAGGAGAGTCCATGCTGCAGGTCATCATTTCGCCCGCCAAGCAGATGCGCGCGGCCCAAGATGCTTTTGAAGTCCTGGGCATCCCACCCTTTGTGCGCGAGACGGCTCGCCTCCACCGCGCACTGCTAGATATCGAGCGGAATGAAGGCAGCGGCGGCCTGCAGGCGCTGTGGAACGTGAGTGACAAACTGCTGGGACCTTGCCTCAACACACTGCATGAGTTCGGGCCCATCCTGAAAAGCGGCGATCTCGACAATCCCGCACTCGCCCGTCACCTCTCCCCTGCCGTCATGTCCTATCACGGCATTCAATACCAGAGCATGGCACCCGAGGTGATGGATTCCGCACAGCTCGCATGGCTGCAAGACCATCTGTGGATCCTCTCCGGCCTCTACGGGTGCGTTCGTCCCTTTCATGCCGTCGAACCGTATCGGCTGGAGATGGGCGCGAAGCTTGTCGTCGACGGTGCCCGAGACCTCTACGCATTTTGGAGCGATAAGCTCGCGCGGGCTATCGCCCCGGCAGGCTCAAACACCACGATCGTCAACCTCGCCAGCGTAGAGTATGCCAAAGCCGTTCTTCCCCACCTCGCGGGCGACGCCACAGCCGTCACATGCCTCTTTGGCGAGGGCATCCGCAACGGGAAGCCCATCCAACAGTCGACCGCCAGCAAAAAGGCGCGCGGCTCCATGGTGCGGTGGATGGCAGAAAACAAGCTCGAGGATGCAAGCGAACTTACCGCATTCAATATCGGCTATCGGCACATCCCCGAGCTTTCAGACAAAAACACCCTGGTTTTCATGAACGCGCAGGCACAATAGGCCCGCCGTTTCCAAACACCCCATTACTCCGCCAAGCCATCGGCCTTTGCAATCTCGCTCGTCGAGCCATCTTGGTAGGTAATCTTAACGTGCTCTACGTCGGATACCGTAACGCCCGACGGAGGTTCCAAACGCCACTCCGTCAGAGCGATATCCATGGTCGTGGGCACATCGCCCTGATCTTTGAGCTTCACCATGAGTGTTTTGAGTGCCCCATCAAACGTCACGCGTTCGATTTCTTCGCCAGGAATAGACCCACCACTCAGCTGCAGCTGCACAAACTCGTCGCGCGGATACCAATAGTCGCCCGGCGCGGCAACGGTATTGCCGCCCGTAACCTTCACTGTCATGATCGGCAGGGCATCGTCGGCCTCGAACTCCCAGGTGGCGCCGCCACGACCGCCGAACGTCCAAATACAAAAGGCAATCACCAACACGGCAAGCACCGCAAAACCAATCGCGACAAGGCCATGGTGCGCACGGCTTTCCTCGGCCGATACATCCCATTGCGTCTCTCGATATAGATGCTTGTCTTCCATGTTCGCCTCCCCACAGGCACGCTCGTTGGCCCAATCGTACCCATTCAGGCTATACTTGAGCCCACCACATAAACGGGGAGCTTGCAGGACAAGACGGTAGGCTGAGACTGGGCGCGCCCGCCCTGACCCGCAAACCTGATATGGGTAATGCCAACGAAGGGAGCCGTGCCAATGAGCACACAGACCGAGCCCAGGCTCGTCACGCAAATCGACTTCGCCCGCGCCGGGCAGATCACACCGCAGATGAAGGAGGTCGCCGAGCGCGAGCATCGCGACCCCGAGTACATCCGCGAGCGCGTGGCCGACGGCCGCATCGCCATTCCCGCCAACATCGTGCATATCAAAAAGGGCATGCGCGCCTTTGGCGTCGGTGAGGGCCTATCCACAAAGGTCAACGTGAACCTGGGCATCTCGGGCGACAAGGCCGATGCCGCCGAGGAATGGAAGAAGGTCAAGATCGCCGAGGACTTTGGCGCCGACGCCATCATGGACCTCTCCAACTCGGGCAAGACGCGCCAGTTCCGCCAGCAGCTCATCGACGAGACGCCGCTCATGGTAGGCACCGTCCCCATGTACGACGCCATCGGCTACATGGAAAAGCCGCTGGTCAAGCTGACCAAGAACGATCTGCTCGAGGTCGTGCGTGCACACGCCGAAGACGGCGTGGACTTTATGACCATCCACTGCGGCATCAATAAATCGGTCATCAAGACCTTCAAGGAGACCGGCCGCCTGATGAACATCGTGAGCCGCGGCGGCTCATTGCTGTTTGGCTGGATGGAGGTCACCGGTAACGAGAACCCATTCTATGAGTTCTACGACGAGTTGCTCGAGATTTGCCACGAGTACGACGTGACGATTTCGCTCGGCGACTCCTGCCGCCCGGGCTGCCTCTACGACTCCAACGACGCCACCGAGACCGCTGAGATGATCGAGCTGGGCAAGCTGTGCAAGCGCGCTTGGGCCGCCGGCGTCCAGGTCATGGTCGAGGGCCCGGGTCACATGGCGCTCGACGAGATCGCCGCCAACATGAAACTGCAGAAGCGCCTGTGCCACAACGCCCCGTTCTATGTGCTCGGGCCACTGGTGACCGATATCGGCGTGGGCTACGACCACATCACCGCCGCCATCGGTGGCGCTATCTCCGCGAGCTCGGGTGCCGACTTCCTGTGCTACGTGACACCGGCCGAGCACCTGTGCCTACCCAACGCCCAGGATGTGCTCGACGGCCTCATGGCCACCAAGATTGCCGCACACGCCGCCGATATTGCCAAGAAGGTGCCCCACGCCCGCGACATGGACGACAAGATGGGCCAGGCACGCCGCAAGCTCGACTGGGACGCCATGTGGAAGTGCGCGCTCGACCCGGTTACGGGCAAGAAGCGCTACGAGGAGTCCCCTGCCGCCACCGAGGGCACTTGCACCATGTGCGGCAAGATGTGCGCCGTCCGTACCGTTAACAAGGTATTCGAAGGCACGACGATCGACCTCGGCATGGAGGACTAGCCTGTCGCCGCGGCCGCTTCTGTCGGCGAGCTGGTGCCTGTCAATTGTTGACGTGTGAACATTTGCTTGCATTTGCGTAAAGATTGCATCGCCCGCCCGGGTTCGACATAGAGTCGGCCCGGGCATCTTTATAATGCTGGCTTATAGACCCATTTGATTCCGACCGAACAAGGGAGCGAACATGGATCGCAGTAAGGTACCTGCCGTTCTATCCATCGCAGGATCCGATTCCAGCGGTGGCGCCGGCATTCAGGCCGACATCAAGACCATCACGGCGCACCGCCTGTATGCCGAGACGGCCATCACCGCCATCACCGCACAGAACACCCTGGGCGTTACCGCCGTGCAGAACATCTCCCCGGATATTGTCGCGGCGCAGATCGATGCCGTTTTTGACGATATCCGCCCCAACGCCGTTAAGATTGGCATGGTTTCCTCTGCCGAGATTATCGATGTTATCGCCGACCGCCTGAGCGCTTGGAACGCGACAAACGTGGTAGTCGACCCCGTCATGGTAGCCACCTCGGGCGCACGGCTGATTGCCGAAGATGCCGCCGAGGCGCTCACCCGCCGCCTGTTCCCGCTAGCGACGGTTATCACGCCCAATATTCCCGAGGCCATGGCCCTGCTCGACTACGAGGTCGACTCCGAGCGCACGCAGCAAAATGCTGCCATGCTCCTCACCCGCCGCTTTGGTTGCGCATCCCTCGTTAAGGGCGGGCATCTTGTCAACGAGGCCAACGATGTACTGGCCGAACCCGCGCCACTCGATGACGAGGGCAACCATCTTGGAGATCCACTCACCACGTGGTTCCGCCACAAGCGCATCGAGACCGACAACACGCACGGCACCGGATGCACGCTCTCGTCCGCCATCGCCTGCGCGCTGGCCCAGGGCATGGATCTTGCCGATGCCGTCAACGCCGGCAAGGCCTACCTGACAGGCGCTCTGGCCGCCGGCCTGAACATGGGCAAAGGCTCCGGCCCCGTCAATCACATGTGGCAGTATTAAGATTTGCAGCCCAAAACCACCGCAAAGGGGACAGGCACCTTTGCGGTGGTTCCCACAAACATCTCGATCTGTAACATTAACTCGGCGAAATCGACCCTAGATGTTACAGATCGAGACAAACGACCGATATCAACCTAAATAATCTTAATCTGTAACATCTAACCCGTTTTCGGCCTTACAACTGTTACAGATCAAAACAAACCAACGAAACAAGCCGTCGCAAGGGGAACTTCTGTACTGCTTTGGGTCGCGCTACTCACCAAGCATCTCTTGGAGCTTGGCTGCCACGGCGTGACCCAGGCTCTCGTGGCTTTCGGGCATCATATGCAGATAGTCGATATCGCCCGGCTCGGCAAACTCGGCGGCATTCAAAAAGTCGCAGTCAAACTGTTTAGCAGCATACGCATAGTATTCGGCAAAATGCTCCGAGGCCTCGACGGAGCGCTCGTCAAAGTCGGTCATGTACACATCGGCGATCTGCGGTTTAATCTTGATAGGCGCCATCAGCAGAATACGCGGGCAGGGCGCGGCTTCGGTCCAGGGAAACGCGCGGACGGTGCGAATCAGCGCCATGACACCGTCAGCGATATCGGCAGCCCCCACGCTAAAGACCGTCTTGCAGTCGTTGGTGCCCAGCATAATCACGATCGCATCCAGCGGCTTATGAGCCTCGAGCAGCATCGGCAACGCGCGGATGCCGTTAAGATTGGTATCCAGATGGCACATGTCGTCGCGTACCGTCGTGCGGCCGTTGAGGCCTTCTTCAATTACATGCCAGCCCTCGCCTAAGTCACGTTGGGCCACGCCGCACCAGCGCACATCCTGCCCATAGCGCACCGCGGTGCCGTCGCGCATGCCCGCCGGATCATAACCATAGGTGTTGCTGTCGCCAAAACATAGAACGTTTTTCATCGTAAACCCCTCGCTCGGTAAAAAGCCGACGGGAGCAACCTCCCCCGTCGGCACGACATATCCGTCAGCGCGTACCGATTACAGGTACTTGCGCCAGTCGTCGTCATCCTCGTCGTCCTCGGCAGCAGCCTGGGCCTGCTCGGCGGCACGGGCTGCTGCGGCGCGGGCGGCAACCTGAGCATAGGACTCCTCGTTGCGCTCGGGGAAGTTTGCCAGCACGTGCTCGAACTTGGCGAAGTCCTCGTCCCAGCGCGTAGAGGGCACAGCAAAGAAGACCTGCTTGACCTTGAAGTCGCCCGATGCGAGCTCCTTGCGGAAGAGCTCGGCCACGGCCTCGGCGTCAAAGCCGTTGTTGTCGCAGCCCCAAGCGCCCAGCACGAGCTTCTCGCGACCCAGCTCGTCGCAGATGGCAAGCACAAAGCGGATGCGATCGCGCAGAGCGTCCAGCAAGGCATCGTCGCTCACGCGGTACTCCTGGCGAGCACGCTTGGCGTTGGGTGCAGCGGCAACGATTACGTCGGCATACGCATGCACGTGGTTGCGGTCGAAGCGCACCGCAGGCACCACCAGCGCACGGTTGCGGTAAAGCTCGCAGTTGATGTTGCGGCGACGGTTCTCGCCGTACCATTTGCGCTGTTTATCGAGCACGTTGTACAGGTACGAATCGGCACAGAGCGTGGCCTCCTGACCCAGATAGCCCTGGATGTAGCCGCCGCCCGGGTTGGTGAACGAGGCAAAGGCGAGTACGGCCATGTCGCAGAATTGCGCGTAGCCTCGGCCGTTATCCAGAATGGCCTGCGTGGCAGAGGCGTCAAGCACGGTGACCTCGGGCAGGACCGGAGCGGGCTCCTCAGCAGGCGCGGACTCAGCTTCGGCGATTTCCTCAGCAGGCTCCTCGACGGGCTCGAGCGCTGCCTCGGTCTCGGCAGCCTCCGCGCCCTCGACGTCCTCGGCAACCTGTTCTTCGGCGGCCACAGCAGTCTGAACCTTGGCCTTCATCGCCGCGACAAAACCGGCAGGCATACCATCGAACTCGCACACGCCGGCAAGCGAACGCTCGATGTCCTTGGCGCAGGCCTCGGACACAGCCGCCACATGGCGCTCGGCGGCCTTGGCACGGGCCTCGCGCTTGGGATTGGGCTGACCCGCTCGGTTGGACCTGCGGTTACGGTTCCTGTTGTCGACGTCTGCCATAAGTGGTCACCTTTCCTGTCGCTGCCGCTATCGGCTTTTCCCATCCATGATACCCCGCCGCGTACAAAAAAGACGGCCCCGAAGGACCGCCTTTCGCATCGATTTACACGCACGGCAAGCACCGCCGCAATTCGCCACTAGTCGCGACGGCCAAGGATGTTCAGGATGCGCAGGAACACGTTGATAATGTCCACGAACAGATTGGACGCCATGAGCACGGCGTTGGGCAGCGTAGGCGGCACCGTCGTGGCAACATAGGTGTCGTAGCCAATAAAGCCGGCGAACACCACGATCACGATCAGGTCGGTGATGGTCTGCGAGACGCCCATGAACATCAGCACGATCTCAACCAGAATAGTGGCGAGCAGAATGCCAAAACCGATGCCATATACGCGCTGGAAAAACTTGGGGAACGTCACGCCCAAGGCGCCAAAGACAAAGGTGATGGCGGCCGTGGCGATAAAGGCAGTGTTGATGGTGGGCAGGTCGTAGTTGGCAAGGCCAAACGACGCGGTCAGGCCAAAGGTACTCGCAAAGATTACGTAGCCCACAAGGGACAGGCCCACGGACTGCTTGCTGGCGGCGGCCGACATCATGACCATGCCGACGATGGTCAAAATAAACGAGCCAAAGACCAGCGGCAAGGCGGCGCCGCTCATCATCATGCGCGCAAACGACATGGTGCTCGTAAAGTAGGCGCCGGCGCCCATGGCGCAAAAGCCCAAGAAGATCAGGGCAGACATGGCGAGATTGTACGCGCGCGGCGACATCTCCTTGGCGCGGCCTGCACCGCTCTCGACGGGGCCGTTCTGATAGCCCTGGATATCGTTCATAGGTTCGTCCTTTCAAAAAGCGCCACAAATAACGGCGCAGTAGCTGACAAGATTCCTGCCATTGTACCCGAACGCCGTGCGCCCTTACCTACGACGCTCGCCCTCAAGCGTACAATCAAACGCCCAGACCCACCAACGCATCACGTGGGCCTGCGAGCCGTCCGGCCGTCCGCGCGCCTGGTCCTCCAGATACAACTCGGTCGCATGCCCGCCAAAACGAACCTTATACGTTGCCGTACGAACACCGTGAACCGTTAAGCCAAAGCCCGTGGACGAGACAATCTCGTCAATTGTAAAGCAGCGACCGTCGACCCAGCAGACGGTAACCGGCACGACTTGTCCGCCCGCGAGGATGCGAGCCACAACGTCCACATACTGCTTGTGCACGCGTCGAGTTTTGCCGTCTGTCTGTCGATATTCCATGCCTCCTATTATCGAACGCATGTTTGCGTATTGTAAAGCGAACAGACTGTGGTTTTGGGGTGTTGGGGCGCGCGCACGTGTCCTCATGGCGTGTTAGCAAAAAGAACACCCGCGGTCAACAGGGCTAATATTCAAATTTAGTGCCAAAAAGTTCACTTCTCCCATCAGAACTCGGTAAAGAAACCCGCAGGAGGTGATACGATTTATCATGTTTTTGTAACGTGTCTGCAAACTTCGAGAAAGCCCATATATGGACGTAACGTTCTCAACCTTCCTCGGCCAAATTGTGTCGAACCCAGTCCTTGCCGTCACCGTGATCCTCGCGTTGGGCGCCATCTTCGTCAATGGATGGACCGACGCGCCCAACGCCATCGCGACCTGCGTCACTACGCGCTGCATGCCCGCCCGCGCCGCCATTCTCATGAGCGCCGCGTTCAACTTTTTGGGCGTGCTCATCATGACGCATTTTAATGCCAGCGTCGCCAACACCATCTCGCATATCGTCGACTTTGGCGGAAACAGCACCATGGCGCTCGCCTGCCTATGCGCGGCGCTGTTCTCCATCGTCGTCTACGGTGCCACGGCATCGCGTTTTGGTATCCCCACCTCGCAGAGCCACAGCCTCATCGCCGGCCTGACCGGCGCTGCTATCGCCCTCGGTGGCGCCAGCAGCGTCAACGTCCACGAGTGGATGAAGGTCATCTACGGCCTGGCGCTCTCCATCGGACTGGGCTTTGTCATGGGCTGGGTCCTGTGCAAGCTCGTCTCGATTCTTTTCGCCGCCGCCAACAGGCGACGCGCCAACGTCTTCTTTAAATACGCTCAGATCGCGAGCGCTGCGGCCATGAGCTTTATGCACGGCGCGCAGGATGGACAGAAGTTCATCGGCGTGCTCTTTTTAGGTGTCGCCTTTGCCAGCGGGCAGACGAGCGTCGGCGACGCCGGCATCCCCATCTGGATCATGCTGCTGTGCTCGGCAACCATGGGCATCGGCACCAGCGTGGGCGGCGAGCGCATCATCAAGTCCGTCGGCCAGAGCATGGTCAAGCTCGAAAAGTACCAGGGCTTCTCAGCCGACCTGGCGGGCGCCGCGAACCTGCTACTTGCCACCCTTACCGGCATCCCCGTGTCCTCCACGCACATCAAAACCTGCGCCATCATGGGCGTCGGCGCCGTCAAGCGCCTCTCGGCCATCAACTTCGGCGTGGTCAAGGACATGATGTTCACGTGGTTCTTCACCTTCCCCGCCTGCGGACTCATCAGCTTTGTCATGGCCAAGCTGTTCATGATGTTCATCTAGTCAAACCGAGCGTCCATCCGGACCGTAATACCTCGCCTGCCCGTCTTCGCCTCGAAAGGACCCACTCATGGCAAAGAAACCCGATTCGTTCTACTTTGACAATTACGTCGCCTGCGCCGACCTTGCTGTCCAGGCCGCAGAGTTGCTCATCAAGATTTTTGAGAACTTTGATCCCGCGCAAATCCACGACATGCTCGAGGAGATGCATGCGATTGAGCATGCGGCCGACAAGAAGCACCATGAGCTCGAGGATGCCCTGCTCACTGCCTTTATCACCCCGCTTGAGCGCGAGGATCTGGACCTGATGAGTTGCGCGCTCGACACTGTGCTTGACCGTATCGAAGGCGTCGTGCAGCGCGTCTACTTCACCAACATCCAGAGCATCCACCCCGATGCCATTGTCATCGCCCACAAGGTGACCGACGCCTGCCGCGCCATGAAGGACCTGATGGTCGAGCTGCCCAACTACCGCAAGTCCAAGACCCTGCGCGAGCTCGTCATCCAGATCAACACCATCGAATCCGAGGCCGACGAGCTCTACATCAACGCCATGCGCAACCTGCACGTCAATGGCAAGGATCCGCTTGAGGTCATCGCTTGGCGTGACGTGTACGCCTTCTTGGAGTACTGCGCCGACTGCTGCGAGAATGTGGCCGATGTTGTGGATTCGATTGTCATGAAGAACAGTTAATTGGGGGTACATGTCCCACCGGTCGCGGGCCCGGCCACTAATAACCTTTTTCACTCCGGCTGCAAGCAGAGTCGTTCAAAAGGTTATTAGTGGCCGGGCCCGCTCCCTTATGCACCACCATTGGGAACTTTGGCTGATAGGTTTAGCGCAATGGGGGGTTTGGCTGAAGGGACCTTTGGTATCCGTTCGGACACTTTGGCCCTTGATGAGCGTTTGGCCGATTGCTGCTTTGGGTACTGTTTGGGTTACTTTGGGTTTGTTTGATTTTTAATTGTTGGAGGGCTTGTATGTCTTATTTGGATCTGGCTCGGGGTCGGTATTCTTGTCGTGAGTTTGAAGATCGGGCTGTGGAGCAGGCTGTGGTGGATGCCATTGTTGAGGCTGGGCGTATTGCTCCTTCTGCTTGTAATAATCATCCAACCCGTGTGATGGTGTTGGATACGCCTGAGCTTCTGGAGAAGGCAGCTGCTTGTCAGCCTCGGTTTGCTCGTGATGGATCCATCTTTGGCGCTCCGCTCATCTTCCTCATTTGCAGCGTTACCGACGACGCTTGGGTTCGTCCCTATGACCAGATGAACTCCAGCGCTATCGATACCTCGATTGTTTGCGATCAGATGATGATGGAGGCCGAGGAGCAGGGCTTGGGAACGTGCTGGGTATGCCATTTTAAGCCCGAGCTAGCCCGTGAGCAATTCAACCTGCCCGAGGGCGTTTATCCCTATCACATGCTCGTCTGCGGCTATCCTGCCGACCACATCGCCGATCCCGAGCATCGCGAGGCCCGTACCATTCCCCTCTCCGACTTCCTCCTCAAGTAGGTTTTGGGACATGCCTTAAAACCTACCCTTGACCGCTCACCCGTTCGCCGAGTTCTGCGCCATTATGTGCAGGGCTCGGTTTTTTATGTTACGCACTCCGGCACAGTCATAAAAAAGGACCCGCAAGCTGCGGGTCCTTTCTAGGCACTAAATTGTAGGCCGAATGTTAGTCCAGGTCGTCGGCAGCAAAGTTGTCGATCGGGGCGAAGGGATCGGCCACGGGGACAACCGGGTCAGCGACGGGCAGCGGCTCGGCGGGAACAGTCACTGCAGGAGAAGCGGCAGAACCGACCGGCGTGGAAGCCATCAGATCGGCCGGGAAGGAATTCTGGGCATCGTCCATGAAGTGCTGGATGAGCTTGAGATACTCTGCCTTGAACTCCTCACGGGAAGCCTTGAGACGATCGATCTCCTCGAGCTCGGCCTGCTTCTCGGTCAGAGCCTGGCGGATAACCTCGCGGGCCTTGGCGTCAGCCTCGTTGCGGATACGCTCAGCGTTCTCGTTGGCATCGTTGACGATGGTCTCAGCGGTCTGCTGGGCAGCGATCAGGGCAGCGGAAATCTGGCGCTCCTGAGCGGAGAAGTCAGGGGCGGGAGCAGCCACGGGGGCGGCAGGAACGGCCTGGGCGGTGGCATCCTGAGCCTGGGCAAGCTGAGCCTGCGCATCGGCAAGCTGCTGCTCGGTAGCAGTCAGACGACCCTTAAGGTCGACGATCTTAGCGAGCATAGCGTCAACCTCGGAGGACAGCGTCTCCAAGAAGACGTCGACCTCGGCAGGATCGTAGCCACGCTTGGCCTCAGAGAAAGTCTGAGCCTGGATGTCTGCAGGGGTAATAGCCATAACAAGTCTCCTTTTTCATCGCCTCGGCGCTACACGCCCGACGTAAGTTACTAAGACAGTTCTACACGAGTATACCTATAAGAAGCTGCAGAACCAGCCTCTGCACCAACTGCAACGCAATAATCGCAACGACCGGCGAAAAATCGATACCGCCCATCGGCGGGATGAAACGACGGAACAGGTTGAGCCACGGACCGCACACGCTATCAAGCACCGCGGCAATATCCTGAAGCAAACCACCCTGCTTCATGGGAATCCACGTCATAAAGCAGTAGACGACAATGAGCGTGGAATAGAAGTTGAACAGCGTGTTGACCAGCTGGACGACAGTGTAGATGTTGATGGGAATCTCCTCGTCTTGTCTTTACTTAAGGTAGCCGTCGGCACGAAGCTTCTTGAGATCGGAATCTTTGACCTCGCAGCCGGCGGGCAGCACCATGAACACGCGGTCGCCCACCTCCTTGACCGTGGCACCCAGACCGCAGGCAAAGCCGTAAGAGAAGTCCAAGACGCGCTTGGCCACTTCGGTGCGTACGCCCACAAAAATCAGTGCGACAGGCTGCTTGGTGCGAACGCGGCGCACCACGGTCTCCACGTCGTCATAGCTCTCGGGGCGCAGAACATAGGCCGGCAGCTGAGGCGTGGCGTTGATGATATTGCTCGCATAGGCCGAGGCATCGCTCGGTGCAGGCGCGGGTGCAGCGGCGGCACGAGCGCGGGTGTTCTCGGCGTAGCTCGACGGCGTGTCATAGGCACCAGGACGATAACCGCTCGCAACACTGTCCTGCGAGCGCGAAGGCGGGTTATACGTCGTGGCATGGCGGGAGTCATCGCCGACCAGCTGACCGGAGCGCGTATACACGGCAACCGACTCAGCTTCACCGCGGCGCGTCTGACCAAGCAGGCCGTTGCTCGGCTCGTCTTGGGTGTAGAAGCCCTCGCCCGAAGCACCGCTGTAGCCGTTGCCCTGATAACTATCGTCATAGCCGTCATCGTAGCCGTAGTCGTCGTCCTGGCCATAACCCTGGTCGTAACCCTGTTGGCCGCCCAGGTGCATCTTATTTTTAATCTCGTCAAGGAAGCCCATGGTTGTGTCCTCTCGCGGTTTAGTGCAGGCGCCCCGATAATCAGTGCGCACTTCAGAGCCTTATTTTACTGCAAACTCCGGGCTAAATACTACCCTGCCCAGGCGAACGAGCGTAGAGCCCTCCTCAAGGGCAGGCTCAAAGTCTTCGCTCATGCCGCAGGAAAGCTCAGGCAGGTTCAAATCGGGATGCGCCGCCTCCAGCTCATCCCTCAGCTCACGAAGCCCCGCAAAGGTGCGGCGTGCCACATCCTTATTCCCCCGGGGCGCCATAGTCATAAGCCCCTGTACGCAAATTCCCTCAAGTTCTGCAAGCTCACCCGCGGCGGCGCGAATCTCATCGGGTGAAAAGCCTCCCTTCGACTCCTCACCACTCACATTGACCTCAATGAGCACACGCTGGGGGCCGACGAGCTCGCCTGCCTCAATCTTGCGAACAGCACGGCTCGAGATCGCCTGCGCCAGATGCAGCGAACCCACCGAGTGAATCAGCTCGGCTGAGCCCAGCACCGCATTGATCTTATTGGTCTGCAGGTTGCCGATCATATCGAAGCGCACCTCGGGCAGCTCCGGATGCTCCGCCAGACCCGTGAGCTTGCGAACCAGCTCCTGCGGGCGGTTCTCGGCAAAATGGCGATACCCCGCCTGGATGGCGGCAACGGTCTCATCGACACCAACGGTCTTGGACACGGCAATGAGGCTCGCGGCGTCGTGGGGACGGCCCGCGCGATCGAGCGCCGCATAAAAACGTTCCAGAATCTGCTCGCGGCGAGCGCGCATCAAGTCCAAATAGTTATCCATTGCCAATCGCCTCCGCTGACAGCCAAACAAGTAGTCCCATGCTAACGCAAGAGCGCGGCCCCGCATGTGCAAGGCCGCGCTCACTTAGGTATTTACAATCTTTCGACGAACGGAGTTACTTACTCCTCGTCGTCCTCGCCATCGTCCTCATCCTCAAGATGATCGAGCAGGTAGCGAAGACCCTCGCTGACCTCGTTAGTGGGCACCTTGGCAACGTAGCGTGCATCGACGGCGGGCCTAATGATAACACCCTCGCCCGAAGGCACGCGCATGCTCTCGAGCTCATCCTCATCAGTGCAGGCGATATCACCGGCAGTCATACGCTGTCCGGTCAACAGGAAGGTCAGACGGCAGGCGGCATCGATGGAAATCGAGGCGATGCGATCGAGATAGCGCGATACCATGATGGCGCGGCGCAGGTCGTCATAGTTGCTGTCGTCGTCCATAAAATCGCCCGTGTCCATGCGGTTAAAGGTGCGGAAGAACTTCTCGTAGGCGGCGTGCACTGGCTCGTCCTCGACGGCCAAGTTGCAGATGATGGACATGTCGTTGGTGACGAGCGCAGAAAGCGAAGAGCCCAGCACCTGGTAGACGGCCTCAGCCTCGGCCTCGACCGTGCCGACAAGCTCCTTGGGCAGCGAGATGTCGGCCTTGATCATATGACGCGTGGCGCGGCAAATCTGGCGAACCTTATCGGTCATGCGCTGCAGGTTAAAGTCGACGTAGATGATCGTCTGCAACAAGCGGAAGTCGGAGGCGACCGGTGACTGCGTGGCAATCAGGTTGTAGCAGACGGCCTCCAGGTTGGCGCAGCGTGCGTCAATCGAAAGCGTGCGCTTCTTGGTCTTGGTGGCGAGCTTGCGGTCGTCGGTCACATAGGCCTTCACGGCATCGTGGAGGGCCAGATCGACGGCCTCGTAGATGCTCAGCATCTCGTGACGGGCCTCGATGAGCTGACGGGAAAACAGTTTGCGCATGGTTCACTCCAATCAGTTGGGTGCGGTCATGCCGCCCGCACAGTGAATACGCACCGGACCAGATCCGATCGGCTTGGGACTAGTCGCACCGATCAGCCAAAGCGGCCGGTGATATAGTCTTCCGTCCGCGAGTCCACCGGGCTGGTGAAGATCGCGTCGGTTTGACCATACTCGATGAGCGTAGCGGGCTCGCCGGCAACTTCCTGCAAGAAGAATGCGGTGTAGTCGCTAATGCGAGCTGCCTGCTGCATTGAATGCGTGACGATGATGATCGTCATCTCGGGCGCCAGCTCGGCCATCAGATCCTCGACCTTAGAGACGGACGTGGGGTCGATGGCGGAGCAGGGCTCGTCCATCAGAAGGACATCGGGTTGCACCGCAAGCACGCGCGCGATGCACAGACGCTGCTGCTGACCGCCCGAGAGCGCCAAACCATCCTTGTTGAGCTGATTGGATACCTCTTTCCAGAGGTTGGCGCGCTTGAGCGATTCTTCCACGATGTCATCGAGGTCACTTTTGCTAGTCACGCCCTGCAGACGAGGGCCAAAGGCGACATTCTCGTAGATGGATTTGGGAAACGGATTGGGCTGCTGAAAGATCATGCCCACGCGGCGACGGAGGTCGACCGGGTCGACACCCTCGGCATAGATATCGTTGCCGTCGAGCGTCATGGTGCCCTCGACGCGCGTACCCTCGATCAGGTCATTCATGCGGTTGATGCAGCGCAAAAACGTCGACTTGCCGCAGCCCGAAGGGCCAATGAAGGAGGTGATGGCGTTTTTGGCGATGTTGAGGTCAAGCCCCGTCAGCGCATGAAAGTCACCGTACCAAAAGTTGAAATCCTTGGCCGTAATGGCCGCTTGCTCCAACGTGGGAGCGGACTGATAAACGGACATGGGACTCCTTAACTAGCGACGCTTACGCGACAGGAAGCGCGCAAACAGGTTGAAGGCCAAAATGATCACCATCAGCAAGAGCGCAGTGCCGTAGGCTGCGTTCATGTTGATGCCGTCGTTGGCAAGCAGGTACAGGTGAACCGTCATGGGGCGGCCGGAATCGAGCGGCGAAATAGGCAGGTTGATGGCCTGGCCCATGGTGTAGAGCACCACCGCGGTCTCGCCAATGGCACGGCCGATGGCGAGGACGATGCCCGTGGCAATACGGCCAAAGGCAGAAGGAAGCACGATCTTGGAGACAACCTGCCACTTGGTGGCGCCCAGGCCGTACGCGCCCCAACGGATATAGCGCGGAACGGCGCGAATGGCCTCTTCGGTGGTGCGCATGACGATGGGGAGCATCAAGAGCGCGAGTGCCAGAGCGGCAGAGACCATCGAAAGGCCCAGGCCCATAGCCTCGACAAACAAGGCGTAGCCAAACAGGCCCATAACGATGGAGGGCACCGAGGCCAAAGCGTCAGCAGCGTAGCGAATGAGCTCGACGACCTTGCCCTGCTTGGCGTACTCGGCCAGATAGACGGCTGCCAGCACAGCGATCGGCGTGCAGATAAGCATGGCGAGCGCCGTCACGTAGACGGTCGAGACGATCGTGGGCCAAATACCGCCCTCGGCGTTGACGCCCTGGGGCCAACCGAAGATAAAGTCGAGCGAGATGTGTGGCAGGCCGTTGATGACCACGTAGGCGATGATAGCGACCAGCACCAGCGTGGTGATGTAGGCAGCGGCACGGAACACGCCAAGCATGATCTTGTTGGACAGGTCCTTGTTGATGCGGCCCTTCTTGCCGTGGGAAAGGGCACGCTTGATGCGCTCGCGCGACGAGGTCGTATCGACCGTCGTGTCAACGGAATCGGACATAGCCTACCCCCTCTTCTTCTTGGAAATCAGACGGACGATGCCCACCAGCGTGGCGGAGATGATAAACAGGACCACACCCATGCCGAACAGCGCCGAGCGGTGCAGACCCGAGGAATAGCTCATGTCGAGCGCAATCTGGCTCGTGAGCGTCGAGATGGGGCTCGCAATGCTGTCGGGAATAACCGGGGCGTTACCTACGACCATGAGCACGGCCATGGTCTCGCCGATGGCACGGCCCATACCCAGCACGATGGCATCAACAATACCCAGCTTCGCGGCAGGTAGCACGACCTTATAGATGGTCTGCCACTTGGTGGCGCCCATGGCATACGATGCCTCGCGAATGCCCATGGGAATGGAATTGAGAGCATCGATGGTGAGCGTGGTGATGGTAGGGACGATCATGATGGCGAGCACAAACCACGCCGTCAGCGCACCAAAACCAAGGCCGCCGGTCAGTTGTGCGATAAACGGGCGGATGATGATCATGCCAAAGAAGCCGTAGATGATAGAAGGGATGCCGGCCAGCAGGTCGACGGCAGGGCTGATGAGCTTGCGCACGCGCTTGCTGGCAATCTCGACCAGGTAAACGGCCGTACCCACGCCCAGCGGCACGCCCATGGCGAGCGCACCGACGGTCACCAGACCCGAGCCGGCAAGCAGCGACAAGATGCCGTAGTGGCCCTCGGAAGGCGCCCACGTAAAGCTAAAGAAATCCGCCAGACCGATGTCGGTAAAGACGGGCAGCGCCGAGTACGTGGTAAAGACAAAAATCAAGATGACGGTAACGACCGCCAAGAACGCGCAGGCAAAGAAGATCCACTTCAGCGCCTTCTCCTTGATATAGGTACTGCGCGATACGAGCGCCAGCTCGCGCTTCTTGGGCGCCTGAGCATTCTGCTCAGTCTGGGAGTTTTCCTGTGCTTCCATGCTACTCACTCCCCTTCTCGTCGTTGGTGACGGGAATAAAGCCCGCCTCGCGAATCTGCTTGTCCATCTTTTCGGACGTCACGTAGTCGATGTAATCCTGCGCCCGCTGCGAGGGCACACCCTTCACAAAGAAGTAAAGGTCGCGCGAGATAGGATAGCCGCCGTTTGCGACCGTCTTCTCGGACGCCTCAACATGATTGACCGAGACGGCCTTGACCGAGGTCTTGGCGTTGAGGCTATCGACGAAGCCCAGCGAAATGTAGCCAATGGCACCGCGCGAACGAGATACCACGTCGCGCACCTGGCCCGTGCCCGAAAGAACGGCCGAGCGGCGATCGAACGGGGTGCCGTCCATCACGATGGTGCGAAAGGCCTCACGCGTGCCGGACGCCTCATCTCGGTTGATGACCTGAATCCTCAGGTCCTCGCCACCGACTTCTTTCCAGTTGGTGATCTTGCCGGCGTAGATATCGCGGAGCTGCTCGGTCGAGAGGTTATCGACGGGGTTATCGTCGTTCACGATGACCGCGATACCGTCGTGGGCAATGACGATGGGAGTCAGGCTCAGATCCTGTTCGTCGGCATTGAGTCCACGGGAGGAGCTGGCGATATCGGCCGTGCCGGCGCTGACGGCCTCGATGCCAGCGGAAGAACCCAAACCGGAAACGAGCACGTCGATGCCGGTCTCCTCCTTAAAGCCCTCGGCCGCAATCTCGGCGATAGGAAGGCAGGTCGTGGAGCCGGCCACGGTAATGGAAGAGGTAGAAGATCCCGAAGAACAGGCGCACAGCGTAAGCGTAAGCACAGCGGCGCTCAGGACCGATACGATCTTTCTCATAGCATCACGCCGATCGCAGCATGGCGCCCACAAGTGCCGTCCTCGTTACGGTAGGAATAAAAGCGGTCGTTCTGACGCACGGTCGAAAGCTGGGTATCCACGATATTATCCGCGTCGACACCGACATCTACCAGCGCCTCGCGAATGGCAGCGGAAAGATCGAGCATGCGAGAGGTACTCGCATCGATGCACGAGAACTCGGCGGCAAAGCGATCCATGAGTTCCTGGGATACCTCATATTCGTCACCCAATATATGGGGGCCGATATAGGCGGAAACGTCGCTCGCATCGCAGCCGGCAGCATCGCAAAGCGCCTGGCACGCCTTGGCAGAAATACGTGCAATCGTGCCCTTCCAACCGGAGTGCACCACGGCAAATCCGCCAGGGGCCACCAGCACCACGGGAACGCAGTCAGCAAAGCAGAGCAGCACGGGCACGTTACGCGCCGTACAGACGATGGCATCGCAGCCCTCAGCAATCTGCTCGCGGACGTCCTCAAGGTCATCGGCACCGTTCGAGGTCACCGCAACGACATGGTCACCATGGACCTGATTGGGAACGAGCAGGTTGTGCTCGCACTCGGCGGCACCCATAGCCTCGAGCGCGCGACGACGATTTTCTTGAACAGCAAAGGGATCATCGCCAACATGCGAGCCCAAGTTGAGTGAGGAGTACGCATCTTCGGAAACACCACCGGCGCGCTCGGTGAAGGCAAAGCGAACATCGGATGTCGCGCCCTCCACCAACGTAACACCATCATGGTCGACACGCGAAACGTTGTCCGCACGTGCTGCCATACTAAAGCCTCCTAATAACACAAGTATTGCGGCGACGCCGCAGCAGTCCGTGCCATACGGCTGCACACTTCATCAAAAAGGATACCCGCAGCGGTAAGGAGCAAACGTAAAGGGAACGTAAGGAGATTGGAGGCTTTCGTTTACAAAGGCGAAACACAACAAAAAAGGGGCGCGCCCAATCGGACGCACCCCTTGCAAGTCGTTGAGAAAAACGAACTAGAAGCTGCCGCGCTTCAGGAAGTCGGGAAGCTCGAACTGATCGTTGCCGAAGTTAGGAAGCTCGGTGCCACCGACGTTGCGGGTCGGAGCGGCCTGAGCCGGACTGGTAGCCGGAGCGGTGCGCTGCGGCTCAGCGGAGGCAGCTGCCTTGCTCTGAGACTGCTGAGCAGCAAAGAGCTCATCCTGACGGTTGACGTTGGAGTCGGAGAAGCCCGTAGCGATGACGGTGATACGCACCTGATCGCCCAGGGACTCGTCGACAACGGTACCGAAGATGATATTGGCCTCGGGGTCGACGGCGTTGGCGACAACGTCGGCGGCGTCGCTGATCTCCTGGATGCCCAGGTCCTTGGAACCGGCGATGGAGAGCAGCACGCGTGTGGCACCATCGATGGAGCTCTCGAGCAGCGGGCTGGAGATGGCCTGCTGGGCAGCGTCGACGGCACGGGTATCCCCAGAAGAGGTACCGATACCCATCATGGCGGTACCGGCCTGCTTCATGATGGTCTTAACATCGGCGAAGTCCAGGTTGATGATACCGGGGACGGTGATGAGGTCGGTGATGCCCTGGGTGCCCTGGGAAAGGACGCCATCGGCAATCGCGAAGGCCTCGAGCATGGTGGTCTTCTTCTCGGCGATGTCGAGCAGCTTATCGTTAGGGATGACAATCATGGTGTCAACGCAATCGGAGAGGGTCTTAATGCCCTCCTCGGCGCTCTTCTTGCGCTTGCGGCCCTCGAAGGTGAAGGGCTTGGTCACGACGGCGACGGTCAGCGCACCGACCTCGTTCATCGCGATATCGGCAACGATGGGAGCAGCGCCGGTACCGGTGCCACCGCCCTCGCCGCAGGTGATGAACACCATGTCGGCGCCAGCGAGCGCCTCGGCAATGTCGTCGCGGGACTCATCGGCAGCCTTGCGGCCAACCTCGGGGTTGGCGCCGGCGCCCAGGCCGCGGGTAAGGTCGGTGCCGATGTGCACCTTGATATCGGCATCAGAGATCGCGAGTGCCTGAGCATCGGTGTTGATGGCAACAAACTCGACGCCGCGGATGCCCTCTTCGATCATTCGATTGACCGCGTTGGTACCGCCGCCGCCGACGCCGACCACCTTAATGACGGCAAGGTAGTTGTTGATCTCTGTCTCGTGCATGTCGGTCCTCCGAACAAAGGTTATAGCCATAGCATGGGTCGACCCCTGCGCACATTAACCTTCAGGTTGAAAGTAAATGCAAAGGTAAACCGTATTATGTTTGCACATTATGAACGTATCAGTCAAATAATTGACCGTGAAAACCAAACAAACCAGATAAACGGCGTGGTATGGCCCCTCAACAAAGCATCAACCAGCGCTACGAGGTCGGAGCGTTCCTAAATGTATAGTTACCCGGAGAGCGCACATTGATATACGTTACGCCCTCTACCTGCGAAAGCAGCTTGGTGACTACGCGCTCCTTCTTGACGATATCGTTCGAATCGCCCAGCGACACCTCAATGCCGTTATTGAGATTTGCCGAGATGGCTTCGACCGAAGGCGTGGAAATATCCTTGACTTGTCCCAAGAACTCGTTCGAAAAACCACGCACATAATCCAAGCCAGCCTTAACGGCCTTGGAGCTCACCGCCTGGCCGGAAACCGGAGCGACATCCGCCGAGACATCAGTCAACAACACCGCGCCATAGTGCTTAGCGAGCGCCAGTGCGGCATCAATGCCGGTCAGGGTATTTGAGCCCTGCCCTGTCGTGATGACGTTGCCCTGGTCGTCAACTTCGACCGACGTCGACAGCGGGGCGATCCAGGTGTCATCATCCCCGATGGCCCAGGCAAGGTCATCGGAGCTGATATAGGCAATTGCGATGACCTTGCGCTCCATCGGCGTAATGATGAGCGTATGCGGGAACTGACGCTGGACATCCACGCCCGAGACCCACGGGTTCTGCTTGAGATCCTCGGTAATCTGGTCGGGATCGACGTTAAAAAGCGACGTTCCCTCGGGCAAATCGATCAGCTGGATAGCATCGTGCTTCGTCACATGCTCGCTGCCTTGAATCTGAATATCAGTGGCGGTAAACAATCCAGAGTTGATCACCACGACGGCAACGACGACGAGCACGGCCAAGGCGGCCAGAGCTCCGCCCACGATTTTGCCTTTGCCTGCAACGACAGAAGCGGCGTCTGATGTTTTATTTGCCATCGCCCCAAGTGAAGACAACGGGTTTACGCCTTTTTTACTCAAAGGCTTCTTGGCGGTAGCCGGCACCGATGTCAGCGAGCGCGGTTTCGATGCGCCCAGTGTGCGACCTGGACGCGCCGCTTTAGTTCCCGTCGAGGGCTTAGGAGTTGCCATGGGGCGGGCAGGCTTGGCGCCCATAACAGGCTTTGAAGTCACCGAGGGACGCGAGGACTTTTTTGCAGCCGGACGATTACCGAGCTGCGAGCCGACGACCGGACGACTGGTCTGTCGAGCATGCCCGACAGGCTTAGAGTGCGCGACGGTATTGCGTTGAGGTTTGGCAGGCGCGCCGGAACGCCCTCCGGCGCGGCGGAAGGTGGGTTTCGATGCTCTAGAAGCCGAGGAATTTAACTTCCGGTCTGAGCTCGATGCCATACGCCTCCCTCACCTTTCCGTGCACATGTCTGATAACCGCGGCAACGTCATCGGCCGAGGCAGTTCCGTTATTAACGATAAAATTAGCGTGAACGGGCGAAACTTCCGCGCCGCCAATCGAAAAACCCTTTAATCCACAATCCTCGATAATCTTGCCCACACTCGCATCGGGCGGGTTACGAAAGACCGACCCGCAGGATGCGCGACCCATGGGCTGCGTACGCTTGCGCCTCGTCAGGTACCGTTCCATGCGCTCGCGAATGTCGGCCTTGGGCGCCGGTTTAAGCTTGAGCACGCACTCGAGGATGATCTCATTGCGGGGAAGGCTACATTCGCGGTAGCCCCAAGTGATCTCGGACCCCGCATAATGCTTGATACCGGATGCCGGGTCAAACGTTACGACATCCTCAACCAGCGAGCCAATCCACTCGGTCCGTGTGCCGGCATTCATAGATATCGCACCGCCAACCGAGCCAGGGATGCCAACGGCAAACTCAAGGCCCGAGAGGCTACGCGACAGGGCATCGTTGACCAGGCGCGCAAACATCACGCCCGCACCGACCGTCAGCGTACAACCGTCATCGGCAACAACCGTGCGCTGAAACTCACGTCCGAGCGAAATGACGGCGCCGCGATAACCGCCATCGGCAACCAGCAGATTGGAGCCCTTGCCGATGATGACCCACGGCACCTGCTCGCGATCGAGCACCGCCACGGCGCGGCGGAGGGCATGATAACTATGGCACGTCACAAAGAGGTCGGCCTTGCCGCCGATACGATAGCTCGTATGACGCGCAAGGCGCTCGTCCTCGATCACATCCGTGTCGATCATGCCCGAGAGCGCCATGACGGCGTTAAACAGACCCATTAGACTTAAGCGTCTTTCTTGGCAGTCAGATACTCGATGAACTCGGGACCGACGGTCGTAACGTCACCGGCACCCATAGTGAGCAGCAGGTCGCCCTCGCCCACCATTTGCTCGAGCTCCTGATTGAGCTCAAGACGGCTGGAGCAATACACGACCTCCTTGCCAGGATGCTTGGCGCGCACGGTATCGGCGAGCATCTTAGAGGTGACACCCGGAATGGGCATCTCGCCAGCCGAGAACACATCAATCAACAGCAGTTTATCGGCATTGGCAAATGCATCGGCAAAGTCGTCGCACAGGGCCTGCAGGCGCGAATAGCGGTGCGGCTGGAACACGACGTCGACGTGCTTGTAGCCCAGCGACGAAGCGGCAGCAAGCGTCGCCTTGATCTCGGTGGGGTGATGGCCGTAATCATCGACCACGGTGATGCCATCGATATCGCCCACGTGGGTAAAGCGACGGCGGACGCCCTCAAAGCTCGAGAGCGCCTTGGCGGCGGCGTCGATGTCAAGGCCCAGGACATGGGCGACGGTGAGCACCGCCGTGGCGTTGAGCATGTTGTGGCGACCGGGATTGCTCTTGATCTCCACAGCATGCTCAGTGCCGTCCTCAAAGCGAACGATAAAGTCACTCTGGATGCCCTTGACATCCGGGTGCATGCAGACGATGTCGTTGCTCTCGGCAAAGCCGTAGGAAAGCACGTGACGGCCCGTCGACTTGGCGAGCTCGACCAGATGCGGGTCCTCACCGCAGACGATGACGGTGCCGCCCTCGCCCACCAGGCTCATGAATTTGGCGAAAGTTGCCTCGATCTCCTCGATACCCGAGTAGTGATCGAGGTGGTCGGCCTCGACGTTGGTCACAATGACCACGTTGGGGTTCAGGAACAGGAAGGAGCTGTCGGACTCGTCGGCCTCGGCGACAAAGTAGTCGCCCGAGCCGTTCTTGCCGTTCGTGTCATAGCCCTCGACGATGCCGCCGATCAAGAAGCTCGGATCCAGGCCCATGCGGTCGAGCATGGTGGTGCACATCGAAGACGTGGTGGTCTTGCCATGCGTGCCGGCAACAGCGACGGTGGTGTAGCCGTGGCCCAAAGCAGAGAGCATCTTGGCACGGGGCCACACGGGAATACCAAGCTCACGAGCGCGCACGAGTTCAGGGTTGGACTCCGGAATAGCGGTGGAGACAACAACCACGTCGGGCTTGACCTCGTCGATCGTGGCGGCCTCATGGCCCACATGCACCTTCACACCAGCGCGGGTAAGCTGGCGGATATAGCGTGACGTCTTAAGGTCGGAGCCGGTAACGGCATAACCGCGCTCGTGCAGAACGAGGGCGATGCCGCTCATGCCGGCGCCGCCGATACCGATAAAGTGGGCGCTCTTAAACTCGGGCGCGGAGGTTGCAGTCTGGGAATCAGCCATGTGCTCGTGTACTCCTTGCGTAAACACTGCCTGTAACCCGTTAACTGTACCGCACCTACCGCATCAGCGCGAGGGCGACCGACGATATCCCGTCTAACTAACGCAAACCCTCTACCGCATCGGCCAGAAGAGCGGCGGCCCTATCCTGAGCCAGACCACGCGCCGCCTGACGCATGGCGTCGCGCGCCGCCGCGTCATCGACCAGGTGCAGCAGCTCATCGGCAAAGGCAGAACCGTCGATATCGGCATCGGCGCAGAGCACGCCGGCCCCGGCGTCGACCAGATACCGGGCATTGGTGGTTTGGTGGTCGGCCGTCGCATGCGGATACGGCACGAGCACCGAGGGCACGGCGAGCGCCGCGATCTCGGCCACGCTCGATGCGCCCGAACGCGAGAGCACCAAATCGGCAGCAGCCAGCATATCGCCCATGTTGTCGATGTAAGGCTGGACGCGGTAACGCTTCGCCTCCTCAGGCGTCAGCGCCAAAGCACGCTCGGTCTCCTCAAAGCCGTCGGCACCCGTCGAATGCAACACATAGAGGTTCTTGCGCGAAAGCAGCTCGTTTTTGAGCGAAACCACACGCTCGTTGAGGTGCTGGGCGCCAAGTGAACCGCCAAAGACGAGCAGCAGCATAGCGTCCTCGGGAACGCCAAGTGCCTTACGGCCGCGAGCGCGATCGCCCTCGATCACCGAGCGACGTACGGGGTTGCCGGTCATGAGCACGTGGCCGGGGTCACCTTCGCGCTCAAAGACCGAGCGCGCTGCCGGCACCGAGATGCACACGCGGGCGGCGTGGGAGTTCATCATCTTGTTGGCCAGGCCCGGAACAGAGTTCTGCTCATGCAGCAGATACGGGACGCCTGCGCCCTTGCACCACCCCAGCAGCGGAACCTCGACATAGGCACCGAAACCGATGGCGGCATCGGGCTTGCCGACCTTTGAGAAATGACTGGCGAGCGCACGCTTGGCCTTGTTGACACGCCACAGCGAAGTCAGCGCCGTCCAAGGACGGGAGCGGTCGAAGCCCGTGACCGTAATGGGCACAAAATCAAAACCAGCCTCGGGGACCAGACGACCCTCGAGCTTGCGCGACTGGCCCACGAACACAACGTGGTGGCCACGGTCACGCAGCTCTTCGGCCAAGGCGAGCGCGGGGTTGATGTGTCCTGCCGTGCCGCCGGCTGCAATAGCAACGGTCATCTTATCGGTCATGGTAGTCCCTTCGTACACGCGGTCCCTGGTCGTCGGTGCGCAGACGCGCCGACGGGTCCGAGTTCAAATCGATTCGATTATATCCGCCGCCCGCGTTGCGAGAGCTGGGACGCTGCGGACGACCTTGCGGAGCCGTTCGCGGGCGTGGACGAGCTGCCGGCTCGGATGCAGAACCATCCAGAACGGTAAAGCCGCTACGCGAAGGTCGTTCACCGCGCACATGAGCTACGCCGGCGGTACTCTCATCCATAACGGCAAAGCTCTCGCGGCGACGGTCGTACTCATCGCGACGGGCGCTCTCGTACGAAACGCGCAGGATCAATCCGGCAAGCATAAGCGACACAATAATCGACGAACCGCCGTAGCTAATAAACGGCAACGGTTTGCCCGTCATGGGAAACACGTTGAGGATGCCCAACGCGTTAATCAAAAACTGCACCGCGAGAATGACCGCGGAGCCAGACGCCATGAGCGCGCCCCGACGATCGGTCGCCTGCTCGGCAATGCGAAACGCCGAGTAGATCAGCATCGCAAACACCAAGAAGAACAGCACGGTTCCGACAAAACCGACTTCCTCGCCAATGATGGCCAGGATGTAGTCGTTGTGCGCCTCGGGCAGATACGAGTACTTCATGGTTGAGTTGCCGATGCCACGGCCGAACAGACCGCCCGAGGCAAAGGCCATGATGGCAAGCGTGGCCTGATAGCCGTCACCATACTCGTCGGCCCAAGGGTTCAAGGCAACCTGAATACGCACCATACGGTACGGCTCTGCGACAAGCGCAATCACGATCACGAGAACGCCGAAGATTAGCACGCCGATGATAAATCTGGGGTCGAGACCCGCAAACAACGCCATGCACATGAGGGTCAACAGGATGATCAGGACAGTACCGAAATCGGGCTGGATAAAGATCAGAAAGAGTGAAATGCCCAGGTAGATGCCCATCTTGCGAAGGAATTCGTTGATGTTGCCACCGGGCGAAAAAAAGCGATCAAGCATGATGGCCGAATACGCAATGGCAAATGGCTTTAAAAACTCGGAAGGCTGGAACTGAATGCCGGCGATGTTGAGCCAGCGCGTGGCGCCACGGCTGCCGCTGCCCACCAAGAACACCAGAAACAGTAGCCCTATCATGCCTATGAGGAAGATCCTGAGCACATCCTCCCCAAACCAGCTGTCCGGCAAAACGCGCACGATGGCAATCAGCGCCAGAACACCGACCACGGCAAACGCGGCCTGTCGACCCAGAAAAAACGTCGCCGAGCCATTCTCGTGCAGCGCCTCGACCGAAGACGCCGAGTACACCATCAGCAGGCCAAAGCACACCAAGGTAAACAGGCAGGCCATGAATATCAAACGGGGGCGCATGATACGGGCGGGAACGCCGGCAATATAGCGTTCGCTAAACGTCTGCCCGCCGCGACCGGAACGCGGTGTGCTGCGCCGCGAGGAAGCACGGTCCGAGTCGGGCCTCCTCATACCTTGTCGGGGGCTCTCCTCTCTCACCGGCAACCCCTATTCCATTTGTGATTTCGCTGCAGCGGCAAGCTGGGCCACGTAGTCCTTAAACACGCGGCCGCGCTCCTCATAGCCCGAGAACTCATCGAACGAAGAGCAGGCAGGAGAAAGTAAGATCACATCGCCACGGCTCGACAGCGAACGGGCGACGTCCACGGCGTCGCGTAGGTCATCCGCCTGGGCGATATCCACATCGCCATCGACATCGGCCTCGTCCATAGCGGCGGTGAAGCGCTCGCGCGCATCGCCAAAGCAGACGACCGAGCGCACGTTGTCCATAACGACGCGCGCGAAGTCCGTGAGCGGCGTGCCCTTATCGTGGCCGCCGAGCAGCAAGATCACGTCGTCATCGGGAAATGCCGTCAGTGCCTTCTCGACCGCATCGGTGTTGGTCGCCTTGGAATCGTTGACGTAGCGCACGCCGTCAATCTCGCCACACGGCTCCACGCGGTGCTCGAGCGGCTGGAACGAGGCAAGACCGCGGCAGACACCATCGACATCGGCACCGACCGCCAAGGCAGCCGTGGCGGCGCACAGGGCATTGATAACATTGTGATGGCCCGAGATCTTGAGCTCGGATGTAGCGATGAGCGGGGTCTCGACGCCCTTCAGGCGCACGATCATCTTGCCATCGCGCACAAAGGCGGCATCCTCGCCCTCAGGCTCGTCAAAGGCAACCTTGCAGATGCGACGACCCGGCGTGTAGATGTACTCATCGAACTCGTGAATGCCGGCGTCTTCGACGTCGACAACCGCCAGATCGTCATCGACCATATTGTCAAACAGTTTGATCTTGGCAAGCGCATAGTTCTTATGGCTCTTATGCCAGCCCAAGTGGTCGGGAGTGATGTTGAGCAGCACCGCCACGCGGGGGTGAAGCTCGGTTGTCGTAGCAATCTGATAGCTCGAGAGCTCAGCCACAAACCACTCGTTGTGGGCTCGGCCGTCAATCTCGTTGACCGGCGGCTCGCCGATGTTGCCGACAGCAACGCTGGCCTCGCCGGCAGCCTTGAGCAGATAATCAGTCAGCGACGTGGTGGTCGTCTTGCCGTTGGTGCCCGTGATGGCAATCCAGTTATCGGGCGACAGGCGATAGGCAAACTCGGGCTCACCCATAATCTGGGCGGCATGCTCGCGCCCGGCCTTAAAGAAGCCCGAGAACTCCGAGATGCCCGGGCACGTCACGCATACGTCATAGGCGCCCTCGACCTGTTCGGTCCCATAGACAAACGACGCACCAGCAGCCTCGAGCGCACGCGTGGCGTCATTGGACTCAGAGGTGCCGCCGCCATACACGGTAACGGCGCTTACGCGCTCGGGATGTGCCAGCGCCCAGCGGGCGACATCGAGACCGGATTTGCCCTGACCCAAAACGAGCAGGCTAAAGACATCAGCAAGAGGCATGAAAGACCACTATCCCAACTGGAAGAACAAAGCAAGGCCAACGGCACCAAAGGCCGCAGCGATAATCCAAAAACGGATGACGACCTTGGTCTCGGCCCAGCCCTTCTTTTCGAAATGATGATGGATGGGCGCCATAAGGAAGACGCGCTTGTGCGTAAAGTGGAAGTAGACAACCTGAATCATGACCGACAGGGTCTCAACGATAAACAGGCCGCCGATGATGAGGGAGACGACCTCGGTGTTGGTCATGATGGACGTGCAGGCAAACGCGGCGCCCAGGGCAAGCGAGCCGGTATCGCCCATAAAGATGCTCGCCGGATAGCAGTTGAACCACAGAAAGCCCAAGCAGGCACCGGCACACGCGGTGCAGAAGATGGACAGGTTCACGTCTCCGTGCAAAAACGCCATGGCGGCCATGGCGAGCATGGCAATCATGGAGGTGCCGCCAGCAAGACCGTCAAGGCCATCGGTCAGGTTCACGGCATTAGAAAGACCGGCGATCATCAGCCAGCAAAAGACAATGTAGAGCCACGGGAACGAAAGGCCGCAGATGGTGGTCGAAAGAACACCGAGGTCAATCGTCAGGCCGCCGGGAAAACGAATCTCGGGGGCGACGCCGCACCAGTTGACGGCAAGTACCGTAAAGGTGACGCAGATAATGGTTAGGCCGATCATCTTGGCATGAGGCGTCAGACCGAGCGAGCGCCCATGCGTAACGGAGGTCAGGTCGTCGATCAGGCCCAGCACGCCGGTCGCCAGCGTGGCGAGGAGCACGAGCACGAGCTCGGTGGTGAGCTTGCCCATCAGCAGGCAGGTCAGCGAGATCGCGACGAGGATGACAACGCCACCCATGGTGGGCGTTCCCTGCTTAACCAAATGACGCTTGGGGCCGTCGGCACGAACCTGCTGGCCGATACCCTCGACCTTAAGCAGCTTGATCCACCACGGCATGAGCAGCAGCGCAATGGCAGCGGCGATGCCAAGCCCCAAAAAAGCCTGATACGTTGGATACGAGGGATTGCCGAACATGGGCTAGCACACACCTTCCACAAAGCGGTCGAGCTCAACAAAGCGGGAACCCTTGACCAGTACAACATCATGTTTTTCAAGCGCGCCGCCCATGCGGTCGAGCACCTGCTGATAATCGGAGAACACCTGGATGCGGTCCTCATCCATACCCATCATGCGCGCGGCATCGGCCATAAGCTGGGCCAGCTCACCACCCACGCACGCCAGCATGTCGAGCTTCTTGGCGGCGGCATAGGCGCCCACGAGCTCATGCATGCGAGGAGCCTCATCGCCCATCTCGCCCATCTCGCCCAAGATCGCCATGCGAGACCCCGTGCAGGAAAGCGAGCACAGCAGATCGAGGCCAGCAGCCATGGATTCGGCACTGGCGTTATAGGAATCGTCGATGACGCGGGCACCGCTCTTGGCGCGCTTGATCTCCTGGCGGTGACCGGTGATCGTGAGGCCCCTAAAGGCAGCATCGATCTGCTCGGGCGTCACGCCCAAGCGATAGGCAACCGCGGCGGCCTTAACGGCATTAGGAACGGACTGCACGCCGGGGATGGCAAGCATGGTATCGATTGTCTCGCCCTGACCAAAATCGAGAGTAAAGACCGGACGGCCCTCGTCATCAACTCGAACGTCGCGGGCACGGACCTCATCATCGTCCGAGACGCCGGCCAGCATCACGTCGATACCAGCAGGCTGGGCGAACGTATCGCGAATGAACGGCGTAAAGTCGTCCTCGCCGCCCAAAACCAGCAGCGGCAAGAAGTCGCCAGCGGCGCACATACCCTGGACAATCTCGGCCTTAGCGCGGGCGATATTCTCGCGGCTACCCAAAATGCCGATATGAGAGGTACCAATCTTGCTCACGATGGCAAGGTTGGGATTGGCGGACTGGGACAGGCGCTCGATCTCGTGGAAATGGTTCATGCCCATCTCGAGCACCAGGACCTCGGTATCGGCCGGAGCGGAAAGCACCGTGAGCGGCATGCCGATCAGGTTATTGAAATTGCCCTTGGTGGCCCAGACACGATAGCGCTTGGCGAGCACGGCGGCGAGCACGTCCTTGGTCGTCGTCTTGCCGATGGAACCGGTAATACCAACGACCAGGCAGCCAAGCTCCAGACGGTACGTGTGCGCCAAACGCAGCAGAAAGTCCTCGGGATCATCGGTCAGCAAGATGGCACAGCCCTTGTCCTGCGCCAGCGAGACCAGCTCGGCCTCGGGCTCACGCGTCATCACGACGGCGCCGGCACCCGACTGGACGGCACGGGAAGCAAAATCATTGCCGTCGACGTTTTCACCGGGAAAGGCGACGAAAATCGTCCCTTCCTCGACCTGGCGCGAGTCGATAACGCACCCGCGGCATACCCGATCGGCTTCTCCCGTCACGGTTCGGGCCCCTGTTGCGGCCGCGAGGTTGTTGACGGCGATCTCTATCATTGCAGCTCCCCTGTAAACCTAATAATGCTATCGGCGTATTGTATCCCAGCGCCGCGCATGCGTGGTGCAGGGCATGTGAACACCCCTCATATGGGACAACAAACCACGCTCCAAAGATTGTAACCCCCTACCTCGTGTGCGGAATACCCAGCACGTCGAGTGCGTTGGCCATAATGGACTGGAACGGCACCGCAGCGGCATCTGAGCCGCTCGGCGTTCCGTCGAGCGTGATATAGCACAGCACCTTGGGCGATTGTGCCGGCGCAAAGCCCATAAAGGACGACATGTAGTTCTCCTTGAGGTAGCCACCGTTCTCGTCGGCTCGTTCGGCCGTACCGGTCTTACCCGCCACGTCATAGCCGTCAACCGCGCCGCCAACGCCCGTTCCCTCGGACACGACCGTCTGCATGCACGATGTCACCTGGGATGCGGCGTCCTCCGAAATCGCGCGCTCGCCTTCGCCCCAGTCCTTCTCGTCGCCTTTGCTGGACTTATAGAAGTGCGGGGTCATCATCACGCCGCCGTTGGCGATGCCGCCCACGGCACGTGCGATCTCAATCGGCGAGACGGACAGCGCCTGTCCAAAGCTCATCGAGCCCAGCGTGGCGCCGTCATACTGGTCACGCTCCTTGACGATGCCCAGGCTCTCGCCCGGAAAATCGACACCGGAGCTGTGACCTATGCCCCACTTGTCCACATAGGCGGCAAAGTCATCCGCACCGATCTTGCGCCCCACCAGGACAAAGCCCACGTTGGACGAACGGCGCATCATCTCGCGCACATCCATGGTCATGGCATAGTCGCGCTTGTCGGCATCGGTGACGGTATCGTCACCCACCTTGATGCTCGCCGGCACCTCAAACGACGTACTCGATCGCACGACGCCCAAGTCGAAGCCGGCGCCCGCCACGAGCGTCTTAAAGACCGAGCCGGGCTCGTAGGCGTCGGTGACCAGGCGCAAGTTCATATCCTCGGTCTTGGCGTTTTCCAGATCGGTCTGGTCGTAGGTCGGGTACGAGCAGGCGGCGAGAATTTCACCAGTCGTGGGGTCGGTGACCAAAGCCGAGCCGTTCTTGGCCTTTGTCTTCTCGACAGCCTCCGCCAAAGCATCCTCAGCCGCTCGCTGCATATTGACGTCGAGCGTCGTCACGATGTCAACGCCGTCGACCGCAGCCACCTTTTTATAGGCACCGCCCGCGATATAGCTGCCGTCCCTCGCGCGCTCGCGCACGAGGGTACCATTCGTGCCGGTCAGAAGCTTGTTGTATTGCTTTTCGAGACCCGTCAAGCCGTCGTTGTCTACATTCACTACACCCAGCACCTGCGATGCCAGATTGCCGTATGGATATACGCGCTTCATGGCCTGCTCAAAAAGCACGCCGGGCAGGTTCTTCTTCTCCAGCGCCGCAGCATCGTCTTCGTCCACCTGGCGCTTGATATACACCCAGGTGCCATCGGACTCGACGAGCTTGCGGCAGGTCTTTTTATCGATTCCAGTTGCCTTGACCAGCGCCGACACCGTCTTGTCAACATCCTCGACAAGCTGCGGGTTCACGGCGATGTTGCGACATTCGACCGACGACGCCAGCACGTTACCGTTGCGGTCGTAGATGGTGCCGCGTTTGGCATAGAGGGTCTGTGCAAGCAGGCGGCGCGCATCGGCACGCTCGCGCAGTTTATCGGCTTCGACAATTTGATAGTCGGCAAGGCGAAAGACGCCCAAGCCCAAACCAAGCCCGATGAAGCCCATGACGGCTTTGCGGCGAGGCAGAGGCGTGCCTGTGAGCCATTCGGTCGACGAACTCTTGCGCGACCTGGTGTTATGCATTTGAGGGCCGTCCGAGCCGCGAAGTCGCGACGCCGGGTCGTTGCCACGGGACTGCCTGGCGTTGTAAGATTGCCGACCCGTTCCTTGATAACCAGAACGTCCCCGCGACGAGGGACGTCCAGAACCGCGGCCCCCATCGGAACCGCGGCGATAGTCATTTGTCATACTCAGCTACCGTCTTGCTACTGAGCGGTCGCGGTCGCGTTGGCGCCCGCGGCTGCATCCTGCGAAAAGTCAAGTGTAACGCTCTCGCTGGGCTCCACCATGCCATAAGCGCCCGCAAGGTCGCGAATGCGCGTGTCGGCGCCATAGACCGAATGCATGACCTCCAGGTCGGAGCTCTCATCGGTCGCCTTTTCGAGCGTGTTGGTAAGCTCGGCGTTGCTGTTGAGCACCTGGGCCGTAACGCCGGCGAGTGCCACGCGGGCGACGCCGATCGTCATGAAGATAGCCGCAATGATGCAAAACGTTTTAAGAACGCTCATGAAAACCGGGCTTACCGCCTGGTTTGCCTGACGGCCCGCGCCCGTGTAGACATCAAAGCGCGGCGTGCGCTGCTCACGGGGAGCAACGGGGGCCTGCGGCGTCTCACGATAGGCGGGCATGGCGTTCATATCATAGGCGAGTGCTGCGCTTGAAGTGTTGTAGCCCATGATATGCCGCCTCCCATCCCGAGTACGTTGG
Source organism: Collinsella aerofaciens (assembly GCA_036301285.1). Classification (GTDB taxonomy): domain Bacteria; phylum Actinomycetota; class Coriobacteriia; order Coriobacteriales; family Coriobacteriaceae; genus Collinsella; species Collinsella aerofaciens_BS. Next base: position 44,872 of record JAXJET010000031.1, read on the forward strand.
TAGTGTGTTTAAGCTTCGTTTATGGTGCGAGCGGGAGGTCCAATATCGCGCGGTCGCGCCTACAGACGCTGCGCCACGCGGATTTTGGCTGATCTCGCCCGAGGGTTGCGTTCAACCTCATCAGGCTGGGCAACCAAGGGTTTGCGGGTGATGACCTTGAGTATCGGCACGTTGCCGCACACGCACACCGGAATCTCCGGCGGACACGTGCACCCCTGGCTCATCTCCTTAAAGTGGTTCTTTACGATACGGTCCTCGAGCGAGTGATACGAGATGACGCAGATACGTCCGCCCGGGTTGAGCCACCTGGTGGCGGCATCAAGCCCTCGTTCGAGCACATCGAGCTCGTGATTGACCTCGATGCGAATGGCCTGGAAACTTTTCTTGGCCGGGTGTCCGCCATGCCGACGAGCGGCAGCCGGGATACCCGCCTTGATGATCTCGACAAATTGGCCGGTGGTTTCGATCGGTTCTTGCTCGCGGCGGCGCACGATCTCGCGCGCGATCTGCGAGGCAAACTTCTCTTCGCCGTAGACGCGTAGAATCCGGGCGAGGTCGTGTTCGTTATAGGTGTTGATGACCTCAGCTGCGTTTAAGGTGTTATTACCCGGATCCATCCGCATGTCCAATGGGGCGTCCTCGTTATACGAAAAGCCCCTGCCAGGGATATCGAGTTGCGGTGACGAAACGCCCAAATCGAACAGGAAGCCATCGACCCCGGGCACCTCGGCCGAGCAAAGCAGCTCGTCCAAGTCGCCGAAGTTGCCCTTCAGCAGCTGGTGCGGAACTCCGGGAACCTCGCGGTCCAGACGGGCGCCAGCGGCCTCGAGGGCCATGTCGTCCTGATCGACGCCGAGCAAAAGGCCCGTCTCCCCCACCTGCGCGGCCATCTTTACCGAATGGCCGGCACCGCCAAGGGTGCAATCGCAGACAACGGAGCCGCCCTTTAGCCGCAGCGACTCAAGCACTTCGCCGAGCATGACAGGTTCATGCCGATATTCTTGTGTCAAGATCCCACGCTCCATCCGTTACCCGTGCCTTGCCCTTACGAGAAGAAGAGGTCCAGCAGGGCCTCATCGTCATCGTCCTCATCGGCCGCGGCGCGATCCCAAACCTCAAGGTGGTCGTAGTTGCCCACAACCGTGACCTCGCGGTCGAGGTTCGCCTGCTTGCGGAGAGACTCGGAAAGACCGATACGACCGGCGCTGTCCACGTCCATCGACGTGGTGCGCTTGTTGATCGCCCTCATGAGCTTCTGGTCATTAATGTCACGCGGGTTAAAACCCTCGTGGCCCTCACGACCCGCGAAGAGTCCTTCGACCCACTTATCGAAGGCCTCGGCAGAGAACACGTACAGAGCATCGACATCCAGGGCTTTAAACACGCGAACGTGCTCTCCAAGCTCCTCGCGAAGGGGTGCAGGCAGGGATAGACGACCTTTTGCATCGAGATTGCGCTCGTATGCACCAGTCATTCCCATGTGCGCCCTCCCCTCGGTTACTCAGATGGCACGTACGCGGGAAACCACCCCGCCTGTCGACGTCATCAATAATATGGGGAACCGCCCCATTTTTCAACACCTTTCCCCATCCCTTCCCCCACCCCGCCCCACCATTCCACCCCCAATATGTTGTAAAACACCCCCGAGCATATGTTCGAAAACACAATATGTTGTGTTTACAGCAAAGGCGGGATGCCACCTGTGGCACCCCGCCTTTCAACCTCAACCTTCAAGTTGACCTTGAGGCGATTTTTGCGTCCTTTTACATGGCGTTCACATCGCCCCCAAACTCCCCCACCCAAGGCACGTGCGGCCCACCACCGCGACGACAAGTGGCGAAAAATGGGACGGGCCCCAGATTGCCCATGCGCGCGCAAAAGCACGCCGCAGCAATCTGGGGCCCGTCCCCAAATACCTATAAATATGCAGGCCAGCGATGTGTTAACGATGCGCCAGCGGATGCGCCGCCAGATAGACCTCGGTCAGTTGCGTGCGGTCGACATGCGTGTAGACCTGCGTGGTCGAAATATCGGCATGGCCCAAAATCTCCTGCAGCACACGCAGGTCGGCACCGCCCGCGAGCATGTGGGTGGCAAAGGAGTGGCGCAAGGTATGGGGATGGAGCCCCACCAGCCCCACCTGACGCCCATACCGCTCGCATATCGCATGCACGGCCTGGCGCGACAGGCGACGTCCGTTCTTATTTAAAAAGACCGCCGAGGTCTCGGTTCCGCGGGCATGGGCCGCCAAGCGAGAACGTCCCTCAGTTACATAGAGCATCAGAGCTCGCGCCGCGCTTCCCACCAGCGGGGACAGGCGTTCCTTTGAGCCCTTACCGCGAACGAGTACAAAGCCATCGTCAATATGGATATCGCCCACATCGAGCCCCACCAACTCGCTCACACGCAAACCGCATCCGTAGAGCACTTCCAAGATGGCATGGTCGCGCAAGCCCATCTCGCCCTCGGGGAAGTCTTGATCGAGCAGCGCCGAGACATCCTCCACCGATAGATACTCCGGCAAACGCTCAGCCTTTTTAGGCAGGCGCAACGCCGCCGTTGGATTTTGGGCTACAGCCCCATCGCGCACCAAAAAGGCATGCAGGCCCTTCACGGCTGCAAGCGCACGCTCCACCGAGGCATCGGAATAGCCCCCATCGCGACGGTCGGCGACAAAGCCCTCCACGACCTGACGAGTCACCTCTTCAAAAGACACAATACCCGCCCGCTCCAGATAGGCGCAGTACGTCGTCAGGTCACGACGATAGGCCGCAATCGTGTTGCGCGCCAAACCCCGCTCGACCGCGAGGTAATCGAGATACTCCCCCGCCGCCACGGCGAGCGACGAGGGAGTAGCTTCGGTATGTTCCTTATTCGCCGGCACCCTTAGTCCGTAGCGAGGTTCATGGGCGTCACCTGCAGACGGTCGACACCCTCGTGCTGGCCGATCGAAGCGCGTACGAACTCGCGGAACAGCGGCTGCGGGTTGGTCGGGCGGCTCTTGAACTCGGGATGAGCCTGGGTTGCCACATACCACGGATGCACGTCGCGCGGCAGCTCGACCATCTCGACCAGGCGCTCGTCAGGCGACAGACCCGAGATAACCAAACCGGCGTCCTCGAGCTGGTCGCGGAAGGCGTTGTTGAACTCAAAGCGGTGACGGTGACGCTCGTAGACGAGTTCCTCGCCATATGCCTCGCGAGCAAGGGTATCGGCGGCGAGCTTGCACGGATAGGCGCCCAGGCGCATGGTGCCGCCCTTCTCGGTCACGTCCTCCTGCGAGCTCATCAGATCGATGACACTATACGGGCCATCCGGATCGAACTCAGAGGAGCTGGCGCCGGCAAGGCCGACGACATTGCGCGCAAATTCGCACACGGCCACCTGCATACCCAGGCAAATGCCCAGATACGGAATCTTGTGCTCACGGGCAAACTCGGCCGCGAGGATCTTGCCCTCCAGGGCGCGCTTGCCAAAGCCGCCGGGGACCAGGATGCCCGAGGCGTCGCCCAGAACCTCGGAGACATTCTGCTCGTCGAGGCTCTCGCCGTCGACCAGCTGGACGTCCACATGGCGATCGTAGAAGACGCCCGCATGGTGCAGGGCCTCGATAACCGACAGGTACGCATCGGGCAGCTGCGTGTACTTGCCCACGACGGCGATCTTCACCTTGTCGGCGTGATGGTTGGCGTGATTCTGTTTGCGCAGGAACTCGTTCCACTCGCTCATGTCGCGCTCACGCGGGTCCAGACCCAGGCGCTCGCAAATGCGCAGGTCAAAGTCCTGCTCGGCAAGCAGCTGCGGAACATCGTAAATGCTCGCGCAGTCCTCGTTGGTAAAGACGCAATCGGTGTCGACGTCGCAGAAGCTTGCGATCTTTCCGCGGATAGCGTCATCGATATGGTGGTCGGAGCGCAGCACGATAATATCGGGCTGGATGCCAAAGCTGCGGAGCTCCTTGACGGAATGCTGTGTGGGCTTGGTCTTGACCTCGTGGGCGGCGGCGATATAGGGAACGAGCGACACGTGGATGTAGCAGACGTTCTCGGGGCCGGCCTCCTTGCGGTACTGACGGATGGCCTCGACAAACGGCTGGGACTCGATGTCGCCAATCGTGCCGCCCAGCTCGGTGATGACTACATCGGAGCCGGTCTGCTCCTCGATGCGGCGGAACTTGTCCTTAATGGCATTGGTGACGTGGGGAATCACCTGCACGGTACCGCCCAAAAAGTCGCCGCGACGCTCGCGGGCGATTAGGCTTTTGTAGATAGCACCGGTCGTAAAGTTGGAATCGCGGGTCAGGTTCTCATCAATAAAGCGCTCGTAATGACCCAGGTCCAGGTCGGACTCGTAACCATCCTCGGTAACGAAGACCTCACCATGCTGGAACGGGCTCATGGTACCGGGGTCGACGTTCAGATACGGGTCGGCCTTCTGCATCGTTACTTTGTAGCCACGCGACTTGAGCAGACGGCCCAGCGAGGCCGCGGTGATACCCTTGCCCAGGGACGAAACCACGCCACCGGTTACGAACACATGCTTGGTCATATTGAGTTACCTGCACTTCCCGTAGAAGTTGTTTATCCACATCTTACGGGTCTTCATTGTAATACTCGCGCCGCGGACCGTTCGCAATTTTTCTCGCGTGCGATTGCATTTCTCAATCTTGAAACAAAACGCCGCCCGGTTTCCCAGGCGGCGTCGCTATGGCAAGGGTTACATGCTGCTATCGATCAGCAACCTCGTCCTCAAGCATTTCTTGAACGAGCATGCCGGTACGGACGCCCTCAAGATACCACTCGCCACGTTCGGTGAGGCAAATGCCATTTGCAAGCTGACCGCCGTCGTCGCTATAACGCGAGACGACATCAATCATGCCTTCGGAATCCAAGCGATCGATTGCGGCGCGGGCACGATACGGCGAAACCCCCACGCGCTCGGCAAGCGTTTTGCGCGAGAAACCATACGGCCCGCCATTGTCTTCGGTTTGCTGGTCGATTTCCATCAACACCAGCACCTCAACACGCTTCATATCGTTGACACTCGCACGACCCTTGCCCGCCATAGCAGCCTCCTCAAACCGAGCACGAGCATCTAACGCGCCGTGCGCGACCGACACACCTCACGATGGCAGGTAATATCCATCATGCGGCATCCCGCTAAGGATGAAACAGTTACGGTTATTGTATACCGCTCAAATTGTTTCTAGGCAGGCAAACGGCTATTTTTCGCCGAAATAGGCGCTTTATTGATCAAAAAGCCGTACCGGGCGCCAACCCGATACGGCCAAAATGCAATGCAATTACCGCGGTGCTTCAAACTTAGCGGTGGAAGAAACCGCGGCGCTCAAACTTGGGCTCGCAGCACACGTTGATACCCAGTTTGCGCAGTACCGTCTCGTCCGTCGGCGAGATAATCACGCTAAAGAAGGCATCGCAACCGCGCAGCTGCTCCAGGCCCGAAAGGACGCGAGCGGCCGTCTCACTCGTGGCCGAGGTGATCGACAGCGCCATAAGCGTCTCGTCGGTGTGGAGGCGAGGGTTTTTGCTGCCCAGGAAATGCGTCTTGAGCTTGCTGATGGGCTCGATCGCCTCGTCGCTAATGACCTCGAGCTCAAGGTCGACGCCCGAGACATGCTTGAGGGCGTTCATAATGAGCGAACTTGCGGCGCCCAGGCGCGTGGAGGTCTTACCGGTCACCACGGAGCCATCGGGCATGACCATGGCACCCACGGGACCACCCGTCAGCTGCTCCCTGGTGAGGGCCGCCGAGCGCGCCGGTGAGTAGTTCTTATCGATGCCGGCTTTCTTCATAATAATCTTGAGACGGTCGACTTGCTCATCGCCCATGCCGGTACGGCGCACATTTTCGACCGCGGTAAAGTAGCGGCGGACGATCTCCATCTTGGAAGCGTCGCGGCAGGCATCGTCATCGGTGATGGCAAAGCCGACCATATTGACGCCCATGTCCGTAGGACTCTGATAGGGGCTCTTGCCCAGGATCTTTTCCATCAGAGCACGGACCACCGGGAAGGCCTCGACGTCGCGGTTGTAGTTGACCGTGGTCTTGTTGTAGGCCTCCAAGTGGAAGGAGTCGATGATATTGGCATCGTCGAGATCGGCCGTTGCTGCCTCATAGGCGATGTTGACCGGATGCGTGAGGGGCAGATTCCAGACCGGGAAAGTCTCGAACTTGGCGTAGCCGGCGGCGGTGCCGTGCTTGTGCTCGTGATAGAGCTGCGAGAGGCAAGTGGCGAGCTTGCCTGAGCCGGGGCCGGGAGCGGTGACCACGACGAGCGGACGAGTGGTCTCGACAAACTCATTCTTGCCATAGCCGTCGTCGGACACGATCAGGTCGACGTCGTGCGGATACCCCTCGATGGGATAGTGCAGCTTGGCGGGGATACCGAGCGCGTTCAGGCGGTTGCGGAATACATCGGCAGCGGGCTGGCCGGCGTACTGGGTGATGACCACAGCCGCGACGGCAAAGCCGTTGCCGCGGAACAGGTCAACCAGGCGCAGCACGTCCTCGTCATAGGTAATGCCAAGGTCACCACGAGCCTTGTTTTTCTCGATGTGGTTCGCGTTGATCGCGATGATAACCTCGACATCGTCGGCGATGCTCTTGAGCATGCGGAACTTGCTGTCCGGTTCAAAACCCGGCAGCACGCGGCTCGCATGATAGTCATCGAACAGCTTACCGCCAAACTCCAAATAGAGCTTGCCACCAAACTGCGAGATGCGCTCCTTAATGTGAGCAGCCTGCAGCTCGATGTACTTCGCGTTGTCGAAACCCTGGCGCATGTGTGGCTCCCGTCCCGTTTCCATTTAATGTCCTAGGCGATTATAACGGAGCCCGCCCTCCCCGATACCCAGACCATCAACAGGCACCAACCAAACACGCTCACCACAACCACCGGGGACCCGGGGCAGCTCGTTTAGAACGGGGAACAAGTCACTCAGCACCAACAACAAAAACGTCGCAGGCAGAGCTGAAGCCAGCGAACGGGCACCAGAGCGAGCAAGCTTCCCCCTGCACCAACAAGGGGAACGTCGCAGGTTGAGCATAAGTCAGCGAGCGACGTCCAGAACGTACAAGTTGGCATGAAAAAGGCAAGGCATAGACCTTCTGGTCATGCCTTGCCTTTTGAATGACAAATTGTCGTTCTGGGCGGTGCGCAGCGTCGACTGGTTGCGCGGTTCGTAGAACCGCGCAACATGAGAGCGCCCCCTCCCGCGCACGGAACGGGAGGGGGCTAAAGGTAGGAGTCTACCGGTGGGTTGACCCCACCGGACAGACGATGACCAGGTGATCCTTTACAGGATCGTCAAGGTTTCCGTGGGGTACCCGTTGGGTACTTAGAGCATCACGCAAGCGACGGTCAGGATGATGGCGCAGACGACGGAGAGGGCGACGATGAGCTTAAGGGCAAACTTGAGCCAGGTCGTCCACTCGATCTTGGCCAGGGCGAGACCGCCCATGATGGCGCCGGAGGTCGGGGTGAACAGGTTCACAACGCCGATGGCAGAGGAGAAGATCATGACCATGACCTCGGGCGAGAAGCCGAGCTTAACAGCCAGCGGTCCCATGATAGGCATGGAGACGGTAGCCATACCAGAGGTCGAGGGGATCAGGAAGGACAGGCCGAAGTAGACCAGGAAGCTCATGGGAGCGAAGATCACGCCGGACAGGCCAGCCAGAGCATTGGCGGCAGCGTCGAGGACGTAGACGTCGAGGCCGGTGTTAGCCATGAGGACGGAGATACCACGGGCGAGGGCGATGACGAGAACAACGGACATCATGTCGGCAGCGCCGGTGATGAAGGTGTTAACGATCTGCTTCTCGGACAGGCCACCGATGATACCGATCAGGACGGCCATGAGGAAGAACCAGGTGGAAGCCTCGTCGAAGTACCACTGACCAATGGGCAGGCCGGTGATCAGGGCAGACCAGCCCTGGACGACGGCGTTACCGTCGGCGTCGTAGACAGCGCCAGCGTCGAAGAAGTTGGCGACGCCCTCGTTGAGGTCGGCCAGCGGAATGAAGCCGACGATCATGACGACGAAGGTGAAGGCAAAGGCGATCAGAACACCCTTCTGACGACCGGTGAGCTTGACCTCATTGTGAACCTCGGAAGCAGCCTTGCCGTGAGCCTCTTCAGCGTCCTTGAGCTCCTGCATCGACAGGATGGTGGAACCCTTGTCAGCCTTGACCTTCTTGGCATAGCTCATGACGAAGAAGATGGACATGGCAGTGGTAACAATCCACAGGACGGCACCGAGGCCGATGATGATGGACTGGTTGACCTCAATGCCAACGCCGGTCAGAGCGTCGACGGCAGCGCCGACGGCGAACGGGTTAACCGTGGAGCCCAGGCAGCCGCAGCCAGCGCCGAGCAGGACGGTGGCGGCACCGACCATCGGGTCGAAGCCAGCGGCCATCATGGTAGCGGCAAGCAGGGCGTAGAAGGGAACGGTCTCCTCGCACATACCATAGGTGGTACCACCGAGGGAGAAGATGAGCATCAGCACGGGAATGAGCATGATCTCGTTGCCCTTAAGCTTCTGCACCAGGACGGCGATGCCGTTGTCCAGGGCGCCGGTCTCGGTCATCATGCCGAGGAAGCCGCCCAGGATCATAACGAAGAGGCAGACGGGCAGAGCGTCAGCGAAGCCCTTAATCGGGGCGGTGCAGAAATCGCTCAGACGGGCGGCAGTAACCGCGCCGCCGGACGTGCCGGAGACGATAACGGTAATCACTGCAACAATTGCCAGCAGAGCAAGAAGAATGGTGAACGATGAAGGCATACCGCGCTTTTTCTTAGCGGTCTCAGTCATAGTTCTCATCCCCCCCTTCATAAATCATTTACTGATCTCGCCCGAAGCGGCTCTTCCGTGCCGTGCCTGCCGCTCGATGCGAGATTTTTACCAGATAAAGCCGCTCGGGGTGTTCAACAATACACCCCGAGCGAGATGCTAGATGCACTTACTTGAGCGTGGCGTACATGACAGCCTTGATGGTGTGCATGCGGTTCTCGGCCTCGTCGAAGACCTTGGAAGCGGGGCTCTCGAAGACCTCGTCGGTGACCTCCTGCTCGGTGATGCCGAACTGCTCGCACTTCTCTGCGCCAATCGTGGTGTTGATGTCGTGGAAGCTGGGCAGGCAGTGCAGGAAGATGGCACCCGGGTTGGCCATAGCCATGACCTCGGAGGTAACACGATACGGGGTAAGCTGAGCGATGCGCTCGGCCCAGACCTCGTCGGGCTCGCCCATGGAGACCCACACGTCGGTGTAGATAACGTCGGCACCGGTGACGCCGTCCTTGACGTCGGTGGTCAGCTTGATGGTGCAGCCGTTGGCCTCGGCGATGGGCTTGCAGGCCTCGATGACGTCGTCAGCGGGCATGCACTCCTCGGGGCCGCAGGCCACGAAGTTCATACCGAGCTTGGAGCAGACGACCATGAGGGAGCGAGCAACGTTGTTCTTGCAGTCGCCCATGAAGACGAGAGTCTTGCCCTTGATGTCGTAGTTGAAGTTCTCCTGGACGGTCAGGATGTCGGCGAGCATCTGGGTGGGATGCCACTCGGTGGTCAGGCCGTTCCAGACAGGCACGCCGGACTTAGCAGCGAGCTCCTCGACGTCGTCCTGGGCAAAGCCACGGAACTCGATGCCGTCATACATGCGGCCGAGAACGCGGGCGGTGTCCTCGATGGACTCCTTCTTGCCCATCTGCGACGAACCCGGATCGAGGTAGGTGACGCCCATGCCCAGATCCATGCCGCCGACCTCGAAGGCGCAGCGGGTACGAGTGGAGGTCTTCTGGAAGAGCAGAACGATGTTCTTGCCCTCGAGATAGCGGTGCGGAACGCCAGCGCGTTTCATATCCTTGAAGTTCTTGGAAAGCTTGAGCAGGTACTCGATCTCCTCGGTGGTGAGGTCGAGAAGCTTGAGGAAGCTACGGCCGGAGAGGTTAACACCCATGGTTCGATTCCTTTCGAAGAAATGAATTACGTAAGTATTAGTGTTGCCCGTTTAACGGGCGAAGCCGGTGCGGTTGTAGGGGGACCGCACCGGAAACGGAAAGACTTAGAGGTCCTCGCGCCAGAAGGGCATGCTCATGCAGCGCGGGCCGCCGCGGCCGCGGGAGAGCTCGGCGGAGGGCACGACGAGAAGGTCCAGGCCCTCCTTGTACAGCACGTCGTTGGTGACGGTGTTGCGGGCGTAGA
>JAXJET010000032.1:0-2105 GCA_036301285.1 Collinsella aerofaciens
GAACAGGAGTCGCTCGAGCTCGTCGGGCGGCAGGTTGAGGAGCTCGTCGCCGGGACGGTGCAGGCAGACCTTCCTGAGCTTGCCGATCTCGGAAGGCACGTGCAGACCTTTCGTCATGGCCTCCTACCTTTCTTTCGGGCCCTTGTCAGGGCCGATTCGTTAGCGCCCCTCCGTGTGAGGCGTTATTGCTGACGACATATTTATATCCAAAATCAGCCCATACTTCCACCTTGCCCCCGAACGGTTTTTTATAGGGGATGAACGGCATACACATATACTTCACGCATGGCACGCTTCATCTTAATAAAGCGTATTTACGTGCTTAAACGCGTTTTCAATCCTAAAATCAAATGGAACTTAACTTTGTTAAACCATCCTCAAATTGCATATTTCCACTAAAGCTATGAATAGAATTAGCGGTTCATACCGCGTCTCAACCATTTTCATTTTTATTCAGAAAAAAGTTTGTCCTATTCATTTCTGGTAAATAAATTACCGTTTACCAGACGCTTGATACCGTTCACCGGAAACTCAGTATAAGGCCCAGCGGATACCGGCTCGCTTTACGGCCCCATTTGTAACAACTTGACTTCTCGGTATAGAAAAACGGGCCCGCTTCCCCTAGGGGAACGGGTCCGTTTTCGATTATCTTCGGCCAATTTAGATAAGGCCCTCGAAGATCATCGGAATCCTAGCGATCAAACTCCGCCAGCGCCTCGCCCAAAAGCCTCAGGCCCTCGCGCAGAACGTCCTCGCTCGCGCAGTAGCCCAGGCGTGCGCCACAGGGAAGCTCAAAGCGGCTGCCGGGTACCAGCAGCACTCCCCTCTCGGACAGCAGGCGCTTGCAGAACTCCTCGTCGTCCTCGGGAATATCCAGCTGGATTAACGAGGTAGACACGCCCTGTGGGGCCGTCCAGGAAACGCGATGCTGCGTATCGATCCAAGCCTGCGCGATATCGCGGTTGCCAAACACGATCTTGCGATTGCGCTCGAGGATCTTGTCCTTGTGCTCAAGCACATAGGTCGCCAGGGCGTCGTTGAACACACCGCCGCAGATCATGGTGTAATCGCGATAGGTGCGGATTCGGTTGGATATCTCTTCGTCTGCCACGACCCAGCCCACGCGTGCCGCAGGCGTCGAATAGGTCTTCGACAACGAGTTGGTGACAATGGCCCTCTCGTACACGTCAGCCATCGACATAAAGGCCTCGGTGTTCTCAAGCGGCAGGTACACCTCGTCGCACAGCACATAGGCGCCCACCGAGCGGGCGATCTCGGCAATCTGGCCGAGCATATCGGCATCGAGCACCGTACCGATGGGGTTCGATGCGTTGTTGATGCAGATGAGCTTCGTGTTGGGACGAACGAGGCGCTTGAGCTGTTCGATATCGGGTTTCCATCCGAGCCCCTCGCGAAGCTCCCAATACTCGACCTCGGCGCCGAGCGTACGTGGGATCTCATAGAGCGGCGCATAGGTAGGCCACTCGGCGATAACGTGGTCGCCGGGCTCGACCACGGCCATGATGGCGTTGAGGTTCGCACCCGTGCAGCCATTGGTCTGCAGAATGTGATCGGGATTGACCTCGCGACGATACAGCTTGGCAACCTCAGCCTTAAACTCCGGCGAACCCTCGATCCAGCCGTAGTTCATCTTCTCGCGGTCCAGGCGCTCGTAGAACGTGGCGCCGTCCTGCTCATCGAGCGCGCGCAGCTCGCCCATGGTGAGCGACGAGATCGTCGACTGGGCGATGTCCCACGTGGCGCTCTTCTCCCAAACGTTGAGCCATTCCTCAACGCCAATCGTCTTGATGTCCATGGCCAAGCTCCTTACAAAAGCAGTCATCCAACCGTGTTGACGTTCCTCATACAAGATTGGGGCGGTGCGAAAACCCGCACCGCCCCAATGGAAGACATCTAATGGCAGCTAGATGTATGTATTATGACCTGTACGGGTCCTTGAAGACCTTAGAGGTCCTCGCGCCAGAAGGGCATGCTCATGCAGCGCGGGCCGCCGCGGCCGCGGGAGAGCTCGGCGGAGGGCACGACGAGAAGGTCCAGGCCCTCCTTGTACAGCACGTCGTTGGTGACGGTGTTGCGGGCGTAGA
>JAXJET010000033.1:0-8672 GCA_036301285.1 Collinsella aerofaciens
AAACGTAAACTATAGTTTACGTTTATGTTCGGCTCCATTTCAAACTCGGCTGCATGGACGAACGTGCGAAACAGATTCTTGGCAGGCGGGTCGAAGAGACACGCAGGGACCTTGGTATCTCCAAGGTTGATTTTTGTGTGGCGACAGGAATCAGCCGCCCCTACCTCGACCGAATCGAAGATGGGACGGCAAATTTCACGCTCAAGGTTCTATTTAAGATCGCGCCCGCACTCGGCATGACGGTGTCAGAGCTTCTTGAGGGTATCGAATAGGGGATACCCGTCGACAACTGAATTACGCCATCGGGATGCGGTCGTGGTTGACTTGGCTGTAGAACAGGCGCTGAATCTCGGCCGCATCACGTGACTGGCCGAGTGCCCACATGGTTTTGGCCACGAGCGTCTCGGTGGTCATATCATCGCCGCGCAGAATGCCCGGATGATCGGCGTAAGCGCGGCCGACCTCATAAACGCCCAGATCGAGGCCCTCTTCGGGGACCTGCGTGGTCATAACGACGGTGCGACCCGAATCGACCCAGCGGAAAATTGCCTCTTGGAACGAATCGCCGGACTCGCCAAACTCGGGAATACCGCCAATGCCAAAGGTCTCAAGGATTACAGCATCGTAGCTATCGGCAAGGGCGTCGAGGATGCCCGGGTTTACGCCGGGCGTAAGCTTGAGTACAAATACGCGCGGGTCGATGCTGTCGTAGAAACGCACCGGGTTTTCGCCCTGATGCGTGCCGTGAAGCCCGTTGCGCACGATGCGGTCATTGCGGATGTAGGCAATGGGCGGATAGTTGACGCTAATGAACGCGTTAAAGCTCATGGTGCGCTGCTTGCGGGCGCGCGTGCCGGCAATGGCGACGCCGCCAAACACGATCGAGACGTCGTGCGAGTGCTCGTCGAGCGCATAGAGCAGGCTCTGGTACAGGTTGAGCTTGGCGTCGGTAAAGGGGTTGCCCATGGGCTTTTGCGAGCCGGTGAGCACGATGGGCTTGGGGCTGTCCTGAATCAGGTAGGAAAGCGCTGCTGCGGTGTAGCTCATGGTGTCGGTGCCGTGCAGAATCACGAAGCCGTCGTGGTCGGCATAACCCTCGACGATGACATCGCGGATGCGCATCCAGTCGCTCGGGCGCATATTGGTGCTGTCGATATTCATGGGCTGCACGACGTCGAGCTCGCAGAGCCCCGAGATCTCGGGGACGCTCTGGGCGAGCTCCTCACCGGTCAGGGCGGGGGAGAGGCCGTTGCCGTCCTCGGTCGATGCGATGGTGCCGCCCGTGGCGATGAGAAGGATGCGCTTCATGCTGGTATTCCTATCGTATTTGCCGCCGCAGAGGCGGAGTCGTTCGGCAGTATTGTGGCACAGAGCGTTCAATGTTCAAACGTATTACATCATCTGTAACGTCTGGTAACACTTCAATTGCCGTCAAATAGGGGCCCAGGTCGTGCGTTTGCCGTGCGCTGATGGCTGCGAGGGACGAGAAACCCCATATAACGTGTACACTATGGAAGTTATTTTCGTTCATTCATGCGGGTGGGCACCGGCTCCCCGCCAACAAGAGGGGGAACCATGGATCAAAAGGCTTCCGCAAAGGTCCTCGTACTCGACTTTGGTGCGCAGTACGGTCAGCTCATTGCCCGTCGCGTCCGCGACCTCAACGTGTATTCCGAGATTGTCCCCTGCGACATCTCGGCCGACGAGATTCGTGAGATGAACGCCTCTGCGCTCATCCTTTCTGGCGGCCCGGCTTCCGTGTATGCCGAGGACGCTCCGTCTATCGATCCTGCCATCTTTGACCTGGGCCTTCCCGTCCTGGGCTTCTGCTACGGCCATCAGATCACGGCCGTGACGCTCGGCGGCAAGGTCGGCCACTCCGAGGTGGGCGAGTACGGCCGCGCCACTATCACGCGCACGGCTGGCGCCAAGCTCTTTAACTCCACGCCTATGGAGCAGACCGTGTGGATGAGCCACCGCGACGCCGTGTCCGAGGTGCCCGAGGGCTTTACCGTTACCGCCAGCACCGACGTGTGCCCGGTTGCCGCCATGGAGTGCCCCGAGCGCAAGATCTTCACCACGCAGTTCCACCCCGAGGTCAAGCACTCCGAGTACGGTCAGCAGCTGCTGAGCAATTTCCTGTTTGAGATCTGCGGCCTGGAGCCCAACTGGAGCATGGACAACCTGGTCGAGACCATGACGGCCGAGTTTCGCGAGAAGGTCGGCGACGACCGCGTGATTCTGGCCCTGTCCGGTGGCGTCGACTCCTCCGTCGTGGCTGCGCTGGGCGCTCGCGCCGTGGGCAAGCAGATGACCTGCGTGTTCATCAACCACGGCCTGCTGCGCAAGGGCGAGCCCGAGCAGGTGGAGGAGGTCTTCACCAAGCAGTTCGACGTCGACTTTATCCACGTTCACGCCGAGGACCGTTATGCCGAGCTTCTGGCCGGTGTGACCGAGCCCGAGGAGAAGCGCCGCATCATCGGCACGCAGTTCTGGAAAGAGTTCTTCGCCGTGGCGCAGCAGCTCGAGACCGATGGCAAGCCGGTCAAGTATCTGGCTCAGGGCACCATCTACCCCGACATCATCGAGTCCGGCGCTCGCAAGACGGGCGGTAAGACGGCCACCATCAAGAGCCATCACAACCTGATCCCATTCCCCGAGGGCGTGCACTTCGACCTCATTGAGCCGCTCGACCACTTCTTTAAGGACGAGGTCCGCGCGCTTGGTCTGGCGCTTGGCCTGCCGGGTCACATCGTGTTCCGTCAGCCTTTCCCGGGCCCGGGTCTGGCTATTCGCATCATCGGTGCGGTCGACAAGGAGAAGCTCGAGATCCTCAAGAACGCCGACGCTATCGTGCGCGAGGAACTCGATGCCTACAACCAGCGCCTGTTTGAGCAGACCGGCGAGCGCAACTCCGAGCACAGCTGCTGGCAGTATTTCGCGGTCCTGCCTGACATCAAGTCCGTTGGCGTTATGGGCGACGAGCGCACCTATCAGCGCCCGATCATCCTGCGTGCCGTCGAGTCCAGCGATGCCATGACCGCCGACTGGGCCAAGCTGCCCTACGACGTGCTGGCGAGGATCTCCGGCCGCATCGTTGCCGAGGTCCCCGGTGCCAACCGCGTGTGCTACGACATTACGTCCAAGCCGCCCGCGACCATCGAGTGGGAGTAGAACAGACGTTCGATTCTATGCTATAGTGTTTGCCAATGGGCGCGGCATCTTCCGAATCCGCGCCCATTGCTATACGGGCCTTACGATGACGAGCTGACGATCATAGGCGCCATGCGTGCATTTGCGGCGGAACGGGGATATGCGCCCGACTTCTCCGAATCCCGCCTCTGTCACGAGATTTACCTCTCCGACCCGCGCAAGTACGCGCCGGAGAAGCTCAAGACCGTGATTCGCCATCCCATCAAGCCGATTTAGCGAAACGAGCGCCGCCGTGCGGTCCGGCTTTTGGGGTTTATCAATTGGTAGTCCGCGTCGATCGAGCAAGCTGCCCTGCCTCCCGGCAGGTGCGTAATCCCCTTGGTCGATCCGTCTCGAGGTGCGCTCTTTGCTCATCTTGTGGCGTGGAGTTACGATACTCCTAAAAGTGTAACCAGATTCGAGTTTTAGGAGCAGCTTTTGAAGGGTGGCAGACTCAGGAACCGCGATAGATACCTCGAGGAGGCGATGCTCTTCCGTGACACCGACCTCATCAAGGTGATCACGGGCGTGCGCAGGTGCGGCAAGTCGAGCCTTCTCGATCTAATTAGGATGGCCATCGAGTCTGAAGGAGTCGCTGGCCGCGGCTTTGTGAGCGTCAACCTGGAAAGCAAGGGTACGGGCATCAAGACGGAGGACCAGCTTTATGATTACGTTCGCGGGCGCCTGTCGGACAAGGGTCGCACCTACGTTTTCATAGACGAGCCCCAGAGAATCGATGGCTGGCAGGATGCGGTCAACGCAATGAGGGTCGACTTCGATTGCGACATCTACCTCACGGGCTCGAATGCGTATCTTCTCTCGAGCGAGCTGGCCACCTATCTCTCCGGGCGCTACGTAGAGGTAAAGATGCTGCCCCTGTCCTTCTCCGAGTTCGCCGACTTCTGCGGAATCGAGTTCGTATTGGGAACTTCGGTGGCTCTCACTCCCGAGGGGGATCCCGTTCTCTTCGACGACATGCTTACTCGTTACCTTGAGTACGGGGGCATGCCAGCCATCGCATCCCTCTCGACGACCCAGACGCAGCACTCGGCGTACATGTCCGGCGTCTACGAAGCCATCGCCGTGCGTGATATTGTCAACCGTGAGCGCGGGAAGGGCAAAAGTGCGGTGACTGACCCTTCCCTGCTGCGCCATGTGGCCGAATTCCTGGTGGACAACATCGGCAACGAGTGCTCGTCGAGTCGAATCGCCGGCGCGTTAACTTCTGCGGGGCCGAAGACCACGAACAAGACCGTTTCCTCGTATGTGGGTGCGCTTGAGGAGGCCTTCCTGTTCTATCGTGCCACGCGTTACGATTTGCACGGCAAGGCGCTCCTCAAGACGAACCCAAAGGAGTACATCGTCGACACCGGCTTCAGGACCTGGATGGCCGGCTATAGGGTCACGGATACTGGGCGTCTGTTCGAGAACGCCGTGTATCTCCAGCTGCTCTACGAGGGGTGGAGCGTGCATGTGGGGAAGCTCTATGGCAAGGAGGTCGACTTCGTCGCGACGAAGGACGGGCGCGTACTCTACGTGCAGGTGACTGACGAGATGTTCGCAAGCGAGACCAGGGAGCGAGAGATCGCTCCTCTGAAGTCGATACGAGACAACCACGAGAAGATCGTGGTCGTGAGGCAGGGTTCCTACGACACGGACATCGACGGCATTCGCATCGTGAGCGCGAGGGACTTTTTCCTCTAGGGCCATGAAATCCATCGCGAAGCAATCAGGTCAAGTCGGGAACAATGTCTGACATCGTGTGGCGATAGCATCGTGCACGCGATGTCAGTTTTGGCTTCAAGATGGGCAAAACCGCACGGCGCACCGGTGGCCACGTCGGTCACGGAGGAACTCATGAGATAGCCACCTGACACGATTCCTCTTTGCGATCAATAGCTGAATATTGTGACCTGCGGTTTTGCGAACGGCTCGAAAGCCGCCAGCGTTGATTCACTTGCGGTTGGGGCTGGTGGCTTGCGCGCTAAAGAGCGGTTGAGTTTCAAAACGGGTGTTTTCGGCGCTATCGAGCCTTTGAAGATGGTCCGTCATGCCCTTTGGGACAAAAACGAAAGCTCAATGCCTTGAGTTCGAAATGAGTTTTTGAAACTGTCCCAGCTTTTGTCCCCGAAGCCGACGAAACACGACATAGTGCTACTTGTCGGCACTCGATTCGAGACGGCAGCGAAAACTGGGCGTAACTGGAATGACGGGACGGCAGAACTGGGACCACCGAGTGGGAATAGAACACAGGTTCGATATAACTTACAAAGCAAGATAGCAGGCGTGGGTTCAATCGAATCCGCGCCTGCTGCTGTATATGTGGCGGTGCCGGTGAATAATGCCCACGATGTTTTTGCTCGCACTCCGGCTTTCGCCGCTTGAAACGCGTTACCTGGGGTTTCTCGCTGGCAGCCTGTCTTCTGCGCGGGAAGGGACGATCGTTCCTTTTGGAGCCTCGGGGCCAGCTATATCAACTTGCTGCGGGCTTGCTTGAGCCAGTTCCTCTTGAAAGAGCCGATGCCGCCGAAGAACTTGTTGTACGTCTCGCCGTCCTCCTTGGCCTCGTACTTGACCAAAGCGAGTTCGATGGTGCAGAGGTAATCCGCCACTTGCTCGAGGCGGTAATCGGTCATCGAGGTCTTGCGGCGCCGGACGACTCCTTTTGAGAGGACCGTGCTCACTGAACGGTCGAGCGCCTGCTTGACGATGTCCTGGCCGTTGTCGTAATAGACCTTCACGACGTCGGAGGATTGGAAGAAGTCCAAGTGCTCAATAATGACGGAGGGGATATTGTGCCCCATGCGCTCCATTAGCCTTGCTGGGTCTTCGAGGGCGTTTTGGCCGAAACGTGAAAACGCATAATGTTGCGAGAATATTGACTCGCATAATATTGCGAATTATCATGATCGCATAATAATGCGAAGAATTAATTTACCTGAGACGGGAGGGTGTCCATGGTCGACGCGCTGGAGATAGGCTACGTCATAAAGGACAGGCGCGCTGAATTGGGGATGACCCAGGCTCAGCTGGCAGAGGCCGCGGGCGTGTCGAAGCGCTGCCTTTGGTCGCTGGAGCTGGGACAAAACCCCGGCGTGCAACTGGACAAGCTCACCGCCGTACTCGGGGCCCTGGGGCTGGAGCTGACCGTCGGCAACCCCTCAGATGAGCCGCAAGCTGAGCAGTTGGGCATCGGAGGGGTCGCGGCTCGCGCTGATGCCTCCGCAGGCGCTCTCTCCATCCTGACGGGAGGTGCGCGATGACGGCCGGCGTCCTCGATGCGCTCGTCGCCGGCAAGCTCGCAGGAGCCCTTTCCCAGGACGGGGCCGGCTCGCTTTCCTTCGCCTACGGGAGAGGCTACCGCGGCGTTCCGCTGTCATCGTCCATGCCGCTTTCCACCAGGCCCTATCGGGACAAGGTCGTGCTGCCCTACCTCTGGGGGCTTTTGCCAGAGGACCCGGCAGTGAGAAGGCATGTCGCCGCCGACGCCGGCATCTCTCCCAACAACCCCTTCGCGCTCCTCGGCGTCATCGGCCTGGACTGCCTCGGCGCGGTGCAGTTCGTCCCCCAGGGTTCCGACGCCTACCGCGATGAGCGCCTTGTTGCCGTGAGCGACGCCGAAATTGCCCGGAGGCTGGCTACGTCAGTCTCTTCTTCGAATCTAGCCCGAATAAGATTAGGAAGTTCGTGTTTCCGGGTACGTTCTGCCAGGGATTACTGCAGCTTAGGTAATACGCAATGAATGAAGTCATCGAGTCAATCGAAGATGCCTTGGATAAGGAATGCTGGATTCCTGCGCTTGCTCTAGCATTGACCTTGCCAGATACATGCGGCTCGATAGAGTATCCGGAAATGATCAACAACAAGGGTCGACGCCTCTCTAAAAGACAATATTTGGCTTGGTTCAAAGAGCATGTCGAACATCGATTTGCGGATCATACCGGATTCGACGACAAAGGCAATGCCCTCCGTCCGTACTTTAATGCGGACATGTGCTATCAGCTTCGCTGTGCGATCCTGCATTCATCAAACGACGACATCGACTTTGAATATGGCGACTGCAAAAAAGAATTTGAATACCACTATGACTTCGAGCTTAGAGTAAACGCTTGCGATAGCTACGGGGAGATTTGGGCAAGCGGCGCTAACGCTAATGAGCGAGCACGTTTAATTCACGTATGTATAGATGTCAAAAACCTATGCGAAGCATTATGTGAGGAAGCTTTGACGTACCTACACACGGTCAAAAAGGAGCAACTAGCGAATCATCGTGTAAGAATTGTTGATGTAGCAAAATACTGTCAACTGATTGATGATACGCGAAGAAATTCAAGTTAAATCTAGGGATGATTTAGAGGTTCAACATTGGCATACATAAAGGCGCTCCATATCGAAGGACTCAAGAAGTTCACCCGTTTGGATGTTACATTTAACGAGCATATGAACATTCTTGTTGGAGAGAACGAAGCCGGAAAGAGCACCATTCTCGAAGCAATCAAAATTGTGCTTAATCAGCAATATCGCAATGCTGAGAAAACGACCTTACATGATTTGTTTAACACGAAATCGGTTGACGCATTCAAGGCAAAACCCTCGGTCGAGACTCTTCCTTGTATTCTTATCGAAATCGAACTCGATCTTAGCAATTACCAGAAAGATGTCTCGTATTTCTACGGTGAGGCATACGGCGAAAAGGCGCAAAAGCAAGAGAAGTTCGGCGTCCGTTTCGAATGTAGTTTTGACAAAACCCTGGGATCAGGTGTTGAGGATTTTGTACGAGACGGCAATATTCCCTACGAATACTATTCACTTACATGGAAGACATTCGCCAACCTTCCTTACACTTCTATCAAGCGGCCTATGGGACTTATAGGGATTGACGCATCCGGAGGAAATACCGCTTCTTCCTTCAATCAATACAACAAGGCGTTGTTTGTTAGCAAATACGATGAAACCACCAGGGCGAAATCGAAGAATACATTTCGTGCAAATGTCGATAACGCTCTTGAGCTGACCAACCTTCCTCCTGTTCGAGAAAATGCGAGGTTTGGTATAGACGGCAAGAAGGTGGTTCTCGAAAGCGTGCTGTCGGTTTTCGAAGATTCCGTTGCTCTTGAGAATCGCGGAAGCGGGATGGAAAATCTCATAAAGACGCAGATCGCCTTGGATAGGCATAGTGGACTCGACTCTATCCTAATCGAGGAGCCGGAAAATCATCTAGGGTTCTCCAACCTTCGATAAATGCTGCACCCTTGATCATCGACTTTATCCGAACACCTCCCACATTCATCCGCACATGTTCGGATGAATGTGGGAACCCGATACCCTGAGGGCCGGATCGGCCGGCCCCGGGAGATCGGAGGACGGCATGTCCGGAAAGAAGAAAAGGGGCTCCGCGAGGGCGGTCCCGAGGGCCTACGGAAGGCTCACGAGGCACGAGCGGGACACGGTCCAGAGGATGCTGGAGCGCAGGGCGTCGT
>JAXJET010000034.1:0-88453 GCA_036301285.1 Collinsella aerofaciens
CGTGAACTCCGAGCCCCGCGGCGCGCTCGGCTTCGCGACGCCCGCGCGCGCCTTCAGGGCGATGCTCGGGGAGGACGCGGCGGCGCTGCTGGACGCCTACGGCGTGGGGGACGTGCCGCTCGGCGACCTCGACCTGACGCCGGGGCTCATCGAGAGGGCGCGCGCAGAGAGGGGCGATGCCCCGCTGGCCTAGCCTGGAAGAAAAACGGAATAGACGGACCGACCGTCCGGCTGAGTCTGGGAAGAGGTGCCGGGCGGCGGGCGGAGCATGGCCACCGGACCCATCGAAACACATCTCCACCGTTCCTTCAACTGGGAAAATGCCGCCCCCGGACCCCAGGAGGGGCCGCGGGGGCGTTCGGCTAACTGCGGGAACGGCCTATTTGCTCAATGTGTTCGGCTGAGATCGGAAATCAACCCAACAAAGCTGTTGTTCAGACAGATATACTTATTAGATTTTACTTGCGTTCCCGAAGGTGCGGGGATTCTGGGCGAAGATGCACCGGGGCGATCGTTCTATCGAAACAAAGTGCATCAAACGCAAAAAGCCACGTCCGAAGACGTGGCTTTAATTGCGTTGGCGGGAAGTACGGGGCTCGAACCCGCGACCTCCGACGTGACAGGCCGGCGCTCTAACCAAACTGAGCTAACTCCCCAGGCAGGCGTTCGCGTTTGTTTCCGCTCGCGTGCGCTGCGGGGATTAGTATACACAGAAGTCTGTCCGGCGCGCAACAACTTTTTTGAAAAAATTTTTCAGGGCCATCCGGGAGGGTCTCCGGGGCTGAGGGCGGGGGTTAAGTTTGCTGCTCTACAGTCCTGCGCAAGACGGAAAGCACATTAAGTGCTTTCCTTTGCGTGCGGAACTCGCGACAAACTTAACCCCCGCCCTCAGCCCCGGAGACCCTCCCTGCCGTCACATTATTTAACCAGTTTTGCGGGCGTGCGCCGCTGCGCGGCTAGCCCGCGTGCTCCTCGGCGGGGTTGGTCTGATGGATCTTGTTGAACTTCTTACTTTGGCTCAAAGAAAAACGGGAGATGCGTTGTGCATCCCCCGTTTTTGTTGCGGTTAGTCTAGGTCAATAAACTTAGTGCTTAGGATCTTGCCGTCTTTTACTAGCATTCTGGCCATGGTGGGGCCTCGGGTGCCTCTGGGGTAGCTGGCGCTGCCCGGGTTGAGGACTAAGCAACGGCCCACTTGGGCTTCTTTGGTTACGTGGGTGTGGCCGTTGATGGCTACGTCTACGGATCCCACCGGAAGGTCTTCGCGGTAGTGGGCTACGGCGAATTTGAGGCCTTCGTAGGTAAAGAGCGCAAGACGGTCTACATCGGGGCCGTAGTCGCGGTAGTAATCGTTGTTGCCCAGTACGGCCCGCACGGGGGCGATAGTGCATAGGTGCTCGTAGTCCATCTCCGACGTAAGGTCACCGGCATGGATAATCAGATCCGCGCCCTCAAGCTCATCCAAGAGCGCAGGCGATAAATAGCCGTGGGTGTCCGAGATGATGTCGATACGCTTGGCGCTTGCACTGTTCATGGGATCCCTTCCGCAAAAAAACGATTCGGCAGATACATACAAAAAGGCCCCACGGCTCCGCAGACGATAGGTCTACAGGGCTGCGGGGCCAGTGTGCTAGAGACTCAGGGCCTTCTTAAGCGACACGACGCGGCGGCGCGAAACCGGCACGCGTTCGTCGACGCCCGTAATGCCCAGCTGGATGGCGCCCGAGGGCACCGTCTCCACATCCGTGACGCACGCCAAGTTGACGATATAGCGGCGGTGAACACGGAAGAAGCCAAAGTCGCAGAGTTTGGCCTCAAACTGCGCCAGCGAGGTCGTCGACAAAAAGCGATCATCGACGGTATAGATGCAGGAGTAATCGTCCTTGGCCATGATAAAGCGAATGTCGTCCACGGGAATGAGCACCTTGCGGCCGCCCTTTTCCACCGGGATACGCTCGATGGTCACCTTGCTGTCCGTAACCGGCTTGGTGCGTTGCATGACCTTCTCGATCGCGCGATCCAAGCGAGCTTCCTCGACCGGCTTCATCAGATAATCGACGGCATCCACGTCGAATGCCTCGACCGCATGGTCACTATACGCAGTCACAAACACGATCGCCGGCGGATTTTTGAGCTTATGCAGCGCCTCGGCAAGTTGCAGGCCCGAGGCACCGGGCATCGAGATATCGAGAAACACGACATCCACGCGACTTTCCATAAGCATCTCGATGGCGGAGCGGACGCTCGACGCCTCCGTGATCGTGCCGATCTTGCCCGTTTGCTCGAGCAGGAAGCGAAGCTCCGAGCGAGCCGGCGCCTCATCATCCACAATCATCGCACGCAGCATAGGGATAAAACCTTTCGTCAACTAACTACGCCGGGCATCCGTCGCATGACGTTGAGCCCGTAGCCTTTTATTTTACTCTTGAATGTCGAAGATGCTCTCTGACAAATCAAGATGAAGGAGCACTTTGGTGCCCTTGCCCGGCGCCGATTCGACACGCGTATAGGAGTGCGGCCCATAAAAGCGATGGATGCGCTCCGAAATATTGTGCATGGCCACACCGGCGCCGCCACCCTGGGGAGAGCTGGCGTCGGGACGGGCAGAACGCTCGTCAAACAGTCTGGCGGCGGTACCCTCATCCATGCCCACGCCATTATCGGCCACGGCAATCAAGATTGCATCCTCGCCGTCTTGGTGAACGGTCACGTCGATCCTCAGGGCGTCGTCATCGCCCATACCATGACGTACGGCGTTCTCGACAATCGGCTGGATCACGAACGCCGGCACCAGCGTATCTTCCACGTCCTCGGACACATCGAACGTCGCAAGCACGCGGTCCTCGCCAAAGCGGGCCTTCTCAAAGGTAAGGTAGCGCTTGGTCTGTGCGACCTCGCGCGAGACCGGAATAAGCGATCCCGAGTTGTCGAGCGTGGCACGATAGAACGATGAGAACTCACGAAGCAGTTCGCGGGCCCGCAGCGGGTCGGTGCGCGTAAACGATGCAATGGTGTTCAGCGTGTTGAACAGGAAGTGCGGGTTAATCTGCGCCTGCAGCGCACGCACCTCGGCGCGCGCCGTGAGTTCCTTTTGCACCTCGAGCTCGTGGATGGCGAGCTGCGTGGACAAGATCTCGGCAAAGCCCGAGGCAAGCGCGTACTGGGTACGGTCGACGGCGCGCGGGGTCTTGTAGTAGAACTTGAGCGTGCCGACGGTACGATCGCCCACCTTGATGGGGGCGATAATGCCGGCGGGGACTTGGTTGTGCGAGCCGTCCGAGCCCACGACATCCACCATACGGTTGAACGACTGCACGATGCCATGTTCGATAACGTAGCGTGTGGCAAGCGTGTGGATGGGAGTATCGGGCAGCAGTTTTTCCTCAAACTCGCCCGCGCAGGCAAGCACGTTGTCCTCGTCGGTGATGGCCACCGTCATGGCGCGCGTCTCGGGCAAAATGCGCCGGCACACCAAACGCGCCGACTCCTGCGTCAGACCGCCCTTAATGTCCTCGAGCATGGCCGAGGCCACCGAGAGCGTCTCCTCGGTGTACTGGGAGCGCACCGAATCGGGATTGAGCGTCAAAAAGATAAAGATGCACAGAAAGATGCACAGCAGCGCGCAGGCAATCACCGTGGCGATCGGCTCGATACCGGTCACCAAGGCAAAAATAAAGTACACCAGCACGCAAATGGCGCAGGCAACGGCAATGATGCGAAAGATTGATATTGAACTATCGCGCTGGGCGCGGCGGTCGATCATTCGGCCCCCTCCAGGATACTGATCAGTTGTGCGTCACGCCAAAGCCCGTCCATGATCTTGGGCCAAAAGCTCTGGAAACGCAGGTAGCTTGCAGCGTTTTGGCGCGCATAGGCCTTTGCCTCGTCGATACCATGGCGCCAGATGCGCAGGTAGCCCTCATGCTCGCGGGTAAACACGCTGCGGACCATAGCGGTCTTGCGCACGCGGTCGTCGAGCTCGCGCGAAATCCACGGGCCCGGGTAGGGCATGAGCGATGCCGCCGTAACGGGAATGAGCTCCTTTTGATGCGCGGCGAATGTCAACTTGGCCCGTTCGTAGTACCAACGGTATACATCCTGCATAAAGCGCGGTGAGCGCTTTTCGGACTCCGGAGGCAGATGGCGCACGGTCCACTCGTTATCGAACCACACGTCGTAGCCAAACATGCGCATGTTAAAGAGGTAATCCAAGTCCTCGCCGCGGGTGATAAACGGGTCAAAGGCCACACGCGTAAAGGCGCGGGCGTGCAGGGCCATCAGGCCGCCGCACACGTAGTTGGAGCGCGAGATGCGGGTGCCCGAGAGCGCCTTTTTCATCCAACGGTTGAACTCGATGCGCTTGGTCCACCAACGATGGCAGATGCCCGCCTTGTCCGTGGGAGCCAGCGGCGAGCCGTCGCGATCGTAGAAATAGCCGCTCTTGACCAAGATCGGCAAGCCCTGACGCGTCTGCTGCCCCAACGCATAGGTCGCGCGCTTCATAAAGTCGGCGTCGATGACAGTCTCATCGTCATCCAAAAAGATAACCGCGTCATGCCCCAGCACAGCGGCGCAGGCTAGCCCCATATTGCGGATGGCACCGTAGCCTCGCAGGCTCACGCACTCGCCCGAACCCTTGGGCGCGATCTGAGCAACCCGGTCTGCGATGCGCGAGGCCTGGGTGTTGGTGACAACGGTGACCTTGAGCGTGGGATGCGCGTCGACAATCTCGTGCACGCGCAGCGACACATCGGCTGTGGCAGAAACGGGACAGACCACCAAAAGGATGATGCGCGGGATGTCACGTACCTGCTCAAGCGAGGCCAGGCAGCGGTCGAGTTCGGGATTGTCGGCGTTGAGTCGCGTCGAATGTTCATAGGTGCCAGGGGCGTTTGCGCAAGCGTCATCGCCCGCCCAATACGTTGGAATCACGACCGTGGCGTTCATGCCTTACCCTCCCTGCAACACAAAAACGGGGCGCCGCCAAACACAGGCGACGCCCCGCGACCTAGCTGATTCCATCATACCCACTTGGGCAAATCATTGCTCGCAAGTCGCAATGTTTATTGCGGATAACCCCAAAAGAGTACCGTGGACAGGCACAATAGCCGCTCGCTCCTATGCGGCATGCTCTGCCGCCCGAGTCGTGCGGGACAGGCGGACCAGCAGCATAAAGCCAACGATCAGCAGCACGCCAATAGAAAGGACGCCCAGCGACGGGTTGCCGGTCAGCGAGGTAACGACCGACACTAGGAAGGTACCCATGACGCTTGCATAACGACCAAAGATGTCAAAGAAGCCGTAGTACTCGTTGGACTTTTCCTTGGGGATAATGCGACCAAAGTAGCTACGGCTGAGCGCCTGCACGCCGCCCTGGAACAGGCCGACCATAATGGCAAGCACCCAGAACTCAAAGGCGGTCTTTAGGAAGAACGCGGCGAACAGCACAATGCCCATGTAGGCGGCGACCGCCACCAGGATCATGTTGAGCGTGCCCACGCGTCCGGCGAGCTTGCCGTAGATGATGGCGGACGGAAAGGCCACGAACTGCGTAACGAGCAGCGCCAGTACCAGCTGGGTCGAATCGATGCCCAAAGCCGAGCCGTAGCTGGTAGCCATGGAAATGACCGTGTGGACGCCATCGATATAGAAGAAGAACGCAATCATGTAGACCAGCACGGTCTTGTTGTGGGCGATCTCGCGCATGGTGTGTCCGACCTCGGAGAACACACCGCCAACGATGTGGCCGATGGTGTCCTCGGGACCGCGCTCGCGACCATACTTTTGCTTATAGGTGTGAATGAGCGGCAGGGTAAAGATGAGCCACCAGGCACCAGTGATGATAAAAGACAGACGCGTTGCCAGCATGGTGGGGACGCCAAGAGCGGGGCCACCCATGATGAGCGCCAGGCAGATGACGAACGGCACGGTGGAACCGATGTAGCCCCAGGCATAACCCGAGCTGGACACGGCGTCCATGCGCTCGTCGGTGGTAACGTCGGGCAGCATGGCGTCGTAGAACGTCATAGAAGAGTTAAGGCCGATGGTGCACAGCACGTACACGGTCAAAAATGCCATGGCGGACATTGGGATAGCCTGCGCCAGGCAAAGAACCAGGCCCGTGAGGAAAAAGCCCAAGAAGAACTTGATTTTGTTGCCAGCGTAGTCGGCAAGTGCGCCCAGAATGGGCATGAGCATGGCGATGACCAGCGAGGCGATCGTCTGTGCATTGCCCCAGGCGACCACCAGGTCGGCCGAGGAAGCGCCGGTATTGATGGCGTTAAAGTAAATGGGCACCACCGAGGTATTGAGCAGCACGAGGGCCGAATTGCCCACATCATACATAACCCAGTTACGCTCGAGCTTGGTGTATTTCATGGACAGGGACCCTTCGTATTCGCCCGATATGCAGTTAGTTCATCGTACCCCAATTGTCCAGAACCGCCGGTAAGGATTCGGCAAAGGGGCACGCACGGGCCCTATTCCTCGCGGTCGAACTCCTCATCGGCTTCGAGCACACGACCGCTGTAGTTGACGTGACTGGTCACGGCATCCATGTCACCGGTCTCGATAAAACGTGCGACCGTGCACTCGTAATCGCCCAGCGCGCGATCAAAGACCTCGGGGAAACTCTCGTTCGAGACCTCGTCGGTAAAGGGATTCTTCCATGTCAGATGGCCTAGGTTACCGGTGCGCTCGGGCAACTCCGTCGTCACGCGATGGGCAAGGCCGTCGAGCAGCGAGTAATCGTGCACCAAGCCCTCAACCAGCGAGATCGCGCGCGTCTTTGCGGAGCCGGCCGGCTCAATCGCGCGGTAAAGTCGCTGCATATTGGCAACGGCAGCACCGTACTCCCCCGCCGGAATGTCAATGCCGTACACGCGTCCGGCAACATAGCTCATCAGCACGCCGGCCACGCGATTGATGCGATCGGTGGTGACGATCTCGCCCGCCGGCGGGTAATCGTCAACCGTAGCGCCATCGCGTTTAAGCTGCAGCATCAGCACATCCAGGTCGCTCTCGATCACGGCATGGACCTGACTGCTCGAATCCTCAAGCTCTGAATCGGACTCCACGATGCCAAACTGCTGCTCATAGACAAAGGGGTGGGCGTTGCGGTCGAGCACGTAATGAGACAGCAGGCCCAGCGCAAAAGCGCGACCCAAGCTGGCGTCGCGCGGCAGCAGATGCGACACGCCGTCGCGCAGGCACGCGAACTGGCGAGACATGCGCGACCGATGCATGACCTGCGCCAGCAGCGTGCAGTCGGAAACACGCGGTGTCAGAATGTGAAAGAAAAACGGGTCGGGGCCTTGGTTGCCCAAGATAAAGGCAATGCGCTCTTCATCGGACGTGATGACGCCCTGCGGAAGACGGTCGATGCTTTCCTCGCCAAACAGATGATGGGTGATAAGCGCGGGCATAATGATCCTTTCGATTTCATTCGATGCCACCCATTATGCCCACCGCGCGCCCATGCCAAACCTGCGATGGTAAACGACGGCACGCAGACCGTCTACGCAAGCCCCAAGTGTGCTTTAACCTCGGCAGCGCGACGGCGGGACACGGGCACCGTCGAGGTTACGCGATCGAGCCTGAGCTCCATAAGACCCGTGGAACCGATCTCGACATTGTGCACGTCTTCCAAATTGACCAGATAGCTGCGATGAACGCGAATAAAGCCCTCGGAGACCAAGCGACGCTCGAGCGAAGAGATCGACTCATTGATCAGGTACGTTCCCTCGGCGCAGATGGCGTTGCAAAAATCGGCGCGCGCCTCAAAGTAGCAGACGTCTGCGGCGGGAATGAACACCTTTTTGCCCCCGCGGTCCACCGTCAGACGCAAAGGCTGGCGCGGAGCGTGGATAACACGACGGACACCCAAGGCTGCCTCGATCTTGTCGAGTGCCTTTGACAGGCGTGCGTCCTCGACCGGCTTGACGACATAATCGACGGCATCGAGGTTATAGGCATCAGCCGCATACTCGGCAAACGCCGTCACAAACACAACCACCGGCGGCGTCTTTAGGTTCTGCAGCGTCTCGGCAAGCTCAATTCCCGAGCGACCGGGCATGGTAATGTCTAAAAACAGCACGTCGGGCTTGTTCGACAGAATCGACTCCACAGCTTCGGTAACATTGCCCGCCTCGGCAATCTGGCCCACACGCGTATCCTTTTCCAACAGATAGCGTAGCTCAGCCCTAATGGGAGGTTCGTCATCAACCACCAAGATGTTCCAGCCTTCGGACATATGTGCTTCCCCTCTTTTTCTCTCAATCCAACCGCGTGCTACGCCGTCAACGGCGCGGGCTCATGCGGCTCGCCGTTCAGCTCGACGATGACCTGCGTTCCCACGCCCTCCTGGGACTTCACGCGCATGCCGGAATCTTCTCCGTAAAAGAAATGGATGCGCTGAAGCACGTTGAAGAGCGCCAGGCCGCAACCTCGCTTGACGGAGCCGTCGGCGGTAATGCTCTCGGGCTCCTCCAGGCGATGTTGCTCAAACAGATGCGCGCAGACTTCTTCGCTCATACCGATGCCATCGTCCTCGACGATGATCTCCAAACCGTCATCGGTCTCGAAAGCCCTAACATGAATAGAAAGCGGCTCGGTCTCGCGCTGCGCGTGCTTGATGCAGTTTTCGAGCAACGGCTGCAAGATAAACGGCGGCACCATGCAATCGCGCACCTCAAAGTCGATATCGACCGAGACGCGCAGACGGCCGTCGCCATAACGAGCCTGCATAAGGTTGATATAGCGAGTGCCCTGTTCCACCTCGTGCTCGAGCGTTGTGAGGGTATCGGAATCAGAGAGCGTCTGACGGTAGTAATTGGAAAAGTCGATCAGCAGCGATCGCGCCTTGTCGGGCTCGGTTCGAACGAGCGACACGATCGTGCTAATGGTATTGAATAGAAAATGAGGATCGACCTGCGATTGCAAGGCGCGCAGCTCCACGCGGGCCGTAAGCTCGTCCTGGCGCTCGAGCTCAAAGCTCGCAAGCTGCGTGGAAATGAGGTCGGCAAAGCCCGAGGCAAGCGCCGTCTGGCGCATATCGATGCTGCTCAGACGGGGATAATACAGCTCGAGCGTGCCCACGCAATGCCCGCGCACGGTAAGCGGTGCGACAATACCGGCGCGCAGGCGCGGAAAGTAGCCACCCGTCTCGGTCGAGGCATCGCGCGAGAACACGCTTTGCTCACCGCTGTTGATCACGTTGAGCGTAGTCCGCAGTACCACCGGGGTGCCCGCGGGGCATTTTGCCGAGTCCTCGCCCCAGCTCGCCAGCACCTGCTTGCCGTCGGTAAAGCAGATGGCAGAGGCGATAGTTTCGGACAGGATGATCTTAGAGGCGCCCAGGGCAGCTTCGGGCGTAAGGCCGCGCGACGTGTAGGCGAATATTTTTGAAGCGATGGCGAGCGTGCGGTCGGTTGCGCTCGATGTGAGGTCGTCGGGAACGACAAAGACGTACGAGAAGAAGAAGCACAGCATGACCAAGCCGGCAATGACGACAACGGCCGGAACGGGATTGGGATTATCGGTTAGATCCCAGATGAGCAGCAGGATAAGCAGCGGAACGACAATACCGAGCAAGATGGCTTGAACCACATGCTGAGCGGTACGAAAGACCTTGGTAGAGTTGTAGCTCTTGCCCAGAATCAGCCTATTGAGATCCACCGTCATCTCCTTCTTACTGACGCACCCCATAGCAATAAAGAGGGCCGCAAGCGACCCTCTCCATTGCATTATGCAATCAAATACTGTGTTTTACATCAAGCCATCGATGAACGGTAGCTTAGGCGCTGTACTTGTTTGCCTCGCCGAAGGTGCCGGCCTCGACAATCCAGCCGTCCTTCATGATGACGTCCATGTTGTCGGTGTTGAGCACGTGGATGTCGGCGGCGACGTCACCGTTGACGACCAGCAGGTCGGCGCACTTGCCGGCCTCGATGGAACCGGTCTCGTCCTCGATGTGGCACATCTTGGCACCGTTGAGGGTGGCACAGGTGATGGTCTCGACCGGGGTGAAGCCGATCTTGTCGACGAACTCGTACATCTCCTCAATGGAGCAGGTGCCGTACGGGGTGACGAAGGAGAAGGAGTCGGAGCCGATCGTCATGACGACGCCGCGCTTCTTGGCCTCGCGCAGGCAGTCGTAATTGCGCTGCAGCTCCTTCTCGACCAGGGTGCCCTCGTACTTGTCGTGCAGCTCGGGGACGTAGACGGGCGGATAGGTGGCGTACCAGGTGGGCAGGAAGGCGATCGTCGGGGTGAAGAAGGTGCCCTGCTCGGCCATGAGGTCCATGGTACGCTCATCGATATCGAAGCCGTGAATCAGCTGCTCGCAGCCAAAGCGAACGGAATCGTAGGCAGCGGCGTGGTTGTTGTAGCAGTGGCTCCACACGGGGATGCCGACCATCTTTGCCTCTTCGACCACAGCCTGAATCTCCTCGGAGCAGTAGTGCTGGTCGCGGCCGGAGTCCCAGCGCCAGATGCCGCCACCGGTAGCCCAGATCTTGATGGCATCGGGGTTCTCACGCAGGCGACGACGGACGGCCTTGCGCAGATCCCAAGGACCGTCGACCTGATCGCCCCAGGGGTGCGATTCCTTGTTGAGCTCCTGGCTGCAGTGGTGGGAGTCGCCGTGGCCGGCAACGCGGCAGAAGCCAAGGCCGGTGGCCAGAACGCGCGGGCCCTTGAAGACGCCCTTGTCGATGCAGTCACGGATCTGGATACCAAAGCGGCCGATCTCGCAGACGGTGGTGAGGCCGTGGGTGAGGCAGTCGTAGGCCTGCTTGACGGCGACGGCCTGCTTCTCGAGAAGCGGCTGCATGACCCAGTCGGTGTCATCGTCGGTCAAGTTGCCCGAGAAGTGCAGGTGGGTGTCGATCAGGCCGGGAAGGACGGTCTTGCCGGCGGCGTCGATGACCTCAACGCCCTCGGGAAGGTCCTGCATGGCGCCGGCGTACTCGATCTTGCCGTTGTCGTCGACGAGAACGAGGGAGTTCTCGACCGGCTCGGCACCGGTACCGTCGATGAGCTTGCCGCCAACGATTGCATACTTAGTGGACATGGTTCCTCCTTATGGATCCATATAGTGGGCGAGACCGTGTTGGGTTAAGGCCTCACAAAGCTACCCAAGTGGTGCCGGGTTCGGTGCGCGGAAGAGAGGGGCCCGCGCACCTGATCCGCCCCGGCTAGGCGTTACTTTTTGCGGGAATTGGTGAAAGCCATGAGGGCCAGGCCAATAGCCAACCAGCCGATCACGATGCTCCACTCCACCATGTTGAGGGAAGCGGGAGAGAACGGAATCACGAGCAGGCCGATGATGATGGCGCAGGCAGCGATAGCGAGGCCGATGCCAAACTTGCCGCCGGGCACCTCGTAGGGACGAGGCAGGTCGGGCTCGGTGAAGCGCATGCGCAGGCAAGCGAGGGCGACCATGCCGCAGGAGAAGATGAAGGCGAGAGCCGACACGTTGGTCAGGGGGATGAGCATGTTCTTGCCCAGGAACGGACCGACGACGGTGATGACGCCCAGAACGACGCAGGCGAGCTTGGGAGCGCCGGACTTGGGGTCGACCTCGGCGAACTGCTCGGGCAGCTGGCCCTTGCGGCCCATGGCGAGCATGATGCGGCTCGTGGCGCCGTAGAAGGAGTTCATCGGGCCCATGGGTCCAAGCGTGGCGATGACGAGCATGGCCAGGTACAGAAGCATGTTGATGCCCTTGAGGCAGGCAAGCGCGGGAACCGGGCTCTTAACGAACTCATGCCAGTCGAGGATGGTGCCGAACGAGTAGATACAGACCATGTAGAAGCCGCCGGCGGCCAGCAGGGCCAGGGAGATAATCTTGCCGAACTTGTTCCAGTTGAGGCCCTCGGCTGCTTCCTCAGCCTGCTGAGGAATGGTGTCGAAGCCGGCGTAGAAGAACGGAGTCAGAACCAGGACCGACACGATGCCGGCAAACAGGCTGGTGCTCTCGGTAGCGGCCTTGCCGCCGCCAGCGCCGGTGACCTGGGAGAACACGGGCATGGCGTTGTCCGGCGAGCCGGTGAACAGCGAGACGCCCATGGCGAGCAGCATGCCGCAGAGCAGGGCCTTGGTCAGAAAGGCCTGGAGCTTGGCGGCCGAGCTGGCACCGCGGAAGTTGAGGAAGATGACGTAGACTGCAAAGCCGAGCGCGATCAGCGTCGGGAACAGGTAAACGTCGGCGCCCAGGATGGTGTAGAGCTTGACGGCGCGCAGCCACTCAAGGCCGGGCAGGCTGCCGAACATCTCGGACACGAGGGTCGAAATGGCGATGGCCTCCCACGGGCACAGGATGCCGTTGCCCAGGGCCAAAAGCCATCCGGTGATGTAGCTCAGCGTACGGCCAAAGCTACGATCGACATACTCGACAATGCCGCCCGAGATGGGGATAGCAGCCGTGAGCTCACCGAAAACAGCTCCGACGGGCACGAGGAAGATTGCACCCAAGAGGAATGCGATCATAGCGGGAACGGGACCGCCGCCCACGACCATCCAGTCGCCGACCTGCAGAACCCAACCGGTACCGATGATGGCACCGAAACCGATGGTGAAGAAGTTCCAGAGCGAAAGCGTTTTCTTCATGCCGCCGTTATCCTCGACTGCAACTTCTGCGTTCTTGTCCGCCATTGTTCCCCTCCTTTCCTGTTTGACGCCCTTGGCGTCACCCCTTGCGCGGTCCGTTTTGCCGCGCGCTTATATTCCATGGCTTTAAGATACGGCCTTGGCGCAGCAGCGCCGCTCGCAGCTCGACCGAAGGCAGAACTGCAAAACGAGCGGCACCGTTTTTGGGACGAACGGCGGGAGACGTCATTCGTCTTGGACGCTTTCATCTTGTCTGCTTTTGAATACCTGTTGCCGTGGCGCTTGGCGCGCGGCGCGGCAACGTTCATACCATTTGTCAGGCTTTTGGCGCACATACCCATGTGTCGTGCATCTTTTTATGTAGGATAGACAAGTTACACATGAGGCAAGGTGATTCGAATGGCATACGGATACAATGACGGCGACCAACGGCCACAAAGCGTGCGCCTTGCCGGCCGCGCCACGCCAACGCCCAGAAGCACCTCCGACAACGACAGCCCGCAGCGCCCCCAAGAGCAGCCCGGGGCTTCTTCGCGGCAACAAAGCCGTACCGTGCAGCAGTCAGACCGCGTGAGTACGAGCACGCGCCAACGCCAGACCGACACATCGCAGCCACGCCGCTACGATCGCCGTAAGACCGACTACTACGTCAAGCGCTCCTTTTCGCGACCTCAACGCGATCGCGGCAATTCCGCCCCTCACCCCGCGTCGCACACCACAAGCCACGCGCTTCCGGCCCGCCGCCTACGCCTTGCGCTTTGCTCCATTGCCGCCTGCCTCGTCTTTGTGTTTTTGGGATCCTGTATCTCCCACGGATCAGCCGGTCTTGAGCCCACTGCCGAGGACAAGCTGCTTAAAGCTCCCGTCGCGCCCGGTTACTCCTTTGCGTTCTCGACCCCACGCTCGCAATGGCAGGCCGGCGCCATGCCCCACATCTACCAAATTGACCCCGCATGGTCGGAGCTGCCCTATGCCGGTGGCACTATTCGAGAAAACGCTTGCGGTCCCACTTGCCTCACCATGGTCTATATCTTTAAGACCGGCCACACCGATAAGACGCCGGTCGATGTATGCGCACTGGCCGAAGCCGGCAACTACGCCCCCACTGGTGCCACCGAGTGGTCGTTTATGACAGGCGGCGCGTGGCAGCTGGGGCTCAACGGAACACAGCTCTATAACGATCGCGAATCGATTACCCAAGCACTTCGCTCGGGTGCGCCCGTCATCGCCGCAGTGCGCCCCGGTACGTTTACCAACGTAGGCCACTACATCGTGCTCTACGGCATCGACGACGCCAACCAGATTGGCGTCTACGACCCCAACTCGGCCAGCCGCAGCGCCCGCCGCTGGGGCGTCGTAGAGGTCCTCAACGAAGTCGAAGCCATGTGGGCCTACTACTAGTCATTGGGGACAGACTTAAATGAGTGGTCGTCGGGGACAGTCTTACGGACGCCGGCCGAGAGCAGACGAAAAGGGCCATCCCGAACTGCTTGGAACTGCCAGCACGGAAAGCGCATCCTGCTTTGGGGCCCAATAGCGGGATGCGCTTTCCGTTAGCGGCCCGTTTGGGAAACTAGGGACCGCTTTTCGACAAAAATCCGGGATGCATTTTCCGATTGAGGGCCTCAAGGGAAACCGCACCCCATGTTGGACGCTCATTCTGGGATGTGCTTTCCGCAGTTGATCGATGCGGCCTTTAAGGACTGTCCCAAGCTGCCGGCAGGAAAGGAACGTCCCCAAGTGCCGGGTTTCCGCAGCCTGCAATGCTCCTCATGAACAGCCGCCTCAATAACAAAAGCCCCCGCGGCCGAAGCGGACCGCGGGGGCAACAGACCTGCAAGAGTTAACTCAAGTCCTCGCCATTTGATGCAATGACCTTTTGGTACCAGCAGAAGCTGTCCTTTCGGTAGCGATCGAACGTGCCTTTGCCCATATCATCGGCATCAACATAAACAAAGCCATAGCGCTTCTTCATCTGCCCCGTCGAGGCCGACACCAAATCGATACAGCCCCACGGCGTGTATCCCATCAGGTCAACACCGTCCTCGACAATTGCATCGCGCAGCGCAAGAATATGCCTTCGCAGGTAATCAATATGATACGCATCGTGGACTTTGCCGTCTTCCAGCGCATCGAGTCCGCCCACACCGTTCTCGGCGATAAAGAGCGGAAGATGGTAACGATCGTGGTAGCCGGCAAGCGTCACGCGCAAACCCAGCGCATCGATCTGCCACTTCCAGGCAGTCTCTTTATCCTTGAGGTACGGATTGCGCAACGTCGGGAACACGTTGCCCTCCGCCTTCTCGGCGATCACCTGATCATCGGCGCACACCAAGCGCGAGCAATAGTACGAGAACGAGATGAAGTCGACCGTATGCTCTGCCAGATACTCCGTATCGCCCGGCTCAAAGGGCACGTGAACACCCTCTTTCTCGAGTGCACGCAGCTTCCAAGCAGGATAGGCGCCCGCAGCCATCACGTCTGTGTAGAAGTAGCGGCCGCGGTCCTCCTCATACGCAAGCCATACGTCCTCGGGCGCACAACGGTACGGATAGGTCGCACCGGCAGCGACCATGCAACCCACCTTGTTTGCGGGATCGATCTTGTGCAGAATCTCGACAGCGCGAGCGCTCGCCATAAACATATGGTGCGAGAACGCCGCGGTCACGGCTGCACGGTCACGCTCATCCTCGAGCGTGACACCCGCGTTGAGATAGGACAGCGCCACGCTGTTGATCTCGTTGAACGTAAGCCAATAACGCACGAGGCCCTGGTACGCGCGTCCGACGGTCTCGACGTAGTGCGCATACCGCTCGATCATCTCTCGGCTTTGCCAGCCACCATAGCGCTCGACCAGAGCCAACGGATAGTCGTAGTGCGACAGCGTCACAAGCGGCTCGATTCCATGCTCGCGCAGCGCCTCGAATACCTGACGGTAAAACTCCAAGCCCTCGCCGTTGGGCTCGGTCTCCATCCCTGTGGGAAAAATACGGCTCCAGCAAATTGAAAGACGCAGGCACTTAAAGCCCATCTCGGCAAAGAGCTCGACATCCTCGTGCCAATGATGGAAGAAGTCGTTGCCCCAGCGGCATGGATACAGCCTGTCCGGATCGTCCACGGGCTTTTGCCTGCCAAACATTACATCCCAGCGGTCGGAACCCTGTGGGATCAGGTCGGAGTGCGACATGCCGCGGCCGCCCTCGTTCCAGCCCCCTTCGGCCTGGTTGGCGGCGAGGGCACCACCCCACAAAAAGCCCTCGGGCATACCGGCGGCAGACGTTCTGTCAAAGTAACTCATGCTACTCAGCATCCTCGGCAGAAGCTGCCGCGGCGTTCTCCTGCTCCTGAGCCAGGAGCTGGTTATCGTACACCTTAAAGAACGGGTACCAGACCACAGCCATGACCACGATCAAAACGATCGTAAACACCCAGATGCGCGGGTCGAGGCACTGGACAAAGCCCTGAACGAAGATGGGGAACGTGCCGCTCACCAAGATGTAGAAGTTAGAGACAAGACCCAGTGAGACCGCACCCCAATACAGCAGGGCCGAGATCATGCCGCCTAGCACAAACGGAATCATGAGGATCGGGTTGAAGATGATGGGCGCGCCGAAGATCGCGGGCTCGGAGATACGGAAGAAGCTCGGCACGATCGATGCCCTGCCAAATGCCTTGAGCTGCTGCGACTTTGCCCTAAACGCGCAGAGCGCCACAAAAGAGAACGTATTACCCGTGCCGCCGATGAGGTTGATGGCCAACGACATGAGCGCCGGGTGGAACTCAAGCGGCTGCCCGGCAGCATAGAGCGAGGCGTTGGCGGCAAAGGCGGCAAGCGTGACCGGGGCGGTGATGGGCATTACGATCATGTTGCCGTGGACGCCAAAGCACCAAAACAGCAGCGTCATGAAGCAGATAAGCAGTGCGCCGGGCACAGAGTCAACTGCGACGGAAAGCGGGGCAGCGAGCAGCTTCTCGATAACCGAGGGGATGGACAGCGCGGGATCGATCATCTGGATCAGCAGGTTGCCGCCAAAGAAGATGAGGATGTTGGCGAGCATAGGTACGATGGCGCCAAAGGTTTCGGACAAAAACGGCGGCACGCCATCGGGCATCT
The DNA here is from genome assembly GCA_036301285.1 of Collinsella aerofaciens. Lineage (GTDB taxonomy): Bacteria > Actinomycetota > Coriobacteriia > Coriobacteriales > Coriobacteriaceae > Collinsella > Collinsella aerofaciens_BS. The sequence continues at coordinate 16,724 of JAXJET010000034.1, forward strand.
TGATGGTGATGCCCTTGGTCTGGCAGAAGCGCGTGACCTCGACGGAGACCAAGGCAACGATGATGGCGGTAAACAGGCCCTGCGCACCCAGATAGGTGCAGGGGACCGCCTGGAGCACGGACTCGTCAGCAAGCTGGTAGTAGGACGACGGCGCCGCGGCGATCAGGAACATCACCAGCGAGGTCATGCCGGCGTTAAGCTTGGGCATCTTGTAGGTGCCCGCCAGGTTATAGGCGATTGCGAACGTCACGATCACCGACAGTATGCCCATCGTCATGTTGAAGGGAATGAGCAGCGTGAGCTTATTGGCCGTGGCAAAATCGAGCCAAGGGCCAAAGACGGACCAGAACCCGCCCTGCGCCACCAGGTCGGCCGTGACCGGCGGGTTGGCGAGGATCATAAAGACGGCAGATACCAAGATGAAGCTGATCGCGCTCATAAAGCCCTTTTGCATGGAGGCAAAGTGGCGCTCGGTGCCGCAGAAATTGGCGATAGGGGTCAGTTTTTCCTGAAGCAGGGTCATGAACTTCTCCATGGTTGCCTCCTAACCCAACAGCGACTGGGCGAGTGCCAGCACGTTGGCGGCGTTGCCCATGCCGTAGTCCTGTGCGGGGATGACCGCGGTCGGCTTACCGCTCCCCTGCTTGACGGTGTTGAGCTGGTAGGACACCTGCGGCCCCAAGAGCAGCACGTCATAATTGGCGCACGTCTCCTGATACTCGCCGATACCCACCGCATCGATATCGAGCTCGATGCCGTTTTGCTCCGCATATTTCTCGAGTTTCTTCATCAGAATGCTTGTAGACAGACCAGCTGCGCAAACAAGAAGGATCTTCATAAGGGATTCCCTTCGCATTGATTGGTTGGATAGTCACCGCACGCCGCTAGGCGTTCTTGGTTGCAGTGCGCTCATACAGGCAGATCAGCTCCTGCACGAGCTCCTGAGCAAGCATGGAGCACATGAGGTGGTCCTGAGCATGGACCAGCAACACATCCACCGACAGATGCTCGCCCGCTGCCTCAGTCGAAAGCAGCTGCGTTTGGATGTGGTGAGCCTTGATTCCCGCATCCTTTGACTGCTTCATGAGTTTGGCGGCGGCGTCAAAATCCCCCGCCTTTGCCTTTTCAAGGGCTTCGAAGGCAAGGCTGCGTGCCTCTCCCGCTGCAGCGACCAGCTGAAACGAAACCATCTCGGTTCCCTGATCGTCCATAACGGTCTCCTCTCCCGTGATGTTTGGTTTGTACTTGAATATTCGAAACGCCTATCTCCCGCCCGCAATCCTCGAGGTTTATTGCAGGTAGACTGACAGGGTCATCGACAAAAGAAGTCTTAAGCCGTATGCGCTTGCACAAGCGCCATCAGCTCATGCCAGGACCGGCGCTCGCGTAGGCGCTCGACCCCCTGGCGGTCCATAAAGATCTCGGCGAGCAGTGAGCTCAAGATCCGCGCCTCATCGCCGCCCGACCGGGCAAACGACACCATAAAGACGATATCGACCTCATGGCCGTATTCGTCCCAAAGAATGGGATGTTCGAGCAGGCCCACGGTAACAAAGGCCTCGGCGCTCAAGGGATGCATCCCATGGGGCATGGCTACCCCATTGCCAAACGAGGTGGCGCTCGCGCTCTCGCGCTCGGCGACCTCTTGGGCAAACTGGGCATCGACACGGCCGCTCTCGACGGCGCGCTCGGAGAGATATCGGAGAACGGCCTGCTTCGACGACGCCTCAACGCGGTTGAAGAACAGGGCACGGCTAAAGAAAGAGCTCACGGAGTCCGATTGCGCAGTGTCGTCGCTCAGCACCTTGCGGATAGCGTTGACATCGCTCGTCTCCAAGAAGAAATCGGCCTCGCGGACGGGCACGGGCAACTTGACGTTGAGCGGCACCGTTGTGAACACGTAGTCGATATGCGAAAAATCGAACGTTCCCACGCGGGCGACATCGCATGTCTCAATCGAATCGATATACATGCCAAACTGCTTGCGGTACTGGTGCTCGAGCATACGGGCGCTTCCCGCTCCCGAGGCGCACACGATCAGGATGCGTTTGCGACGCGGCTGGTCGGCTTGCTGCTCGAGGGCCAGGGCAAATGCCATGGCGATGTAGCCGAGCTCTTCATCAGAGGGCTGGCTGCCAAAATGACGCTCGAGTACCTGCGAGGTGCCAGCTGCCATCGAATAGGCCAACGGAAACCTCGTCTTGATATCGGACAGCATGGGGTTATCCATATGCATGTGATATTCAAGGCGATAGCCCAGAGGGCCGATATGCCGAGCAAGGTTCATGCGAAGTTCAAGATCGCCGCTAAAGTCAAACCTAAACTCATCGTTGACCGCACGTACCATCTCGGAAGCAATCTCCCACATCTCGTCCGAGATAACGGCAGAGCCCTTCTCGGGCACGCCCGTGCCCCTGCCGAGCAAATGGATTGCGATAAAGGCAACCTCTTCTCGGGGCATGCTCACGCCCAGGGCATCCTTGATGTTTGCGGCAATCTGGAAAGCCGCGGCGTATTCGCGCGTTCCCTCCAGTTTTTGAACGTCCGATTCTGCAGCTGGGACATAGCAGCCCTGCTCGATGCGGCCAAGAGCAATGTAAAGATGCATGATGAGATTGCGGGATGCCAGCGAGCTCACCGTGACGGGCGAGGCCGTCAGAGCATCGTCCACACATGCGGCGATGGCCCGCAGGCGCTCGGCGAGCTTTGCATCGTCGGTGTCGGGCAACACGGGCCTCACCAGCGAGGCCAGGCACAGGCGCCGCTGCGACTCCCCGCCCGCAACGCGGATTCCGTAGCGTGGGCGCTTTTCGAGCGTTAAGTCAAATTGGGCGAGTTTCTGCTCTACCAGACGCATGTCATTGGACAGAGTTCGCGCCGAAACGTAGAGTAAATCCGCATACTCCTCAATCGTCACCCACTGGGACCGCATGAGGAGGTCGTTAAGAAGGAAGGACACACGGCCGTCGCGCGTATCAGGAATGCCCGGATGGGCCAGAGCCGCACCGTCTAGCAAGCGAGCAAGCTCATCTGCACGTGCAACATCGATACGATACTGCCCCTTGCTGCCAACGATGCGTGCAACCCCTGCAAGGTTGTCGTTTGCGCGATGGATATAGTTTCTCACGGCGCGCTCGCTTACCTCGAGACGCTTGGCAAGTACCGCGACAGCGACAGGCTGAGCGTCCTCGATCATATTTACAAGCTGCTTGACGCGAGCATCCATGTCCTCCTCCTTTCCCTGCGTCTAGTCTAACGCGGTAAAGAATGACACTCCACGTCGCGCTCGTTCCGCCAACTCGGAACAGGTTGCGGGGAGTCCAGCCGAACTTATAGGGAGCACGGAGAAAGGGCCCGAAAGCCATGTGCCGGTGTGAGATGCGCTTTCCGCAGTCATTGGGGACAGACTTAAATGAGTAGTCGTTGGGGACGTTCTTGTTTGACTAGTCGTTTAAGAACGTCCCCAATGACTATTAAGGACTGTCCCAAGCTGCCGGCAGGAAAGGAACGTCCCTAAGTGCCGGGTTGAAACAAAAGCCCCGCAGCCGGAGCGGACTGCGGGGCTCATGAAGAGAGGCTAGTTTGCGGGCGCTTTGCCTGGCGCCCACGAGAGAGGCAACAGAGTAGAGACTACTCGTGAATGCGGGTACCGGAGAGGCCAGCCATGGTCTCGGCGGCCTTGTCCAGAGCGCCGATGATGCAGGTGCGGCCCTTGCGGGAACGTGCGAACTTGATGGCAGCGCGGACCTTGGGCTCCATGGAACCCTTGCCGAACTGACCCTCGTCGGCCAGGCGCTCGGCCTCGTCGGCGGTGAGGTCCTCGAGCTCCTCCTGGTTGGGCTTGCCAAAGTTGATGGCGACATGCTCAACGGCGGTCAGCAGGAACAGAACGTCGGCGTCGCAGTCCTCGGCCAGCAGCTCGCCGCCCAGGTCCTTGTCGATGACGGCGGGAACGCCCTTGTAGCAGCCCTTGTTCTCGTAGTCGCGGACGACGGGGATGCCGCCGCCACCGCAGGCGATGACGATGAACTCGTTGTCGAGCAGGTTGAGGATGGAGTCAGCCTCGACGATCTTCTTGGGATCGGGGGAAGCGACGACGCGACGCCAGCCGCGGCCGGAATCCTCGACGAAGACCTTGGAGGGATCCTCGGCCATGAACTCCTTGGCCTGCTCCTCGGTGTAGAAGGGGCCGATCGGCTTGGTCGGGTTCTTGAACGCGGGATCATCCGGATCGCACTCGATCTGGGTGACGACGGTGGCGGCGTGCCAACGCTTATAGCGCTTGTGCATCTCGCGGCCGATGCCCTGCTGCAGGTGATAACCAATGTAGCCCTGGGACATGGCGCCGCACTCGGGCAGCGGCATCTCGGGGGTACCGATGGCATCGTGGGCAGCGGCGAAGGCGTTCTGGATCATGCCGACCTGCGGGCCGTTGCCGTGGGTGATGATGATCTCATTGCCCTGCTCGATGAGACCGAGGAGAGCGTGAGCGGTGTTGCTCACGGCCTCGATCTGCTCGACGGGGTTGTTGCCGAGGGCGTTGCCGCCAAGGGCGACGACAATACGATCGGGCTTGCCAAGAGGCTTAGACATTGCTGGAATCCTTTCTGTAAAAGGCCTACAACCCATTAATAACCCGCGTCCGTGCGATACGCGAGTTTATTAAGGTTTATATTCTCTTTATCGCTCATTTTATTCATTTTGAAAATAGCGGAACGGTGAACGGTCGTTTTTATCCGCTCAGCGTACAGAACCCCAGCTCAAGCATATCTACGCCATTTACGTGCAACTTTATTTTAATAGAGCAGGGATTAGACCAGATTATGCAAACTATATCTTTGCTGAACACAAAACAGACAGCGCAATATCTTACTCGCACTATACGAGATTCTATGCACATATAAGTCGAGTATGCACCCCTGCAAAAACAAGGGGCTTTTCATCCAACAAAAGGAATAAAGAAGAGCTCCGAAAAAGCGGCAACGGCCAAGTCCCCCATCCATCCCCAAAGTGGCGCGAGGTTTCGCGGCAAAGCCGCGAAACAGCGAAGGGGACGGAATACCCGACCAACTACGTCCTTCATCCGCCCACACAATCCAAGGACGTAGTCGTAGCAGGATCTGAGGGCTGACCTTCGCGGACACTCCGCAGGACGAAAGAACCCCCGCCGCACGTAGTGCGCAGCGGGGGTTCTTTCATGTCCGAGGACGTCCGCGAAGGTCAGCCCTCAGATCCTGCGGTGAGAGACCTAGGCCTCGTTGTACACCGTCTTGAGCTTCAGCAGGTGCTGATAGCGGTCCATAGCGGCCTGCTCATTCTCCTTGAAGAGCTCCTCGGCGCGCTCGGGGAAGGAACGCGTCAGCGAAGCGTAACGGGCCTCGTTCATCAGGAACTCCTGATAACCGCCCGCGGGCTCCTTGGAATCGAGCGAGAACTTCTTGCCGGCAGCAGCCTCGGGGTTGAAGCGGAAGAGGTTCCAGTAACCGCACTCGACAGCCTTCTTCATCTCGGCCTGGCAGTTCTGCATGCCACCCTTCTTGATGGAGTGCATCTCGCAGGGGCTGTAGCCGATGATGAGGGACGGGCCGTCGTAGGCCTCGGCCTCGTGAATGGCCTTGAGGGTCTGAGCCGGGTTGGCGCCCATGGCGACCTGCGCCACGTAGACGTAGCCGTAGCTCATGGCGATCTCGGCCAGGGACTTCTTCTTGGTCACCTTACCGGCAGCGGCGAACTGAGCGACCTGGCCCAGGTTCGAGGCCTTGGAGGCCTGACCGCCGGTGTTGGAGTAGACCTCGGTGTCGAAGACGAAGACGTTGACGTTGTGGCCGGAAGCCAGGACGTGGTCCAGGCCACCGAAGCCGATGTCGTAGGCCCAGCCGTCGCCGCCAAAGATCCAGAAGGACTTCTTGGTGAGGTAAGCCTTGTCGGCGAGGATCGCCTTGGAAGCATCGCAGCCGCACTTCTCGAGCTCGGCGACGTAGGCAGCAGCAGCGGTCTTGGAGGCCTCGGCGTCGTTGACGGAGTCGATCCAAGCCTGGCCGGCGGCCTTGAGCTCATCGGACGGACCATCGGCAGCGATGATGTCCTGGGTAGCGGCGATCAGCTTGTGCTGAACGGCCTCATAGCCAACGGCCATGCCCAGACCGTGCTCGGCATTGTCCTCGAACAGGGAGTTGTTCCACGCCGGGCCGTGACCGTCCTTGTCCTTGCAGTAAGGAGCGGTGGCAGCGGGGTTGCCCCAAATGGAGGAGCAGCCGGTGGCGTTGGAAATGAACATGCGGTCGCCGGCGACCTGGGTCACCAGACGTGCATAGGCGGTCTCGGCACAGCCGGCGCAGGAGCCCGAGAACTCCAGGTAGGGCTGCTTAAACTGGCTGCCCTTGACGTTGGCCGCGATGAGCTCCTTCTTCTCGGAGACGTTCTCGACCATGTAGTCCCAAACGGGCTGCTGGTCCATCTCCTGCTCGGTGGGAACCATCTCGAGGGCGCCCTTGGGGCAGACCTTGACGCAGTTGGTGCAGCCCATGCAGTCGAGCGGGGACACGGCCATGGTGAACTTCATGCCCTTGGCCTTGGGGCCCATGGCGTCGAGCGTGCGGGTAGCCTCGGGCGCGGCGGCAGCCTCGTCCTCGGTCATCGCGAACGGACGGATGGTGGCATGCGGGCACACGTAGGCGCACTGGTTGCACTGGATGCACTTGGTCTCGTCCCAGTGAGGAACGACCACGGCGACGCCGCGCTTCTCGTATGCGGAGGCGCCCAGCTCAAACTGGCCGTCGGCGCAATCGACAAAGGCGGAAACGGGCAGGCTGTCGCCGTCCATGCGATCGATGGGCTCGAGCAGGTTCTTGACCTGCTGGGCGATAGCGGACTTGGTCTCCTCGGAGAGCTCGACGGGAGCAACATCCTCGGCGGTAGCCCAGTCGGCCGGAACCTCGAACTTACGGAAAGCGGTAGCGCCGGCATCGATGGCCTTGTGGTTGGCGTCGACGATAGCCTGGCCCTTCTTCATGTAGGACTTGGTAGCCGCGTCCTTCATGTACTGCAGGGCGTCCTCGGCGGGCAGGACCTTGGCCAGCGCGAAGAAGGCGGACTGGAGCACCGTGTTGGTGCGCTTGCCCATGCCGACCTTGGCGGCCAGGTCGATAGCGTCAATCAGGTAAACGTTGACGTTGTTGTTCGCGATGTAGCGCTTGGCCACGGCGGGCATGTGCTCGGCGAACTCCTCGTCGCTCCACTGGCAGTTGACCAGGAAGGTGCCGCCCGGCTTGACGTCGCGGACCATCTTGAAGCCCTTAACGATGTAGCTGGGGTTATGGCAGGCGACAAAGTCGGCCTTGGTCACGTAGTACGGCGAGCGAATCGGGGAATCACCAAAGCGCAGGTGCGAGACGGTGACGCCGCCGGTCTTCTTGGAGTCGTACTGGAAGTAGGCCTGGACGTACTTGTCGGTGTGGTCGCCGATGATCTTAATCGAGTTCTTGTTGGCGCCGACGGTACCGTCGCCACCCAGACCCCAGAACTTGCACTCGATGGTGCCGGGGGCTGCGGTGTTGGGCGTATCCTCGGCCTCGGGCAGGCTCAGGTTGGTCACGTCATCGACAATGCCGATGGTGAACTCGCGCTTGGGCTCGTCCTTCTTGAGCTCCTCGAAGACAGCGAACGCGGACGCGGGAGGCGTGTCCTTGCTGCCCAGGCCATAACGGCCGCCGACGACCTTGATGCCCGTCTTGCCGGCCTCGTAGAGAGCGGAGACGACGTCCTGGTAGAGCGGCTCGCCGATGGAACCCGGCTCCTTGGTACGGTCCATGACGGCGATCTTCTGGACGGTCTCGGGGAGAACGTCGACGAAGTGCTTGATGGAGAACGGACGGAACAGACGAACCTTGACCAGGCCGACCTTCTCGCCGTGAGCGTTGAGGTAGTCGATGACTTCCTCGAGCACGTCGCAGAAGGAGCCCATGCACACGACGACGCGATCGGCATCGGGAGCGCCGTAGTAGTTGAACAGGCCGTAATCGGTGCCGAGCTTCTCGTTGATCTTCTTCATGTAGCCCTCGACGACGGCGGGAAGCTCGTCGTAGACCTTGTTGCAGGCCTCACGGTTCTGGAAGAAGATATCGCCGTTCTCGTGGCTACCGCGGGTGTGCGGGTGCTCAGGGTTGAGCGCGTGGTCGCGGAAAGCCTGGACGGCGTCCATGTCGCACATCTCGGCCAGATCCTTGTAGTCCCACATGGCGACCTTCTGGATCTCGTGGCTGGTGCGGAAGCCGTCGAAGAAGTTAAGGAACGGGGTCTTTCCCTCGATGGCGGCGAGGTGAGCCACCGGCGAGAGGTCCATGACCTCCTGGACGTTGCCCTCGGCGAGCATGGCGAAACCGGTCTGGCGGCAGGCCATGACGTCGGAGTGATCGCCAAAGATGTTCAGGGCGTGGGAAGCGACGCAACGCGCGGAGACGTGGAAGACGCCCGGGAGTTGCTCGCCCGCGATCTTGTACATGTTCGGGATCATCAGGAGCAGACCCTGAGAAGCCGTGTAGGTGGTGGTCAGAGCACCGGCGCCCAGCGAACCGTGAACGGTACCGGCTGCACCTGCCTCGGACTCCATCTCGACGACCTTGACCGGGGTGCCGAAGATATTCTTGCGACCCTGGGCCGCCCACTGGTCGACATGGTCGGCCATCGGGCTGGACGGCGTAATGGGATAGATTCCCGCTACCTCGGTGTACGCATACGAAACATATGCGGCCGCCTCGTTGCCGTCCATAGACTTAAACTTACGCGCCATATACCCCTCTCCTCTCATATAGGTATACAGGCCCCGGCGATCGCCGGGATGTTGGCGTGATGGGATTTTCGCTGTTGCTTCCAATCATCTGGCAGGCAGGCTCAGCAGCAGGTACATGGCGTGGAGAGAAGGCATGCCGAGGCGAGGAGGGCTGCACGCGCTCCACAAGCCCAGCTACCCGTCTTGCACATGACCGAGCGCCGCAAAGGCCGCATGCCGGATGCTCCCGGGCACGCCCCGGCGATGGGAAGCGCCCGCAACAGAAATCCGCATGCGGGTTTATTGTACCCCGCCGTCAAGTGTAATTTCGGCAAATATAGGCGGGCGGTAAAGGTTTACCTTGGGTGACTGCCGGGAGCAAAATGATCCCTTGGGGACGGAGGGACCATTTGGCGGGACTGGCTAGAGGGCACCGAAGAGGATGGCGTAGGTAGTGGATTCGCCGAGTTTGAGCTCGTCGCCGGGATTAAGTTGGGCGGAACGACCGGGCTCGACCTGAATGCAGACGCGCGTGGCCCCGTTTACCACCACGGTTCCGTTGGTGGACGACAAGTCCTCGACGTGCCAGATATTTTGAGCATCGCACCAGATATGGGCATGGCGGGCCGAGACATCGTCGCCGACGTCGGTAATATCGCCCTCACCAGTGGCCAGCGCGCCAATCTCAACACCCTGCTCACTCGGCTGAATCCAGCGCGGGGCGCTCACGACAAAACTGTTTTGTATGCGCAGCAAGCCCAAGGGGTGCGCCGGGGCGGGTTCGCGTTCGCCCGCGGTCATCGACATGCCAAGCGAACGAGGCGTGGATGTGCCTCCGCCACAGGTCGCGTGCGCGTAGTCGATGGCATAGTTCACCGAGGACCGCACATCCGCCGAACAACCGACGGCGACAAACAGCACCAGCACGGCCTCGGCGCGCTCGGCGGGCATGAGTTCTGCCGCCTGGGACAGGCGATCGAGCGCGTTGCGATAGAGATTCGTGTCCTGGTGACACTCTTCGAGCGCGCGTACCATCGGTTCACCTGCAGGACCGCACACCATATTGATCACAGCCGTGGAGTCCATGGGGTTGCGCCGGCGCAAGGCCAGTTGCGACATAATACGCGCAGCCGATGTACCGTATTCGGCAAAGTAGCGCTGCTGAAGCGTGCCGACCGGTGCGCGAACGATAAAGCGGGAAACCCAAGAGCGATCGGCGGCTCGGCTCTGCGGGCTGCGGCCGTCGGCGAGCGGACGGGACGAAAGCACCAAGCCGCACAGCTCGATATGGCTCAGATGCGCCGCGCGCTTAAAGATGTCAAACATGGCCCCGCATGGGGTGAGCTCAACTTGAGATGCCATGACCTAGGCCTCCTTGGTCGTAGAAATAGAATCGGACGATACTTCGACAGGTCCGCCAAAAGTACGGGCAGCTGCGGCTCCACCGGCAAGCGGAGTCGCCATCTGGGCTTTTGTGCGCCGCGGTGCCGAAACGGGAAGCTCAAAGGCAAAGCCCATCGCAAGTAAAAACCACGTAAGCGTATAGGTTGCAACCAGAGCGGCAACAAGGCCGCCCATCACGGCGCGTTGGGAAAATACGCTACATGCAGCCACAACCAGCACCGGAGCCTCGCAGGCAGAAAGCGCAAGCACACCCTGCAGGAACCCCGAGCGCCGATCGCGCGCAAGTGCCCCCGCGGCAACGCCGGCCATGCCTGGTAGCGCCAACGCCAGTGCGGCAATAATACCCGGTAGTGGCCCAGACCACACGAGCGATCCCAAAGTCGCCGTCACGCGAGCGCCCGACGCCAGCAGCGCGGCCGAAACCACGACCACAGCCCAAACCGCGCCACAGACGACCGCCGCGCCGACCATCAGCGCGCGACGAACCGCGCGGCCGGACGCATCCATGGGGCACGGCGTGAGCGGCTCGCCGCGGAGCGAACGACCGACATTTTGTGCATAGTGGTCACAAAACGCCGAGAGCGCCGCCTCGACCGCCGCCGGCTCGGGACGATCTTTTTGATGGCTGGACAGACAGGCCATCACCACGTCGAACAGCTGGGCATCGACAAACGCCAGCGCATCGCGTAGCTCCTCGGAATCCGGCTCAAGCCCCAACTGCTGGGCCTGCTCAGCCGCGGCGAGCGCCACATCGGGCTCACGACGAAGCAGCTGAGTCAAATCGCAACCGGGCGCATGGGCACCAATGGGATAGTCGGGCAGCGTGTCCATCTTGAGACGGTAGGGGCTGGCGATGTCGCGCGTCTTTTTGCGCGAACCCGAGGTGCCCGAAGTGCTCGGCGCAGCTTCGTATGGCGCGACGCCGGCAATGAGCTCGTAAACCGTGCTTGCCGCGGCATAGACGTCGATCGCCGGCGACATACGCAAAGCGCGCAGGTCGGGAATATCGTCGGTGAGCATCTCGGGCGGAGCGTAGGCCACCGTCGCGCGACGCAGCGTGGCATAGCGCTCGGTAAAGGATGCCTTGCCGCCGGTACCGGCCACGGCCGACGCAGGCTCGAGCGCCAGCGACGAGCCAAAGTCGATCAGGCACAGGTCAAAGGTGCCCTCGGCAAGCTGCCGGTCAAGCGGTAAACGCGCCGTACGCACCATAATATTAGCGGGCGAGATATCGCGATGGACAAAGCCCTCCCCCACCAGGCTCATGCGGCAGAGCAGGTCGAACAGGTCGCGCCCCAAGCGCGCCGCCACAAGCGGCGATAGGCGTCCGGCATCGTCCACGGCGAGTCGCGAACGCAAGCGGGCAAGCGTCTCGCCCTCGACCCATTCCATGACAATTGCAGGCACACCGTCGACCTCGCCCCAGCCATAGAGGCGGGGAAAGCCCTTAAGGCCCGAAAGGGCGCGATGGCATTCGTATTCCTCGCGAAACGCCGCCTTGAACTTGGCGACCAGCGCCTCGTGAGCGGCATCGTCGTCAAACTCATCGCGCGTCGGCAAGATGAGCTGCTTGAGTGCCACGGCCTCGCCTTGGGCGTTGACGGCACGCGTCACGCGGCCGATACCGCCACGGCGCATGGTGGCATCGTCGGCAAACAGCATCGTAAAACGACGCAGATAGGTAGGCAGTTCGTCCTGACCGAGCGCAATGGCCGGCTCAAACCCGTCGACACGCGCCAGGCGCAGGCCGACCATGGGATCGCGACCGAGTGATTGTGGTGTGGTGGATACAAGATCGGTCATCATAGGGCAAGCGCCGCCACGTTATTGTTGAAGTTACCGAGCGCGACGTCATCATCGCCGTAATGGCCGACCCATTGACATAGGTTGGTGTAACAGCCCCACAGATTGGCATACTGCTGATACCACTTTGACCGGGGCGAGAATGTCTGACGACCGAACTCGGCTCGAATGACAAACATCTCCCCGACCAGGCTGTCGCACGGCCTGGGATCTCCCGTAGAGTTATAGGTCGAGACCACGTCATTGGCACGAGAAACGTAGCCGTCGAGCATGTTGTACTTGGTCACAAGCCAACTGTGAATGCTCTCTTCCTCAGCAGCGGAAAGGCCACCGGAGTTTGCATCGTTGTCAGTGTTGCCGCCCGTCGAGCCGCCATTTCCAGACCCTCCGGTAGAGGAGCCCGACCCAGAGCCGCCGCTCGAACTCGACGAATTCGAGCCGGAGCCAGAAGTATCCGAGCTACCGGGCTTTCCGGACTGCTGGGCGTCCTGCTCCTTTTGCTGCTCGACCTTATTCACCGTTGCCGCCACGCTATTGTTGGACAACCGATCGATGATCTTGGTGTTGGTGAGCACGATGGTTTTGCCATTGGCAAGCGTGACTTCGTTGTCCGGGGCCTCGGCGCCGTCCGCATCGTCGGTGCCAAACACAATATGCCCGACCACACTTGCCCAAGCATATCCAGTCGTGGTGCCCAGATCGCTTTTGACCTCATGCCCCACGCGCGGTTCGCGTGCGGCATGCGCCTGCATCATGGACGGCACGGTCATGCCATAGGCAGAAACGCCAGCTATGACCAGCACCAGCGAGCACGATAGCAGTGCGTACGCCCGCGGCGCCAAGCCCAGTCGGCGTCGTATGCGCACCGCGGCGCCGCGCTTTGTCTGAGTGCCACCGGGCCGCATGCGTTCTCCTCCAACAAAAACACGCCGCTCGGGAGCGGCGCATTCATTCGAATCCATATTTGAGTGTATCAGCGAACCAAAAAGGTTGCGCAACGAATGGACAAATTAAGGATGCGAGCGGAAGCATCCATGCGATAAGCGGATACGAAGCATCTTTGTTGCACAACAAACTCACAGTCGCACGGGGAAATTATGACTACCCCGTGCGTCGCGAGGAAAACATACGGCAGGAGCAGGCTCGCCACCTAAATCGCGCGGCGGGCCTCGATGGCGCGGCCAAGCGTAAGCTCGTCGGCATACTCCAAGTCGCCGCCCACGGGAAGGCCGCTTGCCAGACGCGACACCTCGACGCCCAACGGCTTGATGGTACGGGCCAGATAGCTCGCCGTGGTCTCGCCCTCGATGTTGGGGTTGGTGGCGATGATGACCTCGTGGATGTCCTCGTGGCCCAAGCGTGCCAGCAGCTCTCGAATGTGCAGCTGCTCGGGGCCAATCTTGTCCATGGGACTGATCACGCCGCCCAATACGTGGTAGAGGCCGTGGTAGCTGCCCGTGCGCTCGATCGCCTGGACATCGCGCGGCTCGCCCACCACGCAAATGCGAGTGGTATCGCGCATCGGGTCCTGGCAGATGGAGCACTCGTCGGCCGTGGCGTAGTTAAAGCAGCGGCTGCAAAAGTGGACCTCCTGCTTGACCTCCAGGATGGCCTCGGCCAGGCGGCGCGCCTCCTCGGCGTCGGCCTCCAACAGGTAATAGGCGATGCGCTGGGCCGACTTGGGACCAATGCCCGGCAGACGGCCCAGCTCATCGAGCAGTTTTTGCAGACTGTGATTTGCACTCATATATATGCGTGTCTTAGAACGGCATGCCCGGGATGTTGAGGCCGCCGGTGATGGCGCCCATCTGCTTGTTGGCGAGCTCGTTGACGCCGCGGACGGCCTCGTTGACGGCAGCCATGATCATATCCTGCAGCATATCGACGTCCTCGGGATCGAGCGCATCGGGATCGATGGTGAGGTTGACGAGCTCCATCTCGCCGTTAACGGTCACCTTGACCATGCCGCCGCCGGCAGAGGCGTCGACGGTCTGGGACTTGAGGTTCTCCTGCGCGGCGGCAAGCTGCTCCTGCATCTTGCGAGCCTGCTTCATCATCTGCTGCATGTTCATACCGGCCATGATGGCTCCTTTACGTGCGGCCGCACGCCGAGCTGCAAGGGCAGCCGGAGCACGGCGGGACTTTCAAACTCAAAAATCGTACCACGGCGCGCGGCGAGAGAGCGGGGCGGACGTGTTACCTCAGTCGATATACATGTCCTCCAATACAAACCGCACTCAAAGATTATGCAAGGTCGAATTATGCAAGGTTGCATAATATCGCACACTCAATCTAGTAGAGCCGAATCCGGCATTTCATGTGCGCCACTAAATAGCTAAATGCCGAACCGCTGCTCGAGGCGGCGCACATGGCGGCAGGGTATAATTTGATTGCCATAGATAGTAATTTGGAGGTGCCCCATGAATGCCCCCAACGCGCTCCAAAACATCCGCTCAAAACACCCCGTTGCATATGTGGTTCTCTATCTCTTTGTCGGCTGGGCATTGCTGGTTGTCATCACCCATGCCATAGCTTTTGGAGCAGAACTGCTGATAGCCAGTTCGGACCAGCCCGTCGTCAAATGGGAGACGACCGATGAGTGCACCGACGGAACCCGAACCGTCTACTACAACAGCCCGTCCCTCTATCAAGAGTTCAAGGTCAAGATAAAAGACTTCAAGATTGTCGATGCCGAGCTAGGCGTTTATTTGGCAATCGGAGCAACCATTAACGCCGAGCAAGTCGAGTACACGAACAGCCATGCGACGTATCGTATCGACCTCAGCATCCTAGGCCGACCGTCACGCACCTGTCTGCTCAAATGCGACATACGCGGCACCACACTACACATGTCCGAAATACAGATGCGCCCGGACAAGGGGTCCTCTTCTTGAGCAGTATACCCGCCTGCGCAGCTACTCCACCGGCTTGAAGATGGTGGCCTGGCCAAAGACGCTGCGGATGAGGGCCTTGGCCTCGTCCTCGGTCTGCGGGATGCTCGGGGCTGCGCCCTGATGGCCGAAGGGGCTGCCAGCACCGGGATTGGATTCCCAGGGAGCTGCAAGAGCGTCCTCCTCTTTGGGGGCAGTTGCAGCGGACTTGGGCGCGGACGCCGCACCCGGCACGTCGAACGGAGGCAGATCGTCCCCACCAGCATCGGCAGCAAAACCGCCGACCATGGCATCGTCGTAGGGAACCTGCTCGGATTCCCATGGCGCAGACGACGCGGCAGGCTGAGATTTGGGAGCGGCAGAGCGCTCGGGCGCACGGGGTGCGGGCTCAGTCGGGAGCTTACCCGTGGCAGGAGCGCCGGCGGGGTTGTCGGAGCGTAGCCAGGGGGCTTTGCCCAGGTCAGACGACTTGGGCGCGGGCGAGGCGGGCTTGGGCGCGGGTGTCGAAGCAGCCGGTTTGGGCGCCGCGGGCTTAGGCGCCGACGGGGTCGATGCCGCTACCGGTGCCGCTTGCTGCTGCGGCGCGCTGGCGCTCGAGGATACAGAGGCCGCCGAGGACACGGGTTGCGGGTCCGCAGATGCCGCAGCCCGTGCAGATGGAGAATGCTCCTCATGTTGAGGAGCCGGCGTGCCACCCCCATCCAGGACATAGTCGACGGTACGACGACCGAAGACCGCGCAGACCGTCGGCAGGACCACCGACTGCGTATCGGCGCGACCGAGCATCTTAATGGCAAAAGTCGAACCCGCGGGGAACGAGACCGTGAGCTTGGAGCCGTCGTCGGCCGTGGCGCGAGCGTTGAGCAAAAGCCCTGCGTAGGAGGCCTGACGAGCCTTGACGCGCTCGACGACCTCGGCCCATTTGCGCTGGAGCTCGCCGGCGTCCTCAACCGCGGGGGTCTCGGCAGCACCGGCGGCGGCAACCTGGGCGGCATTGTTGGACTGGGGCTTAGGTGCCGGAGCGGTGGCAGGCGCGGGGGCCGCAACGGGCTGAGGCGTCGGAGTCGGCGCAGGCTGAGGTGCAGGCGCTGCAGGCTTGGAAGCTGACACGGACGCAGAACGGGGCGCAGACTGAGCCGCCGGAGCGGCAGCACGGGCGCCCGAAATGAGCGTCGGCTGCTGGGCAGCAGCGGGTACGGATGCTGCAGGCGCGGCGGCCTGAGCAGCAGCCACGCTCGCCGGAACGGCGGCATTGGCAACCATGGCCTCCAAGCGAGCCACGCGCTCGGCCAATGCCTCAATCGTTAAATCAGCCTCGGGACGCGCCAGACGCGTGCAGGCAATCTCGAGCACCAGGCGCACGTCGCTCGCGCCCCTCATCTCCAGTGCGGCATCGTCGAGCACCGTCAGCACACGGGCCAGGCGGTCGGCAGGATGCTCGCCAAAGGCAGCGGCCTCGGCAGCAAGCGCCTCGGCCTGCTCGGCACCGCCCTCAAACAACTCGGCACGGGCACCGGCAACGCAGGCAACATACACGTCGCGCACGTGCGCCACCAGGTCGCGCGTCAGCTCCAGCAGGTCGTTTCCTTCCTCGACCTGCGCACGGATCAGTCCATAGAGCTCGGCGACATCACGCTCGGCGATGGCGCGGGCAAACTCGCCCAGGATCTGGTCCGAAACCTCGCCCAAAAGCGAGCGGGCGTCGTCCGCATGCACAGAACCGTTGCCAAAGACGCTCAGTTGCTCCAGCGTGGACAACGCGTCGCGCATGCCGCCCTTGGCATGGCGCGCCACGATAGCCAGCGCCTCGTCGTCGTAATCGAAGCCCTCCTGCTCGCACACGTATGCCAAGCGATACTCGATATCCTCGTTGCCGATGCGATGGAAATCGAAACGCTGGCAGCGCGAGAGGATGGTCTCCAGAATCTTTTGCGGGTCGGTGGTGCACAGCACAAAGATCACGTGTGCCGGCGGCTCCTCGAGCGTCTTGAGCAGCGCGTTGAACGCCGCCGTCGTGAGCATGTGGACCTCGTCGATGATATAAATCTTGTACTTGCCGCGCACTGGGGCAAAGTTGACGGAGTTGATGATCTCCTCGCGCACGTTGTCCACGCCGGTACGGCTTGCGGCATCGAGCTCGTAGACATCCGGGTGGTTGCCCTCGGCGATGAGCTCGCACTCCTCGCAAGTACCGTCGGGCATGCAGCCGCTTGCACCCTCGGCGCGCGCCGCCTCGGCATTGCGGCACAGCAGCGCCTTGGCCAGAATGCGCGCCATGGTGGTCTTGCCCGTGCCGCGCGGTCCGCAGAACAGGTAGGCGTGGGACAGGCGCCCCTCGGTGATGGCGTGCTCGAGCGTCGAGACGATATGTTGCTGGCCCACCACGGAGTCGAAGGTGAGCGGGCGATACTTTCGGTACAACGATTCCATGGGTGCTCCCCCGGGTATACTGAGTCTTGTTGCCGCGGCGGCCATGCGGTCGCACGGCATACTGCATTCCATAATACCCGTACGGCGAGCCCGCCGCGATAGGAGTCCAAAGAGCATGGCAGACGCAGAGAGCAACCTCGTCCCCTCCGAAGCAGCCGACCAGGTCGAGGTCGCGCTCGAGGAGCAGGCCGCAGCCGACGACGGCATCCTGTACCTCAACGAGTACCAGTACGAAAACGACCTGGTCACCGACTTCGCCCGCCTGGTCGCCTCGCCCAGGCGTCGCGGCTCGCTGTATGTCGCCGCGGCAATTGCCGCGCTCATCGGCATCGGCATGCTGGTGGCCGGCGGCAACTGGATCAAGTTTGGCGTCGTCCTGATCGTGTTCGGCGCCTTTTTGGCCTGGTGGAGCAAAAACCTGCACCACACCCTCGCCCGCGACTTTATCGACGCCGTTGAGGCCGACGAGTCCATGGGTGGCCGCTATCGCCGCGTCGCCGCCAACGAGGACGGCCTGATGGTTTGGGGCAAGAGCGGCAAGTCACAGTTCTTCCCGTTTGAAAAGCTCGACCACGTGCTCGACGGCGAGCGCATCTTTGTGGCCATGTTCGCCGACCAGGGCGTGACGATCCCTAAGGACACCTTTGTCCGCGGCGATGCCGAGCAGTTCGGTCCCTTCCTCAAGGCCCGCATCAACAAAAAACTCCGCATCGAGACCAAACGCAAGAAGATGAAGGCAGAAAAGGCCGCCGTCGAGGCCAAGCAGGGCGACAAGCCCCAGGAGACCAAGGGCAAGCAGCGCAAGCAGAAGAAGAACAAGAAAAAGCGCTAGGCCGGACGCAGGGTCCAGACCCCAGACGGAGCTTAAATTGAATGTCGCCCACCCGCGCGTGCTACACTAGCAGCATCTATGCCACCGCGAACGGCTCGGCTCCGCGCCCGCCGCTCACAAACGAACTTTAAACGCACGAGGGTTGGCCATGCCGCTTTTCTCGCAACATACCGCCCGGTTCTCGCCGGACGTTCCTTTGGAGGGCACCAGCTCTCGCGAGCTGCTCAAGCGGTACCAGCCGCTCGAGACACTTGCGACCGGCGGTTTTGGCTCCATCGAGATCTGCCGCGACACGCACCTGCGCCGCCGCGTCGCCATTAAGCGCATCCCCCTCATCAACGGTGCCGGCATGCCCGCCAGCGACATCATGGATGTCCTGCGCGAGGCGCACACTGCCGCCATGCTTCAACATCCCAACATCGTGCAGGTCATCGACTTTACGCACGACACAGCCTATGCCTACCTGGTTATGGAATATGTCGATGGCATGTCGCTGGCCGAGTTTTTGCACCGCGCGGACGGCCACTCACTTACCTTTGACGAGGCCGCGGCCATTGCCGATGCCCTGGGCCAGGCGCTCACCTTCGCCCACAGTAACGGCGTACTCCACCTGGACATTAAGCCCGCCAACGTGCTCATCGACCACTCGGGCAATGTAAAGCTCACCGACTTTGGCATGGCGCGACTGTCGTCCGCCGGTGGCTTTGGCGGCTCGCGCGGCGGCACCATCGGCTACATGCCGCCCGAGCAGCTCGATATCGAGACCGGCACGGTCGACGAGCGCGCCGATGTCTTTGCCCTCGCCTGTGTGATCTACGAGGGCCTGTGCGGCAGCGCTCCCTTTATGGCGGCCACGCCCGCCGACTCGCTCGGCCGCATCATCGGCGGCGCCACCTATCCCAGCGATCTGATACCACACTTTCCCCCGGGAGCCGAGAGCGCGCTCATGAGTGCGCTCTCCCCCATGCCGCAGGACCGCCCCAACAGCATCGAGGCATTTTGCGACCAGCTCCTTGCCGGTCTGGGCAGCGTGCGCGAAGGCCGTCGCAGCCTGGAGCAAATGGTTGGCGAACTTTCGGATGACGAGCAGGAGCTCGACGATATCGAGCCGTCGCACTACGAGGACGACGCCATCGAGGTCGACCCCGCACTCGGCTGGGCGGGCACGCGCTGGAGCCATGCGCGCGACTACACCATGCGCACTATCTCGGCGCTAACGTGCGGCACCTTTAGCTTTTTGCTGATGCAAACGACCGGGGTCGCGGCGCTTCCCGGCCTGGTCATTGCGGCCATCGCGATCGGAGCGGCGGCTGGCCTGGCCCCCCAGATTGGCTCGGCCATCTCGGCTGTGGGCTTTTTGGTGCTCATGGCCAACGCCACCATACAGGCACAGGGCATCCTGTCGATGCTGCCCGTCGCGGTGATCTTTGCCGCCGCCATGTCCGGTTGGTGGATCGCCTGGGGTCGCACCGAGACTGCCACGAGCGCCACGCTCACCTGTGCACTCGCGCTTGGCTGTCTGACCGGCAATACCTTCCTGGCAGCTGGGGTCGCCGCCGGCGTCGCGTCATTTTGGCTCGGCCCGGCAAGCGCCGCCGCGGCAACGGGCATGGGCGCGCTTTTTGCCCGTCTGGCCACGGTCGCGCTTTCAGCCGGAGGCGTGCTGGGGCTCGGTAACGTTGCCGCAGCGCTGGGAGACCCGCTCCTTTGGGCTGCCTTTGTGCTGGTCGCGGCAACTGCCGCGGCGTCATCTGCGCTGCTCAATGTCCATGCCAAGCGTGCCAATCAGGGCTCAAACCTTGCCGCAATCGCCGCAATCGCTGTCACCGGCATCGGCTGCGCAGCGGCGTCCTGTCTTGCACACCATATGGAAATTGCCAGCCTTGCAGCCGCGGTCGTCGCCAAGGCGGCGGTTGCGGGAATCCTATCCTCTATAATCGTTGGGATATGCCTATATTTGCTCGGATACCAAAGAACCTATACGGAGAGTGATCTTTCGTGAACTTCCTGAACATCTTCGAGGACCACGTGGCCGGCATCTTCGGTGCCACCCGTGCCCCGTTCTCCTTTAAGAAGCTTGCCAAGCAGGCCGCTCGCGACATGGAGGATCAGACTCTGGTGATCAACGGCGTCAACACGGCGCCGGCACTCTATACCATCCTTATCGCCGCCGACGACGATCCCATGCTCGCCCCGTTCTACCCCGAGCTTTCGCGCGAGGTCCGCGAGTTCGTGAAGGCGCAGGCCGAAAAGCGCCGCTATGTCTTTGTCGGCGAGCCCCTCGTGCGCTTTATGATCGATCCGCAGCTGCGCGCCGGCAAGTTCTCGGTCTTTGCCGAGAACGTCGATGCCCCCACGCTCGGCCGCCTGTACGAAGAAGAGCGCGCCTATCAGAACGGCCTGGGCCAGAACAACTCCGCGGCAAGCCGTGCCGCCAGCGCCCCGCGCGCCGGCCAGCAGCAGTTTGCTGCCCCGCAGCAGCAGCGCCCCGCCGCCATGCCCCAGCAGCAGCCGACGCCTCGCGCCGCCGCTCCCGACCCGCTTGCCGTGGCAGACCCCTTCGCGCCTAGCGTCCCCGACCCCGCCGCCGCACCCATCCCGGTGCCGCAGACCGTCTCGCGCGACGCGCTTGCCGGCATGGGCGGAGCCGCCGCGACCGGTGCCGCCGTGGGCCTAGGCGCCGCAGCCGGCATCGCCTCCAACATGGCGAGCACTCGCGCCCCGCAGCGCCCGCTCGCCCAGCTCGTCGACGTCGTGAGCGGCGAGAGCCATAGCATCACCTCCGCACAGGTGACCATCGGTCGCGAGCGCTCAGTTTCCGACATTGCCCTGCGCGACCCCAACGTGTCGCGCCGCCACGCCCAGCTCACCTTTACGGGCTCGGATTGGTCGATCGAGGACCTCAATTCCACCAACGGCACGCTCGTCAACAACCGCCGCATTACGCGCTGCCCGCTGCGCAACGGCGATCTGCTGACGTTTGGCCTGAGTACCTTTGAATTTAGGGGATAGTCGCTTATGAACATCGATATCGTCCTTTTTGCAGGCCGCATCGTCCTGGTCGCCCTGCTCTATATCTTCTTGTTCGCCGTCATGAAGACCGGCGTGGGACTTGTGCGCGGGCAGCGCCGCGACTCGGCTATCTGGACGATCGATGTGGACAAGGGTCCGCGCGGTATCCGCGGCATCCACGTAGACATGCTCGGCCCCGTCATCGTCGGTCGCTCGCCATCTTCGGACATCTGCATCAACGAACCGTTCGTCTCGGCCTCGCATGCGCGCTTTTCGCTGCAGGGCCCGGCACTCATCATCGAGGACCTCAACTCGCTTAACGGCACGCTCGTCAACGGCCGCCAGCTCGTGGAGCCCGCAACGCTGCGCGAGGGCGACGAAGTCCAGATTGGCGACGTGGTCATGAAGGTGAACCGTCGATGATCGACGAGGAGAACAAGTCCGCAACTATGACCGAGGCACCGGCCGCCACCACAGCTGCGCCGGCCCACGCCGCTCCGGCAGGCTCCGCACCCGTGGAGCCCGAGGACACCGTGTTCTCCCTGCCTCTTTCGCATGTAACGCATGATATTTCGGATCTCGCCGATAACGAGGACGAAGAGGATGCCGTAGCGGCGCCCATCGGCGCACATGCTGCGGAACAGCCCACAGCGCCCGAAGCAACCCCGGCGCCGGCTCACTTTGCAGAGCCCGTCGCCGCGGCAATCAACGAGAGCGCTGCGGTGTTTGCGGCACCCGAGCCCGCCGCGCCGGCGTTTCCCATAGCCCCGGCATCCAAGGTTGCGCCCGCGTCTACGCCGGCGCCCGAGCCTATAGACGTCAGCCCGCAAGATGACGAGTCGACCGCCCGCGTTTCCGAGGAGCCCGACTCCCTGGACACCGGCGATTCCGAATCAAACGCCGTGACCGACACCGTCTCTCCCGGTGACACCGCCGAAATCGACGTTGCCGCCGTTGAGGCCAAGCTCAAAGACCCCGGCTCGACCATGAGCTTTGAACCCCTGACCGAGGAGCGCATCGAGACCGACTCGACCTATGATGCCGGCACCACCACGCAACTCATGTGGGGCGCCCGCTCCGACGTTGGCTGCGTGCGCCCGCACAATGAGGATTCCTACCTGGTGCAGTCGCCGCTCTTTTGCGTATGCGACGGCATGGGTGGTCACGCTGCCGGCGAGGTAGCCTCTTCCATCGCCGTCGAGACTATTGCCAAGACGGCCCCACAGTCCGCCGACGCAGCACGCCTGGCCGCAGCCGTCGAGGCAGCCAACGCCGCCGTAATCGAGGCGGCCCTGAACGGCCTGGGCAAGCCCGGCATGGGCTGCACAGCCACCTGCGCCTACATCGAAAACGACACGCTCGCCATCGCCCACGTGGGCGACTCTCGCGCCTATCTGCTCCACGAGGGCACGCTCATCCGCGTGACCCGCGACCACTCCTACGTGGAGGAGCTCGTGGACGCTGGCGAGATCACGGCAGACGAGGCTCGCGTCCACCCCAACCGTTCGGTCATCACCCGTGCGCTGGGCTCGGGCCCCGCCATGTATGCCGACCACTTCACTCTGCATATCGAGGAAGGCGACCGTCTGATCCTGTGCTCGGACGGCCTTTCGAGCATGATTCCCGATAGCGATATCGAGAACATCGCCACGCAGTCCTCAACCGCGCAAATCTGCGTCGACAACCTAGTGGACGCGGCGCTTGCCGCCGGCGGCCACGACAACGTAACCGTAGTAGTCGTTGACCTGGTTGACGATGGCGTTATGCGCGAGGCGCAACGCGTGCGTCGCCGCAACGTTACTATCGCCGCCATCCTGGCCCTCGTCTTTGTGCTGGCAGCTGGCATCTGGGCCTACACGGGTGTCACCGGCTCGTACTACCTGGGTACCTACCAGGGCAATGTCGCCGTCTGGCGCGGCCTGCCCGGCAAGCCACTCGGACTCAAGCTCCACTGGCTCGAAAGCGAAACCAGCATCAAGCTGTCCGACCTGCCCGAAGACACGCAAAACCGCCTCAAGGCGGGCATTCCGCAAACAAGTGTCGACGATGCGCAGGACACGATATCCAAGTACCGCCACCAGATCGACGAGGAGCAGACCCGCCAGGTGATCGACGCGCAAACGATTCGCGACAACACCAATCAGGGATCGACCTCCGAATCAGATTCCGAAAAAACCGCCGAACAGTCCGCCGAGGCCGAAGCCTCCGATAAGAATTAGAAAGGGAGTGCCGCTTATGAGTCGCCGCAACACCGAGCTGCTCTTGCTCATCGCCTCGGCGTTCCCCGTCATCCTGCTGTATGCGATGTACGTCCTCACCGCGGGCGCTGCCATCTCCTTTGAGACGCTCGCCGTACCGATCGGCCTCTTTGCCGCCTTTGCCGCGGCCCACATTGCCGTGCGCATCTTGGCGCCCGGTGCCGACCCCGCCATCCTGCCCATTGTCTTTGTGCTTTCGGGCATCGGTATCACGTTCGTGACGCGTCTCGCACCCGCTCTCGCGATCTCACAGCTCATCATCCTGTTTGTCTCGGTGGCGCTCATGGTGGGAACGCTTGCACTGGTCAAAAACCTCGACGTGGTCATGCGCTACAAGTACACCTTTGGCATTATCGGCATCATTCTGCTGATGCTGCCTATCTTTATCGGCACCACGATCTCGGGTTCCAAGCTCTGGATTCGCATCGCGGGCTTTACCATCCAGCCCGGCGAGTTCGCCAAGGTCTTTATCGTCCTGTTCCTGGCCGGCTACCTGGCCGAGAACCGCGAGCTG
This sequence comes from Collinsella aerofaciens, assembly GCA_036301285.1. Lineage (GTDB taxonomy): Bacteria > Actinomycetota > Coriobacteriia > Coriobacteriales > Coriobacteriaceae > Collinsella > Collinsella aerofaciens_BS. Next base: position 40,635 of record JAXJET010000034.1, read on the forward strand.
CTCTCCATCTCCAACCGCAAGATTCTGGGCTTTAAGATCCCTCGCCTGCGACTGCTGCTGCCGCTGTTTGCCGTGTGGGGTGTGTGCCTGCTCGTCGTCGTCTTCGAACGCGATCTGGGCTCTGCCGTACTGTTCTACACCATCTTCTTGCTGATGCTCTACGTTGCCACGGGGCGCTTTTCGTATGTCGTTATCGGCCTTGCGCTCTTAGCCGTTGGAGCCGTGGGCGCCTACAAGTTCCTGTCTCACGTTCAGGTGCGTTTCCAGGTTTGGCTCGATCCGTTTAAGGACGCCCAGGGCCAGGGCTACCAGATCGTCCAGTCGCTCTTCTCGCTTGCCGATGGTGGTCTGGTCGGTGTTGGCATCGGCAACGGCATGGCCAACAACATCCCTGTCGTCGAGTCCGACTTTATCTTCTCGGCTATCGGCGAGGAGATGGGCCTTTTGGGCGGCGGCGCCGTGCTCATCCTGTTTATGCTCTTTGCCGTGCGTGGCCTCACCACGGCTGCCCGCGCTAAATCCGACCTCGCCGCCTTTAGTGCCACAGGCCTTACGGCCGCCATCAGCTTCCAGGCCTTCTTGATCGTTGGCGGCGTAACCCGCCTGATCCCGCTGACCGGCGTCACTCTGCCCTTTATGAGCCAGGGCGGCTCCTCTCTGCTGGCGAGCTTTATCATCGTCGCGCTCCTGCTGCGCGCCGGTGACGAGGCGACCGGACGCGAGGCCGAGCTTACCGGCACCGGCACCATGGCCGCCATCACCGATGATCAGGTCGCATCTGCCGCCGCCCCGACGGGCACGCGCTTTGCCACCTCGTCTTCCTACGGCAGCGGCAGCCATTCCATCGGCTCGCGTATGCGCCGTCGCCTGCTCGACACGCCTGAATCCGGTGTGCTCGGCCGCGTTGCGCTCGCCAACCGTCTAACCCGTGCGGTGCTCGCCTTTACGGCGCTGTTCGCCATCCTTATCGGCAACCTCACCTATGTCCAGGTCATCAAGGCCAAGGACTATCAGGACATGCCGACCAACAACCACACCATCGCCCGCTCCAAGTACATCCAGCGCGGCTCCATCATCACGTCCGACGGCGTGACGCTGGCCGAGTCGCTGCAGCAGGAGGACGGCACCTACGTACGCTCCTACCCCAACGGTAACCTGGCAGCGCACGTGGTTGGCTATGTGAGCCAGCAGTATGGCACCACCGCCATCGAGAGCGCCATGAACGACACGCTCACCGGCTCTAAGGATTACTCCAGCTGGAACAATGCCATCGCGTCGCTCGCGGGCCAGACCCAACCGGGCAACACCGCCAAGCTCACCATCGACTCGCGTATCCAGACGGCGGCCGAGCAGGCACTCAAGGGCTTTAAGGGCGCTGTAGTGGTCATCGACCCGCGTACCGGCGCGGTGCTCGCATGTGCCAGCTCGCCCACCTACGACAACACCAACATCGATGCCCTGCTGCAGACGGGCGGCGGCGAGGACGGCTCCATGTACAATCGCGCCATGGACGCGCTGTACACGCCGGGCTCAACGTTTAAGGTCGTTACGCTTTCCGCGGCACTCGAGACCGGTACCGCCAGCCTTACCAGCACCTACCAGGCGCCCGGCTCCATGGACATCGGCAACGCACCGGTCACCAACTATGCCAACGAGAGCTACGGCACCATCAGCCTGCAGCAGGCCTTTGCCGTGTCCTCCAACGTCGTCTTTGGCCAGGTGGCAAACGAAGTTGGCGCAAACACGCTCGTGCAGTTTGCCAACGCCTTTGGCTACGGCCAAAAGCTCGGCCAGGACCTGACCTCCGCGGCCTCCATCATGGCCGACCCGTCGCTCATGACCGAGTGGGAGACCGCCTGGGCCGGCGCCGGCCAGCCTGTCGGCATGGACCACACGCCCGGCCCGCAGACCACCGTCATGCAAAACGCCGTGATTGCCGCCGCCATCGCTAACAGCGGCGTGGTCATGGACCCGTACTTTGTAGCCCAGGTACTCGCCCCGGACGGAACCGTGGTCAAGACCACGCAGTCCCGCTCGCTTGGTCAGGCCGTCAGCTCCGCCACGGCCGACCAGGTCAAGCAGGCCATGCTTGCCGTCGTCCAGTCCGGCACCGGCACCGATGCCCAAATCCCCGGCGTCAAGGTCGCCGGCAAGACCGGCTCGGCCGAGACTGGCGGCACCAACGTCAACTCGATGTTCGTTGGCTTTGCACCTTACGATTCACCCACGGTCGCCATCTCGGTGGCCTTGGAGGATTTCGACAAGCATGACGTCAAGGCCGCCAAGATCGCCGGTATCGTCCTGACCGCGGCGCTTGCCGCACAGGGAGCGTGATGCCCATGATCGAATCGGACACCCGAGGCGCGCCGCGGCCTAAGGGTTAGCGGCAACGCGTCACACGGCCCCAGCGGCCACATCGTAGGTACTACACACATCGTTGAGCGAATAGTTATGTTAGGAGCAGGAATGGAACAGAGGGTCCTCGGGGGAAGATACCTCCTCAAGGATAAGGTGGGAACAGGCGGCATGGCGACCGTCTACCGTGCACAGGACCAGGTTCTCGACCGCACGGTAGCCGTCAAGATCATGCTGCCGCAGTATGCTGGCGACGCGACCTTCGCCGCACGCTTTAAGCAGGAGGCCCAGGCAGCAGCCGGCCTCTCCTCCCCCTATATCGTGGGCGTCTACGATTGGGGCAAGGACGGCGACACCTATTACATCGTCATGGAGTACCTGCGCGGTACCGACCTTAAGAGCGGCATCAAGAGCCACGGCGCCCTCGACCCCAAGAAGGTCGCGCAGATCGGCTCGCAGATCAGCTCCGCGCTTTCGGTCGCCCACAAGCACGAGATCATCCACCGCGACATTAAGCCGCAGAACATCATGGTGCTGCCCGACGGCAACATCAAGGTGATGGACTTTGGCATCGCGCGCGCCAAGAACAGCCACCTCACGCAAGACAACAACGTGCTGGGAACCGCCCACTACGTCAGCCCCGAGCAGACCCGTGGTCAGGACCTCGGCCCCACCTCGGATATCTACTCGCTGGGCGTCGTGATGTACGAGTGCGCCACCGGCCGCGTCCCCTTTGACGGTGACGACGCTATCTCGGTCGCACTCAAGCAGGTCAACGAGCTGCCTATTCCGCCGAGCCAGATCAACTCCGGTGTCGACGCCGACCTTGAGCGCATCATCCTCAAGTGCATGGAGAAGGACCCGGCAAACCGCTTCCAGACCGCCGACGAACTGCGTCAGGTGCTCAACAGCTACCTGTCGGGCCGTGCCGTCAACGTCTCGGAGCCCACGCGCATCATCGGTGCCCCCGGTGAGCTGGGCGCCACCAAGACTCGCGAGCTTTCCGATCAGACGCGCGCCATGGTGCGTCCCGTCTCGGGCGTGAGCGGCCAAAATACCGCCCGCAGCTCGGTTTCGGGCTCCACCGGCTCCTACGAGGTCGAAAAGCCCAAATCCAACAAGAACAAGATCATCGCCGCCGTGGTGGCAGCCGTTGCCGTCATCGGCATCGTGGTGGCCTTTGCCACAGGACTCTTTGGCGGCGAGCAGGTCACCGTGCCCGATGTGCTGGGCAAGGACCAGCAGACTGCCGTCGAGCTGATCAAGGAAGCCGGCCTCGAGGTCGGCACCATCGACCAAAGCTACAACGACGATGTCGACGAGGGCAAGGTCGCCGAGCAGACGCCCAACGGCAACACCAAGAAGACCAAGGGCACCAAGGTGAACCTGGTAATCTCCAAGGGCCCCAAGCCCTCCGAAAAGGTTGAGGTTCCCAAACTTGTCGGCATGACCAAGGACCAAGCAGAAGCCGCACTGGCAAGCGTTGGCCTGAAGGGCAACGCCTCCGAGGAGGCCAACGAGGCTGATGAGGGCCAGGTCTTTGAGCAGGGCACCGAAGCCGGTAAGGAAGTCGCGAAGGGCACGACCATCTCGTACAAGGTCTCGAGCGGCCCGGATACCACGTCCGTCCCCGACCTGACCGACATGACCGAGGCCCAGGCGCGCAACGCCCTCGATATGGCAGGCTTTGGTGTCGACGTGAGCTACCAGGAGAACGACTCGGTTACCGAGGGCACCGTGATCAGCTGGAACCCCAGCGGCAAGCAGAAGCCCGGCGCCACGATTACCGTCGTCATCGCCAAGAAGTCCGGCAAGGCCACCGTCCCGGGCAACCTGTACGGCAAGAGCATTTCCGCCGCCGTTACCGCGCTCAACAACGCCGGTTTCTATAACATTGGCTTCTGTGACCAGAACGGCAATCCCGTAAGCGGAAACGAGGATGCCACCGTTACGGGCGTCTCCCCCACTGGAAAGCAGTCCACCGACAGCACGATTACGCTGACGGTCGCACTTTCTGGTTCGGGCTCAGGCTCGGACACGAGCACGGGCGACGATTCCGGTACGACCAACTAGTCGCCACCCCACCGCTCATCGCGGCTTTCGCCGCAAACATATTCGCTCACAGGCGCCCGCTTGCTCCCCCAGCAAGCGGGCGCTTCGTTTTTGACATGGCATTGAACCAGAAGAGCCCGGCACCGTAGCGGTACCGGGCTCGACAAATCTCTGGTGCTCCGGGCGGATTCGACCCCCCCCGCGGGGAAATTGCTGACGCGGGTATCGACGGCTCGAATCCGGCCGGCGGTCCCCACAAACCAGAAACGGCGCCGCTCTCGCGACGCCGTCATAATCTTCTGGTGCCCCCGGGCGGATTCGAACCGTCGACACCCGCTTTAGGAGAGCGGTGCTCTATCCCCTGAGCTACGGAGGCATGTTGTACTAGTGTAGCAGATTTACGCCGTTGTAATACAGCGTATAGCCACTCTTCGAAGTTGCGGTGGAACAGCCCTCCGGAAAGTGTGTCCCACTATCCAGGCAAATTCTGGGTCAAACTTTCCCAATGGGACCTCGCTGGAAACTGTGTCCCAGAATTTCGGCTCGAAACGGGACACGGTTTCCCAAACGACCCCGTTCCGGAAACTACGTCCCGGAATCGGCGCTCGAACTGGGATGCACTTTCCCAATCGAGCCCCATGGGAAACTGCGTCCCACTTTGGGGGGCGCTCTTTAATGACTAGTTGCCTTTGTGGAAAAGGTTTTTGATAACGGAGGGGATGCTCTTGGCGCCCTTGGCCGTCACATCGATAAAGTCGGGCGAACGCACGAGCTTATCCTCGTCGACGTACTTGCGGACCGCGCGAAGCGTCTCTTTGTCGTCGCGCGTCGAAAACGTAAAGTGACCGTTGTCCTTGGTGAAGATGGCAAAACGCGTAATCTTCTTGGTGCCGCGCAAAACCTCGGCGGCAATATAGTCGACCTCGTCCCACGGGATTTGAATATAATCCTCGGGATTGCGCTCGTTATAGTACTCAAACGCCTTATTGCCCACCATCACGTTACCGTGGCTGGTAAGCCCCATCAGGCAGGTTGCCGGCGTTGCCAGATCGACCGTGCTGTTCTGAGATTGCGCCATACGCGCCTCGCCCTCCAAATAAAACAATCGGACCGCATCCAGTGTACCCACCGGGTGCGGTCCGTTTCAATGGCTCAAAAGCCCTTACCTAGCAACTCTCGGTCTTAAGCCGAAACGTGCTTACATGAAGCCGCAGAAGCGACCGATGATGCCGACGGCGAAGAGAGCCAGGATGATGACAATCGGGCTGACCTTCTTCTTGAGGAGCTTGCAGACCAGCAGGGTCAGGCACACGGCGGCAAGGCCGGGGATGAGCTGATCGAGGTTGGCCTGAAGCGTGGTGACCTTCATCTGATCAAGGGCGGTAGCACCGACGGAGTTGTACATCGTCAGCGCTTCCTTGATACCCTCGGAACCGGAGGGCAGGCTAGCCCAGTCGATAAAGGCGCCAGCAGACTGCTTGACCGTGGAAACGATCGGGGTGAAGGAAATGGACACCCAGCGCTCGACCAGGGCGCCGATGATGAACATACCCAGGATGGAAGCGCCCTCGGTGACCTTGCCCATCAGACCACCGGAGAGGTCCTTGGCGATGGAGGAGCCGACCTTGTAGCCAAACTCCTGCGTGTACCACAGGAAAGCGTAACGGATGATGTTCCACGCAAAGAAGAACAGCAGCGGACCGACGATGCTGCCGGACATGGCCAGGGAAGCGCCCAGAGCGCCCAGAATCGGGCGAAGGGTGAACCAGAAGACGGGGTCGCCGACGCCGGCGAGCGGGCCCATCATACCGACCTTGACGCCCTGAATGGCGACGTCGTCAATCGGGGCACCGTTGGCGCGCTCCTCCTCGAGAGCGAGGGTAACGCCAATGACGGGGGCGGAAACATAGGGGTGGGTGTTATAGAACTCCAGGTGGCGCTTAAGAGCGGCAATCTGGTCATCCTTGCTGGTGTAGAGCTTCTTGATCGCAGGGATCATTGCGAAGCACCAGCCGCCGTTCTGCATACGCTCGTAGTTCCACGAGCCCTGAAGGAACTGATGACGGAAGCAAACCTTCTTGCGGTCAGCCTTGGTGAGCTGAATCTTGTTCTCTGCCATATGTATCACTCCCCTCCTACTCGTAATCGTTCAGAATGTCGCCGAGCGGGTCGCCGGAGCCACCGCCCATGCCGCCACCCTGCTTGGCCAGATCCTTAAGGCCAAGGTAGATGAGGGCAAGGGAGATGCCGATGAGACCAAGGGCGATCAGCGTGAGCTGAGGGATGGCAGCAAGGACAAAGCCGAGGACGAAGAACGGCCAGGTCTCCTTGGTGGCCATCATGTTGATGACCATGGCGTAACCGACGGAAGCGACCATGCCGCCGCCGACAGCCATGCCGCCGGACAGCCAGTCGGGCATAGCGTTAAGCGCGTTGGTAACGGCCTCGGCCGGGATGACGCACAGAAGCACTGCCGGGATGGCGATTCGAAGGCCCTGCATGAGGATGGCAGCATACTGCCAGCGCTCGATGCCGGAGAAGTCGCCCTTCTCGGCGCAACCGTCCATGGCGTGAGCGATAGCGGTAGCAATGGTACGGCAGATCATGGTCAGGAACAGACCAGCGACCGACAGCGGGACGGCGACGGCGATAGCGGTGGTAACGGCCTTGGCCGAATCGGTGGCGCCACCGTTGAGGGCGAGCACCATGATGATCGAAGAAGCGACCGAGGCCAGAGCGGCGTCAGGCGCGACAGCGGCGCCGACGTTAGCCCAGCCAAGGGCCATCATCTGGAGCGAACCGCCCAGGAGGATGCCCTCCTGAAGGTGACCGGTTACGAGACCGATAAGCGTGCATGCCACGAGCGGCTGATGGAACTGGAACTCATCCAGAATGCCTTCCATACCGGCAAGCAACGCGACAATCGCAACAAGCAGAATAGTGATTGCAGACATGTATCGGACCCTCCTTTACTATGCTTGAGCGGCCAGTTCGGCCTTAGCTTTCTTCAACATGGCGTCGAGATCCTCGGAGGAATCCGAAGGAACCTTGCGGACCTCGAACTTGACGCCCTTGGCCTTGAGGGCCTCGAGAGTCTTAACGTCATCATCGCCCATAGCGACGGCGTTGGTGACGACGACCTTGCCCTTGGAGTGAGCCATGGAACCGATGTTGACTTCCTTGATGTCGACACCGGCCTCGATGGCCTTGAGCAGATCCTGCGGGTTCTCAAAGAGCAGCATGGCCTTGGTGTCACCAAAGCGCGTGTCCTTGACGACCTCGGCCATCTTCTTGATGGGCACGACGTTGGCATGGACTCCCGGAGGGGCAGCCTGCTCGATCATGGTCTTGCGGAGCTCGTCGTGAGCAACGCCGTCGGAAACCACGATGATGCGGTTGGGGTTGATCTGCTTGGTCCACGTGGTGGCCACCTGACCATGAAGCAGACGGGTGTCGATACGGACGTGGGCGATCTTGATGTGCCCATCGCCGATGACCGTTCCCGGAGGGATGGCGCCTGCAGGAGCAGCGGCGGCCGCAGCCGGCTTCTTCTCCTCGGGCTCCAGAGACTCGGGCTTGACACGCACGCCAGCCTTAGCCTCAGTCACGAGATGTTTTGCGATCGCATGTGCAGTGTTCTTTGCATCAAAGCGCTGCGAATATGCCTCGATGAGCATAGGCAGGTTGACACCGGTGACGATAGCCCAGGAATCGTGGCCCTCGATGAGCCCGCTGATCTGGTTGAACGGCGTGCCGCCCCACAGATCAACGAGGAAGAGCACCTGCTCCTGGTCCTCGAAGGAAGCGACTGCTTCCTCGACCTTGGCACGGAAGTCGTCGGGGCCCATGCTCGGCTCGAGCGAGACCACGGCTACAGACGGCTGATCGCCAAAGACCATCGAGCCCGTCTGCTTGATTCCAGCTGCCAAGTCCCCGTGGCTAGCAAGAACAATACTTACCATCACATAACCTCCTTTTTGTCTACGTACTTCCTACACGACATTAAGGAAGTATACCTGTTTGGTTTGTGGAATTATAGCTAAATTCGCAAAAGGTTGGTTTATTTGTTTAAACGTCTATGTTTGTTACAAATTGGTTACGTTACCGCTTTTTGACTCATTACACGCCAAGGCGTCGCACATCAAGCCATGCATTTTACAGATACAAACAGGCTGTTCATTAATATCGATTTTGGCAAGCGCGAATGCGCTTGTACTGCCGCTATTTTGTTTAAACAGACATGACTTGACTATTATCGTGACTTATGTTCTACGAAACCACTCAAAATAGTTGCGGTGGAATAGTTCTTGTTTAAGAGCCAGAAGGCTGGATTTAGGAACTATTTCACCGCAACTTATAGGGGGTCCTAGACGATGCGGAGGGGGTTGGCGGCGTCGACGGCGTCGGGGGCGTCGGAGAGGCCGTCAGGAGCAGCATCTGCCGGGTTCTCGTCGGGGGTCTCAATCTGCTTGATCATGACCTCTTGGCCCTGCAGCAGGTATGTCTCGCCGCTACCGCAATGGGGACAGGTCTTGCCGTGCTCGACCGTCGCGTAGTCGCGGCCACATGCCTCGCAATGCGTCACAGCCTCAACGGGCTCCACAACAAGCTCCGCGCCCTGCGCGATATGCTTTTTATCTGCTGCCCAGCGCCAAGCGTCGAGCAGCAAGTCAGGAACGACGCCCGAGACCTCGCCCAACAGCAACGTTACGCTCGAAACGCGACGCACGCCATGAGCGCGCGCTACATTCTCGACATCGCGAATGATGTGGTAAACGATCCCCAATTCATGCACTTTTTCTTCCGCCGTTCCCGTTATGGCTACTTACTTGCGACCGAACTTAATCTTGATGGCGCGCTTGAGCGCGTACTTGCCCAGGCTTGGGAGCTTTTGCTCGTATTTGACCATCGTGGAGCACTCGGGGCGGTCGCGATCCAGATGGATGGCGTCGAACGCGCACTTGGTGGTGCACAGGCCGCAGCCGATGCACTTGTTGGGGTCGACGATCGAGGCGCCGCAGCCCAGGCAGCGGGCGGTCTCGGCGCGCACCTGCTCCTCGGTAAAGGTCTCAACATACTCGCTAAACGGCGCAGCCTTCTCGCGTTCGCGGTCCACGTGGGCAACCTCGCGGCTCGCGTTGTCGTAGCTCTCGATCACGACATCGTCGCGGTCGAGAGCGGTGTAGTGGCGCTGGTTGCGGCCGATGGTGAGCGTGGAGCCTGGCTGCACAAAGCGATGGATGGACACGGCGGCCTCGTGACCGGCGGCAATGGCGTCGATGGCAAAGCTCGGACCGGTGTAGACGTCGCCGCCTACAAAGATGTCGGGCTCGGCGGTCTGATAGGTCTGAGGATCGGCAAGGGCACCCTGGCCGCGGCCGAGCTCCACCTTGGAGCCAGCTAGCAAGTCGCCCCACACAATGGACTGGCCAATCGACATGACGACACGGTCGGCATCGACACGGCGCAGATCGTTCTCGTCGTACTCGGGCGCAAAACGGCCCTCGTCGTCAAAGACACGCGTGCAGCGCTTGAAGGTGATGCCGCACACATGACCGGCCTCGTCCAGGTGAACTTCCTTGGGGCCCCAACCGCAGCTGATGTGCGCGCCGTCCTCAACGGCCTCGCGACGCTCCTCCTCGCTCGCGGGCATCTGGGCCTCGCTCTCCAGGCAGAACATCTCAACATGCTCGGAGCCCAGACGGCAGGCGTTGCGGGCCACGTCGATAGCCACGTTGCCGCCGCCCACCACGATGGTGCGGCCGGGTAGCGCGTCTATCTTGCCGCTGTTGACCTCGCGCAAAAAGTCGACGGCCACGGTCACGTCCTCGGCATCCTCGCCCGGAATACCGGCGAGGCGGCCGCCCTGGCAGCCAATAGCCACGTAGAAGGCCTTAAAGCCCTGCTCGCGCAGCTCGTCGAGTGTCACATCGCGACCGACCTCCACGCCATAGCGGAACTCGGCGCCCATCAGGCGAATGACCTCGACCTCGGCCTCGATAACATCCTTCTGCAGCTTAAAGCTGGGAATGCCGTAGGTGAGCATGCCGCCCGGGCGCTCGTTCTTCTCGAATACGACGGGCTTGTAGCCCTTCTCAGCCAGATAGAAGGCGCAGGACAGACCGGCCGGGCCGGCACCGATGATGGCGATCTTCTGGTCGAAGCCGCCGGCACGCGTCGGGGTCACCACGGGCGGGACATAGCGGGTCGCGGCGTCCAGATCGCGCTGGGCGATAAACTTCTTGACCTCGTCGATAGCCACGGCCTCGTCCACGCGACCGCGGGTGCAGGCATCCTCGCAGCGGCGATTGCACACGCGGCCGCAGATAGCGGGCAGCGGGTTCTCGCGCTTGATGAGCGCCAGCGCCTCGTCATAGCGACCCTGCGCCGCGAGCTTTAAGTAGCCCTGAACAGCGACATGCGCGGGGCAGGCCGTCTTGCAGGGCGCGGTGCCGGACTCGTGCGTCTCGATACGGTTGTCGTTGCGGTAGTTGGGCGACCACTTGGTGTGATCCCACTTGGTGGCATCGGGCAGCTCCTGGCGCGGATATTCGGGTACCTGTCCGCCGGCCTTTTTGCTGCAGAGCTTCTGGCCCAGCTTGGCGGCACCGGCCGGACACACCTCAACGCAGCGACCGCAGGCCACGCACTTGTCCTTTTCGACCTTGGCGACATAGGCCGAGCGCGACAGGTTGGGCGTGTTGAACAGCTGCGAGGTGCGCAGGGCGTAGCACACGTTGACGTTGCAGTTGCAGATGGCGAAGATCTTGTTCTCGCCGTCGATGTTGGTGATCTGGTGCACAAAGCCGTTGTCCTCGGCCTGGCGCAGGATGTCGTAAACCTCGTCGCGGGTCACGTAATGGCCACGATCGGTCTCGACCACGTAGTCGGCCATATCGCCCACGGCGATGCACCAATCGGCCGGGTCGTCTGCACAGCCCTCACCCATCACGCGACGGCTCGCGCGGCAGCTGCAGGTGCTGGCGGCATACTTACCCTCGTATTTGTCGAGCCAGTGCTCGATATGCTCAATCGGCACCGAGGTGCTCGCGGCGTCAATGGCCTTCTCGACCGGAATGACGTGCATGCCGATACCGGCGCCTCCGGGCGGCACCATCGGCGTAGCCTTGGACAGCGGGCCTTTGGATGCCTGCTCAAAGAACTTGGCATAGACCGGATGCTCCTCGAGCTGGCCCACGCGCATGTTGAGGAACTCGGCAGAACCCGGCACCAGCATGGGCAGAACCCACTGCTTGGCGCGCTCGGGGTTTTCCCAGTTGTACTCGAGCAGGCCCGTGTAGCTCATATCGTCGAGCATCTTCTCGATATCGGCCTCGGGCATGCCGGTGAGCTTGACCATCTCGGGCAGCGTATAGGGACGGCGCATCTTCATCTTGCAGAGCACTTCGGCCTGCTCGTCAGTCGCGGCCTCGGCAAACGACCAGTACTCGTAGCCCAGCAGCTCGTCGCGATGCAGCAGACGGTTGGTGCAGTGCTCGCACAGTTTGACGATGGCCTCACGCGGATGCTCCGGCAGCGGCGGCACGAACTCCGAGCCGATGTCGGGCTCGGTGTAGCTAATTCCCGGTCCGTTGAGAATCATGGTTGTCCCTTCTCTTGCCACAGCCCGGCGAGACCGCGGCACCCCTCTTTTTTGCAGGCCGGGCATGCCCCCATGCCGTTCACCCGCCATTGTTGACATTGTGTCAAAAATAGTATTGACGAACCGTCAACAATATTCAAGACTGTTAGGCGAACGGTCAGGCAAAAGAGGGTGAAAGGCGGCAAAACATGAGCAACAACACAGCAGACACCTCTGTGGTCGATGCCGTCCCCGCATCCGATAGCGCGGCAAAGCGCCTGACGGGTGACGAACGCCGTCGCGAGATCCTCGATGCCGTGCGCACCGTAAGCTCCGAGCTGGGCGTGTCCCACCTATCGGTATCGGCCGTGACCAAGCGAGCCGGCTGCACGCGCTCGCTGTTCTACCACTACTTCGCCGACATGGACGCCGCCGTCACCGCTGTTATGGACGAGGCAATCGACGGTTTTATCTCCGAGCTCGAGCAGTGGAATGCCAACCGCACCGTCGGCGATATCGAGGGCGCACTCGACACCGTCGCCCCGCTCTTTAAGCGCCTGGTCGCCAGCGGCCACGAGCTGCCGAGTACGCTCACCTCAAGCAGCGGTGCGCTCTACGGCGGCTTTCTGCACAACGTGGTCCAACGCGTGGCGCAGTATATCTGCGACACCACCGTGGTGGATTTTGTCGCCCATCATGAGCTACGCATCGACCATGTCTACGAGACGTTCTACACCCTCATCATGGGTCTTTTGATGTATATCCGCACGCACCCCGATGTGCCCGACGAGACGGTCAAGGAAATCATCGCCTCGACGCTCCACATCGAGGGCTACACCGCCAAGTATCCGGAGCGCAAGCCCCAGAACTGACGACATTTGGCCAAACTGCCCGCGATCAGAAGAGGGGCCGCGGGCGTGTGAAAGGAGAGCAGCATGCTGTTCGATGTTTGGGGTAGCGATACCCTTATCCACTGGGCCGGCTGGGCCATGGTCTTTATTGGCCTGATCGTGCTCAACGAGGTCGGCCGCCGCACCAAGCTGGGCGCGGCAATCATCTTTGGCGTGGCTCCGTTGGCCATGACCATCTACTGCGTCGCCATCGCCATCGGCGTCTCACAGGGCGCCGAGTGGGCGCTCACCAACCCAACCCATGTGTACCAGAACAGCTGGTTCCACTACGCCAAGGTGTACGCGGCGCTGGCCGGTTGCTGGGGCTTCATTGCCATTAAGTACCAGTGGGGCAAGATCGGCAAGGCGCATTGGTTCCGCGCGTGGCCGTTTGTGATCGTCGCCATCAACATCATGATCGCCGTCGTGTCCGACTTCGAGAGCGCCTATCACTTCTTTGTCCTGGGCCAGTCCACCTGGGTCACCTCCGAGGGTGCCACGCAGCTTGCCGGCTGGAACAACGTGTTCAACGGCATCGCCGGTCTCATCAACATCTTCTGCATGACCGGTTGGTGGAGCGTCTACGCCTCCGAGGATCAGACCGACATGTTGTGGCCCGACATGACTTGGGTCTACATCATCGCCTACGATATCTGGAACTTCTGCTACACCTACAACTGCCTGCCCACCCACTCCTGGTTCTGCGGCTTTGCGCTGCTGCTGGCGCCCACCGTCGCCGCCTTTATCTGGAACAAGGGCGGCTGGATTCAGAACCGCGCCTTTACGCTTGCTATTTGGTGCATGTTTGCCCAGGTGTTCCCGTACTTCCAGGAGGAGTCCATCTTTGTGACCCACTCCACGCTCGACCCCGGCGCCGCCACCGCGGTCTCGATCGCCGCGCTGATCGCCAACGTCGCCGCAATCATCTACATCGCCTACCGCGCCAAGAAGCTCGGTCGCAATCCCTACAAGCAGGATGTCTTTGAGGGCACCAGCGATTGGGAGAAGGCTACCGCTCGCCGCGCCAAGGTCGATTACGCGCACGCCGAGTAACATGTTGGTCGCTGTTGGCAGTTGGGCATAGGCCCGCCCGTCAGGATTTTCATCCAATGTCTCGCAGAGCCCCCGGAAAGCGTTTCGCTCGCTTTCCGGGGGCTTTTGTCGTTGCGTCTCTATTCATCTGTTCAAAAACATACGCATATATAAAATCGGATTTCAAATCATGCGGCGGCTCTATGGAGTCCCGTTTTTGGGTACAGTGTTGTCCCGATATTGAGCTTGGGGGATATATGAAAGATGAGACGACGGGCCAAGAGGATGCGGCCCAAGATGCAGAAGCTTGCGCTGAGGCCTTGGAGAGCTTAGACCGGATTTCACTCGATGAGATTGCGTTTGACGACTCGGGCGTTGATGTGCAGGATGAGCCGGAAATCGAGGCGCAGCCCGATGATCAGGATGCAAAAGACGATGGCGCCGCGCCCACCGAAGACGAGGCGGGGCACGAGGAATCCGAATGCGAGGCCGACGACCAGCCCGAATCCGACACGAGCGAGGAAACCATCTTGCTCGGCAGCTTGCCGGCCGAAGATTCCCTGACCCGCGAGCTTCCCGGCCTGGGCTCCGCTCCTGCCGTGGACGAGACCATCGCCATGGGCGATATTCCCCTACCGTCCGTTCCTTCGGCACGCGAAGCCGAGGTCCGTCATCGCAAGATGTCGCCCAAGCGCCGCAACCTGATGGTTGCCGGCGTTGTGGCCGTCGCGCTCGTCGCCGGCGGCGCAGGCTACGCAGCCTGGAACGGATACCGGCAAGAGCAGGCTGCCATCACCGCCGCCAATGCCCACACGATGATGTCGGTGCAGATTGGCGTGCATGCCGCGGGCCTCGACTGTTCCGCCGGCTCCAAGATTCCCGTACAGGTGAGCGGTCAGGACGCTGATGGCTCCTCCGTGAGCGAAACGCTCTATGTTGACGAGCACGGCCGCGGCATCAAACTGCTGCCCGGCGATTACACGCTCTCCATCGCTGCCTCCCCCATCGCGGCCGACGGCACCATCTATACCGTCCCGACCACCAAGACGCAGGTCACCGTTAAGAGCGATGGACAGGATTTAAGTGCCCAGGCCACCTTTAAGCTCAAGGTGCCTTCGGCCGACACGGTGACTGACGACCGAATCGATGCCGCCGCCAAGTATGCCGAGGAAGGCGGCGCGAGCTCTGCCGCCACCACCAAGGTGCTCCAGCAGGCGGCAACCGCGCGGCGCGACGCCGCCGTCAATGCCGTGAGCGCGCAAAAGGCACAGGCGGCCCATGATGCCGACGCCCGTCACAAGGCAACCGACCTCTATCAGCTCGATATCCCCGTCGAGTGGTACGGCAAGGTCGCAACTTGGCAAAACGGAAGCACGCTATGCATCTATCTGGGCGACGACGCCAATACGCCGCTCGTGACGCTCGTCGCGGTGCGCGAGGGCGAGAGCTTTACGCCCGATGAGGGCGATACGGTTTTGGGTGCGGCCAATCTAGGCAACGGTTATACCGTCTACGCCAGCGGCCCCGTCTATCCGTACGTGGTGCCCCAGACCATCAACGGACGGACGCAGAATCCCGTGTCAACCTACCCCATGGACACGGCCATTGAGCTTGTCGAGCTTACGACCGGCAACCGCTACACCTATAGCCAGATCAAGAACGACCTGGTTGGCAAAGACGGCAACGCAGACGCCGCCACCAAACTCGAGACCGACTACCTCGCCCAGATTCTCCTGCCGAGCATCAAAGCCCAGGACTAGCCTGGCACAGCAAGGTGCTCCCCAACCGTGATGAAGGAGCCAGGAGGTCCTGACCCCACAGGCCCATAGATGATTAGGCAAGGAGCCACTTCCATGCGGGCATAACGTGTACCACACCGTGCTCGCATGGAATATCGGTCTGTTCATCCATGGTAACGATTGCCGACTCGCCAAGATCGAACTGGGCCATCGAGGCATCAAGCGCGGCAATTTCGCGCTCGCGCGTTTTCTCACTTGCCATATCCGCGCTCACCTGAATCAGGCTATAAGCCCGCATGAGAAGTGCGTCCCCAGCAACAAAGTCCACCTCATGGCTTTTACTCTTCTCTTTGATCAGCAGACGGCAGACCGAGCCGGTCCTCACCGCGGGAGTCCTTCTTCTTAGCGCATTGAACACTGCGGTCTCGAGCCTCTGGCCCTGGTCCAATGCCGATGCGGGAGAGAATGCTCCAAACATCGCAGGATCGACAGCGTAGACCTTAGACGCAGACCGCATGTTATTTGCCAGTGAACGCGTGAACTCCGGCACAGAAAACAACAGGTAGGCGTCCTCATAATACTCAAGTAAGTCGCTGAGCGAATTACGACTGACGGGTATCTGCCTGCTCTTGAACTCGTTATACACTTTGTTCACCGACAGCTCTCGTCCCGAAGATGCCATACACCGCGTCAGGAACAGCGATGCCAGGCGAGGGTTCTTGACGTCGTAGCGTTCAACGACGTCCATGGCGACCGTTCGCGAAGCATATTCCTGTAGCAGCTGAATCGCGTCTGCGGGCGTCTGCCCAAGTGTCGCGATGAATCCCCCTCGTTCAAGATATCCGATCAGATGATGTCGAAGCAGCGCCGCATCGCTCGGGGAAAAGGTCACATCTGGCTCGGGAACGTTCCCCGTCTTATATCGAACGTATTCCGAAAAGCTCAATGGAAAAAGCTCTCGCACAAGAGAACGACCCCTGAACTCGCTCTTAAGTTCTGAGGACAGCATCTTAGAAGAAGATCCCGTCACATAGACGGTCGCTTTCTCCGTATCGACTACACGCCGCAGAAACGCACCCCATTCGGGAATTTCCTGGATCTCGTCAAAGAAAATATAAGCGCCCTCGGTTCGAGCAGCAGGATACAGCGCATAGAACGTGTCGAGCACGTCCGCCAGCAGCGATGGCTCATACGGGCGCAAGCGCTCATCCTCAAAATTGAAGTAAAGCATCCGGTCAAGCTCGACGCCCCGGCTCTGAAGCCGCCGCATCTCCTGATACAGGCGATACGTCTTTCCACAACGGCGGGCCCCCACAATCACATTTACGATGTTGTCGCGCTTTGGCTCCTGTGGGTTTCCTAGATCAAGGTCTCGCTCAAAGACCTGCGGAACCCCCTGCTGTTCAAAGTCCTTTATTTTCTGGGCGATCAAGTCGTTGAATGCCATGATTCTCCAATCTTGCTCTCTAGCTAATCAAAATTATAGCGATTCTTGATTAATTAGAGAGCAAGATTGTGTGTAGCTTGATTAACACTTAAGCAAGTTTTATCACCGTTATTGCTCCGAAGGATATCGAGTGGCTAAGAGGACAACCGAGCTCGAATGCGACTCCCCGAGCAGTCAATTTGGGACGGGGCTTTTTTGACTACCCTCCCCCTGTAGAAAAATCCCTAACGCAGTTGCGGTGAAATAGGGCTGTTTTTGCTGGTCAAACCGCAAAACAGTCCCTATTTCACCGCAACTTATTGGTGGCCTTTTGGGTGGCACTTAGCGCCAGGGGTCGGCTTCGAACATCGGCTCGCGCTCGGGGCGGCGATCGCTGTAGGGATCGTAGCCGTCATCGTCCTCGTTCTCGGCACGGATGTAGGGGTCGCGCGGCTTGGGCGCCGGTTTGGGAGAAGCCTTCGGTGCGACCGGCGCGGCGGGCGCTGCCTCAGCAACCGGTGCGTGCGTCTTGTTCTCGTCTTTCATCTGCATAGCTCCTTGCATCGCATCCGTTCAACATTATCGATTGTCGCACGAAAAAGGGCGGCGGACCCAATTGGATCCGCCGCCCTTGGCGTTTAGAGACGGCTGGCAGATTTTAAGGCATGTCCCATAAATCTATTCGGCGTCGGGGACCTCATAGGTGGCCGCCGGCGTGTTGTCGCACACGACGGTAAAGCCGCCGTCCTTGTCGGCATCGACCGTCACCTGATCGCCCTCGCGCACCGTGCCGTCGATGATAGCGGCGGCGATGGCATCCACGACCTCGCGCTGAACCAGACGCTTGAGCGGACGGGCGCCAAAGACCGGGTCCAGGCCGCCCACGGCGAGCATCTGCTTGGCCGCCGGGGTGATGGCAAGCGTCATGCGCTCCTTGGCCAGACGCGCGCGGACGTTGGCGAGCTGGATGTCGACGATCTTCTCGATCTGCGCCATACCGAGCGGATGGAACACCACGATATCGTCGATACGGTTGAGGAACTCGGGGCGGAAGGTCTGAGCCATGGCAGCGTCGACCTGATGGCGCATCTCCTCCTCGTCCTTACCGGACAGATCGGCGATGGCCTTGGAGCCCACGTTGGACGTCATGATGATAATCGTGTTCTTGAAGGACACCTGGCGACCCTGGCCATCGGTCAGACGACCGTCATCAAGCACCTGCAACAGCACGTTAAAGACATCCGGATGAGCCTTCTCCATCTCGTCGAGCAAGATCACAGAGTACGGACGACGGCGCACGGCCTCGGTGAGCTGGCCGCCCTCGTCGTAGCCCACGTATCCCGGGGGCGCACCAATCAGACGCTGGACGCTGAACTTCTCCATATACTCGGACATGTCGATACGCACGAGCGCGCGCTCGTCATCGAACAGGCACTCGGCCAGCGCCTTGGCGAGCTCGGTCTTGCCCACGCCGGTGGGGCCCAGGAAGAAGAAGCTGCCGATGGGCTTGTCCGGATCGGAGAGGCCCGCACGGCTGCGGCGCACGGCCGCGGCAACGGCGGAGACGGCCTCATCCTGACCGATGACGCGCTTATGCAGCTCGCCCTCCAGGCCTTTGAGCTTGTCGAGCTCGCCCTGCATCATCTTGGACACGGGCACGCCGGTCCAGGCGCTCACGACCTCGGCGATCTCATCGGAGGTCACCTGCTCGTTGAGGCCCTCGCCGTCCTGCTGCTTTTGCGCCTCGAGCGCGGCCTCGGAATCCTGAATCTGCTGCTGCAGGCCCGGAATCACGGAGTAGCGCAGCTCGGACGCACGACCCAAATCGCCGTTGCGCGTCGCACGCTCCTCCTCGCTCTTGGCCTCGTCAAGCTGGCTCTTAAGCTCCTGCACGTGGTCGATGGCGTTCTTCTGGTTGAGCCAGCCGGCCTTTTGCACGTTGAGTTTTTCCTGGACCTCGGCAATCTCCTGGCACAGGGCCTCCAGACGCTCCTTGGAGGCGTCGTCGGTCTCCTTCATGAGCGCCTGTTCCTCGATCTGCAGCTGAGTGAGCTGACGCGTGGTGGCGTCGATCTCGACCGGCATGCTGTCGAGTTCCATGCGCAGGCGGCTTGCCGCCTCATCGACCAGATCGATGGCCTTGTCGGGCAGGAAGCGGTCGGCGATGTAGCGATCGGAGAGGTCGGCAGCTGCCACGAGCGCGCTATCGGTGATATGCACACCGTGGAAGATCTCGTACTTCTCCTTGAGGCCACGCAGGATCGAAATGGTGTCCTCGACGGTAGGCTCGCTCACCATAACGGTCTGGAAACGACGGGCGAGCGCCGCGTCCTTCTCGATGTACTTGCGGTATTCGTCGAGCGTGGTCGCGCCGATCGCGTGCAGGTCGCCACGGGCGAGCGCCGGCTTGAGGATGTTGCCGGCGTCCATGGAGCCCTCGGTGGCACCCGCGCCCACGATGGTGTGGAGCTCATCGATGAACAGGATGACCTTGCCCTCGGACTTCTGGACTTCCTTGAGTACGGCCTTCAAGCGGTCCTCGAACTCGCCGCGGTACTTGGCGCCGGCGACCAGCGCGCTCATGTCGAGCTCGATAAGGTCGCGGTCGCGCAGGGTGCTCGGCACGTCGCCGGCCACGATACGCTGGGCGATGCCCTCGACGATGGCCGTCTTGCCGACGCCCGGCTCACCGATGAGCACGGGGTTGTTCTTGGTGCGACGGGACAGGACCTGGATGGTGCGGCGAATCTCATCGGTACGGCCGATGACCGGGTCGAGCTTGCCGGCGCGGGCCAGATCGCAGATGTTGCGACCGTACTGCTCCAGTGCCTCAAACTGAGTCTTGTCCTCGGCAGACGTCACGCGGTCATCGCCACGCAGCTCCTCGTAGACTTGCTCGATGCGCTCCTTGGTGACGCCGGCGTCGCGCAGCACGCGGCCCGCCTCGCCCTTGTCCTCGGCAAGCGCCATCAGCAGATGCTCAGTCACCACAAAGCTGTCGCCCATCTTGGTGGCCTTCTTCTCGGCCTTCTCGATGACGCGGACGAGCTCGTTGGACAGGCCCATCTGCTGGCCCTCGCCCGAAACCTTGGGCGCGTGGTCGATGGCATCCTGTGTGGAGCGTGCGAGCTGAGCCGGGTCGGCACCGATGCGCTCGATGATCACGGAGATATTGCGCTCGCCGGCACCGAGCAGGGCAGACAGCAGATGAATCGGCTCCACCGCGCCGGCCTGCACGTCAGCGGCCGTGCTCATGGCGGTCTGCAGCGCCTCGCGCGACGTCATTGCTAGCTTATCGATTCTCATGGAATCACCTCTCTTGGGGCGGCCGCCCTACGGGGCGGCTTCACGTTGTTCGAGAAGTATTGTTGCCAGCTTTGCGCGATCTTATACACAAATCTAAGTCTCTATATATAAGATTTTCTGAGTGATTAAGAGATAGGGGTAAAGATGTCGGCCCGCCGCCGCACAGGTGCGCTACCGTCTCAATCTGTAACATCTATCGACCGTTTCTGGCTCCAGATGTTACAAATCGAGACGAATTGTTCAGCGGCACCCGTTTGTCTCAATCTGTAACATCTACTCGGCAAATAGAGCTCTATCTGTTACAAATCGAGACGAACAGAAGACACCCGAATCGAAAATCTAAATCTGTAACACCAGGCCCACTTTTAGCGGCCAAGATGTTACAAGTCGAGACAAACCGAGAACCACCACAAAGGTGCCTGTCCCCTTTGTGGTGATCCAGAGAAGAATCAGCCCCGATTAAAAGAGGCGGCATCAAGCCCAGTCTACGTTTGGCGATCCCAAAACCCAACGAGAACGCAGCGATGGAATCGAGAACCGACAATAGCCCGTTCGCACAGATAGAGGCGGAGATTCAAGGTCAGAGTCCGACTTAAACGGCTTAGCTATCGCACGTCACAACGTTCTCGTCGTCCTCCCTATCGTATTTATAGTGCTTACTGTGAAAAGAGTGAGTTTAGTGAGAATAGTATCGCTCAAGACTCGTGGACTGAATTATTGACCTCTCGCCCAGAATGAGTGGGGCAAATATTCCTATTAGAGGTCAAATCGAAGCCCAATAGGGCCTTTTCGCCCCGTCATTTCGACCGATCGCTTTCTTTTGAATATTGTCGTAAGCTGGTATCACTTATCTTAATGAATGCATACTGTTTGCGAGGTACCCGCCGTGAAACGCTCCACCTATATCGGCCTGCTCGTCTTAGCGTTTGCGATTACCGCAGTCGGCGTAGGAATTATCTATCTCGCATTTCTCCCCGCCTCTGCGACGCAGGCGGCGGTTGAGACCGTAAGCTATCCCATCGAGGTCCTCACCGATATCGTCAAACCCGATTCGATCACCGTCGATTTTGACGGTACGCCCGCAGCACTTGGGGTCAGCAACTATCCCCGTATCGAACTTGGGGCCAGGCGCTACACCAAAGATGAACAGCTTATCGGCAAGGCAACCAGTTTACTCAAAGGCAAGACGTTTAAGCGGTGGTACGGCGCCGCAACATATCGAGCCAAGAATGGCCAAATGGTTGGCGGGTATTATTCGACCCTTGAGCTCGATGCGGCAAACGGGAGCAGATTGTGCAACGTCTCATACGACCCCGGCTACGTGGACAATGAAGGACCGGGGGTCTATATCTCGGATGGCGACGTAATCTACGTCATGGAGGGCGACCAGACGGCAGTCGTCGATTTTATGGATCGGTGTACCGAAGATGCCTACGAACAAACTTGCGAGCCCGATCCGCAGACAGCGCGCAACAGTGGCTCGGCACGCACTTGGCTATTTGACGATGAAATAACCTGGACCCCATCGAAATAAGGACCCGCCGGGCAGGCAACTTTGTGGTGGTCCCGGTCAATTATTAGCGCCCCTCAAGACCCAACGAGAACGTCGCGGTAGCCCCTGCCACACCTTTCCCTCGGGCGACCCTCGCGAAGCGCGTGAGCACGAGGGAAAGGTGTGGCAGGGGCGTACAGCAGAGTTACTCGGCAGCGGCCTTGAACTTGTTGTAGTTGATCAAGCAGCCGGCCTTGACGATGGCACGCTCCTCTGCCGTCATATCGGCAATGTAGAGCTCAATCTGCTCAACCGCACCGTCGGCGCGCACCACGTAGGCAGCGATGTTCTTCAGGTCGCCATCGAGCGCGGCACGGATACCCGGCACAAAGACGTAGTCGCCCACCTCAAAGTTGGGCTCCGCCTCCATCTGGAAGGGCACCATGCCCCAGTTCATCACGTTGGAGCGATAGCGCTTGGTGGCGTACTCGTGGACGATGTTGGCCAGGCCGCCAATCACGCGCTGGCAGCTCGCGGCCTGCTCGCGGGCGGAACCGTCGCCGGGCTTCTTGGCATAGAGCATAGAGCCGTACTCGGTCGCCTTGGCATCGGCCGTGACACCCGCGCCGGCCAGTGCCTCAAACACGCTGGCAAGCTCAGCATCGAGTGCCGCCAGGTCGCCCGCGGCCTCGCCGGCAACGCGGCGCTTTTCCACCGCGTCGACCTCCTTGGAGCGGCCCACGTAGGCCGGGTCGCGGCGGCTGAGCGTAAACTCGGCCAGGCCCAGCGGGTTGGAGCGGAAGGAGCTCGTCTCGCCCGAGGGAATGAGCTCGTCGGTCGTGGTGACCGGGTCCATGATCTTGGAGCACACCTTGAGCAGGATGTCGTCGCCGAGAGGCTCCATCGCGGGCCACGGCTTGATGTTGGGGCCCTCGACCAGCTCGTCGGCAGGCTCCGCCTTGCCAAAGCCCCAGTACACGCGCTTTTTGTACGGCGCGTCGTCAAAGGTGTACTCGCAGGCCTCGTCCCAAGTCTCCTCGGGCAGGTCGGTCGCCGGCGTCAGGACGCCGCCGTTGGCAGCCGTCGCCGCAATGGAGCGGGCGTCCATCAGGGCTACGGCACTCAGCTGGCCATTACCCGGCTTGGAACCCTCGCGGTTGGGGAAATTGCGCGTGGTGTGGCGGATCGAAAGGCCATTGTTGGCGGGCGTGTCGCCGGCGCCGAAGCACGGGCCGCAGAACGCCGTGCGCACAATCGCGCCGGCCTCCATAAGGTCGTAGATGTAGCCGCGGCGTGTAAGCTCGAGTGCCACGGGCTGGCTCGTGGGATAGACCGACAGCGAGAACTCGCCGCAGCCGGTGTTGGCGCCCTTAAGCACGCGGGCAGCCTGGACCACGGAGTCGTAGTTGCCGCCCGAGCAGCCGGCGATAACGCCCTGCTGCACGTGCAGCTTGCCGTCGATGATCTTGTCGAGCAGGCTAAAGTGCGTCTTGCCCTCGCCGATCTTGGCGGCCTCGAGCTCCACCTCGCGCAGGATGTCCTCGAGGTTCTCGTTGAGCTCGTCGATCTCAAAGCCGTTGGAAGGATGGAATGGCAGCGCAATCATGGGCTTGATGCTCGACAGATCGACCTCGACGCAGCCGTCGTAGTAGGCAACATCGGCGGGCTTGAGCTCGCGGTAGTCGTCGCCGCGGCCGTGCATGGTCAAAAACGCGTGCGTGTCCTCGTCGGTGGCCCAGATGCTCGACAGGCAGGTGGTCTCGGTGGTCATGACATCGACGCCATTGCGGTAGTCGGTCGTCATGCTCGCGATGCCGGGGCCCACAAACTCCATGACCTTGTTCTTAACGTAGCCCTTGGCAAAGACGGCGCGGATGATGGCGAGCGCCACGTCGTGCGGGCCGACGCCGGGGCGCGGGGCGCCCGTGAGGTAGATGGCGACGACACCGGGATAGGCGACGTCGTAGGTGTCGCGCAGCAGTTGCTTTGCCAGCTCGCCACCACCCTCGCCCACGGCCATGGTGCCCAGGGCGCCGTAGCGGGTGTGCGAGTCGGAGCCCAG
Organism: Collinsella aerofaciens; assembly: GCA_036301285.1. Lineage (GTDB taxonomy): Bacteria > Actinomycetota > Coriobacteriia > Coriobacteriales > Coriobacteriaceae > Collinsella > Collinsella aerofaciens_BS. The sequence goes on from JAXJET010000034.1 coordinate 64,571, forward strand.
GATCATCTTGCCGCAACCGGCGAAGTTCTCGCGCATAAAGGAGTGGATGACGGCGATGTGCGGCGGAACGAAAATGCCGCCGTACTTCTTGGCAGCCGAGAGGCCAAAGACGTGGTCGTCCTCGTTGATGGTGCCGCCCACGGCACACAGGGAGTTATGGCAGTTGGTGAGCACGTAGGGCAGCGGGAACTGCTCCATGCCCGAGGCGCGCGCCGTCTGGATGATGCCGACAAAGGTGATGTCGTGGCTCGCCATGGCGTCGAAGCGAATCTTGAGCGCCTCGGGATCTCCGGACGTGTTGTGTGCCTGGAGGATCGAATACGCGATGGTGCCGCGCTTGGCATCCTCGGGCGTCTGCGTAATACCGCGCTCGGCAGCCTCGGCCGCAGGCACAACCTCGCTGCCGCCGCGCAGGTAGACGCCGTCCTCGTACAGCTTGACCATACTGTCTCCCACTCTGCCCAAAAGATTTGGGCGCATAGCATACATTCGTTCAATATCGTGCCATAGAACGGTTGCGAGTGGGTTACGAATCTACACGTTCACTTTATCTCAGTAAAGTAAAGGACGAACCCAGTGTGGGTCGGAAGATTTGGTGCAAGAGCGTCCCTCTCGACTAGTCATTTAAGAACGTCCCCAATGACTACCGCATCCGGAGCAAGGCAACGCCGCAGGTAGAGGACGGACAGCGAGCGACGTCCAGAGCGAACAAGTTGGCATGAAAAAGGCGAGGCATTGACCTTCTGGTCATGCCTCGCCTTTTGAATGACAAATTGTCGCCCTGGGCGGCGAGCAGCGTCGGCCCGTTACGCGGTTTGGTAAAACCGCGTAACTACAGATCCCCGCCTGCGCCCAAAAGCTTGCGCATGACTTGCTCGGGGTTGACCGAGCCATCGCGCGGGGCCAAGGAGGTGATCTTCTTCTGCATCTTGTACTCGTGCAGCTCGTCCTCGAGCTGGCGCACGCGGGCACGGAGTTTTTCGTTCTCGCGCTCGCGCTCCTCGGCACGCTCCTTCATATCAAGGATGCGCACCACGCCGGCAAGGTTGATGCCCTCGTCGGTCAGCTGGTTGATGAGCTCCAGGCGCTCGATATCGGCACGCGAATACAGACGCGTGTTGCCGCCCGAGCGCTGGGGGTTCACCAGGCCCTTGGACTCGTAGACGCGCAGAGTCTGCGGATGCATGCCAGTCAGCTCGGCCGCCACGCTGATCATGTACAGCGGTTTGTTCCTATTGTCCTCGGCCATGCTACCTGACCCCTTTCCGTCTCGTTATCGTCCATCATAAGCCCGCGGGCGCGGGCGTGCGCCAAGACCGCCCTAGTACGTCGCCTTGTAACGGTTGACCTTCTCGCGATAGTCGCGCGTGTCGGCCTCGCGCAGCTTGGTCATGGCATCACGCTCGCCATCGGACAGGCTCGTGGGAACCTGCACCTTGATCTCGACAAGCAGTGCACCGGTGCGCCCGCGATGCTTAACGTCGGGCGCACCCATCTCCTTAAAGCGGAACTTCTTGCCCGTCTGGGTGCCCGCCGGCACCTTCAGACGAACCGTCGCCCCGCCGGGCGTGGGCACGTCCACCGTGCAGCCGAGCGCCGCCTCGTAGACCGAGACCGGTACCTCCATGGTCACGTCGGCACCTTTACGCTTAAACAGCGGATGCTCCTCCACGTGCGTGGTCACGACCAGGTCGCCGCGCTCGCCGCCGGCAACGCCATACTCGCCGCGACGCTTGTAGCGCAGTTTGCCGCCGTCGACCGCACCCGCGGGCACCGAGACCGTAATGGTCTGCTGCTCGCCCGTCGAGGGAATGCGATAGGTAACCTTGTGCGTCACGCCGCGGAACGCGTCCTCGGCCGAAACATCGACGGTCAACGACAGGTCGCCGCCCTTGCGAGCACGGCTGCGGCCCGCGCCGGCATTACCCGCAGCCCCGGCAAAGCCCGAGCCCCAATCGCTGCCCCAGGCGCCGTTGCCGCTAAAGATGCTGTCGAAGATATCGCCCCAGCCGCTGGCGCCCGCGCCGGCACCGTAGCCGCCGCCATACGCGCCGCCCGCGCCCGGCATGCCGCCAAACATGAGCATCTGGTCGTACTCTTTGCGCTTCTTCTCGTCCGAAAGCGTTTCGTAGGCCTCGCTGATCTCCTTGAACTTGGCCTCGTCGCCGCCGGCATCGGGGTGATATTTTTGCGCGAGCTTGCGAAACGCGCTCTTGATCTCTTTGTCGGAGGCGCTCTTGGATACGCCCAGGATGTCATAGAAGGTTTTGCCTGCAGCCATCGTAGCTCCTCTCCTGTTTCATCCGTCGCCCAGCGGGCGGCGGTTCATGCTTTCATATGGCACTAGGCCAGAAAGGGCCCCGGGTGTTGCCCCGGGGCCCTTCTCAATTACTCCTCGGTGCTCTCGGCCGTATCGGCCGTAGCATCCTCGGGCGCCGCTTCGGGCTCCGGTGCGGGGCGCTTCTCGCCACCGTAGGTCACCGTCACCATCGCGGAACGCAGGATGCGATCCGCCATGCGGTAGCCCTTCTGGTACACATCGTTGACGGTCTCGTCATACTGCGATGCGTCCTCGACGCGACCCACGGCCTGATGCTCGAGCGGATCGAACGCCTCGCCCTTGGGATCGATGGGCTCAACGCCCTCGTGCGCAAACACATCAAGCAGCTTGGCATGAACCGCATCGACGCCGTCGACGAACTGCTTAAAGTCGTCGGAAAGCTCTTGGCTGCGGGCATGGTCGATCGCGCGCTCGATATCGTCGATCACCGGCAACAGCGCGGTGACGAGCTTCTCGGTCGCGCGCTCGCGCTCGGCGATGCGCTCGTTGGCGGTGCGGCGACGGAAGTTCTCCCAGTCGGCCTGTAGACGGGCGGTGCGCTCGGTGGCGTCCTTTGCCTTATCCTCGGCGGCCTTCTGAGCCTCTGCCGCAGCATCGAGCTCGTTGCGCACGTCGGCAAGCTCTTTCTGAGCCTGCTCGAACTTGAGCTTAAAGTCGTTGTCGGCGGCTTCCTCACCGGCGCGGATAGCAGCTTCCACCATCTCGTCCTCGGTCATCGTCGCCTCCTTGTTGGAATCCTCTACTTGGTTCTCGGCAGCCTCGGCGGCCTCGGCCTCGTTGGCCTCGGTATCGTCTGCGGCCTCTACGGGAATCTTCACGTCCTTCTCCTCAGAGTCAACGGGGGCGGCGCCAGCGGCAGCCGCCTCCGTGCGAGCTTTACGGGCGGACATGATTACTTGTCCTCGTCGTCCACAACCTCGTAGTCGGCGTCGACGACGTCATCGTCGGCAGGCTGGGCGCCGGCGGCACCGTCGGTCTGCTGCTGAGCGTCGGCGTAGACAACCTGAGCCAGCTCGTAGGCCACGGACTGCAGGGACTCGCCGGCGGCCTTGATGGCCTCGACGTCAGAGCCCTCGAGTGCCTTCTTGGCGTCGGCGATAGCGGCCTCGGCCTTGGACTTCACGTCGGCGGAAACCTTGTCGCCCAGCTCGTTGAGGGTCTGCTCGGTGGAGTAGCACAGGCTGTCGGTCTGGTTGCGGACCTCGACCTCTTCCTTCTGCTTCTTGTCCTCCTCGGCATGAGCCTCGGCGTCCTTGACCATACGGTCGACTTCGTCGTCGGACAGAGCAGTGGAGCCAGAAATGGTGATCTGCTGCTCCTTGCCGGTGCCCTTGTCCTTAGCGGAGACCTTGACGATACCGTTGGCATCGATGTCGAAGGTGACCTCGATCTGCGGCACGCCGCGGCGGGCAGCCGGGATGCCGGTCAGCTGGAACTTACCGAGCGACTTGTTGTCGCGGGCAAGCTCGCGCTCGCCCTGGAGCACGTTGATCTCGACGCTGGTCTGGTTGTCGGCAGCGGTGGAGTAGACCTCGGTCTTGGAGGTCGGGATCGTGGTGTTGCGGTCGATCATCTTGGTCATGATGCCGCCCATGGTCTCGACGCCCAGCGACAGCGGGGTAACGTCGAGCAGCAGGATGCCCTCGACGTCGCCGGTGAGCACGCCGCCCTGGACGGCAGCGCCGTCGGCAACGACCTCGTCGGGGTTCACGGACATGTTGGGCTGCTTGCCGGTCATGGTCTTGACGAGCTCCTGGACGGCGGGCATACGGGTGGAGCCGCCGACGAGGATGACCTCGGTCAGATCGGAGAGCTTAAGCTTGGCGTCGCGCAGGGCGTTGGTGACAGGCTGCTTGCAGCGCTCGAGCAGGTCGCGGGTGATCTTCTCGAACTCGGCGCGGGTCAGCGTGTAGTTGAGGTGCAGCGGGCCGGACTGGTTCATGGTAATGAACGGCAGGTTGATGGTGGTCTGCTGGGCGGCGGAGAGCTCCTTCTTGGCGTTCTCGGCGGCCTCCTTCAGACGCTGCAGGGCCATGGGGTCCTGACGCAGGTCGACACCGTTCTCCTGCTGGAACTTATCGGCCATCCAATCGATGACGCGCTGATCCCAGTCGTCGCCGCCCAGGTGGTTGTCGCCCGAGGTGGACAGAACCTCAAACACGCCGTCGGCGAGATCAAGGATGGAGACGTCGAAGGTGCCGCCGCCCAGGTCGAAGACCAGGATGCGCTGGTCGGTACCCTGCTTGTCCAGGCCATAGGCCAGAGCAGCAGCGGTCGGCTCGTTGACGATACGCTTGACGTTGAGGCCGGCGATCTTGCCGGCGTCCTTGGTGGCCTGACGCTGGGCGTCGTTGAAGTAGGCCGGGACGGTGATGACGGCGTCGGTGACGGTCTCGCCCAGATACTTCTCGGCGTCGGCCTTCATCTTTGCGAGCGTCATGGCGCTCACCTGCTCGGCGGTGTAATCCTTGCCCTCGATGTCGACGACGGCACGGCCACCCTGGCCCTCCTTGACCTCATACGGCACGGTCTTGATCTCGGAGGTGCACTCGGAGTACTTACGGCCCATGAAGCGCTTGATGGAGAACACGGTGTTCTTGGGGTTGGTGACAGCCTGGTTCTTAGCGGCCTTACCCACGACGCGGTCGCCGTCAGCACGGAAGCCAACAACGGACGGGGTGGTGCGGTCGCCCTCGGCGTTCACGATAATGGTCGGAGAACCGCCCTCGAGGACGGCCATAGCGGAGTTAGTAGTACCAAGGTCGATACCAAGAATCTTACTCATCAGAAATTCCCTCTCTCTTGTGCGTTCGCGCCGCCTCGACGGTCTGTCACACGGCGCTTCGGCTTGTCTTTCAGGTTGTAGTGTATCCCCTTATGGGCCGGAATATACAAAATCTAAGTCAATTCATATAAGATTTCTTTATGCTGAGAGTTTAGGTTCTCAAATGTGCAGGTAGATGCGCTGATTGAGTTCTCGGTAAATCTATCGAGATCTATGTAGAGATGGCTGAGGTTTTGGTCCGGGGGTGCCTGGGGCTGCCTTTCGGAAAGCTCATCCCGGTTTGAGCGCGGATTCCGGGTCGCAGCTTCCGTCTGAAGGCTCAACCGGAAACCATATCCCGTTTTGAGAGCTGATACCGGGTCGCAGTTTCCGCTAGCGGGCCCAACCGGAAACTGCGACCCGTTTTTCGGCCAAATAACGGGATGCCCTTTCCGCAAGTGCGCTCAATAGCTCAATATTTCAAGTCACCTTTAGCTAACATTTGCGCAGCTCAACGGCCCCACCTGCGCGTTTTTTAGTAAACCTTGGCATACTCGGCGAACGGTATGAAGATGCCGGCCAGAGGGTATTGCAAACGGTCGCTCCCGTGGTATGTTTTTGCCCGAATCAAACCGGCGCGCATCGCCTGTAGCGTCGGTCAACAGAGAGGAAACTACCATGGCTCATCCCGTAATTGATGCCGACGAGTGCATCGCTTGTGGCGTTTGCGTCGACTCCTGCCCCGCTGGCGTTCTGGAGCTCCAGGACGTCGCTACCGTCGCTGACGAGGACTCCTGCGTCGCCTGCGGCGCTTGCCAGGACGCTTGCCCCGCTGGCGCGATCACCGAGATCGTCGAGGAGTAACAACTCCCCCACCTGCACACTCAAAAGTACACCGTGCACAAAAAGGAGGCCTCCGCATCGCCGCGGAGGCCTCCTTTTGCATTCGTTACTAGGACAAATCATCCTCGTAGGGCATTAAATCGGCAAGGTAGCCTTTCTCCTTGAGCATGGCCTCGATCTCGTCGAGGGTTTGCTCATCCTCTGCCGCAATGCGATGGAAGTGATAGCCGCTGGTTACCGTCAGCAGCGGAAAGCTCTTGCCGCTCTCGATATCGTGCAGGTAGCGCTCAACATCGCGACGATTGCGGATGTCCAAGTCGGCCGTGATCTTGCCGTACACGCGGTGATTGACGATCACGTTGAGCACGGAGCCGCCGACGTCGACGATACTCGTGAGCTCATCGCCTGCCTGCTCCACGCTGTGGCGAACCTTGACCAAGCGCGTGGGCACGGCGGGGCTGCTGGGAGCCTCCTGCAGCACATAACCACGGTTGGTTGCCACGACATCGTGCCCATCGGCACGCAACAGGGCAATATCTTGAACCACGACCTGACGGCTCACGCCAACCTCGCGGGCAAGTGCGCTGCCCGAAACGGGCTCCTTGGCCACCTCGAGCACGTCCATGATGGCACGACGGCGCTCGCGGGCGTTCATTATTTACCGTCCAGCAGACGCAGGTGCTTAAGCGAGAGGTCGAGGATCGGGGCGGAGTGTGTCAGCGCGCCCGAGCTAATAAAGTCGACGCCCAAATCGGCCAGGGCGCGGATATTGCTGGCATCCACATTGCCCGAGCACTCGGTCCTGGCACGACCGGCGATAAGCTCAATCGCAGCAGCCATGTCGTCGTGGGTCATGTTGTCGAGCATGATGATGTCGGCACCGGCCTCCACGGCCTCGCGTACCATGTCCAGGTTCTCGCACTCAATCTCGACCGTCGTGGTAAACGACGCATGGGCGCGCGCCATCTCAATCGCGCGTGCCACGCCGCCGGCGGCGTCGATATGGTTGTCCTTGAGCATGACAGCCGTCGACAGGTTGTAGCGGTGGTTGCTGCCGCCACCGATCTCGACCGCGGCCTTCTCGAAGACGCGCATGCCCGGTGTGGTCTTGCGCGTGTCGACAAGCACGGTCTTGGTACCCTCGAGCGCCGCCGCCATTCGGTGCGTATAGGTGGCGATGCCGCTCATGCGCTGCAGGTAGTTGAGCGCCACACGCTCGCCCGAAAGCAGCACGCGCGCGTCGCCGCGCACCTGGCCCACGTGGTCGCCGGCGTGCACCTCGTCACCGTCGGCAACATCGAACAACACGGAGCTCTGCGGATCCAGCAGCTCAAAGGTGCGGGCGAACACGTCCAGGCCGGCGATGATGCCGTCGGCCTTGGCGATAAGCTCCACCGTGGCGGGGCGCGCCGTGGGGCACACGCTCGCCGTGCTCACGTCCTCAAAGGTAATGTCCTCGCGCAGAGCCTGCAGAATCAAATCATCGACGACGAGTTTCATAGTAATGGGATTCATGGTCTACTCCTCCACGGCCTGCGTGCCGGCGGCACGGGCCAGATCATCGATTGCCAGGGCATCGGCGCTCAGGGCGCGATGACGGCCATCGAGCGCGGGCTCGCCGGCCTCCTCCACGGCCAGCGACTCGCCGGTGCGCATACGCCAAGCAGCGCGACGACCCCAGACCAGTGCTTCGAGCAGGCTGTTTGATGCAAGGCGGTTCTTGCCGTGAACGCCGTTGCAGGCCGTCTCGCCCGCGGCGTAGAGCTCGGGCATCGAGGTGCGGCCGTCCTTGTCGACCCACACGCCGCCCATAAAGTAGTGCTGCGTGGGCGTGACGGGGATGGGCTCATCCAGGATGTCGCGACCGTCCTCAAGGCAGCGCGCGCGGATGTTGGCGAAGTGCCCGGTCACCACGTCGCGCTCGACGGGGGCAAAGCTCAGCCACTCGTGCTCGGTGCCGTCCTGCTTCATCTGCTCGCGGATGGCGGCGGCGACAACGTCGCGCGGCTGCAACTCGTCGGTAAAACGCTCGCCGGCGGCGTTGAGCAGAATCGCGCCCTCGCCGCGGCAGCTCTCGCTGATCAGGAAGGTGCGGCCCGGCTGCGGCGAGAATAGTCCCGTGGGGTGAATCTGCACGTAGTCCAGATGTTCCATCGTAATGCCGTGCTCCTGCGCGATGTAGCAGGCGTCGCCGGTGAGCTGCGGGTAGTTGGTGGAGTGATCGTACACGCCGCCGATACCGCCCGTCGCCCACAGCGCGTGGCGGGCATGGATCTTAAACGGCTCACCGGTATGCACGCCCTCGACGGCATGTGCCAGCTCGTCGGCGGGGCGGACCGAATCGCCCTCGTCCACGGCAACAGCGACGACACCAGTGCACACCGTGGCCCCATCGCGCTCGGCCGTGAGGATGTCAGTCATGGCCACGTGCTCAAGAATCTGCACGTTGTCCAGCTTGCGGACGGCCTGGAGCAGCTTGGTCGTGATCTCCTTGCCCGTAATGTCGGCATGGAAGGCGATGCGCGGGCGGCTGTGCGCGCCCTCGCGGGTAAAGTCGAGGCCGCCATCGGCCTTGCGCTCAAAGTCCACGCCCATCGCCAGCAGGTCGTTGATGACCGAGCGGCTCGAGCGGATCATAATGTCTACGCTCTCGCGGCGGTTCTCGTAGTGACCGGCGTGCATGGTGTCCTCAAAGAAGGCATCGTAGTCCGAGCCCTCGGGCAGCACGCAGATGCCGCCCTGTGCGAGCATCGAATCGCACTCGTCGACCGCACCCTTGGAGAGCATGATCACGCGCGTGCTCGTCGGCAGATTGAGAGCCGCATACAGGCCCGCCACGCCGCAGCCGGCAATGACGACATCGCACTCCATGTCGGGGTATTGCTTAGTTTCCACAGGAATCCTCTCCCTTGTAATGTGGCATAAGGGATGGTCCCTCATGTCACATTGGCTTAGCGCGCCGCGTACTCGAGCATACGGTCGAGCGTGAGCTTGGCCTGGTCGGCGGCCTCGTCCGACACGCCGATCTTCACCTTGCCCTCGCCCGTCTCTAGGCAGCGTGCGAGCTTTTCGAGCGTGATGAGATCCATGTTGACGCAGGTGGGCTGCACCGCGGGGAAGTAGAACTTTTTACCGGTGCCCTGGCAGCGGCGCTCGAGCTCGTAGAGCACGCCGCGGACCGTCACGATGATGAACTCGCTGGCGTCCGACTCCTCGGCATACTTGATGATGCCGGCGGTGGAGCCGATGTAGTCGGCCTCGGCCAGCACGTCGGCTTTGCATTCGGGGTGCGCCAGCACGAGCGCGTCGGGATGCGCTTCCTGCGCGTCGACGATCTGCTCGACGGTGATGATGTGGTGGCGCGGGCAGTAGCCCTTGTTAAGTAGGACGTGCTTTTGCGGCACCTGCTCGGCTACGAAGCGACCGAGGTTTTGGTCGGGAATGAACAGGACGTGCTGCTGCGGCAGCTCGGACACGATCTTAACGGCGTTGGAGCTGGTGACGCACACATCACTCCAGCTCTTGATCTCGACCGTCGAGTTGACGTAGCAGACGACAGCCAGGTCGTCGCCGTACTCGGCGCGCGCCGCATCGACCGTCTCGCGCTTGACCATGTGAGCCATGGGGCAATCCGCGCCCGGCTCGGGCAGCAGCACGGTCTTGGTGGGGTTGAGCAACTTGGCGCTCTCGCCCATAAACTCCACGCCACACAGCACGATGGTCTGCTGCGGCAGGCTCTTGGCAAGCTTTGCCAGGTAGAAGCTGTCGCCGACGTAATCGGCCACAGCTTGGACCTCGGGTGCCACGTAATAGTGTGCCAGAATCACCGCGTCGCGTTTGGTTTTAAGTTGCTGAATGGCCTCGACGAGCTCTGCGGGCACCAATGCCGCGCGCTCCGTTGCCGTCGTTGCCGATGCCAGGCCGGCCGCAATGTCGCGTGCAAGCTCCGATGCATCCATGTTCGCGCTCTGTGCCATCAAGGCCCCTCTCTTTTGGCGAATCTTGGGGCTTTAGTATGACACCTAGGTTTACAGCTGACAAGACAGCTGTAAACCTAGGTGTAAAGTTGAAATAAAGATTCAATCATGGGGCAGGCCTGACAAGTTAAGAACAGTCGAGCTCTCGATAGCGCAGGAGGCATCTTTCGCCACCGCAATACCGCTTGGCGCGAGTTGCACGCCGTGGGGCGCAAACGGCGCGCACCCCCCGCGGGCGGTACGCACCCAATGTGGCAAAATCGAACTACTAGGGGGGCCGAATGCTCAAGATTATTGCCTGCGACGACGACGTCGCTTTTCTAGATAGACTGCACCGGATGATCGACCGTTGGTCGACCGAAACGGGCACGGCGGTCGATGTTGCGCTCGTCACGCGCGGCGAGGACCTGCTGGCCCGCCATGCCGCATCGCGCGCCGACATCATCCTGCTCGATATGATTATGCCGCTCGTCAACGGCATGGACACCGCGCGCGAATTGCGCCAGGCCGATACCGCCGTGCGTCTGGTGTTTCTCACCTCATCGCCCGAGTTTGCACTAGAGTCCTACGAGGTCCGCGCCTTCGACTATCTGCTCAAGCCCGTGACTTACGAACGCCTGGCACAGCTACTCGACGAGCTTTCGAGCATGCGCCCGGCGGCAACCGACGAGCTCGTGATCAAAACGTCCTTTGGCTACCACGCCCTGCGCTTATCCGATATCGAATATGCCGAGGCGCGCAACAAGCACGTGGTCTTCCACCTGCGCGATGGCCGCGATATCGAGGCACTCGAGTCGTTCCGCAGCGTTGAGGACCGTTTGGCACAAAATGCCACCTTCTTTAAATGCCACCGTAGTTACCAGGTCAACTTGCGCAACATCGACCACTTCGATCGCACGGACATCGTCATGCGCTCGGGCGCGTGCATTCCGCTGTCGCGCAGCAGCAAGCAGGGATTCCAAGACGCCTACTTTGCGATGCGCTTCGAGGGCGGGAGGCGCTAATGCCCGCAACGGTCGAAATGGTCCTTTGGGCAATCCACCACGCCACGACGTTGCTCTTTGGCGTCTTTGCCTCGGCGGCGCTGTGCGGTGTCGAAATCAACCGACGCCACGCGCTTGAGCTGCTGGGGGTCGGCGTCGTGACCGGCGCCGCCTTCTCGATCGCCAATGTCGCTGGCGGAGAGCTTTTTGCCCGCCAGGCTTATCCGCTTGTCGTGCACCTGCCGCTTATCGTCTACCTGTGCGCGCGCTACCGCCTGAGTCCACTGCTTGCCGCGCTCGGCATTACGAGCGCCTATCTGAGCTGCCAGTTCAGCAACTGGATGGGTATCGCCGCATTTGCCGCGACCGATTCGCAGACCACGTACTATCTGGCGCGCATCGCGACCACGCTCGCCGTCTTTGCCGTCCTGTTGCATTGGGCCGGCGACATCGGTCCGCGCCTGGCGATTAAAAGCACCACCGAGCTGAGCATCCTTTTAATCCTGCCGCTCGTCTATTACGTCTTTGACTATGCCACCAACGTCTACACCACGCTGTTCCACTCGGGCTCGGTGGTGACGGTTGAGTTTTTAGCCTTTGCGCTCTGTGCCTTCTATCTTATGTTTCTTGCCGTTTACCTGCGCGAATACGAAGAAAAGGAAACCGCCGAGCGAGAGCGCTGGATGCTCGAAACCCGCGACAGCGCCGCCATCAAAGAGCTCGAGGCCTGGCGTCAATCTGGGCGCGAGCTGTCGATTCTTCGCCACGATATGCGCCACTTCCTACGCGGTCTGGCCGCTTTGATTGAGGAGGGCCACACCGACGAGGCGCTCAAACGCATCGACGAACTCTGCGAAGCCGGCGACCGCACCGCCGTACGCCGCTTCTGCGCCAACGAGACCGTAACCATTGCGCTTTCATCATTTAACTCGGAAATTAATAGAAACGGCATTACCGCCAACCTGCGCGCCGCCGTACCCGAAACCATCCATGTAGGTGACGCCGACCTGTTTAGCGTGCTCTCAAATGCCTTGGAAAACGCTATCACCGCCGCAAGCGCCGCGCCCCAAGGAAAGCGATTCGTCGACTTTGACCTGCGATTGGAGGACGGTCAGCTGCTGCTGTTAGTTTCCAACACGTTTGACCGCGCGCCGCGCATGGTCGACGGCATTCCTATAACCCAGCATGCGGGCCACGGCTTTGGCACCAAGAGCATCAAACTTGCCGTGGAGCGCATGAACGGCAACTGCCAGTTCCGCATTAACGGCGATCGGTTTGAGCTGCGCGCTGTGGTGTAGAAGTGCGGCGCCGATCTTGCGGCGTGGTTTGCCCGCCAGGCAATCGCTCGCCGACGCCAATCCGCTACAGCGGAGCGGCCGGCGGGGTCAGCTGCTTGATGTAGGCCCACATGCGCTGCTTGGCCGCCTTGTCGGTCAGCGCCGCCTCAAAGCCATCGAGCGCGAGCACGCGGCGGCCCTGCACATGGGCGACCAGGCCGGGCTTGAGCATGGCGGTGTCGAAGTCATCAATCGCCACGAGCATATCGGCGTAGGTTTCGCGCATGACATCGGCCGCGCTGTTATCGAGCAGCAGCACCGCCTCGGGATCCAGAGCCTCAAGCGCCTCGCGGAACAGGTCGCACGGCAGGGCATGGCCCACCGTCACAGCTCCGTCGCCCGCGCCGGCAACACTCGCCAGCACACAAAACTCTTCGGGCGCGTAACCGATTGCCCCGAGCGCCTTGCGCAATGCGGCGCCATCCGCGCCGGCGGCAAGTTCGCCGCCCGAGCGCTCGGCATCATCCAAATCACCTTTGACCAGCACGATCCGCGAGCACGCGTTGCCCGCGATGCGCACGCCACGGCCCACAAGCGATGCGAGCTCCTGCTCGGCGGCCTGAGCGATAGCTTCTTTTTTCTGGCTTTGTGACGTGGACATGTGCTCTCCAATCGTTTGCGTGCCCACCATTATATAAAAGAGCCGCCCGTGAGTGGTTGCTTTGCGGGCCGTTGGGTATAAGCACGGTCGTACTGAGTTTTACGCGGCCGAGCCGCGTCGCATTATGGAGGTCACCATGGCTGACATTAAGCAGATTACCCCCGAGAACTTCGATTCCGTCGTTAGCGACAACCTTCCCGTACTGGTTGATTTTTGGGCGCCCTGGTGCGGGCCCTGCCGATCGCTCTCGCCCATCGTGGACGAGGTAGCCGACGAGCTGGCCGGCAAGCTTGCCGTTGCCAAGTGCAACGTCGATGACAATCAGGACCTGGCCATGAAGTTTGGCGTCATGAGCATCCCCACGCTGATTGTCTTTAAGAACGGTGAGGAGGTCGACCGCTCGGTCGGCGCGCTGCCCAAGGCAAGGCTGCAGGTATTGCTGGAGAAGCACCTGTAATACGCTGGTTACATTTTGGCGTCCTGCCGCCGTCCATGAACGCTTTTGCACCGCTCGCCGGACTTCTGGATGCACCGCGTGCGACCACGGATAGTATGGTAAATACAAACAGCCCCCAGTGAACGGGTGCGGGTCACACAGACTCGCACCCGTTTTCTTATGCGGCAGCGCCCCGCGCGGGCGTAGTAGAATCTGAACCACTGGATTGCCCCGAGCATAAGGAGATTTCCCATGCATGACGTCGGAATGAACATGAGCCAGCTTGCCATGAGCGTCAAGCAGGTCGACGACACCATCGAGCTCGCCCACGAGTGGAGCCATCAGCTGCTGCATGCGACCGAGAATTTTGACATGGAGCGCATTGGCGCCAAGCTCGAAGCTGCCATGGCCGCACTGCACGAGGCGCATGACGCGCTCGAGGGCTACGAGGAAGCCATCGAGGCTGACCACAACTCCGTCGGCTCCGTAAAGCTGGTGTAGGGTGTCCGAACACGAACACGAGCACGGCTGCGGGCACGACCACCGCAACGACACAGGCGACGAGGCGAGCTGCCGTTGCGGCGGCGGCTCCGAGCTGGTCCGTTTTTCGGTCACCGCGCCCGATGACCTACTGCGCCGCTTTGACGAGCAGATCGCACGCCGCGGCGACGTGGCCAACCGCTCCGAGGCAGTGCGCGATTTGATTCGCGCCTCGATCGCCAAAGAGCAGATGCGCACACCCGATGAGCACGTTATCGGGTCGCTCACCATGATCTACGACCATCACACCGGCGATCTGACGCGTCGCCTGGACGAGGTGCAGCACGACTACACCGACGAGATCGTATCGACCATGCACGTGCATCTTGATCACCACAACTGTCTGGAGATCTTGGCGCTCAAGGGTCGCGGCGAGCGCGTCTACGAACTAGCCGACCGCCTGCTGGGCCTGCGCGGCGTTAAGCACGGCGAGCTCACCTGCGCCGCCACCAGGCAAAGTCTGGGGCTATAGCGGGATTTCCCGCAGCGCACCTGCCAAAAAGGGACAGGTTTGTTTTGGCAGGTTTAGAAGTTTTACCTACCAAAATAAACCTGTCCCTTTTTGGTCGGTTTTGATGAGGGGTGTCGCATGCGGCATGTGCATATTCATGTGACGGGCATTGTGCAGGGTGTTGGCATGCGACCGTTTGTGTATCGCGAGGCCACGGCGCATGACATTTGCGGCTGGGTGCTCAATGCGGGCGACGGCGTGCACATCGAGGCGCATGCTCCGGCCGATGCGCTCGATGCTTTTGTTGCCGCGCTTTCTGAGCATGCGCCTGCGGCAGCCCGCGTAGAGCATGTCGAGACTATGGACCTGGCAGCCAACGGTTGGGGTGCCGCCAGTGAACAGGGTTTTCGCATCGTAGCATCGCAGGACCAGACCGCGCACACGACGCTCGTCTCGCCCGATATCGCCACCTGCGACGATTGCCTGCGCGAGTTGTTCGATCCCGCCGACCGACGCTATCACTACCCCTTTATCAACTGCACTAACTGCGGCCCACGCTTTACCATCATCCGATCGCTGCCTTATGACCGAGCGGCCACGTCGATGGATTGTTTTCCCATGTGCCCCAAGTGCGCCGCGGAGTATGCCGACCCACTCGACCGGCGTTTTCACGCGCAGCCCGATGCCTGCTTTGATTGCGGGCCGCATATTACGTGGCGCGAGGCCGGCATGGGCAATGAGCCGGGCGAAGCCGCCGCGTCGCCGGTCGTCGGCACCACGCGCGAGAACAGCGACAGCATTATCGACCGCTGTGTTGAGCTGCTGGCCAACGGCGGTATCGTCGCCATCAAGGGTCTGGGCGGATTTCACTTGGCATGCGATGCCTCCAACGAGCAGGCGGTAGCCGAGCTTCGCCGCCGCAAACGCCGCAGCAACAAACCGCTTGCCGTCATGGTGCGCAGTCTTGCCGATGCCGGGCGCCTGTGTCATATCGACGATGCTGAACGCGATCTGCTCGCCGGCAGCATTCGCCCCATTGTGCTGCTGCGCCGACGTGCTGTTTGCGAGCGCGACGGCTCCCCCGACGCCCTCGCGCTCGCACCGTCCGTCGCGCACGACCTTCCCGAGCTCGGTGTTATGCTCCCCTACACCCCGCTTCAGCATCTGTTGCTTGCCACGGCAGAAGCCCGCGGTATGCACGCGCTCGTCATGACCAGCGGAAACCTGAGTGAAGAACCCATCGAGACCGACGACGACCTTGCCTGGGAACACCTCGTTGCCGCCGGCATCGCCGACGCGTTGCTCGGTAACGACCGCGCGATTCTGTCGCGCTACGACGACTCTGTGGTACGCGTGGTCGACGACGCCGTTATGCCCGTTCGCCGCGCTCGCGGATATGCACCCCAGCCGCTGCCGTTGCCGGCGCTCGACAGCGCTCCGTCCTGTGTGCTCGCCTGCGGGCCACAACAAAAGGCCACGATTGCGCTCACGCGTGAAGGGACGAACGGCGAGGCGACCTGTTTTGTGTCGCAGCATATCGGCGATGTTGAAAACGGCGGGACCTTCGATGCCTGGAACGCCGCGCGCACGCGCTTGGAAAATCTCTTTGACTTGGCGCCCGCCGCCTTGGCCTGCGATGTACATCCCAGCTATCTATCGAGCCAGTGGGCGCGCGAGCAGGCGCGAAAATGCAATCTGCCGCTCGTCGAGGTGCAGCACCATCATGCGCATATCGCGAGCGTAATGGCCGAGGCCATCGCCGCGGGCCAGCTTACAACCGACGCGCGCGTCCTTGGCATCGCCTTTGACGGCACCGGAGCCGGCACCGATGGTTCCATTTGGGGCGGCGAGTTTCTTGTTGCCAGCCTTGGCGGCTTTGAGCGCGCCGCGCATTTGCGCACCTGGTCGCTCCCCGGCGGGGCGGCCTCCGTGCGCGACGCCCGCCGCAACGCCTTTGCCCTGCTCAGTGAGCTCGGCCTGCTTGAACACCCGGGGGCCGAGCGGCTCTTAGGCGACCTAGACGAACAAACACGTAGCGTGACGGCAACGATGATCGAGCGCGGCATCAACAGCCCGCGCACCAGCAGCATGGGTCGCTTGTTTGATGCCGCAGCCGCAATTCTGGGCATTTGCGGCCAGGCAACCTACGAAGGTGAACCCGCCATCGAGCTCGAGGCCGCCGCCTGGCGCGCGCTCGGCAGTGAAAGCACCTGTCCCACCGGCAATATGGCCAGCTTTTCCGTAACCGAATCATCCCGTCCGGACGACTGCCATGTTCTGAACTCCAGATCGCTTATTGAAGAGCTTTTGGAGGGAATCGGGGCCGACGTGCCCGCCGGCCAGCTCGCGCTCGACTTCCACGTCACCATCGCACGCGCGTCGGCCCACATCGCAAACGAGATCTGCGTCCGTGAAGGCCTTGACACCGTCGCACTCTCGGGCGGTGTGTTCATGAACCGACTTTTGCTCCAGTTCCTCACCCGCGAGCTCAAAAGCGCAGGCCTTACTGTCCTTGTCCCCCACACCGTGCCCGTCAACGACGGCTGCATCGCCTACGGTCAGGCGGCGATCGCGCGCGCCCACCTCGCGCAAATTGCATCGCAGTAGCCCGATCTCGCTCGTCGCCGCGCCAACTGTCTCACGGGCGTAACGCGTTTGCCCGCGAACCCCGCGAGCGCTACCATCAAGCAATGGATTATCAAGCGCCTATCCAGCGCAAAGCGTATAAAAGGGGAACAATATGTGCCTTGCCGTTCCCGGTAAAGTAGTCAAACGCGACGACGACCTCAAGGCCACCGTCGACATGATGGGCATCGAGCGTCCGGTGTCGCTGCGACTCGTGCCGACGGCGCAGGTTGGCGACTATATTCTCGTACACGCCGGCTTTGGCATCCAGATCGTCGACGAGCAGGAGGCGCAGGATACGCTCGACCTGGTCAACACCATGACCGAACTGGTCGAAGAAGACCAACTGGCCAGCAACCCGGCCGAGGCGTACTAGTGGTGGCCGGACAGCCGGCTCGCTCCGGTATCGACTTTTCGGCATTTCGCGATTCCAAGCTGGCCCGCGAGCTCATCGAACGCATCCGTGAACTTGTCGGCGACCGCACCATCAACCTTATGGAAGTCTGCGGTACGCATACCGTGAGCATTGGCCGCTATGGCTTTCGCTCCATTATGCCGACGGGACTCAAACTGCTAAGCGGCCCGGGGTGCCCCGTTTGCGTCACCGCCAACCGCGACATCGATCACGCAATCGCGCTTTCCAACATGGACGGCGCCATCATCACCACCTTTGGCGACATGATGCGCGTGCCCGGATCGTCCACCTCGCTCGCCGCGCAAAAGGCGGCGGGGCGCGACATCCGCATCGTCTACTCTCCGCTCGACGCACTCGACATTGCCGAGCAAAATCCCGAACGCCCGGTCATCTTTATGGGTGTGGGCTTTGAGACCACAACGCCCACCATTGCCGCCGCTATCCTGGAGGCCGACGCGCGCGGGCTCCAGAACTTCTCGGTCTACTGTGCTCACAAGACCACGCCGCCGGCGTTGCGCGCCATCGCCAACGATCCCGAGACCACTATCGACGGCTTTATCCTGCCGGGCCACGTCGCTACCATCACAGGCCTGGCACCCTTTGGGTTTTTAGTCGACGAGTTCGAGACCCCCGGCGTGGTCACGGGATTTGAGCCGGTCGATATTCTGCAGGGCATCTGCATGCTGGTCCAGATGGTTGTTGAAGGGCAGCCCGCAATCGACAACGCCTACCGCCGTGGCGTCAACGCAGATGGCAACCCCGTGGCGCGCCAGCTGGTCGAGCAGGTGTTTGAGCCCTGCGACACCACGTGGCGCGGGCTGGGGCCGATTGCCAACTCGGGCCTTTCCATCCGCCCCGAGTTCTCGCGCTTTGATGCCCGCGTTCGCTTTGACGTGCCCGTTGAGCCGACGGTTGAGCCGCGCGGATGCCGCTGCGGCGACGTGCTGCGCGGAGCCATTACACCAAGCGACTGCCCTCTGTTCGGCCACGCTTGTACACCCGAGCATCCCGTCGGCCCCTGTATGGTGAGCTCCGAGGGCAGCTGTGCGGCGTACTTTAGATACCGTAACTAGCCCGGACGCACCCGCACACTGGCACCACCCACGATTGGAGTTTTCGATATGTCCCATAGCGTTACCGATAGCACCGTCCTGCTGGGTCACGGCTCCGGCGGCCAGATGATGAAACGCATCATCGACGAGGTCTTTTTGGATGCCTTTGGGTCGCCCGAGCTACTCGAGGGCAACGATGCCGGCGTCGCCGCACTGCCCGCGAGCGGGCGCATCGCCATGTCGACCGACAGCTTTGTCGTCTCGCCCCAGTTCTTCCCCGGCGGCAACATCGGTCGCCTTGCCGTGTGCGGAACCGTCAACGACGTCGCGACCTCGGGCGCCAACGTGCGCTACCTATCGTGCGGCTTTATCCTCGAAGAGGGTTATCCCATGGACAAGCTGCGTCAGATCGTGCAAACCATGACCGAGACGGCGCGCGAGGCGGGCGTGGCGATCATCACCGGCGACACCAAAGTGGTTGAGCGCGGCGGGGCCGACGGCGTCTACATCAATACCGCCGGCGTGGGCGAAGTGCCCGCGGGTGTGGCGCTCAGTGGCGCAAACTGCCAGCCTGGCGATGTCATCCTGGTGTCGGGCACACTCGGCGACCACGGCATCGCCATCATGAGCCAACGCGAGGGCTTGGCGTTTTCGAGCAACATCGAAAGCGATGCCGCGCCGCTCAACCACCTGATAGCCGACGTTCTGGCCGCAGCCCCCGACACGCGCTGTTTCCGCGACCCCACGCGCGGCGGCCTTGCATCCACACTCAATGAGTTTGCGCAGGCCAGCGGCGTTGCGATGGAGGTCGATGAGGACGCCGTGCCCGTGCGTCCCGATGTGCAGGCGGCTTGCGAGATGCTCGGCTATGACGTGCTGCAGGTGGCAAACGAGGGCAAGATGGTCGCCGTGGTGCCAGCCGAGCAGGCCGATGCGGCTCTAGCCGCCATGCGTACTGCCCGCTACGGCGAGAACGCCGCGATTATCGGCCGCGTGCTGCCGCTTGGATCGGACGCTCGACCCGCCGTGCGCGTACGCACCGGCTGGGGCTCAACCCGCATCCTCGACATGCTTGTGGGAGAACAGCTGCCAAGGATTTGCTAACGGCAAAGGCTCGCGGCTAGCGCAGCGCGGTTCAAGGCCGGCAAAGATATTCAGATTCCAAACGTGCCCGATACGCAGGCCCAGTATCATGGAGTGCGTTTTATTACTCAAACGGCAGGAGCACCCATGGCGGCAGCGTTTTCCCATGTGATTTTTGACCTCGACGGCACTATCCTCAACACGCTCGAGGACCTGGCGGCCGCCGGTAACCATACCTGTGAGATGCACGGCTGGCCCACGTTTGCTGTTGACGAATACCGCTATAAGGTGGGAAACGGCATGCTCAAGCTGGTTGAGCGCTTTATGCCTGCCGAGTATGCGGGCGACGGCCGCATGTTTGAGCAGACGCTTGCCGAGTTTAGGGCTTACTACGGCGAGCACAAGGAGGACCACACCGCCCCCTATGCCGGCACGATCGAGATGCTCGATCGCCTGCGCGCCGCGGGCATCCAACTTGCCGTGCTCACCAACAAGGACCACGTCTCGGCGGCCCCGCTTATCGAGAAGTACTTTGGTCCCGACCGCTTTGCGCTGGTCCAGGGCCGTGTCGACGCTTTTCCGCCCAAGCCCGAAGCGCCCGCCACGCTGCATGTGATGGAGGAGCTGAGCGCCGACCCGGCGACCACGCTCTACGTAGGCGATTCCAATGTCGATATCCTGACCGGCCACAACGCCGGCCTCAAGAGCGCGGGCGTCACTTGGGGCTTCCGCGGCCGCGCAGAGCTCGAAGCAGCCGGCGCCGACTACGTGGTGGACACCCAGGACGAGCTCGCAGCGCTGATCCTGGGCGAGTAACGAGCGACACTGCCTAACGCAGCTGCGACAATTCTTCCGCGCGGAAAGCGCATCCCGTTTTGGAGCTCCGGAATGGGATGCGCTTTCCGTTTGAGGCACGTCGGGGAAACGGCATCCCGTTTCAGAGCAATATTCCGGGTCGCACTTTCCGCAACCCACCCCATCCGGAAAATGCGACCCACTATTCGGCCAAAAACCGGGTCGCGGTTTCCCAAGCACTCGATGCAACGCTGGCACAAGGAGTGTCCCCAACTGCCGGCAGAAAAGGAACGTCCCCAACTGCCGCCTTCCCAATGACTACTTCAGCGATGGCAACGTCGCAGGTAAAAGTGCCACTTTAAGCCAACCAAGGCAACGCCGATGCCTTGGCAACGACAGCGAAAGCCCGCCAGAGCGAGCAAGGTGCCTTGAAACAAGGCGGCATTGACCTTTTGGTCATGCCGCCGAAGTTGAAAGGCAGATTGCCGCTCTGGCGGGCTTGCAGCGTCGAGCAGTTACGGCGTTTGGTAAAACGCCGTAACGAACTACCGCGTAACCCCCTAGCTCAGCATTGCATCCATCATCTCGGAGTTGACGGAGTCGTCGGCAGACCACTCGCCATCGTCGTTGCAGGTGTACTTGAAGATAACCGTGGTCTTCCTGGGCTCGGTGGCCTTGGTCACATCGACCATAACCTGACCGGCCATCTTGTACAGCTCGTCATCGGAAGGAACCGTGTCAAGCGCAGCAACCTTCTCCTGATACTGGGTGGAGAAGTCCTCGACGATCTTGTTCATAGATTTGCATGTAATAGAGACCTCGGCGGTCGCGACACCCTTGTCCTCGTCGACCGTCACGTCGCCGATCTTGTAGTCAAAGCCCTCAAGATAGGTCTTGGCGTACTCCTTGGGATCGATACCCAGCTGCTCGAACTCGTCGCCCGAAGCCTCCTCCAGACCAGAGAGGAAGTCGTCGCCACCGTTCTTGACCTCGTCAAACTGCGTCGTAAGATCCTCGGTGATGAGCTCCTCAACCGAAGGACCTCCACAGCCGGAAAGCACGACCACGCATGCAACCAAGACGGCCATGAGGGGCGCAAGCAGCAGCTTCTTTTTCATGTTGTTCCTCCCAATGAGCGGCACCGCGCTTCCCGGACGCGGCACACGTTGTAATAAGTAAGCCCATACTATCCACTTATGAACACCCTCGGCAACGCGAAGGCGTGGTCGGTTCGTTTTAGCGTCCGAACGGTTTGCAAGCCCGCCCAACGTGCAATAAAACGCTTCCCCACGGTGCAATAAAAAAGGTGGCCGGAAAACCCGACCACCCTTGCACATCCTTTGGACGCCGCAGTTTACTTGCGGACGACCTTGACGATGGCGTCACCGGCGGCGACGGCGGACTCTGCCTCAACGGTGAGCTCGACATCGGCAAACTCGGCGGTGTTGGACACGGCCACGACGACGCAGTCCTTGTAACCGGCAGCGGCGATCTTGGCGCGGTCGATCTTGAGTATGGGCTGGCCAGCCTTCACGACGTCGTCAGCCTTGACGAAGCCCTCGAAGCCGTCACCGTTCATGTTGACGGTATCGACGCCAACGTGCACCAGAACCTCGATGCCGCTATCGGACTGCAGACCCACGGCGTGACCCATGGTGACGGTCACCTTACCGTCGCAGGGAGCGTAGACCAGATCGTCCTCGGGCCACACGGCACAGCCCTTGCCCAGAACCTCGCCACCAAAGACGGGATCGGGCACGTCGGCCATCTTGATGACCTTGCCCTTGACGGGCGAGCACAGCACGTCGGCGCCAGCAGAAGCAGAGATGGAGGCCGGAGCAGCGGCAGCCGCGGGCTCAGCCTTCTTCTTGAACATGTCAAACAGACCCATACGTTTTCTCCTCTTGATTAAGCGCAACGTTGTGCGCATGCCTACGGTAATTATAGTGCCAAATGGTTCAAATGCTAAGGTGGGGACTCGAATCGCGAGCCCTTCCCGGTAGTGCTCGTGGGACGAGCACCTCCTTTGCATCGCGGGTCGATAAGCCGAGTATCGTCTGCGCACGGGACGGGCAGAAGCGGGCGTACCAAACCCGATACTTCTTTTCGCTCTCGAGTCCTGCCGCCGCCCCGTCCCTGACACTTCCTGATACCGACCGAAACGTGCCAGAATAAGCCTGTCCCCTTTTAGCCGGTTTAGCGAATGCGGGAGTTCGCATGGATATCAAACGCAAGATTACCGAGGCGCAGGGCCTCACCCCCACCGAGCAACAACTCGGCATTGCAGCCCTTGCCATCGGCGAGGACATCCGCGGGCTTTCTATTAAGGAATTTGCCGCGCGCACCAACGTTTCTGTTGCGAGCGTGCACCGTTTTTGCAAAAAGCTCGGCCTCGAGGGATTCAAAGATCTCAAGGTCGAGCTCATCCGCCTGGCGACCGAGGCAGGAAACCGCCGCGACGTGGACATCAACTTTCCCTTCGACGCTACGTCCACCCCTGCGCAGGTCATGGAGCGCATGGAGGGGCTCTACCAGACCACGCTGGCCGAAACGCAGGAGCTGCTCGACCCCACGCAACTTGACCATGCCGCCAAGCTCATCGCGAACGCCCGACAGGTCGACATCTACACGGGCTCGCACAACCTCTATCCAGCGGGAATGTTCCGCGACCGCCTGCTCTCGGCCGGCAAGAGCGCCACATGCTACGGCAACATCGAGGCACAGGTGCGCACGGCGCTTACCTCGGATTCAGACCGCGCGGCGATCGTTATCTCCTACAGCGGCCTTGCGCCCAACCTCAAGGAAATCTTGCCGATCCTCAGCAGCCGGAACGTCCCAGTCATCGTCATCGGCACGCCCTACTGCGCGCGCATTCACCCCGGCTTTGCCGCCTACCTTACGGTGAGCGATCACGAGAGCATGACGCATCGTATCACGCAGTTCGCAAGCCACATCGCCGTGCAATACGTACTCGATTCGCTCTACAGCAGCTACTTCGCCAAAGACTACGCCCACTGCTCCGAATTCCTGGAGCGCTCGTTCCCCCACACCCGCCTCCCGGGACTCAAGTAGTCATTTAAGAACATCCCCAATGACTAACGGCCGACCTAATAACAACTTCTCGTCATTAGGTCGGCCGTTTCAACTCTAATAACTATTTATTCCGGAAACTCGTTATTAGAATCTGACACAGGAGGCCAGGCTCACGTGTGGCACCATGGCGAAAAGCAGCTTGCCCCTGCGCTAACCGAATGAGCGTGGATTTTCGGACGTCTATCTAACGAGCGCGGATAATCTCCCACTTTGAGCCCGCACACAGGCCAAAAACGGGAGATTATCCACGCTCATTCC
Organism: Collinsella aerofaciens; assembly: GCA_036301285.1. Lineage (GTDB taxonomy): Bacteria > Actinomycetota > Coriobacteriia > Coriobacteriales > Coriobacteriaceae > Collinsella > Collinsella aerofaciens_BS. The sequence goes on from JAXJET010000034.1 coordinate 88,165, forward strand.
TGAGTAGTCATTTATGAACGTCCCCAATGACTAGTCCGGCAACGCCGATGTTTCGGCAACGACAGCGAGCGAGCCGCATTCGGAGCAAGACGACGCCGCAGGTAGAGAACGGACAGCGAGCGGGTCGCATTTGAGACAAGGTGACGTGAATCAGAACCACCCTTAAAAAGGGTGGTTTGCTCTTAGGGTATAACCCACGGGCCCCGGGCTCGCGTCTAAAGGCGCGGGCCCGGACTTCGTCCAGGCCTGGTGCATCTTGACCCGTGGCGCGCCGGTCGAACCGGCAGCA
>JAXJET010000035.1:0-11527 GCA_036301285.1 Collinsella aerofaciens
GAACATGGGAGACGGCGGTCGACGAAACTGGAGAGGAGGTATTACGAGCTCCTGTGCGAATTGAAGGGAGCGCTCCCGCAAACTGCCTATTGACAACTTATAGGAGCGTCGGTTTTATTGAGGCAAATATGTTGGGTGCTCGGCATTTCCAAAAAAGTCTACTCACTTAGCCAGCGGGCAGCCAAATGATTATTTAATCCCCGTCCCAGAGAAATCAATTAGCGGGCAGAAGGGCAAAAGTAGTAAAAAAGCCCCGTCCCAAATTAGCTACCCCTTGCACCGATTATTCGCCCGGGTTGATGTTCGCGTAGAACTCCGCCCCGTCGTCCAGGCGCAGGATGCCCACTCGACCGAACTCGGAGCCGGTGGCGGCGGCGCAGTCGATGTCGATGCGATCGGGCACGCCGGCAGTGTCCTCGCCGCCCAAGCGCACGATCTGCCCGCGTCCCGATTCCTCATCGAGCCCCGCCAGACCACCGACCTCGCAATAGCGCCCAAGCGATACCGTGGGCGTGTGACCGCTCACCACGACCGGGCCCTTGCCCTCGGCAGAAAGCAGCCCGGTCGGCACATCCCAATAGCCGTGACGAATCCATAGCAGGTCATCGGACGACTGCACCGCGAGCATCTGCTGCAGCAGCTCGCGATCGGCACCCACCGCTCCAACGCCATCGGCACAATCGACGCCATGCTCAAGCAAAAACGCGCGCGCCGCCTTCATCTCGATTCCAGCATGCACCAGCAGATACGGGCGCTCCTCGGTCTCGGCCACCGCGTAGAGCGGCAGCGCGGCCATCCATCGCACGAGCTCCTCGTATGCCTCAAATTCCATGCCGTTGAGCTGCTCGCGCGTCGTCCAGCCACCGTTGATATCCCAAGTCTCGGCATCGAGCGGATCCTGGCCAATGATGGCATCGAGCATGATCTGCTCGTGATTACCCTTGAGCACGTGGGCGTTGGGCAACGAGCGCACGAGCTTAATAACGCCGACCGGATCGGGCCCGCGATCGATCATGTCGCCCAGCACGTACAGCGTGTCGTCGGACGTCAACGAGATCTTAGACAGGGCCTCGTCAAGCGCACGCACGTGCCCGTGAGCATCAGATGTCACATAGATCGCCATGGTACGCCTCTCCTTGCATTGCGGCCGAAGCCCGGTGCCGCAACTAAAACTTCAAGTTGAACTTAAACGTTACCCATTGTACTCCGTTGCAATAAAGCTGGAAAGGGTTTCCGAGCAGAGGCAAAGACGGCAGCCGTCTATGACGATATCGCGCACGCCCGCAGTCCAAGCCCATAAACCCACCATCTTTGGGTACAAATAAACGCAGATAACTGACCGTGCCACGCCAACCACCCAGGAGCGGACACTATCCATGAACCAGATACTTCTCTTTATCGGCCTCGTCATTATTCTGTGCCTGACCATCAAACCCGTCGGAAAAAAGCTCCCCTTCCCCACCCTGCTCATCTTTATCGCGCTGGGCATGCTGCTGGGCGTCAACGGCCCGGCGCACATCGACTTTAGCGACTATGCGCTCACCGAAACCGTCTGCAGCACGGCGCTGCTGTTCATCATGTTCTACGGCGGCTTTAACACCAACATCGACCGTGCCAAACCTGTCGCCGTGCCCGCGGTGCTGCTGAGCACGCTCGGCGTCGTCATCACCGCAGGCATCACTGGCGTGTTCGCGCACTATGTACTGGGCTTCGACTGGATCGGCGGTCTACTGCTGGGATCGGTCGTGGCATCCACCGACGCGGCGAGCGTCTTTAGCGTGCTGCGCGAGCACAGCCTGTCGCTGAGAGGTGGCACCGACTCGCTGCTCGAGGTCGAATCGGGCTCCAACGACCCCGTCGCCTACATGCTCACCGCGGTGCTCGCGACCCTCGCGGCGGGCGGCGACGTTAACATCCCCGTGCTGCTGGCCAAGCAGATCATCCTGGGCGTGGGCCTGGGCCTTGCCATCGGCTGGGCGGCGGGCCGTCTGATTGAACGCGCGCACGCAACGGCCGAGGGCGCGCAGACCATCTTTTTGTTCGCCGTGGCGATCGTCGCCTACGCGCTGCCGAGCTACCTGGGCGGCAACGGCTTTTTAGCTGTATACCTGGCCGGCATTGTACTGGGCGCCAGCGACATCACCGGCAAGGTCGAGATGGCGCACTTCTTTGACACCCTCACCGAGATGGCCGAGATGACGATCTTCTTCTTGCTCGGCCTGCTCGTGACGCCCGCACGCCTGCCGCAGATGCTGCTGCCGGGCCTAGCGCTGATGGCGTTTATGCTCTTCGCGAGCCGTCCCATCGCCGTCGGCGTACTCCTGGCGCCCTTTAAGACGAACCCCCGCCAGGTCGCGCTCGTAAGCTGGGCGGGCCTGCGCGGAGCAGCTTCGGTCGTCTTTAGTCTCTTTGCCGTGGTTGCCGGCGTTCCTGGTGGACACGACCTATTTGACCTGGTGTTTGTGATTGCTGTGTCGAGCATTGTGGTGCAGGGCTCGCTTCTGCCGGCGGTGGCGAAGAAGCTCGATATGATCGATACGACCGGCGACGTGCGCCGCACCTTTAACGACTACCGCGACGAGGACGGCATGTCGTTTGTAAAGCTCAAGGTGGGCGCTGGACATCCGTTTGTCGGGCGCTCGCTCGCCGATATTGGCAGCGCAACGGACATGCTGGTGGTCTTGGTGCTGCGTGACGGGGCGCACCCGGTACTGCCCAACGGCGATACCGTGATCCAGGAAGGCGATCTGCTGGTGATGGCCGCCCCAACGTTCGAAGAGCGTGCCGAGGTTACGCTGCGCGAGGTCACCGTGACGCCCTACGGTCGCCTGGCCGGCCAGCGCCTGCGCGATGTGCCGCAAGGCAAGCATCCGTTTATTGTGGTGATGCTCAAGCGCGAAGGCCAAACGATCATCCCCGACGGCAACACCCTCATATACGCCGGCGACGAAGCCGTCATCGCCACGCTGGCGTCGTAGTGACCAGGAGGTGGCTAATTTGCGACGAAGAGATCAAGCGCCTAGAGAACCTTATGTCTTCGCTCGCTGATTTGGATTTGCCTGAGGAGTAAAGCGCCCCTCCCCCATGTAACCATCCTGTAAATCATAGCGGCGTAGTCGAGTTTTACCGTGATGCGGTCGCGCCTACCGCTCCACTGTGCTAAAGTATCCCGAACGTTCAAACGACTACGAGGGGAACCAGAAGATGGCACGTGTGCACAACTTCTCAGCTGGCCCGGCCGCACTGCCTACAAGCGTGCTCGCCGAGATCGCCGACGAGATGATGGACTACCGCGGTTGCGGCATGTCCGTGCTCGAGATGAGCCATCGATCTAGCATGTACCAGCAGATCATCGACGACGCCGAGGCAACCCTGCGTCGCCTGCTGAGCATCCCCAACAACTACCGTGTCCTGTTTTTGCAGGGCGGCGCCACGCTGCAGTTTGCGGGCATCCCCATGAACCTCATGCGCCGCGGCCGCGCCGGCTACATCGTGACCGGCAACTTTGCCAACAAGGCATACAAGGAGGCCGCCAAGTACGGCGAGGCCGTGCTGCTCGCGAGCTCCGAGGACACCAATTTCGACCGCATACCCACCATGGCCGACATCAACGCGCGCATTGCCGCCGAGGCCGCGGACGACGGGCTCGACTACGTCTACATCTGCCAGAACAACACCATCTTTGGCACCATGTACCACGAGCTGCCCAACTGCGGCGATGTGCCGCTGGTCGCCGATGTCTCGAGCTGCTTTCTGTCGCAGCCACTCGACGTTGAACGCTACGGGCTCATCTACGCCGGCGCGCAGAAAAACGCCGGCGCCGCGGGCGTGACCGTGGTCATCGTGCGCGACGACCTCATCGCAGATGGCTCCACCTTTGCGCAGACGCCGCAGTACATGGACCTTAAGACCCAGGCCGCCAAGGGCTCCATGCTCAACACGCCCAACACCTTTGGCATCTACGTGTGCGGCAAGGTATTCCGATGGGTGGAGCAGACCGGCGGACTTGCCGCCATGGCCGAGCGCAACTGGGCCAAAGCCAACCTGCTCTATGACTTGCTCGAGCACAGCGAACTGTTCCATGGCACCACGCAGGAGGACAGCCGCTCCATCGCCAACGTCACCTTCCGTACCGGCGACGCCGAGCTCGATGCAGCCTTTGTCGCAGGCGCCGCCGAGCACCAGATCCAAAACGTCAAGGGCCATCGCCTCGTCGGCGGTATGCGCGCCAGCGTCTACAACGCCGTAACCATGGAAGACGCGCAGGCACTGGCCTCGTACATGAAGGACTTCGAAGCGCAGCATAGTTTGAGTCCGCGATCTAACTAGCCCGCATCGCGCGGGCCGACCAGCCACTTCAAACCACTTGTTTTAGACAAATCTGCTAAGGAGTTTTTCCATGCGTAAAATAAAGACCATCGACGACATCACTAAAGACGGCAAAGTCGAGTTTGGCGAGGGCTACGAGTTTGTGGGCACCGCCGAGGAGGCCGACGCGATCCTGATGCGCTCCACCGACCTGCACGGCTACGAGCTGCCCGAGGGCATTCGCGCCATCGCCCGCTGCGGCGCCGGTGTCAACAACATCCCCGTCGAGGAGTACGCCAAGAAGGGCGTCGTCGTCTTTAACTCCCCCGGCGCCAACAGCAACGCCGTCAAGGAGCTCGTCCTGGGCATGCTGGTTCTCTCGAGCCGCGGCGTAGTGCAGTCGATGAACTGGGTACGCGACAACGCCGACGACCCCGAAATCCAGGTCGATGCCGAAAAAGCCAAGAAGGCCTTTGTGGGCCGCGAGCTCAAAGGCAAGCGCATCGGCGTCATCGGCCTGGGCAACGTGGGCTCCAAGGTCGCCAACGCCTGCGTCGATCTGGGCATGGACGTCTACGGCTACGATCCGTTCATTTCCGTCGAGCACGCATGGGTGCTGAGTCGCGAGGTGCAGCGCGTGGGCACGCTCGAGGACCTCTGCCGCGGTTGCGACTACCTCACCGTGCACGTGCCCAGCAAGGCCGACACCATCGGCATGATCAGCACCGAGCAGATCAACCTGCTGGCACCCGACGCTGTGCTCATCAACTACGCACGCGAGACCATCATTGACGAGGACGCCGTCGACGCTGCCCTGCGCGCGGGCAAGCTGAGCTGGTTTAGCTGCGACTTTGCCACGCCCAAGACCGTCAAGATGCCCAACACGTTTATCACCACGCACTCGGGCGCCGGCACTGGCGAGGCCGAGGCCAACTGCGCCGATATGGCCATCAGCGAGCTCAAGGATTACCTGGAGAACGGCAACATCGCGCACAGCGTCAACTACCCCGCCTGCAGCATGGGCAAGGCGCGCGCCGCGAGCCGCATCGCCTGCCTGCACGCCAACGTGCCCAACATGATCGGCCAGATCACGGCGATCCTGGCCAAGGACAACGCCAACGTGCAGCGCATGACCAACGAGTCCGCTGGCGAGAACGCCTACACCATGTTCGACACCGATGAGCACCTGGACGGCAGCACGATCGAGGCGCTAAAGCAGATTCCGTCGATGTATCGCGTGCGCGTGATCAAGTAGCGCCGGTGCCAAGCCTGCCAGGCAGGCCATGAAGCCCATTCGGCCCCCGTTTTCACGAAACGGGGGCCGAATTCGTTGCTCCGACTGGTTTTAAAATGCTACCAGGAATAAGTTTTTTCGGATAATCGACAGTCATACCCAAATCACTGAGCACACCTGCTTTGATAAACAGCTTTATCAGGGGCTTTAGTAGGTAAAAATCGATCTCTATATACCAGATCCAAGTTGACTGTCTATTTTCCGAAACAACTTGTTCTGGATAGCATTTTTAATGCCCTTCCAAGGCGAAACTGAAGCCTTTTTCGCGCCCAAAACTCTAGCTCGCGCGACCGTTTTCCACTTGCACGACTACATTCCCGCCCAATCGATAAAAATCTCCTCACGAAGCCGCCGTTCGAGCTCCTGCTGTCGCGGCGTCTTGTCTTTCAGCGGCACATCGAGATAGGACATGATGAGCTCCATCACCACGCGGAAGGCATCGGAATCGGCCAGCTGACCATAGGTCATCAGAACGACGAGATACCCCATGGCTTGTAAGGCCGTCGTTCGATCGGAGTCCGAAATCTTGGATTCTATGGATCCGTGAATGGCTTTACCTTGGCATTCAACCAGACACTCTCGGCTGCCGTCCTTATTTGCCAGCAGGATATCGGCATAGCGCCTATCAAGCCCCGAAATCAGGCGGGCGCTGCGCGTCATACGAATCTCAACGTTATTGGTAAGGCTCAGCCCTTCGCCGCCGCGCAACCTCGTAAGGCCAAACAGCATCGAAGCCTGGACCTCGAGCGGCGATGCCGCCACCCCCGTAATGCATTTAGCGGCACGTGTGAACGATTTAGCACCGCGAAGCCCCCGGATCTTATCGACGAACTCTGTAAGCTCAGAGAGCTCGATCAAGGGAGGTCGTTTCCACAAGTCCGTTGAATTCCCCGAGGCATCCTTTACGTTTTCCCAGCCCAGCCGCGCGTCGCCCCACCGGTCCCCGTATGCCTGCTCAAGTGCCGACTTTACCTGAGGCGCAATCTTGCACACGGCAAAGGTGCCGCACATCTCATACATGCACATGATCAGACGCTCGTTCGAGACCGAGGAAGCCAGGGTCAACAGGGTAAAGAGCGGGGACGCGACATCGAGGCCAAACTCTGTCTGCCGCACGGAATCAAACGGCCTCTCCCCGTTCCAAACATGCCTGACAATGCGATCGCCCTTACGCCCGCAGCTGCCCTGAGACAACACGTGTAACGGGGTGCCCAGGAAATGCTTGACGAGCGGATGCTCACATAGGTGCTCCCTGCGCGGATCGTCCGCAGAATTTGGCAGGCCCGGCATTATTGCCAAGACCTGTGGAGGTATCCGGTGATACCGAAAGGCAGATATGTCGCACAGTATGTCGTCCATGAAGGGTACGTACCCACTGCTTCGTTTGTGAACCCGCTCAGACGGCGAGCGCGATGGCTCGGCCCGCGAACGGTAAATACCGCCACGCGCATGTCGCAGATCTCTCAGGAGACTTACAATCGGTTTGGAAAGCAGACTGATTGTGAGGTTGCATATGGTTGATGAGGACTTTGCCTGGCGGCTTACGCAGGAGCTCGTGCGGATCGACAGCTCAGACCCGGGCGCGTATGAGGATGAAATTGAGCGATATATCATAGCGCTGGTTGAGGCTCAGCTGGAACGGTTGAGTCATCCGGTGCTCCATGCCGTGCAGGTTGAGGAACTCGAGGTGCTGCCCGGGCGCCGCAACCTTAAAGTCACCGTGCCGGGCCAAAGCGACGAGGCGCAACTCGTCTACATCTGCCACATGGATACCGTCACCCTGGGCGATGGCTGGGAGGCAGACACGCCGCCGCTCGGGGCGGTTGTGCGCAACGACAGGCTCTATGGCCAGGGCGCCTGCGACATGAAGGGCGGCCTGGCCTGCGCCATTGCCGCACTGGTCCATACGCTCGAGCGCGTGGCGGCGGATGGCGCGCTGCCACGCCGCGGCTTTTCGCTCATCTGCTCGGTCGACGAGGAAGACTTCATGCGCGGCTCAGAGGCCGCGATCGATGCTGGCTGGGTCGGCTCGCGCGAATGGGTGCTGGACACCGAACCCACCGACGGACAGATCCAAGTGGCGCACAAGGGGCGTACGTGGTTCGAGATCGAGATGGCCGGCGTCACGGCTCATGCAAGCCAACCTTGGAAGGGCGCCGACGCCGTCGCCGCCATGGCCGAGGTCGCGTGCTCGCTTCGTCGCACGTTTGCGACGCTGCCCGTGCATGATGAGCTGGGTCCTTCGACCATCACGTTTGGACAGATAGAGGGCGGCTATCGCCCCTATGTCGTGCCCGACCACGCCAAGGTCTGGGTCGACATGCGCCTGACACCGCCGACCGACACGACCGCCGCGATCAACATGGTCGAGCAGGCCATTGCCGCCGCCGAGGACGCCGTTCCCGGTTGCCATGGCAGCTACACCGTGACGGGCGACCGACCCGCCATCGAGCGCGACCCGAGCTCTCCCCTTCTAGCAGCGCTCAAGCGTGCCGCCGATGGCGTGACGGACGCGAACACGACCGTCGGCTTCTTTACCGGCTACACCGATACCGCCGTCATTGCAGGCAAGACAGGCAACCGCAATTGTATGAGCTACGGCCCCGGCTCGTTGGCGCTCGCACACAAGCCCGACGAGTATGTGCCCCATGCCGATATCGTTCGCTGCCAAAACGTGCTCATCGCGCTTGCCGATAACACGCTCCGGGACGTAAGCGGCCAAGTTGGGGCATAATAAGCCGCGAACAAACCGACTCGCGCGTTAGGACCGCCCATGAAAGCACTTCCGTTTCCCTGCATCCGCCCAGCTCAGGACCGCGTGCTCGAGGCGCTGCCTGCAATGGGCAGCATCCTGAGCGGCAACGATGCTCTGCGCGGATCCATTGCCGATGGTCTGATGCTCAAGGACCCGGGTGCGGCGTATTACGTGTACGAATGCTCGGGGGAGCCGGGGCGCGTGACGGGTGTTGTGGCGATTTGCCCGACGAGTGTACTTGCAGGCGACAAGGGCGATGCCAGCGCTGACGTGGCCGCCGCCGCGCGCGCGATCGCCGAGCTCAAGGTGCAGCCGCGCCCCGTGTCGCTCGCCTACGAGGCCTCGCCCGTCATGGATATCATCCTGGGCGCCGCCAAAGAGGGCGCGTCGCTCTACGCCGTCACCGACCCCGCGGGCATTACGCACCGCGCGTGGGAGGTCAAGCGCGAGGACGCCGTCGGAGCCATCCGCGCTATGCTCGACCAAGCACCGGAGCCGGCACTGGCCGACGACCCCGCCTACGCCGCCGCTCTGACCGGGGCGTCGCAGCTGCTGGCCGATGAGGCCCGTGCCGCCGGAACGTACACCGGGAAGGAGCCGTTCAACTTTACCGTTGCCGTGCTCTTCCCCGCCGCGCAGGTCAGCGGCGCCGCGCCGCAGGTTCCGACGGGCCTGCTCACGCACCAGGTCGCGCGGTTCTAGCAAGACCAGACCGCCCAGCACAAAAATCGGCAGCTCAACAAACAGGGGGCGGAGATGCAGCAGGTACATGCATCTCCGCCCCTTTTGCGTCGAGAAGTTATGCCGGCGACCCGTGCCGCCGCGCTCGCGTTATCCGCGCTGCGGACCCGCAGTAGCCACGAGCGGTTCAAGCCCCAGCTCGCGCGCGTAGTCTTCCTGCGTAAAAATCTCAACCAGTTCAAACGTATCCGTCGCATCATCAAACGCAAAGTGCAGCACCGAGCAGTTGCCCGGCACGCGATCGCGCTCGTCGGCCGCCGAACCCTTCACGTGATCCATAAACTCCTTGATAGCCGAGCCATGGCTTACCGCGAGCACGCACGTATGGTCCGGACGCTGCATGAGTTCGGTCAGCGTCGCCACCATGCGCTCGCGCACCTGGATCTGGCCCTCGCCGCCAAATTGACGATAGAAATCGCGCCACGGGCGCTCGGGCATAAGCATCACGCGCTCGGCCTCAAAGTCGCCAAAGAACCACTCACGCAGGCCGTCCAGGCGCTCGTACGCCAAGCCCGGCCACAAGTTGGCGATAGTCTGCTCGGTGCGATGAAGTGTGGAGGTGTAAGCATGATCGGGCTCAATGCCGCGTGCGCGCAAAAACATACCGGCGCGCGCCGCCTGATCGCAGCCCAGCTGCGTAAGCGGCGAGTCACTCCAACCCTGAATGATGCGCTTAAGGTTGAATATTGTCTGCCCATGACGAACCAGATACAGGTCTTTATTCATAGGGGTCCTTTCGTTCGTTACCAACACAAGAGCGAAAACGCCCCGTCGCAATAGCCAAAATGAAGCACGGCACCGTTGTCGGGTAGCTCTCCCTCGCCAGTCACATACTCAAGAAACTCCTGGCAGGCTGAGCCGTGGGAAACCGCCAGCACGCAGTCGTGTTGCGGCCTGGCCATGATGCGGGACAGCGCCGCGACCATGCGCGACTGAAGCTGCACTTCCGACTCGCCGCCAAAGGCCACCGGATAATCGCCCCAGGGCTGCGGCGGCATCTCGCGATTTGATGTGCCCTCCAGCGAGCCAAAATGCCACTCACGCAGGTCATCGACCAGCTCAATGGAACGGCCCTCGCCAACGATAAGCTCGGCCGTATGCCGCGCCCGGCCCAACGGCGAGGAATACACATGATCAAAGGCCACGCCACGCGCCGCAAACGCCGTACGCGCCGTCAGCGCCTGCTCGCGCCCGCGCGCCGTAAGCGGCGAATCGTGCCAGCCCTGCAAAATGCTCTGCACATTGAGCTCAGTCTGCCCATGCCGCACCAAATACAGATCTGCCACACACCCTCCCCTCGTACCACCACAAAGGGGACAGGAGTCTTTGTGGTGATTTTGCCGCCGGATTGCGCCGCAACGACGCACAACTACAGCAGCACGTCGGCAAGCGGACGCTTGGGTACGTGGTGCACCCGCGCTTCGTCGCGCCAATAATTGATGGAGCCGTCGGGGTTGGAATCGATCGCATCGATCACCTGTGTCTCGGCCGGAACGCCAAACGCCATGATCAGCTTGAGCTCATATTTGTCGTTATCGAGCCCCATGGCATCGATCGCGTGGGGCGTAAAGGCCTTGAACATGCAGGCTGCCACCTCGGGCGTGGCGCTGCGGGCGGCGAGCATCATCGTCTGCGCGGCAATGCCCGTGTCGACATCGGTAATGGGAGCGGCGGGCTTGCCCGGAACGGCGCGCTCAGCAAGAATCGCGATGTAGCCGGTCGGGCGCTCACCCTCGGCAGGACCCGGCCAGTCCTTAAGTGCGCCGGCCCATGCGAGCTCGTCAAATACACGCGCGCAGTCCTCTGCACCGCTTACCACATGAAAACGCAGACGCTGAGCATTGGCACCACAGGGAGCCAGGTGCGCAAGTTCCGCCAGCTCGAGCAAAAACTCGCGCGGCACGCGCATGGACTCGTCAAAGCGGCGGCACGTGCGGGCGCGGCGAACCAACGCATCAAACGCGTCCAAGCCGAGCTTTTCGCAACCCTGCTTTGCCATCGACTCAGCGCTTACCGGCGCCGCGGGAACTGTTTCGTTCATAGGGACCCCCAATTTCGGGCAATTGTTCTTAGGAAAATCTAACCTAAAACGTAGGCAATAACGAACAGGGCTGCAATGTTCTACACCTGTTGAATAGAAAATCGCGACGTGGGGAACAACGGAAACAATTCGGGGCCTTGGGGGTGCGGACGATTTCTTGGACCGCGCCTAGGCGTATCCAAGCTTCCTGCGGTACTCCATCGGGCTGAGCCACCCGAGGGACTTCTTTATCCGCCCCTCGCGATAATACACGAGGTAGGCCTCGAGCCTTCCCATGAACTCCTCGGCCGTCACGCCCTCCCAGTCCCTGTAGTGGAAGAACTCGTTCTTGAGGCGCCCGAAGAAGCCCTCGCAGGCCGAGTTGTCCGGGCTGCAGCCCTTCGCGGAC
>JAXJET010000036.1:0-1808 GCA_036301285.1 Collinsella aerofaciens
GCTGCAGCCCGGACAACTCGGCCTGCGAGGGCTTCTTCGGGCGCCTCAAGAACGAGTTCTTCCACTACAGGGACTGGGAGGGCGTGACGGCCGAGGAGTTCATGGGAAGGCTCGAGGCCTACCTCGTGTACTATCGTGAGGGGCGGATCAAGAAGTCCCTCGGGTGGCTCAGCCCGATGGAGTACCGCAGGAAGCTTGGATACGCCTAGGCGCGGTCCAAGAAATCGTCCGCACCCCCTAACGGCTGGGAAACTAACCAGTTTTGATCGTTGGGTCAGCTGTATATACAACCTTACATGGCTCAAAATCGACCGTTCGCCGAAGGGGATAAATTAATCGACAAAGAGGTATCAAAAAGCCGTAACCTGTAACTGTGATTGGTTTCAAATACTAATGATTTGTTACGAGGTGAGACGATGAAGATGCTCGATTACGTTCAGCTTGCCCATGTGCGTATGGGAGAGAACCTCGAGCGTTCGTCTGAGCTGGTAGCGCAGCTCGTTGATATTTTCCAGTCCGGTTCTTTTGACGCGCTGCGCATCGTTGCTTCGGGTTCGTCGCGCCATGCTGCGGATTGCGCCCGCGATTACCTGCAAGATGCGCTGCAGATGCAGGTGTCCGTTGTGACGCCCGAGGCCTTCGTCGATTTTGAACACACCTATCCACAGCATGCGCTTAACATTGCCGTCTCGCAGAGCGGCTATTCAACCAATACGATTGCGGCGCTCGATTACATGCGCGCACACGATATGGCTGCAGTTGCGCTCACGGCAAACGTCGAGGCACCCATCAAGGAACACGCTGACATCGTTCTTGACTACGGTGTGGGCGTCGAGTCGGTGGACTTTGTGACTCTGGGCGTCGAGGTTCTCGTTGAGTACCTGGTGCTCTTTGGTATTTACGGCGGTCAGGCGCGCGGAACGATTGACGCCAAGGGCGTTGCTCAGCGTCTTGATGACCTGCGCGAGGCTATCCAGGCTAATGCCGTGATGTGCAAGACCGCCGAGGCATATGTCCAAGATCACATGCTCGAGCTTTCTGAGCACATGCCCGCCATGATCGTCGGCAACGGCCCCAACTATGGTGTTGCCGAGGAGGCAGCGCTCAAGCTGAGCGAGACCATCAAGATTCCTGCCGTGCATCACGAAGGCGAGGAGTTCGTCCACGGTCCCGAGATGCAGATCGTTCCGGGCTATCTGGTGTTTATCGTCGACGATCCGCAGGGGTCGGAGCGTCTTGCGAATATCGCCGATGCGCTATCGAACGTTACGGCAAAAACGGTGCTGCTCACGGCCCATCCCAAGGGTAGGGCTCACGAGGTTGCGGTGCCTCAGGTGGCTCCGCTGCTCAGCGCAATTCCCAATCTTGTGTTCTTCCAGACGATTGCGGCCATGATCGCCGAGCGTCTGAAGTCATGGAACGTGCACCCGTATCTCGATGCCGTCTCCAAGCAAATGGAGGTCAAGGCAGAGGGCTACGAAGAGTCAGTCAATGCGCTTAAGGCCAAAGCGGCTGAGTGTTACGGAATGTAAGCGGGTTTTGATGCCCGTTGGCATGGGGGATGTGGAAACAACCCCAGAAAGGAGAGACAAATGAAGGAAACCGAGAAGATCGAGATCATGCATTTCGACCAGGAGGGCTATCTCGAGGACGGCAAGGCGCTCTACGAGACCGGCAAGAAGATGACCGCGCTCGCCGACAAGGTCGCCGACGAGGGCTACGACGCCGTGTTCCTGATGGGCGTCGGCGGCACCTGGGACGAGCTCATGCAGCTCGAGTACCTCATGAACAAGTTCGGCGACCGCGAC
>JAXJET010000037.1:0-10018 GCA_036301285.1 Collinsella aerofaciens
ACCTGAAGTACAAGTTCGGCAACAGGAAGTTCTGGGCGGAGGGCTACTACGTGTCCACCGTCGGCCTGAACGAGGCGACGATCGCCAAGTACATCAGGGAGCAGGAGTCCCACGACATCGCGCTGGACAAGCTGAGCGTGAAGGAGTACGAGGACCCCTTCAAGAGGGGGTGATCCCGCCGGTTCGACCGGCGCGCCACGGGTCAAGATGCACTAGGCCTGGACGAAGTCCGGGCCCGCGCCTTTAGACGCGAGCCCGGGGCCCGTGGGTTATACCCTAAGAGCAAACCACCCTTTTTAAGGGTGGTTCTGATTATTCCGGGACCGTGTTTTCGGTCCAATTCTCGGCTTCTCAAACAAAATCTCGATCTGTAACATCTAGACCCGATTTAGGCGGCTGGGTGTTACAGATCGAGATATACCGGTGGGTTGGGTCGTGTTTGTCTAAATCTGTAACACGAGGGACGGATTTTGCCGAGTTGTTGTTATAGATTGAGATTTTCTAGCAGGCGGGTTTGGTTTGTCTCGATCTGTAACAGGTAGGGGTCAAAAGTGGGCCTAGCTGTTACAGATCGAGATTGTTGAGGATGGGTCGAGAGGAATATCTTGATCTGTAACAGTAAGACCCAGTTTTGCCGCGTAACTGTTACAGATTGAGATAAACCGACGGGCCGCCCCGCCCATCCCCATCCACCTGCCGCTACCTGCTGTCCGCCGATTTCCGTTGCGCTGTTGTATTCCCATGCCATATCCTCTAGACAACTACGCGGCACCATCGCCGCCGCGTCTACAAGAGAGGAATGTCCATGACCGCACCTGCATCCAAGCTGCTCCAGCCCATTACGGTTGGCCCCCTTGAGCTCAAGAACCGCATTATGTTTCCGCCGCTGACCACCGGCTACGAGGAGCGTGACGGCTCCATTGGCGAGCGCAGCCTGGCTTTTTACGAGCGCCTGGCCCGTGGCGGCGTGAGCTACATCGTCATCGGCGACGTCGCTCCCGTCATGACCGCAAGCCCCACGCCCAAGCTGGCGACCGACGCCCAGATCCCCACGTTTAAGGCGCTGGCCGACGCCGTCCACAAGCACGGTGCCAAGGTCGCGCTGCAGCTGTTCCACCCCGAGTACGACGTGCCCGGCGTCGGCCGCATGGTCATGGGATCCATGGCCGCCGCCAAGGCCGCGCAGGAAGCCAAGGCCGCCGGTGACGAGGAGACCTTTGCCGCCAAGATGGCCGAGTCCAACGAGATCCGCAAACAGGCCTATGCCAAGCTGCACCACGATATGCAGCACTTCGTGAACGAGGCGAGCGTAGAGCAGCTCACCCAGATCAAGGAGGCTATCGCTGCCTCGGCCGCTCGCGCGCAGCAGGCCGGAATCGACGCCATCGAGGTCCACGGCGACCGCCTGGTGGGTTCGCTGTGCTCGGCCATCCTCAACAAGCGCACCGACGAGTACGGTGGTTCGTTCGAGAACCGCGTTCGCTACGCGCTGGAGGTCGTCGCTGCCATTAAGGAAGCCGCGCCGCAGCTGATGGTGGAGTACAAGCTCCCCGTGATCATGGAGAACCCCGATGGCACGCCGCGCGGCAAGGGTGGCTTGCAGCCCGACGAGGCATGCGAGTTCGCCAAGCTGCTCGAGGGTGCGGGCATCGACATGATCCAGGTCGCACAGGCAAACCACACCGGCAACATGGGCGACACCATTCCGCCCATGGGCGCCATGCCCTACAACTGGACGCTGCCCGTGGCCGAGCGCGTCAAGGCCCTGGTCTCCGTGCCGGTGGCAACCGTCGGCCGCGTGGTCTCGGTCGAGGCCGGCGAGAAGATTCTGGAAGACGGCGCTGCCGACATCATCGCCTACGGCCGCTCGCTCATGTGCGACCCCGACATTGCGCTGAAGGCCGCCACGGGCGAGCCCATCCGCGAGTGCCTCAACTGCAACAAGGGTTGCGTCGACGCGATCCAAAACCGCAAGTACATCTCGTGCGTGCTCAACGCCGAGAACGGTGACGAGGCGACCATCGCCATCAAGCCGGGCGAGGGCGACAAGAAGATCGCCGTGGTGGGCGGCGGTATTGCCGGCCTGGAGGCCGCACGCGTGGCGGCCAAGCGCGGCTACGACGTGACCATCTACGAGGCGAGCGATCACTTGGGCGGCCAGATTGTGCTGGCGGCTGCGCCTCCGCGCAAGGACGAGATCATGCGCTCGGTCGAGTATTACGAGAAGATTCTGCCTGGTCTGGGCGTGAAGGTTGAGCTCAGCCATGCCGCTACCGCTGAGGACCTCAACGCCGCCGCCGCCGCGATTGTGGCCGTGGGCGCGCACGACGTGGTCATCCCCGTTCCGGGTGCCGATTCGGACAAGGTCGTCTCGAGCTGGGACGTGCTGGCCGGCAAGGTGGAGCTTACGGGCCGCGTCGCTGTCATTGGCGGTGGCCTGGTGGGCACCGAGACTGCCGAATACCTGCTGCAGCACGGCTGCGAGGTGGCGATCGTGGAGATGCTCGACAAGATTGCCGCGGGCGAGTCCGAGACCATTCTGCCGCTGATTATGAGCGACTTTGCCGAGCACAACGTGGAGCAGCACGTGAAGACCCGCCTGACCGCCATTACCGACGAGGGCGTGGAGGCCGTGCGCACCACCGAGGACGGCGCCGAGGAGCCGGTAAATATCGCCTGCGATTACGTGGTGATGGCCGTGGGCTCCAAGGCCAACGCGTTTGACCTGGACGGCGTGACGGTGCCCGTGACCTGCGTGGGCGACTGCTCGGGCGAGCGCACCGCCGACATTGCGAGCGCCATCCGCACGGCGTATCACGCGGCCAACGAGCTGTAGTTGAGCATCGCGGCCAGGCGGGGCGGTAGCACGGATTCGTCTCGCCCGGCTGTGTCCCGTCGGGTGTCAACCGGTGCGGGGCCTGCAAGCGCAGCAGGTCCCGCCCTTTTTGTTTTGCTCCGGTGGATGGCAATGCGCGGTAATCATGAGGAGTGAGGGCGTCTACTACCTTGCAGATCACTCAAAATTATTGGGGGAGGGGTTAATAACTATATCCTCTATACCAAAGGACATAAAGAGATGCCAATTTTGTTGACAAGCGAATGACGATTAGCTGTGAGTCAGCTACCAGCGTAAATAATCGATAAAGATATGTCGTAATTTGGTGCCAAATGCCCAGATAATGCCGCGTCTATTTTAATTAACTGCTTTGAGCAAACAGTAAAATGCTACTATCTAACTTGCACGTAAGAAGGCATATTAACGGTTAAGGCTAAGAAGTGGCAGGTATGTCGGAAGCAACTAGGACTCGCACGCATGCGCCCGAGGTTAGGCAGCGCGCCGTCGAGATCCTCCAAGAGGGGGTCGGTCATCGCGCCCTCGCCGCGGAGCTTGGCATTCCCCAGGCCACGGCTCGTCAGTGGGCCCGCGCGTATGCCGTGGGCGGTGCCGACGCCGTTCTCAATGCCGGTTCGCATCATCACACCTATTCGTACGACGTAAAGCTCGCTGTGGTTAAGGACCGTCTGGAAAACGGCTTGACGGTTCGCGAGGCCATGATCAAGCACAAGATTCCCAGCGAGTCTTCGGTCAAGGCTTGGTGCCGCCAGTACCGCGAGAGCGGTGAGTCCGCACTGGTCGATAAGCCGCGCGGTCGCAAGCCGCGCGTTAAAAAGGCGGAATAGCGAACGGGATGGTGCGCCCACAGGGGCGCATTTTTCTTGCCGCCCCTCTACTCCAATGCGGACAGGCTCCTTGCCCCGTACGCCTAAAACTCCCCAGTTGACCGAAAACCTGCCACCGCAACCCCGTAATTGAGCTATAACGTTAAACAATTGCAGCGTTTTTGCATGGGGGAGTGATGGTATGACGCTACTGTATTTCCTTACCCTGTTTCCGCTGGTACCGGCGCTGGGCATGCTGCTCGCGCGCGGTGACCGCGCTCGCGATGCGGTGGGGCTCATAGGCTCCGGCATTATTATGGCGGTGACAGTTGTAGTCGCCGTCATGTTTTTTGGCACGGGTCCGCAGGGCTTTGAGGTTGCCCCCGGCACCTCGCATGTGCTCTCGATCACCAGCTCCGTCATCGACGTAATTCTGTGCGCCGTCATCCTGTACAACGCGTTCAAATATAGGAACGCGCTTACCGGTGTGCTCGGCGTGGTGCAGCTGGCGGGCTCGATTGCCTTCGCGACCATGACGTTGCCTGCGGCCGAGGCCGTCACCGCAACGCCGCTCTACCTAGACTACATGAGTGTGATCATGGTGCTCGCCGTCGGCATTGTCGGCAGCCTGATCTGCGTGTATGCCTTGGGTTATATGAAGGACTTCCAGGCCCATGACGAGCACGAGGCTGCGCTGCGCGGGCAGACCGCGCCCGACCGACGCCCGCAGTTCCTGGCGCTTATGTTCCTGTTCCTCTCGGCCATGTTCGTCATCGTGACGAGCGACAACCTGGAGTGGCTGTTCTGCGGCTGGGAAATCACCACCGTGTGCTCGTTCCTTATGATTGGCTACACGCGCACGCCCGAGGCCATCAAGAACGCCTTCACCCAGATCATCCTCAACATGCTGGGCGGCATCGCGTTTTTGGCCGGACTCATGTACCTGCATCTTAACGGCATGCCGCTGACCATCTCGGGCATGATCGAGCTTTCCGGCGCCGGAACCGCGCAATCCGCGCTGCTGGTGATGCCGGTCATTCTGCTGTCGCTCGCTGCCCTTACCAAGGCCGCGCAGATGCCGTTCCATACTTGGCTGCTGGGTGCCATGGTTGCCCCCACGCCCACGAGCGCCCTGCTGCACTCGTCAACCATGGTCAAAGCCGGCGTGTTCCTGATGGTCAAGCTGAGCCCACTCTATGCCATCTATCCCGTGACCGGCTTTATGGTCACGAGTGTGGGTGCCATCACGTTTTTGCTCGCTGCCCTCATGGCCATCTCGCAGAGCAATGCCAAGCGCGTGCTCGCGTACTCCACCATTTCCAACTTGGGCCTCATCAGTGCTTGCTTGGGTGTCGGCGCGCCCGAGGCCGTATGGGCGGCCATCTTCCTGATCTTGTTTCACACGGTGGCCAAGTCGCTGCTGTTCCTGTGCGTGGGCACCGCCGAGCATCATATCGGCAGCCGCAATATCGAGGACATGGACGGTATGTTCAGCCGCATGCCGCACCTGACGCGTCTGATGATGCTGGGCATCATGGGCATGTTTGTGGCGCCGTTTGGCATGCTCGTGTCCAAATGGGGCGCCCTGGTGGCGTTCGCGCAGACCGGCAACGTGCTCATGATCATGGTGCTTGCCTTTGGCTCGGCCGCGACGTTTTACTTCTGGGGCAAGTGGCTTGCCAAGCTTTCGGGCGTCGACCCCACGGCTCAAAACGTTGAGGTCAATGTCCATAAGACCGAATGGATGGCCCTCAACACCATCGCCGCGCTGCTGATTCTGTGCTGCGTGGCGTTCCCGGTTATCTCGAGCGGTCTGGTGTCGCCTTACTTGGCCATGGTGTTTGGCCGCGTGCCGTACGTTATCGGCAAGGACGCCATGTATCTGATGGTGGTTATCGTGGCGTTTATCGCCGTGGTGCTGCTGACTTCATTCCGCGTGAGCAATAAGCCGCACGTCAACGTGTACCTTTCGGGCGTGGGAACCGATAAATATCGCCATTTCCGCGGCTCGATGGGACACGAGGTAAAGGCTGAAAAGCGCAATTGGTACTCGGAGGACGCCCTTGGCGAGAAGCGTATTGGTCCCGCGGGTAGCGTCGTGTGCTGCAGTATTATCTTGTTTGCGCTGCTGTGTTGCGCGTGGATTGGGCCCGAGCGGCTTGCCATGAGTGCGCCCTCGGTGCTGCGCGGCAAGTATTTTGAAGGCTCGGGCGTCGTGGGCATATTTATTGGTACCGTGGTGTTTGCCCTGCTGGCGCCGCTTGTGGGCGGCCTGATCGATGGCCTTGACCGTAAGCTATCGGCTCGCATGCAGGGCCGCGTGGGCCCGCGCCTGCTCCAGCCTTTCTACGACGTTGCCAAGCTGCTGCGCAAAGCCCCTGCCAGCGTAAACACCATGGACGATACCTATATGGCGTGCGCGCTCATCTTTACCGTGGTGGGCGGCGGCATCTTTGTGTCGGGCTCCAACACGCTGCTGTGCGCTTTTATGGTGACGCTCGCCGCGATCTTTGTGGTGCTGGCGTCCGCCTCGACGCAAAGCCCGTTTGCCCAGGTTGGCGCCGACCGTGAGCTGCTGCAGGTCATGAGTTACGAGCCCGCCGTTCTGCTGATGAGCGTGGGCCTGTACCTTGCCACCGACAGCTTTGATTCCATCGCCGTGACGGGGCAGTCGGCCCCCATCGTCGTGTACAGCGCGCCCATTTTCCTCGCGCTGCTCGCGGTGCTTACCATCAAGCTGCGCAAGTCGCCGTTTGACCTTTCGTACTCGCATCACGCGCATCAGGAGATCGTCCAGGGCGTCGCCACCGAGATGAGCGGCGGCACGCTGGCCAAGATGACCCTTATGCACTGGTGCGAGACCGTGCTGTTTTTGATGTGGGTGGGCATGTTCTTTGTTTGGGACAACCCGGTGAGCTGGGTGGTCGCCCTGGTCGTGATGGTCGCGACGTATTTTGTCGAGGTACTGATCGATAACACCTTCGCACGCAGCACCTGGCGCAGCTGCTTTAAGCTCGGATGGGGCGTGGCGCTGGTGTTTGGCCTGCTCAACCTTATGCCCATCCTCGTCGACGTGTTTATTTAGGAGGCGGCATCCATGGATCATAAAATGTCGCGCTCGCCGTGGGTTATTCATTACGACGGCTCGAGCTGCAACGGATGCGATATCGAGGTGCTGGCCTCGCTCACGCCGCTGTTCGATGCGGAGCGCTTTGGCGTGGTCAACACCGGCAACCCCAAGCATGCGGATATCTTTTTGGTGACGGGGTCGGTCAACGCTCAGAACCTGCCCGTCGTGCGCCAGATCTACAACCAGATGCTCGAGCCCAAGTGCGTGGTGGCCTGCGGTATCTGCGCGTGCTCGGGCGGCGTATTCCGCGATGCCTATAACGTGATCGGCGGCGTAGACCGCGCGATTCCCGTGGACGTGTACGCGCCCGGGTGCGCCATTCGTCCCGAGACCGTGATCGATGCCATCGTGGAGGCGTGCGGCATCCTGGACCAGAAGGAGGCCGTGATGCGTGTTGGCGGTGACCCGCTTACCGTGGGCGGCGCCGCAACCTGGGATGGTGGCGTCGAGCTGGGCGAGGACGGGTTTGTGGCTGCGGCTGAGGCCGGGGCCGGTGTCGACGCAGGCGCGGCTGACGGCGCGCCCGCCGCTGCAAAGGAGGCCGAGTAATGCAAAAGGCAATCTACACCACCGTCGGGATCGATGAACTGTTGCCGCGTGTGCAGGCGCTCAAAGGTACCGGCGCGCGCTTTGTGCAGATGCATGCCGAGCGCTGTGTGGACGACGGATCGTATCGCTTGGTCTATACGTTTATCGACGTTCGTGCTGCTCAGGAGCATATTGCGCAGGACGGCAGCTATGCGATCGAGAACCTGGTGGTTGAGGGCATCGACCAGTACCAGGAGATTCCGTCCATCAGCTCGTACTATCCGGCGGTATTCCCGTTTGAAAACGAGGCGCACGACCTGTTTGGTCTTGCCATCACCGATATGCAGATTGACTTTAAGGGCTTTTTCTACCAGGTCTCGACTGCCGAACCCATGAGCGTTATCACGCCCGAGGTGAAGGCCGCGCGCGAGAAAGCCATGAAGGTGCGTGCCGCCGCCGAGGCCAAGGCGCGCAAGGCCGCTGCCGAGAAGTCCGCCGCGGCTGCGGCTGCTGCAGGGGAGAGCGCTGCGAGTGCCGGCGATGCTTCGGCTGCGGCGAGCGCCCAGTCCGCTGCGGCTGCCGGCTCCGATGCTCAGCACGATGAAACTGCTGCGAAGGCCGCGCTCAAGGCTGCCGAGATGGAGGCAAAGCTCGCCGCCATGGATCCCGAGAAAGCGGCCAAGGTCCGCGCGGCGCTTGCCGCCAAGGTCGCCCGCGACAAGCAGAAAAAGGAGGCGTAAGGTCCATGGCACATCGCTCCGTTATTCCGTTTGGCCCGCAGCACCCGGTGCTGCCCGAGCCGCTTCATCTGGACCTGGTGATCGAGGATGACCGCGTCATCGAGGCAATTCCTCAGATCGGCTTTGTGCACCGCGGGCTCGAGAAGCTCACCGAAAAGCGCGACATGCATCAGTTTGGCTACATCGCCGAGCGCATCTGCGGCATCTGCGCCGTGGGCCACAGCTGCGGCTATGCCAGCGCCTGCGAGCGCATGCTCGGCATCGAGGTGCCTGGTCGCGTGCAGTATATCCGCACCATTCTGCACGAGCTTTCGCGCATTCACTCGCATCTGCTGTGGCTGGGTCTGCTCGCCGACGCCTTTGGCTTTGAGGCGCTGTTCTATCGGTCATGGACCCTGCGCGAGCAGATACTCAAGATTTTTGAGAGCACTTGCGGCGGGCGCGTGATTCTGTCGATTAACGAGATCGGCGGCCTTAAGCACGATATCGAGGACTCCGAGCTGGCGGGCATTGTCCAGACGCTCGATGCCATGCGTCCTGACTACGAGGCCCTGGTGCATACGTTTTTGGACGACAACAGCTGCGGCGAGCGCCTGCATGGCGTGGGCATGATTAGCAAGAAAGACGCGCTGGAGCTTTCGATGGTCGGTCCGTTTGGGCGCGCATCGGGCGTGGATTACGACGTGCGCATGTTTGACGACGGTGCCTATGCGGATCTGGCTGCGTTTGAGCCCATCGTTGCTACCGATGGCGATTGCTATGCCCGCTGCCAGGTGCGTTGCGCCGAGGTCACGCAGGCCATGGACATCATTAAGGAGCTTGTGGGCAAGATTCCGCACGACGGGATTGGCGGGCGCACCAAGCTTACGCCGGCCGACGGCGCGCGCGGCGAGGTTGTGATTGAGCAGCCGCGCGGCGAGGCGTATTACTATGTGCGCGGCAACGGCACCAAGAACCTGGACCGTTTCCGCGTGCGCACGCCGACGTCGCAAAACCTGGCGGGTCTGACGCATGCACTGCAGGGCGTGCTCATTGCCAACGTGCCCATGATCATCCTGACCATCGACCCCTGCATTAGCTGCACGGAAAGGTAGGCGCGGCATGAGTTTACTGACATTTGCCAAGACGGCCTTGGGTTCTATGGTCAAGCAGCCGGTCACGGTTTGCTATCCGCAGGAGAAGCTCGCGGCGCCCGAGCGCTTGCGCGGGCATATCGTCAATGACATGGATGTGTGCATCTGCTGCGGCATGTGCGCACGGCGTTGCCCGGCGGGCGCGCTCGCGGTCGATCGCAAGGGTGGAACGTGGTCGATCGACCCGTATGCCTGCGTGGTGTGCGGTGAGTGCATCGAGAGCTGCCCCAAGCACTGCCTGACTATGGACACCGCCCGTACCCCAGTCGCAGCGGACAAGACTCCCACAGTAGAAACCAAGCCGGAATAGCGCGAAGACGGGGCCGGTGGGGCAAAAATGCCCCACCGGCCCCGCGCTTAATGCGCGGTGGAGCCGCCGCGAACAAAACTATGCCGGATTACGGGGCCGGATAGCGAACCTCCGACCATATAGAAAACCGCAAAAACAAAACCGCAGGTAGATAGCCTGCCGTTTTCCAAAAAATGAAGGTATGGATGAGGGTCCCGACTTTAGCCCCGTAAACCGGCATAGTTTTGAAATAGCACCATATCCGTAACAGCCCTTTAACTCCCGTGGACGGAGGAAAACGGACCATTTTGGCCTTGCGAGGGCTGCCGCGTGACCCGTCTGCCACGAAATGGGCTCATCTACTACGTTTAAGCCGCTACCCTCAACCATGGCAAGTAATGCGAAATAAAAACTGACGCTCCTATAAGTTGTCAATAGGCAGTTTGCGGGAGCGCTCCCTTCAATTCGCACAGGAGCTCGTAATACCTCCTCTCCAGTTTCGTCGACCGCCGTCTCCCATGTTCCAGGTGACCGAGTG
>JAXJET010000038.1:0-19884 GCA_036301285.1 Collinsella aerofaciens
GAGTACATAGCCCATTGGAACACGCGGCGCAGGCAGGTAAGATTGAAGGGCCTGACGCCGGAGGAGTTCCGGAACCAGGCCCTTGCGGCGTAGTCGCTATTTATTCAGTCCAAGTTTCGGGGCGCAGTTCACTGTCCCCTTCGTGGTGGTTTTTGTCCAGCGCGCAGTACTACAGCAGGTGCTCCTGGATAAAGATCGCGATACCGTCTTCGTCGTTGCTCGCGGTTACAAAGTCCGCCGCGGCACGGGTGGCGTCGCTGCCGTTTGCCATGGCCACGCCCACGCCGGCGTCGGCCACCATGCCGGCGTCGTTGTCCGCATCGCCGAACACGCAAATGTTCTGGAGCCCCATGTCATTGAGTTCCACGACGCGCCGCAGGCCGCGCGTCTTGGACACGCGCGGATCCATGAACTCGTAGAGCCGCTGCGTGGTCTGCAGGGCAGCCGCCTTAACCGCGTCGTCGGCGAACGTCGATGCCCGCTCAATCACCTGCGGCATCGCCTCGGGCGCCATGGTAAACATCACCTTGGGCTGCGGCTCGCGCAGGAACTCGGCAAAGTCGACCACCTTGTAGGGAGCGCCGTCGACACGCGACAGGTGCTCGACGCACGCATTGCTCTGGGGCACGTAGAACACGCCGCCCCGGGGGATGACGGGCGTTGCCGGCAGGCCTGCCATGTGCTCGCAAATGCGCGCGATGGTCTCGCCCGGCAGCGGGTAGCTGAGCTCGTCAACGCCGTGCGCACGGTCGATGACCTCGGCGCCGCCGCAGCCCACCATCACGTCCACCAGACCGTCGATGCCCCAGAGCTCGTACATGGCCTCGGTCGCGTGGGCGTCACGCCCGGTGCACAGGCCAAAGAGCACGCCGCGCTCGCGCAGGGCGCGGATCGCCGCCACGGTGCGCGGGGACACCGTGTGCTGGCTCGTGAGCAGCGTGCCGTCGATATCGCAGAACACGGCTTTGATGTGGCTGAAGGTGGCGTCCACGGGGGTCTTTCTGGGTTGTGCGGCGGTGTGGGGTGTGGTCGTTAACGGCGTACATGGTATACCAAGGCACAGACGCGGCCTGCCAAAGCAAAACCACCACAAAGGTGCCTGGCCCCTTTGTGGTGACCAGACCCGAAGGGTGGCCTGGCCTGGGGCGCAAACCATCACAACATTCGATGTTTTTCGGCAAAATCGCGATTTTCATCGAATGTTGTGATGGTTTTACTGCCTTGCGGCACAATCCAAATGATTTCGTCCAAACAGCAGCAACGCCGCAGGGACCGCCGTCACGACCATGCCTGCCCCCACGAGTGTCCGTTGTACGCCAAATGTTGCCGCCAGCCACGGTGCAACCGCCAGAGGGGCCACGCCGGCGAACATGTTGCCAAAGCCCATGACCGAGTTGACGCGACCGAGCTGCTCGAGCGGAGCCGTCGTTTGCACGATGGTGTTGTGGAGCGGGTTGACGACACCCCAAGCTATGCCCAGGGCGACCTGGCCGACAAAGGCCACACCCACGTACGGTGTCCCCACATAGAGCAGGCTTCCCAGACCCACAGACATAAGCGCCACGAGCAGCGTTTTAAGGTTGACCAGGTGCGGCGGCAAGCGGAGCGCGACCACGGCGCCCAGCACCGCGCCCACGCCCGAGGCCGACGAGAGCCAGCCCATCCACTCAACGCCGACGCGTAGGACATCGCGATAGAAAAACGACTCGAGCGGATCGAAGGCCCCGTAGCCAAAGTTCGAAAGAAAAATGATGCAGAAAAGTAGCGCGAGGACGCTGTTGGTGAAGACTGTCTTGATGCTGGCTGCGAAGGTGGCGCGGGTGGATGTGCTGGGGTTGGAGCTTTGTCCCGCACGCTCCCCTTCCTCTGCCGAATCGGCATCCGCATCTCCGGCGACATGGCTGGTCTGCGGCCTAAAGCCCCAACCGGCGACGAGCGCCAGTACGGTAAAGATCATCATGAGCACGAACACCGCGCGCGACGACGCAGCAGCCGCGACAAAGCCGCCCAGCGTGGGGCCAACGATGATACTCACGTTTGAAAACATGGCGATGGCGGAGTTGATGTCTTTGAGCTCGACGGGATCATCGGTGAGGTAGGCCGGATAGGATGTGGCAATAGGCTGGGCGAATCCCATCGTAAAGCCCAGAAACACCGCGCCGGCAAGGACTGTTCCGGTCGCGCTGCCAAAAACGAGGATCGCCGCGCCAGTTGCGAGAGCGCCGATGATGCTCAGCAAGAAATGGCGGCGCGGACCCCAGGCGTCGAGCGCCGCGCCACCCGCAAAGGATCCCATGATCACGAATACATTCATAAACAGGACGGCCAGCGATGTCGCGACGACCGAAGCGCCGTCCGCATAGGTGAGCGTCCCGATGACGCCGATAAAGTAGCTGGTCTGGAAGCCGGTGTAGATGAGAAAGCGCATCGCCACCAGGCGCTTGGCCTGCATGGACAGCGATGATTGAGGCTTTGAGAAAAGAGAGGCGAGCATGGAGACTCCTTGTTTCATACGAATACGGGCGGTGGGCATTCGCCACCGTCTGTCAAATCAATCTATTCGCAAGAAACACCAAGGACGCATCAAGCCCCTTCTCTCCGTTTTTCGCCCGTCATGAACTACTTGGTAGATTGTAAGGCATGCCCCACACATCTACCAAAGCAAAATCCACCACAAAGGAGCCTGGCCCCTTTGTGGTGGATATGACGTTTGCCAAGATAAAACCTGCCAAAATAAACCTGTCCCCTTTTGACAGGCTTTAGGCCAGATAATCTTGAATCAGGTCGCAGATGGCTCGGGCGTCGTTGATGTTGATGGCTCGGGTCGCAAAGCCGGCGTCGAAGGCCTGGCGTGCCAGAGCCTCGTTGCAGGCAAGGGCCAGCGTGTGACCGTCGACCAGGTCGAGCGAGCTCTTGCCGCGCAGACGGTCGACACCGGAGCGCGCGACCACGATGTTGTCGAAGCCCTCGGTCTTGTAACCCTCGATGATCACCACGTCGACATCGTTGTAGCGCGACAGCAGCTCGCGCGCGGGCATCTCGTCCTCCTCGCGCGTATCGGCGTACTCCGCCCAGCGCGTGGCGCAGATGAGCCCCACGTGCTTGGATCCCGCTTGGTGATGACGCCAGGTGTCCTTAGCGGGTACATCGATATCAAAGCCATGATGCCCGTGATGCTTGAGCGAACCCACGCGCAGGCCGCGGCGGGTGAGCTCGGCGATAACCTTCTCGACGAGCGTGGTCTTGCCCGAGTTTTGGTAGCCGATAAACGCGATCGCGGGGACGGCCGGTGTCGGAGCTGCGGGTGCGACGGCGACGGGTGCGCTCGCGGGTGCAACACCGTCAGCGGCCACGGCCTCAGCAGCAGCGGTCTGACGCTCTGCACGATCCCACACGCCCGAGCGGCCGCCCTCCTTGTGCAGCAGGCGCACGTCGACGATCTCCATACCGCGATCGACCGCCTTGCACATGTCATAGATGGTCAGGCACGCGGCGCTCGCGCCGGTCAACGCCTCCATCTCGATACCCGTCTTGCCCGTCACGCCGGCCGTAACCAGCACGTGAAAGCCAACCTGCCCGTCCGCGCGCGCCGGCGCCCAGCCCTCGGGCACATCCTCGACAGGCATCCCCGCCGGGGCGATGGGCGCAATGTCGCACTTGCTCTTGGTAATGAGCAACGGATGGCACATGGGGATGATGTCGCTCGTGCGTTTGATGGCCATGATGCCCGCCACGCGCGCGCAGGCAAGCACGTCGCCCTTTTTGGCGCGGTCCTGCAGCACCATGGCCTGCGTCTCGGGATGCATGAGGATGGTGCCTTCGGCGATGGCGATGCGATGGGTCTCGGCCTTGTCGGACACGTCGACCATGCGTACCTCGCCCTTGGCGTCCACGTGCGTCAGCTCGTCGCGACGGGCGTCGCGGGCGGGCTCGGTAGCAGCGCTGGCAGTCGGCTGTGCGGACGCGTCGGCGTTACCAGCATTCGCTGCAGCCGTGACTTTGTGGGCAGACATCGCGGCCCTGCGAGCGGCCTTGGTGGCATCGGCGTACCTGCTCTTGGCCATATGATCATCCTCCGATTTGGGACATAAATCGTTGCGTGCCCTCAATTATCGCGTGTTCCTGCGGTTTGTGGGCCACGGCATCGCGCCAAATCGAAAGTACCTGCATATCATCACCACGGCGCAGCGCCTCACGCACCGAATACTCGGCATCGCTGAACAGGCACGGGCGCACGTTGCCATCGGCCGTCAGGCGCAGACGGTTGCAATTCGCGCAAAAATGGTTGGACATGGCGCTGATGAAGCCGACTGTTCCCGCCGCGCCCGGAAAGTGCCAATAGCGCGCAGGGCCCGCGCCGGCAGGAGCGTCGTTGATGTCGAGCGACTCGAGCTCGCCCAGTCCCGTCGCGGCGGCCCCGGCATTGATGCGCTCCCGCAGCTCGTCGCTCGGCACGGTGTCGCTCGCGTCCCACAGCTCGGGATTGAGCGCGGGCGCATGCGGGTCCACAGCGCAATGCGAGCTCGTACGCTCGTCGCCAATGGGCATGTATTCGATAAAGCGCAGGTGGATGGGGCGGTCGATGGTCAGTCGTGCGAGGGCCGCCACATCCTGGTTGAGCCGGCGCACCACAACGCAGTTGACCTTAACGGGCTCAAAGCCCCAAGTCAGCGCCGCGTCGATGCCAGCCATGGTCTGCTCGAGTCTGCCCAGGCGCGTGATCTTTCCAAACAGCGTAGGGTCGAGCGTATCGAGCGAGATGTTGACGCGGTTAAGCCCGGCATCTTTGAGCTGCGGTGCCAGCTTGGGCAGCAGGGCGCCGTTGGTGGTGAGCGAGATGTCCTCGATCTGCGGAATCGCACGGATGTCGCGAATGAGCGGAATGATACGGCGGCTGACCAGCGGCTCGCCGCCCGTCAGGCGCACGCGGCGAATGCCCTCTCCCGCCACCAGGCGCACAAAGCGGGCGATTTCCTCGGCGCTGAGCAGCTCGTCGTGCGCGCGGGGCGCCACGCCATCGGCCGGCATGCAGTAAATGCAGCGGAAATTGCACTTGTCGGTAACGGCAATGCGCAGGTAGTTGATATCGCGGCCAAAGCCGTCATGTTGCACGTGCCCGTCCACGCAGCCCTCCCCTCACGCGGCGTTTTATTCTTCAGAAAACATAATACCCCACGGGAGAATCATGCCGACACCCGTACGACAGGACAGGTCGCTTCGAGCAAGACGGACTTCCCAAGCCCATCCTCAGCATACAAACCATCACAACATTCGATGCTTTTCCCGTTTTTGGCGAAAAACGTCGAATGTTGTGATGGTCTGCCTGCCCACGGCACCCCGTAGAAGGACCAAAGCGTCCCTAAAGGCCGCCGTCCCAGTGTCGAATCACGAATTCTCGCAGGTCGTTTTGACGTTTCTGAAACGCTTCGCTTCGGTCGCACTTAAGGCCCATAGCGAGCGCGATGGCGTTCATCGCCCGGTGCAATTGCAGCTGATGGGCAAACTGAGTCCCGGTGAGGACGATCATCCTAAAGCCCAGCGCGCTCAGCACGGTCATACGCTCCGCATCCGACGCGCTGCGCTGTTTATCAAGATGGTCCGAGCCGTTGTATTCAATCCCCGTACCACTCGCAGGCGCATATACGTCAATCTCGAAATACCCGGCCTTTGCGAGATACTTGAACTCGTTGGGAACATCAACCCGATGGTTGAGCTCAATCTTGGCGTATCCCAGCCCGCCCTGGGAACGTTTTGCTACGACCATGATTGCGGTGGCCGTCTCCATGGGCGACCGCGCGCCATCGTGCACGCGCCTGAGCACGGCGGCCGCGCGTATAGCCCCCTGACGAGATCGGTTCTCGTTGCAATAAGCAATCAAGTCGGCAACGGTATACCTCTGCCCCATCTCGATATAATCGCCTGTCGACAGATGATTCAAATGGTATCGGGCGCAGATTTCGTAGCCATATTCCAGCTGCTCGGGTTCGCTCATCCACGAACCCGCCTGGACAAAGCACGTGACCTCATCAACCACCAGAAGGCCCTCTGCCACTTCGATAAGATGGCCTGGAGGTACCGGCGCCCCAAACACGTGACACCTAAATCCAGCCGGCGTCGAGCGCTCAAAATCGAAGTTGACGAGCGTGTCGATATGATCGAGCTCTTCTCGTGGAATACCAAGCGAAACCAGATAGTCGGTAACGATCCCAACTGCCGTTGAAGCCCTCAGCCCCTTGGCATCGAGTCCCAATTTGGGCAGGCTCGCGGTCGGCTCCGCCTCGTTAGCAAGCGAGTCCTCATCGTATAGGCTGCTTGCTCGCGAGAGCGGCTCGGACGGGCGCGCCACGTTGTGGTACAGCCAGGCAGTCTTATGGGACAGGACAATCGGCAGGTCCATGAGCCCTCCAATGGAGTCGGATAACCAACCTTATTCCCCTGCTCACGGGTTCGCACACCTTCGTGCGCAAGAAAGCGATTCCACCCGGTCGAGTGGTAGAAAAACCATCACAACATTCGATGCTTTTCCCGATTTTGGCAAAAAACGTCGAATGTTGTGATGGTTTGAGGCGAGGTGAGGGGCACGGAGGGGTCAAAGTATCGTACTCGGAGCGTGACTTTTTTCGCCCTGCCGCCAACACAAACCTTGACTCTACAATCGTTGTAGGGTTTTCACTACACTGGTAGCTAAACGAACCCAGCCAGAAAGCCCCGCTCATGGAACACGACCTCACACGTGGCAATGTCCTCAAGACCATCGCGGTCTTTGCCCTGCCTTATATGCTCTCGTACTTTTTGCAGATGCTCTACGGCATGGCCGACCTGTACATGATGGGGCAGTTTAGCGGCGCCGCCGGCATCACCGCCGTGGCAAATGGCGCTCAGACGCTCTATATGATTACCGTGGCGCTCGTGGGACTGGCCATGGGAACCACGGTGGTCGTCGGCCACGCCGTGGGCTCACGCCGCTTCGACCGCGCCGAGACCGCCATCGGCAACACCATCACTCTCTTTATGGATGTCTCGGTGGTGCTGGCCGCTGTCCTGCTCGCACTGTGCCCGCAGATCGTGGCGCTCATTGGCACGCCGGCCGAGGCGGTCGAAGGAACCGCCGCCTACCTGCGCATCTGCTTTGTCGGCATTCCGTTTATCGCCGCGTACAACATTCTCTCGGCCATCTTTCGCGGGCTGGGCGATTCGCGCTCGCCTATGTACGTGATCGGCGTGGCATGCATCATCAACATCGCACTCGACTTTCTGTTTATCGGCCACATGGGACTCGGTCCCGTGGGCGCGGCACTCGGCACGGTAACCGCCCAGACAGCCAGCGTTGTCCTCGCGCTCGTGTGGCTCAAAAGCCGTCGCACGAACATCCACGTTAAGCGCAGCGACCTGCGCCCCCAGCCCGAGGTGCTCGGCAGCATTCTTAAGATCGGCGTGCCCGTGGCCGTGCAGGACGGCTGCATCCAGGTGGCGTTTATGTTTATCACCGTCATCGCCAACCACCGAGGGCTCGTCGACGCCGCCGCCGTGGGCCTGGTCGAGAAGATGATCAGCTTTTTGTTCATTGTCCCGAGCTCCATGGGCGCTACCGTCAGCGCACTCACGGCGCAAAACGCCGGCGCGGGCAAGGGCGACCGCGCACGTCAGGTGCTCAAGGACGCCATGACGATCTCGGTGGTGTACGGCTGCCTGATCACGGTGCTGATGTGGCTGGTGGCTCCGGCGTTTATTGGCTTTTTTGCCAAGGACGCTGCAGTAGTCGCGGCCGGCACCGGTTATATGCGCAGCTACATTTTCGACGCGATTTTTGCCGGCATCCACATTTGCTTTAGCGGCTTTTTCGCTGCGTATGGCAAGAGTTACATCGGCTTTGCGCACAACGTGCTAGCCGTGGCGCTCATTCGCGTGCCGGGCGCGTGGCTGCTGTCGAATGCCTATTCCGACACGCTGTTTCCCATGGGCATCGCTTCGCCGTGCGGATCGATTTTGTCGGCAGTCATCTGTGTTATCGCGTTTACCGTGCTCAACCGGCGCGGGGCTTTTGACAAGTTGGCAGCGTAGCGGGGCAACGCGAAATCGCCCTCATCGACGATATCATCAGCGACGACCCGGCAACCTACGTGACGCAGATCACGGTGCCCGTTGCCCCAGCAAAGTAAAAACCGCCCGGAAGGCATCATGCTTCCGGGCGGTTCTTCAATTAGACCATCAATGCACTAAGCTTGGGGCACCTCACCAGTAGCTAAGATCTGCTCGAGTGCGTCCTCGTCCAGCACGGGCACACCCAGCTGCACGGCCTTGGTGAGCTTGGAGCCCGCTTTGGGACCGGCGACCAGATAGCTCGTCTTCTTTGAAACACTGCCCGAAACCTTGGCGCCGAGCACCTTGAGCGCCGCGCCCGCCTCGTCGCGCGTGCGGTTGACGAGCGCGCCCGTGAGCACGAAGGTCAGACCCGCGAGTGGCTGTGCGTCGGCGAGCTCGCCTGCCACGCCAGCGTCGGCTGCGGCTTGCGCGTGCGCGGCACCCAAGTCGACCTCGAGCGACAGGCCCGCCTGGCGCAGGCGCTCCAGCACGGCAAGGTTTTCGGGCACGGCCAGGAACTGTTTGACGCTAGCCGCAATCTTGGGACCAATGCCCTCGCACTCGGCGATGCCCTCTTCGCTCGCCAAGATGAGCTTGTCAATCGACAGGAATCGCTCGGCGATGACCTCGCCCACGCTCTTGCCCACGTGGCGGATGCCCAGGGCAAACAGCACGCGACCGAGCGGCTGGCTCTTGGACTTGTTGAGCTCGGCGATGATTTTCTCGGCCGTCTTGAGGCCCACCGGAATGGGATCGCCCTTCTTGACGCCCTTTTTGCTGTTGGAGCTGGCGTACACGCGGCCCGTGTCCAGGCCGGCGATGTCGTCGACCGTGAGCTGGTAGAAGTCCGCGACGTCGTGAATCAGGCCGGCGGCGATCATCTTGTCGACGATCTCGTCGCCCAGGCCGTCGACGTCCATGCAGCCACGGCTCACCCAGTGGAGTAGGCGCTCTTTGAGCTGCGCGGGGCAGTCGATGGACACGCAGCGGTAGGCCACCTCGCCATCCTCGTGAACCACGGGGCTGCCGCACACGGGGCAGACCTCGGGCATGTGCCAGTCGACCGAATCGACCGGGCGCTTGTCGAGCACCGGGCCCACAACCTCGGGAATCACGTCGCCCGCCTTGTGCACGATGATGGTGTCGCCCTCGCGCACGTTTTTGCGGCGGATCTCGTCGATGTTGTGCAGCGTGGCGCGCGCGATAGTGGAGCCGGCAACCGTCACCGGGTCGAACTCGGCGACCGGCGTGAGCACACCGGTGCGGCCCACCTGGATGCGAATCTCGCGCAGGACGGTCTGCTTTTCCTCGGGCGGGAACTTAAAGGCAATAGCCCAGCGCGGTGCGCGAGCGGTAAAGCCCAGGTCGAGCTGCTGCTGGAAGCTGTCGACCTTTACGACCACACCGTCGATGTCGTAATCCAGGTCACCGCGGTGCTCGAGCGCCTGGGCACAGAACTCGTGGACCTCGGCCGGCGTGGCGCAGCGTGCCACGTTGGGGTTGACGCTAAAGCCGGCGCTACGCAGCCAGTCCAGAAACTCGCGCTGGCTGTGGACGTGCAGCGGATCAGTATCGGCGATGGCGTAGATAAAGGTGGCCAGATCGCGGCGCGCCGTGATCTTGGGGTCCTTTTGGCGCAGGCTGCCGGCGGCGGCGTTGCGCGGGTTGGCGAAGGGGTCGCGGCCCTCGGCATCGGCCTCTTCATTCAGACGAACAAAGCTGCCCTTAGGCATATAGACCTCGCCGCGCACTTCGATAGTACGCTCGCGGTCGGCGCCCATATGAGCGAGCGCCGGCTCGGACAGGTGCATGGGCACATCCTTGATGGTACGCACGTTGAGCGACACGTCCTCGCCCGTGGTGCCGTCGCCGCGCGTGGCGGCGCGTACGAAGGTGCCGTTTTGGTAGGTAAGGGCCACGCCCAGGCCGTCGATCTTGAGCTCGCAGGTATAGGTGACGCTACCGGCACCGAGCGCATCCTCGGTACGCTGGAGCCACGCGTCGAGTTCGTCCAGGTCCATGGCATCGTCCATGGAATACATGCGTGCCATGTGCGTTACCGGCGTAAACTGCTCGCTCACGTATCCGCCCACACGCTGGGTATAGCTGTCGGGCGTTACCAAATCGGGGTAGGTCGCCTCAATTTCCTGCAGCTCAACGAGCATTTTGTCAAAGGCGGCGTCCGTGATCTCGGGCGCGTCGAGCATGTAGTAGCGGTACGCGTGGTAATCGAGCTCGTGGCGCAGCTCGGCTGCACGCGCTGCCGCCTGGGCACGGGCGTCGGTCGGTGCGGCGGCATCCGCGCTCACGGGCGTTTCGGTATCGATGTCCACACCGTCACCAAACAGGCTCGATTGCTCCATAGCGGCACTCCTTCGCTCGATTTCAAACGGATACAAGAGTACCACCGGTCGCAATGGGGCCGAATAGCGGTCTCAAACCGCACCGAATCGGCAGCCGCCAGACTGGGGTGGACAGTTAGTTCAGATACGTATAAATCCTAGAGCTGGATTAGACACGAACACCCCTGTTTCAACTAATTTGGGCTCCCTGAGACCATGTAAACGTCCCGCTCGCCCTCCCAAACACCCATTCAAACCCCATCCCAATCAAAAAATGCTCAAAACGCATCCCAAGCTGCCCCAGATTTATACGTATCTGAACTAACTGTCCAGACCATTACGAACCAGGCCTCTTGCCAGCCACAAGTGATCCGTTTTCCTCCGTTCCCAACGGATCAATAAGAAAAGAGGGGCTGTCCCGCGTTGATGGGACAGCCCCTCTGGCTTCGGCATGTGCGAAATGGCTCGTTAGTAACCCTGGCCGTAGCCCTGACCCTGGCCCTGCTGGCCCAGCAGCTCCTCCAGGTACTGGCGCAGCTGCTCGTCGGTAATACCGCCGTTGCCGGTGTCGGTCGAACTGTCGTCCTGCTGCTGGTTCTGCAGCTCCTCATCGGAGCCCAGCTCGACGGTGACCTTCTTCTCTTCCTTGCCGCGCATGAGCGTGATCTCGACCTTCTCGCCCACCTCGTGGCTGCGCAGCACGATGATCAGGCCATCGGCGCTCGTAATCTCGTCGTCGCCCAGCTTGGTAATGACATCGCCCTCCTGAATGCCGGCCTTGGCGGCAGGCCCATCCTCAACGACGCTCGCCACATACGCGCCGCTATCGGTGCTCAGCTTGTTGGTGCGGGCGTTAAGCGCATTGACGCTCGAAAGCGTAGCGCCCATGTACGGATGCACCGGCGTCTTACCGTCGATGATCTGGTCGGCAATGTTCTTGGCGTAGTTAACCGGAATGGCAAAACCCACGCCCGAGCTGGAGCCCGAGTAGCTCTCGATAAGCGAGTTGATACCCACAAGCTCGCCATTGTCGTTGACGAGCGCGCCGCCGGAGTTGCCCGGATTGATGGCGGCATCGGTCTGGATCATGTTGGCATAGATGG
Organism: Collinsella aerofaciens; assembly: GCA_036301285.1. GTDB lineage: Bacteria > Actinomycetota > Coriobacteriia > Coriobacteriales > Coriobacteriaceae > Collinsella > Collinsella aerofaciens_BS. The sequence goes on from JAXJET010000038.1 coordinate 11,528, forward strand.
TGTTGCCGCTGGTAGAGCTCATGGCCGTGGAGCGATACAGCGCCGACACAATGCCCGTAGAGACAGACTGTTCGTTACCGAACGGCGAACCGATTGCCATGACCCACTCGCCCACGTTGAGCTTGGAGGAATCACCGATCTCGATCGGCGTGAGCTTGGAGGCGTCGGCGTCCTTGAGCTTGATGACGGCCAGGTCGCTCGAGGCATCGTTGCCCACGAACTCGGCCTCGTACGTGGTTCCGTCGTCCATGGTAACCACGTACTGGTCATAGCCGTCGACCACGTGGTTGTTGGTGAGGATGTGGCCCTCGGTATCGAGCACCACGCCCGAACCGACGCTGCCCGAGTTGTCCGACTCGTCGGCAGACTGCGAAAGCGAGCCATTCTGGCTGCCGCTCGAAGTGGCGGTGATGGAAACCACGGAGGGCAATGCCTTGGCAGAAACGGCCTCGGCCAACGTGGTGTCCTCGGAGTCGATGGTGATCTTTTGCGTCGACGAACCCGAAGCACCCGCCGTCACGGCATTCTTTCCGCCGCCAATGTTGAGCGTGCCGCTCATAATGAGCGCAATGACCAGCAGGGCGCCGCAGGCGCAGCCGGCAAGCGCCGTAATAAAGATCGGCAGCTTTTTGGTCTTGGTCTTGACCACCGTGTGCTTGTTTACAACCTGCTGACCACCCAGCGGCTTTCCGGTCTGCGTGTCGTAGGCCTGCACGTAGGGAATGTTGCTACCGGCAGGCGTCGACTCCACCTGCACGCGCGGCTGCTGCTGGGTCTCGCCGGCGTTGCCCGCATCCTGGGGACGCTGGGAATCGTACTCGCTCATGGCTGCGATCCTTTCGTCAAATAACCAAAGGCCCGCCAAACATATGGCGGGCCATCATTGTTCACGTTGAGTTGTACCCCAATATGCGGGCGCAAGTGTATGAGAACGCAATCTTTTAGGAAGGCTTAAGTTCTGTTGCAGGCCCGAAAGGAACCCGCATCTGCGTCAAAACCACTACAAAGGCGCGTGTCCCCTTTGTGGCGGAAATCTAGTCCTTAAACAGATAGCCCACGCCGCGGACGGTGGTGATGTGTGCAGCGATCTGCGGGCCCACCTTGGAGCGGATACGTCGAATGTGCACGTCGACGGTGCGCGTGCCGCCGCAGTACTCAAAGCCCCACACGCGGTGCAGCAGCACCTCGCGGCTGTAGGCGCGGTTGGGATGCGTCGCCAAAAAGCTCAGCAGCGAGTACTCCATCAACGTCAGGTCGATGGGTTCGTCATCGAGCGTCACCTGGTAGGTAGCCAGGTTAATCTCGAGGTTGTCGATGTTGAGCACATCGTCGGCGGCGACGGTCTCCTCCTCGCCCATCAAGCGCTGCGCGCGAGCCTTGAGCTCGTTGGGCGTCGCCGTGGGGCATACAAAGTCGGCATGCGCGTGATTGGGCAGGCGCAAGGTACCGAGCGCCTCGTCGTCGACGATCACCAGCATGGGAACGCCGCCGCGGTCGTCGAGCCATTTGGCAATCTGATCGATGCGGTCGCTGCGGATGCCATCGGAATCGAGAATCAGCAAGTCAAAGTCGTGCGCTGCAGTCGGCGAATCGGGGGTTGCCAGGCTCACCTCGACACCCAGGGTGGTCGTCAAGCTGCGGGCAAACTCGTGGAAGCGCGTCGTGCGCGCCATGAACAGGGCACTCTTTTCGGACATATCGGCCTCCAAAGAAATGAGCTCAATCGTACTGGAACAAGCCAGCGCGATTAGGAGTTCGCCAGGTAGTGCTTGATCTCCCACTCGGTGATCGTAGACTCAAACTTATGCCACTCGTTGCGCTTCTTTTTGAGGAAGAAGCTGTGGATGTGCTCGCCGAGGGCATCCTTCATAAACTGCGAGTCCTCAAACACGTCGAGCGCCTCTTTGAGCGAGCGCGGCAGCGGCGTGTAGCCGGCCTCGAGCATCTGACGGTCGGTAAGCTTGAGCGTCTCGGCCGTTGCCTCGGGCGGGAGTTCTAGCTTGCGCTCGATGCCGTCGAGACCAGCCGCCAGCGTGACGGCGTTGACCAGGTACGGGTTGGCCATGGGGTCGGGACTGCGCAGCTCGATGCGCGTGGACAGCTGCTTGCCAGGCTTGTAGACCGGAATGCGGACCATGCTCGCGCGGTTGCGCAGGCCCCACGTGGCGTACTGCGGTACGGAGTCGCCACCCGTGGTGATGCGCTTGTACGAGTTGACCGTGGGGTTGGTGATGGCGCTGATCTCGCGCGCGTGCGCCAGGATACCGGCCATGTAGTGTTTGGCGATGTCGGAGAGATGGTACTTCTCGTCGTCCTCGCCCCAAAAGACGTTGTTGCCGTCGTGGTCGAACAGCGACTGGCACAGGAACATAGCACTGCCGTCCTCGCCTGCCAACGGCTTGGGCATAAAGGAGGCGTGGCAACCGCTCTCGTAGGCCTGCTGCTTAATGATGAGTTTGGCCGTGGTGATGGCGTCGGACATGCTCAGGGCCTCGGCGTGGCGCAGGCTCATGCCATGCTGCGAGCGGCCGGCGGCATGGAAGGTGTACTCCACGGGCACGGACATCTTCTCGAGCGTGAGGACCGTGTTGCGGCGCAGGTCGCGGGCGGCATCGCTCACCGAAAGATCGAAGTAGCCCACGTTGTCGAGCGGCTCGGGGGTGTGCTCGTCGGGAAAGTAGTAATACTCCAGCTCGGCGCCCACGTTGAGCAGGTAGCCGGCCTTTTCGGCCTTGCGGAACATGCGGCGCAGGGCATCGCGCGGGTCGCCGGCAAACGGCTTGCGATCGGGAGTGCACACGTCGCAGAACACGCGGGCGACGCCGTTATGGCTCGGACGCCACGGCAGGATCTGGAAGGTCGAAGCATCGGGGAATGCGAGCATGTCGGCTTCCTCGGGCGTGGCAAAGCCCTCGATGGCGGAGCCGTCAAAGCCAATACCCTCCTCAAAAGCGACCTCGAGGTCCTCGGGGCTGATGGCAAAGTTCTTGAGGCGGCCGAGAATGTCGACAAACCACAGACGCACAAAGCGGATGTCACGCTGCTCTACGGAGCGGAGTACGTAATCGATGTTCTGCTGGTTCATGTCGCTCCCCTTTCTTTCGGGCGGGTTTCGACTGGTCTATATCGCAGATACTATCGCAGAAAAATGTTTCCGCAGGGTTAAAGCGTATCAAGCGCTCAAAAAACGTGCGCGAACAGGCAGTCTGACTTACGCGCGATCATAAAGGATCACTCCTTCGCGCTCGATTACCGCGGCAAGATCGTCATCAAGATGATCACTAGAGACGAGATCAACCTGCCTCCCGGTTTCTTTGCGCACCGCCTCACCAAATGCCGACAGCGCGAAAAGACCAAAGCCCCGCTCGCGATCGACTTCGAGACGCAAGTCAATATCACTATCGGCATGCGCCTCGCCACGAGCATACGAACCAAAAAGAATCACGGTTTTGATGGCGGGAATCGAGCTGGCCGCCTCGCGGACGGCGGACTCAATCTGGGCAGTATCCAAAATACCCGTCGCGGCGCTTTCGCTCGCAGAGCTTTTACCAAGTGAAGGAACAAACGGCAGAGAGCGCTCGCGCAGCATCTGCCTCATAAACATATTGACCGCAACAGACGAAGTCATGCCAAGCTCTTCGCACAGTTCGGCAAATGAGTCTTTAATTGACGAGTCCACTCGCACACTCAGCACAGACGCAGCCATGGATACCTCCTGTATGACATTGTCTATATATTATCACACAGCCTAGCGCGAGGTCGATGCGCGGTGTTCGATGTGGCCGGGGATCTCGATGCGTTTGGGCGCCAGCTTTGCGGCCTCGCCCACTGTAGTGGTAACAACGTCGATGCGCTCGGAGAGGCGCTCGACCACGCGCTCGGCGATTGTAAGGGTGTCTTGCGCGGCCGTGGTCACGCCGCCAAAGAGCACATGGTTCCAGGGGTAGTCGTCAAACGTCGCGATTTTGAGCCCCGCCGGCAGCGAGGGACCAAGCTGCGCCAGCGCCTCGGTCAGACGCAGGAAAACCAGGCCGTTGACAGCAATGAGGCCGAGCTTTTTGCCTGCATAGCCGCGGATGGTCTCGTCCAAGCGGCCGACGCCCGAGGCGCCACCGTCGGCCAGAGTGACGACCTCACCCGCAAGGCCGCGTCGCGAAAGTTCGTCGGCAAAGGCCTCGGCACGCTCGCGACGCACGGGGCTGTCGTCGCTTGCCTCGGTGAGCAGGCACAGGCGCTCGCTGCCAACGGCGGCGAGCTCGTCTACCAAGCCAGCGACCAGCTCACGGTTGTTAGATGTCACCAGATCGACACCGCCGTCGGCAACGTCGCGGTCGAGCAGCACGACGGGCAGGCGTCCCGCGGCAGCGGCGATGGCTTCGTCGTTACCACCGCAGGTATTGACGACCAGGCCATCCACGCCAGCGTCGATAAGTCTGGTGAGCGACTCGGCCTCCTTGGCGGGGTCGTTGCCGCTAATGGCCGTCATGAGCGAGCAGCCGCGCGCGGCGGCGCTGACGGAAAGCCCTTCGAGCATGGCGCTGGAGAACGGGTTGGCGATGTCGGCCAGGATCACGCCGATGAGGTTGGTGCGCGAGCTGCGTAGATTGCGCGCGGCGGCACGCGGGCGATAGCCGGTGCGCTCGATAACCGCCGCGATGCGAGCACGGGTTTCCTCGGTCATTTGCCCGGGGCGGTTGTTGAGATAGCGCGAGACCGTGGCCGGGCTCACGCCCGCCTCGGCGGCAATGTCCTTGATTCTCATCTGCGCCATAACGCACCCCGTTTCCCAATTGTCGGCGGTCTGAGCCATTTTAGGCATTTTTTTAAAAATCTCGGTTGCAAAACGCTGTAGGTGAGTATACTACAACTCGAAACGAAACCGATTTCGTAAACCGATTTCGGTGAGCGTTGGCACGCAGGTGCAAAGACGCACCCTACCGTCTTGGCACCTGCGTGCCAACGCCATATCAAAGGTGTACGCACGAGCAAGAAGGAGCTACGCGACCATGGGTAAAACGGTTCTTACCTTCGGCGAGATCATGATGAGGCTCTCGCCCAAAGACCACCTGCGCATTGAGCAGGCGACCGAGTTTGATGTCCGCTACGGCGGCGCCGAGGCAAACACCGCGCTTTCCTTGGCTTACCAGGGCGACAAGGCCGCTTACGTCTCCGTTGTCCCGGCCAACCGTCTGGGCGAGTGCGCCCTGCGTTCGCTGAAGGCCTACGGCGTCGACACCACGCGCGTCGTGCGTCAGGGCGACCGCCTTGGCTCCTATGTGTTTGAGGTCGGTGCCTCGCAGCGCGGCAACGGCTGCGTCTACGACCGCAAGTTCTCTGCCATCAACATGGCCAAGCGCGATGTTTTTGACTGGGACGAGATCCTCAAGGGCATCGATGTCTTCTACTTCTCCGGCGTGACCCCCGCCGTCTCCGACGAGATGGCCGCCGCCTGCAAGGAGGCGCTCGCCGTCTGCCGCGCCAAGGGCATCACCACCGTGTGCGACGTGAACTATCGCGGCAAGATGTGGTCGCCCGAGAAGTCGCAGGCCACCATGAAGGAACTCCTGCCGCTCGTCGACATCTGCATCGCCAACGACGAGGATGCGCCTGCCGGCCTTGGCATGACCTGCGTCTCCGGCTCCCTTGCCCACGGCATCGAGGAGCGTGACACCTACGTCGAGATGGCCCGTCAGATCTGCGCCGAGTACGGTTGCAAGAAGGTCGCCTCGGTCGTCCGCAACATCTCCTGCGTCGAGCGCTCCATCTGGATGGGCATGCTCTTTGACGCCGAGAGCGGTGAGCACTGGTTCTCCCCTGCTCACGACGTACACGTGCTCGAGGGCGTTGCCGCCGGCGACGCTTTCAACGCCGGCCTCGTCCATGCCCTCATCAACGACTTTGACCCGCAGGACGCCGTCAACTACGCAATTGCAGCCTCGATCCTCAAACTCACCATCAAGGGCGATTCCAACCTGGTGACCGCCGACGAGATCGCCGCTGTGGCCAACGCCGCCGACGGTGGCACCCGCGTCGCCCGTTAATTCGTTCCCCATTCCGCGGGCCGCAGCTTTCCAATCCCATACCCCTGCGGCCCGCTCCCCGATTCCTCCGGTCGGGCAAAACCACCAGTCCCATTCCGGTTTTGCCTGGCATTCCCTACATGACTGGTCGAGCAGCCGGTTTTGGAATTGCTTGAACCCCAAGCAGTGCCTCCGATAACCAATCCAAAATCGGCTCCTGACCAGCATATTTGGCAATCACGCGCCCATGCGCGCCATACATCGAAAGGAACATCATGTTCGATCAGTTCTACACCACGCTTGAGTCCCTGGGCATCGTGCCGGTCGTCGTGCTCGACAAGGTCGAGGACGCCGCCCCGCTCGCCCACGCCCTTATGGCAGCTGGCATGAAGTCCGCCGAGGTCACCTTCCGCACCGCCTGCGCCGCCGAGTGCATCGCCGCCATGGCCGAGGCCGAGCCCGAGATGTGCGTTGGTGCCGGCACCGTCCTGACCGTCGAGCAGGTTGAGCAGGCCCGCACAGCCGGTGCCAAGTTCATCGTCTCCCCGGGTTACAACGAGGACGTCGTGAAGCATTGCATCGACATCGAGCTGCCCGTCCTTCCCGGCACCGTGACCCCCTCCGAGGTCACCGCAGCCGAGAACCTGGGCCTCAAGGTCACCAAGTTCTTCCCCGCGTCCCAGTATGGCGGCCTGAACACCATCAAGGCCCTCGCCGCTCCGTTTGTCGGTCACCGCTTTATGCCTACCGGCGGCGTGAGCACCGCCAACGTCGAGGAGTACCTGAGCTCCTCCGCCATCATCGCCTGCGGTGGCACCTGGATGGTCAAGCCGGCCCTGTTTGCCGACGGCGACTTCTCCAAGGTCGAGCAGATCGCCCGCGAGGCCATGGACGTCGTCAAGAAGGTCCGCGGCTAGGTTTAGCTCTCTATCGTGAAAGGGGGCGTGCCCTAGACCTCGCCCCCTTTCTTTTAAAGCGGCTCGGAAGCGCGCCGTTTCCGTCACGAACAAGAACCAAAACCGTCTTGTATGCTGATAGAACGTGACGGAAGCGACACGCCCCCAAGCCGCTTTGCATACTCGGCTGGCAACCGCGCCCAGTTGAGCCACATCGACAAAAGCCGAGCCACCAAAACAGTTGCGGCGCCGTCTGGAGGAATGGACTCTTGCTTCCGGTCTTTTCCTCCAAGCGGCGCCGCAGCGTTTTCGTGCCCCGATGTGCCCCGTCACTTGCGGTGGAATACGGACTGCCTACACCATCAGAGCCGCAAAACAATCCCTATTTCACCGCAACTAAATAAAGGGACAAATTAGATGGCCGAGTCTTTGGACAGCTCAAAATAGTCGGGATGCAAGGCGATAACCGGACCTTGCTCTTCGGGCATCAGGTGCAGGTGTGTCTCTGCCAGATAGCTCGCCGTGTCGGTATCGCCCCTCTTAATGGCCTCGAGAATCCGGCGATGCTGCCGACGAATCGGCTCCCAATCCAGATCTTGCGACACCATACGCAACCAGTTGTATCGCTCAAAATGCGTGTTGACGCTCTTCATCCAATCCCACAACATGTGGCGACCGGCAATCTCAAAACACGTCTCATGGAACAGGTTGTCCAGATCGAAAAAGCGACGCGTTTCGCTATGGTCGAGCGACTCGGACTCGGCAAGAATCTGCTCGAGCCGCTGCTTTTGCTCGGGTGTGGCGGCCGAACAGCATTTAATAAGCACGCTTCTCTCGAGCTTCTCACGCAAGAAGCAGGCGTTTTCGGCGTGTTCCATGCTGATCTTAGAGACGTAGGTGCCGCTTTTGGGGCGCGTTTCCACCAGCTCCTGCTCACGCAGGCGCACAAAGGACTCGCGAATGGGCGTGCGCCCGATTCCCGTCTCCTTTTCCAGACCAATCGCCGAAAGACGCGTGCCGGGCTTGAGCTCGGCATAGATAATCTTGGAGCGCAATGCGTTGTATGCCTGATCTTGCAAGCTCTGATAATGCTGGTGCTGTTCCATAAAGCCCTCGGATAAACCCTCGGTTAGTCGAATACCACCATGCAATACTATCGCATCGACACGCCCCAGCTCCCAATCAGTCTTTTTGGGACGGGGCTCTTTTAGCTACCCTGGCCCGCAGATCGGCCCCCTTGCCACAAAAGTGGCCCATCTACTACGTTAACACGGATAGCCTCGGCCATACCGAAAACCGTGAAAACAAAACCGACGCTCCTATAAGTTGTCAATAGGCAGTTTGCGGGAGCGCTCCCTTCAATTCGCACAGGAGCTCGTAATACCTCCTCTCCAGTTTCGTCGACCGCCGTCTCCCATGTTCCAGGTGACCGAGTGAGGCC
>JAXJET010000039.1:0-24102 GCA_036301285.1 Collinsella aerofaciens
GACCCCCGCGAACTTCGCGGCGGCGGTCGGCCCCATGCCGTCCTCCGTCGCCAGGAGGAAGAGCTCGACCTTCTCCCTGCTGTACATGCGAACCTCCAGTCCGGACCGCTTCACGGTCCAACTTTCTGTCCGCACCCCCCTTTGGGTTACGTTTCACCCTCCCCGACCCATACGTCAGCGCCTTTAGGCGATACTGGTCGTAACGATCAAGGCTTACGCCGCACGGAAAGGAGACATTATGGGCATCTTTAAGAACGATGACCAAAAATCGAGCCAGTTTGGATTTGACGAGAAAAGCATGGCAGGCAAGGCCGTCAAGGCCGTGCGCTGGATTTACGCCATCACGGGCGTCTTGGCGCTCGTCGCCGGCATCGCACTGCTGTTTGCGCCCGCCAAGTCCCTCGTCTTCCTAACGACCGTCTTGGGCTTCTACTTTGTGATCACGGCCGCGATCAGGCTGTTTACCGCTGTTTTCGAGCCACTGCTGCCCACCGGCTGGCGCGTGACGAGCATCATCTCCAACCTACTCATTATCTTGGGCGGCGTCATAATCCTGCGCAACCAGGCCTTCTCGACCACGACGCTCACCACGATGGTGGTTATCGTGGCCGGCTTTGGCTGGATCGTCGAAGGTGTCATGTCCATTCTGGAGTCCGAGCTTTCGTCCAACCGTGCCCTCGCCATCCTGAGCGGCGCGCTCTCCATCATCGCCGGCATGTTCGTGTTTATCTATCCGCTGTGGTCGGCCAAGATGCTCGTCATCTTTAGCGGCGCCGCACTGCTGGTGTTTGGCGTAACGCTGATTGTTCGCGCTATTCAATTTGGCAAACTGGTGCACTAGATGCCGCGAACGCTCTTTATTGATGCAGACGCCTGCCCGGTCACGCGCGAGTCGATTGACTGCGCGCGGCGGGCGGGCGTCGCCGTCGTTATCGCCGGCAACAGCACACAGAACCTGGAACGCCACATTCGCCGCGACGATCCGCGCGACGTCGAGCATGCGCGACGCGGATTTTGGGTCACGACGCTCGATGTGAGCGTGGGCGCCGACAGCGCCGACTTTGCCATTGTCGAACGCCTGCAGGCGGGCGATGTAGTCGTGACGCAGGACATTGGCTTGGCGAGCATGGTGCTCGGGCGCGATGCCGCCGCCATCGGCGTGCGCGGGCGCGTCTACGATAAGGCGACCATCGACATGCAACTGTTTATTCGCCACGAGGAAAAGAAGGTGCGCCGCGCCGGCGGTCGCACTCGCGGTCCGGCGGCATTTACCAGCGAAGACCGGGCCCGCTTTAAGCGCAACCTCACCGAGCTGCTGCGCTAACCAAGGTAGATTTTCGGGACATGCCCGGAAATCTACCTTTTTGTTTTGAGCGGTGTGAGCGCTCGGAATCCATGGCTCAACAAAAAAACGGGCTTCAAAATGCCATGCGTCGCCGCATTGCGCAGGCGCCGAGCATGGCTATTTGAAGCCCATTTTTTAAGCCTACTTAGAGGCCGAAGGCGGATAGGATAAGGCCCCAGCCGGCGCCGATGACGTACATCATGACCAGGAACACGGCGTTTTCACGAGCGCTGCGGTTGGTGCGGAACAGGACAAGATAGCCCACGCCGGCGGAAATGAGCGTGCCGGCGAGCATCGGCGCCAGCTGTAGCGCGCCTTCCAGGTACAGTTGCGTGATGACCACGCTGGCCGAGCAGTTGGGGATCAGGCCGACGAGTGCCGAGCCCAAGACGGCGAGCGTCTCGTTGCCACGCAGGAACTGCTCGATCGCGGACTCTCCGAAGGTCTCGAGCACGGCAACTAGAATCAGCGTCACCAGGAAAATAAAAACCGAAACCTGCACGGTGTGCGAGATCGCGCTGCGGATAATCGACAGGACGGGCGCACCTTCGTGGGAGTGACCGTGGTCGTGCCCATGGCCGTGGTGGTGCTCATGCTCGCCTGCGTGACCGTGGTCATGGCTGTGTCCGTGGTCGCGCTCGTGTTCATCTTCATCATCATCGCAACCGCAATGGTCGCGCTCGCACAGCTCATGGATGTGATCGGCGCTCACGCCCGCCTCGGCCACTTCATCAATGATGTCGCCCCCGGTATGGTCGTCGTGCGCGCAGTTCACATGAGCCGGATTGGAAGCGGTCCCCAGCACGGTACGGCGAATCGCCGCATGCGCGCGAGCGTTACGACGAAGGCCGCGGATAGCCGCGTCCACGATAAAGCCCGTGACCAGCGCGATCAGCGCCTTCGAAGCCAAAAGCATCGCCATGGTCTGCACGGGAACCTGCTCGGCAAGTAGCAGCGGCAGCATCTCGTCGGAGGTCGAAAGGAACACCGCCACCAACGTGCCCAAGGTCACGACGCGACCGGCGTACAACGTTGCCGCCATGGCCGAAAAGCCGCACTGCGGCACCATGCCCAGCAACGAGCCAACCACGGGACCCGCGGCGCCGGCGCGCTTGATGGCCCCGTTAACGCGGTCGCCCGCGACGTGCTCCAAGGTCTCGAGGGCCAGATACGTCACCAACAAAAACGGCGCCAGCGAGAGCGTGTCCTTGCCGGCGTCGAGCAGAATATCAATCAGCAAATCCATGACGGATGGAACCTTTCATGTCTTTCGGCAGCATTGTAAAAGTCCTAGCGGTCAACTAGGGTATTGTAGTTGTCCTAGGCGCGATGCCAATAGTTGCCCATGGTAAACTATCATCTCGCCACATCTCAATGAACCCGAGCCGCGCGGTGCGGCCCGTCCAAGGAGCAGTTATATGAACGTTTCACAAGCACTCGAATACGAGCGCCAGCCGTTTATTCCCATGTTTATCTATGGCGATCACGGCGCCATGGAGTCCGAGCGCCAGAAGGGCGAAGAGGCCCTTAAGGTGCTCGAAACCGAGTACTTTACCGCCGAGGGCGACCCCAGCTTCGACTTTGCCACCGTGCGCGACCTGGCTGACCGCAACCGCGACCTGTGCGACCAGATTGGCGAGGCACGCCTGCGCAACGTGACGCCCGCGACGCTTTCGCGCGGCCTGTCCGATGCCGACACCTGCGCCGCCATCGGCAAGATGCAAAAGCGCACCGCCGCGTCCGTTATGCGCGAAATCCGCGGCGACCGCGACGCGCTCGGCGTGGCCTACGCCCGCAAGCCCATCCAGGGCACCGTGCTCGGTATCGACATCGAGACCACCGGCCGTGCACCCGAGCGCGGCTATATCATCAACGTGGGCTGGGAGATCATGGAGCTCACCAGCGACGCCGTCCCGCATGACGCCGAGGCACACTACTGCGGCCTGCCCGACATCTACCGCGGCGAGGATGTGCCGCTATCGAACATCCATCACATTACCTGGGACGACATCGACGGCAAAAAACCATTCCGCGAGAACAAGGAACTGCAGAAGCAGCTGCTCAAGCTTATGAAGAAGTACCCGTACATGGCACACAACGCCGCCTTTGAGGACAGCTGGTTCAAGATCCACCTGGACGGCTACGCCGAGGCACGCCGCGCGGGTAAGATTATCGTCATCGACTCGCGCCAGATCTGCCGCAGCCTGGACGCCGACGTCCGCTCGCTCCCCCGCGAATCTGCGCCCGCCGCGCTCGAGAACTGGGCCCGCCGCCGCGGCACCCTCGCCGCCGACGCCAACGAGCAGCATCTGGGCCTGGACGACACCGATCTCATGCTCCGCACGGTTCAGGCCGAGTTCAACCTCAAGAACCTATTCGCGAAATAACCGATCCATCTGCGGGAGCGCCTGCCAGGCACAGCGCAATCCGTCTGGGCACACCGACACGCAGTAAACTAGGGCGCAGCCTTATGGCTGCACCCTAGTTTTCATCAAAACGAGCAAATACGCGTGCTTCACATAGTCGGCAGGTTGGCCCACCTACATTTTTCGAGTTGTTCGGCCAGCTGAACCACTAGTCAAGGCCCCTTGAACCGCAATCGAAGCTAAAATCGCCTTAATTTCGCAACCAAGCCCCATAAATCTACCTGAATCAATTCGAATAGGACGTTGCGATCGCACCATTTGTATAGGATAAGGCCGAATAACTCAAATTATGTTGGTGAGGCATCTGAGCGGTCGGCAAAAACGCTTAGAAGCTACGAATCCGCAACTAAAGTTCATCAAAAAGGGGCAGCCGGCAGAAACCTCCCCAGCCAAAGCTGCTCCCTCAATACGACAGCTCAAAACCCACCGTTCGCAGAAGATAAGCCGCGCCCCAACACCGTTGCCCGAAGTTTCGGGCGTATGCGGCGTCCGCTATGCCATCATGCGCGTATGGGAATCATTCTGTCACATACCACGGCACGCGCTGTATATCAAACAGCCAACTCGCTCGCAAGCTACGCGACCGGTCCCATACCTATGGAAAAGATCAGGGTGTCTGCGCCGACCACGTCCGACCTGGAAGCGGCACGAGCATGGCTCAACAGAAAGAATGTCGATTCTGAACGCATCCATGTGCTGACGTTTTCCAATAATGCCAAAAGGCACCGCAAGGGCTGCATCTGCCACTGCACGCGCTATACGTTTGATGCAGAAAGCTACCTAGAACTCGAGCCGAACGTCTACATCGTCGATATCAAGCTGTGCGCGTTAGAAGCAACAGCCGACCTCAACCTTTCGGAGCTCGTTGAGTATTACTTTGAAATCTGCGGCTCCTACGCGCTTGGAACGTCCGACGAAACTCAATATCGCGAGCGCCCAGCCCTAACCAGCGTTGAAGAGCTCAGAGCCTTCTTTTCAGAGGCACCGGGGTATCGTGGATCTAATAAAGCACTTAAGGCACTTTCTTATGTACGCGAAGGCTGTCGCTCCCCACTCGAAACGGCGTTTGTCATGATGCTGACAATGCCCAAGTCAATGGGTGGCTTAGCCATACGCGCTATCAAAACGGATTATCCGATCCCAGTCCCCAAAAGATACGCCGCCCTAACGCGACGGACGGTTTTCTACCTCGACGCGCTGCTCGAAAATTCGATGACCGATATCGAATACAACGGCTTTTACCACGACGAACCCGAGCAGCAATCAATTGACGAGGAGCGCCGAAACACGCTGCGAAACATGGGATATGCCGTTATCACAGTTAATCGTCATTCGTTTTTCAAGCAGTCCGCTTTTAAACGGGTCATGGAAGCGATTCGCATTCGCGAGAAGATATGGCCCGGTCGACTCCCGGATAACTTCGCCATCCTGCAAGAAACTCTTCGTCAATTTGTCTTGCGGCGCTACTTCGAATACGGTCGCCGCGTCCTGGAGACACTCAAAGAAGAAGAGGCCACCAAGCGCGAAATTGCAAGCCAATATCCGCAAGCTGATGACCCGAGCATCAACGATGTGCCCGAACCCGACGACATGCAACACGTCGGGGCCCTTGCTGAGGAAATCAATGGGCCTTGGGAATGCGACATGTTCGCAAAAATCGATGAAAACCGCACGGAAGACGACACGATTATTGATCTAATTGAGAATTCGCTCTTCTAAAGGCGATCTCTGCGGATGTCCACCTACATTTTTCGACTTATTCGGCCACCGATGTGCCAGATTGGCTGCAGCAATGCTCAATATAACTTTAGATAAAACTGATTCTGCAGGAACTCCCGTTGAGGAAGAACTGATTCTCGCGGTATTTGACACGATAAAGTACAAATATGAACAGTTCTAATGCTTCTCAAGGTGGCTTTCTTAGCATGCTGGCCGAACATCTCGAAATATGTTGGCGAACATTGCGTCGATGTCTCCCAACCCACAGAAAATCGCAGAGGCGGCAAGCAGTCATCGAAATTAACGCAAATTGTATTGACATATGAACATGCACTCATATAATCGAAAGTAAATTATATGAGCGCATGTTCATATGAAAGGATATTGCAATGAGCATCCGCGTTGATGAAACGAAACTCGACATCGAGGCCACCGAACCCGCGATCCCGACCACCTGCTCGCCCGAGGACCTTCCCGACGAGGAGCTTCTCTACGACCTCGCCGACCTGTTCAAGGTCTTCAGCGACACCACGCGCATCAAGATCCTCTATGCCCTCATGGGCCGCGAGCTCTGCGTGGCAGACATCGCCGAAGCGACCGAAACCTCGCAGTCCGCGGTGTCGCACCAGCTGCGCACACTCAAGCAGTCGCACCTGGTTAAATTCCGGCGCGACGGGCGCAATATCCTCTACTCGCTCGCCGACGACCACGTCTACACCATGCTCAACCAAGGCATGAGCCACATCTGCGAATAGCGACCAACCACGGTACCAGCGCGGCCTGCACCCAAGCCGCAAATACAGAGAAAGGAACCCCCATGAAAAAGCAGTTCAAGCTCGACGAAATCGACTGCGCCAACTGTGCGCGCGAGCTTCAGGACGAGCTGGCCAAGCTCGAGGGCGTCAAATCCGTGTCCGTCAACTTCATGACCCAAAAATTGACGCTCGAAGCCGATGACGCCGAGTTCGACGAGGTACTCAACCGCGTTGTAGAGTTTACGGCCGACGCCGAGCCGGACTGCGAGATCATTCTCTAGCCCGGGTTTACGCCAACCTGCAAGGCCGCGCTTGCCGCGGCCTTTGCTCGCGAAATTATATGAGCGAGTGTTCATTCATTCAAATGGGAGGATACGAGTCATGACCACCGCCGATCCCAAAAAGAAAAAGAAGAAGCGTAAGAAGAAAGAGTCCCTTGAGCATAAGCGCAACCGCATCGTGGTAGCGCTGGGCATTTTTGCCGTGGTGTACGCCCTCGATGAGTTCGGCACCCTCACCGCCGCATTCGGTACCCCGGGCGACATCTACGCCAGCTTTATGCTGTTCCTCATACCGTTTTTGATTGCCGGCTACGACGTGCTGCAAAAGGCATTCAATAACATCCGCCGCGGCAAGGCCTTCGACGAGAGTTTCCTTATGGCCGTCGCGACCATCGGCGCGTTTGCCATGGTGCTCTTCCCCGATACCGACCCGCACATGGCCGAAGGCGCCGCCGTCATGCTGTTCTACCAGGTCGGCGAGCTGTTCCAGGCATACGCCGTGGGCAAGAGCCGTAAATCGATCAGCGCCATGATGGACATAGCACCCGACTACGCCAACGTCGAGCAACCCGACGGCTCACTCGAACAGGTCTTCCCCGATGACATCGCCGTGGGCACCGTCATCGTCGTCAAGCCCGGCGAGCGCGTGCCCATCGACGGCGTCATCGTCGAGGGCGAAACCCAGCTCGACACCGCCGCCCTTACCGGTGAGTCGGTCCCCCGCCCGGCCAAAACCGGAGACGATATCATCAGCGGCTGCATCAACATGACGGGGCTCATCCACGTGCGCACCACCAAGCCCTTTGGCGAGTCCACCGTCGCACGCGTCCTGGAGCTCGTGGAGAATGCCAGCGAAAAGAAGGCACGCACCGAGAACTTCATCACGCGCTTTGCCCGCATCTACACGCCCGCCGTCACCGGCGCTGCCGCGGTGCTCGCGCTCGGCGGTGGCCTGGTCACCGGTGCCTGGTCCGACTGGATTCTGCGCGGCCTGACCTTCTTGGTCGTCAGCTGCCCGTGCGCGTTGGTGATCAGCGTGCCGCTCAGTTTCTTTGGCGGCATCGGCGGCGCGTCCAAGCTGGGCGTTCTCATCAAGGGTTCTAACTACCTCGAGACGCTCGCCGACGTGGACACCGTCGTCTTTGACAAGACGGGCACCCTCACCAACGGCACGTTCTCGGTGGTCGCGGTACACCCCGAGGCAGGCTATACCGAGCAATCGCTGCTTGAAGTCGCAGCCCTTGCTGAGTCGTTCTCCGATCACCCCATCGCGCAGTCCGTACGTGTCGCCTACCAGGGCGAGGTCGACCCCAAGCGCGTAAGCGACTCCACCAACGACGCGGGCCATGGCGTGACGGCAACCATCGACGGCAAGCACGTCGTCGTTGGCAACGCAAAGATGCTCGCCGCGGCCGGAGTCGAAGCGCCCGATTGCGAGGTCGTCGGAACGATTCTGCATGTGCTCGTTGACGGCGTGTACGCCGGCCACATCGTGATTGCAGACACCGTCAAGGCCGATGCTGAGCAAACGATTCGCGACCTGCACGCCGCCGGTGTCAAGCGCACCGTCATGCTCACGGGCGACCGCGAGGAGGTTGCGGCGTCTGTGGTCAAGCAACTCAGTCTCGACGAGTTCCACGCGCAGCTGCTGCCGGGCGATAAGGTCGAGCGCGTCGAGGCGCTGCTTGCAACCGAGAGTGGCAAGGGCAAGCTCGCCTTTGTGGGCGACGGCATCAACGATGCGCCCGTGCTTACGCGCGCCGATGTGGGCATTGCCATGGGCGCTATGGGTTCTGACGCTGCGATCGAGGCCGCCGATGTCGTGCTCATGGACGACAAGCCGTCCAACATTTCCCGCGCGATCCGCGTGGCACGCAAGACCATGACGATCGTCTGGCAGAACATCATCTTTGCGCTGGGCGTTAAGCTGCTGATCCTTGTGCTGGCAGCGCTGGGCATCGCCAACATGTGGCTTGCCGTGTTCGGCGACGTAGGCGTGGCGATCATCGCCATCCTGAACGCCATGCGCGCGATGGGTGTCAAGAACTTGTAGCGTTCGTGGGCTGTCCGGCCGGGGCCGGGCTTGGTTTTGAAAACGTCCTCGACCAATGAAGTGCCCCCGTTCTGCTCCTTCGGAGCTACGAACGGGGGCACTTCTGGTCTGCGGAATGTTTTCAAAACCAAGCCCGGCCCCGGCCTGCGGTAACGTTGCTGGCGGTTCTTGGGCATCGCTTGCTGGTGGGGTTCCTTGTCTGAGTTGGACTTAGTTGGTGGGACCACTCATCTCGGTCGCTGTCCCGCGCCGTTCCGGCGCGGGAGGCGCGCCGCTGCGGGAGTGCTAGTCGGTCATTATTGGCGCCGAAGCACCGTCCCGTCCCAGCATCGCCCTCAGCTTCTCGAAGCTTTCCTCGCTTAGGCAGTGCTCCATGTGGCAGCCCTCTTGCGACGCGACCTCAGCCGAAACACCCGCATCCTCCAGCAGCCCCACGAAAAAGCAGTGACGCTCCCACATTTGACGAGCGACCTCCAGACCACGCTCCGTCAGATGAACATCTCGCTTGCCCATTTCGACGTAGCCGTTGTTCTCCAACGTCGCCATAGCTTTTGAAACGCTTGCCTTAGTTACGCCAAGGTACTCTGCAACATCAATCGAGCGCACGATGCCCTGACGTTGCGACAGAACGTAGATCGATTCGAGATAGTCTTCTCCGGATTCACGTAGGGCCATGGGCCGCCTTTCGCAATGATTGCTAGTTAGCCTTTGGATACTTTCCACGGCTAACTTTACCGCAAAAGTTGCCCATGTCTTACTACTTTGCCTAAAAGTTAGCCGCGTTTCACAAAACGTGCGGGACGAAAACAAAATGGGGACGCCCCGCAAGGAATGTCCCCAGGTGCCAGGTGCCGGCCCGCAGCTACACGAGTCCAAAGAGCTTCGCAGCGTTGTAGATGCCGTCGTCGTCCACGGCAGTCGTCACATAGGTCGCTGCAGCTTTCACCGTGTCCTGCGCGTTGCCCATGGCCACACTTGTGCCCACGGCCGAGAACATCGACAGGTCGTTCTCGCCGTCGCCAAAGGCAATCGCCTCGCTCGCGTCGATACCAAGCCGCTCGAGCGTCGCCGCCACGCCCAGGTCCTTGCCGCCGTTAGCGGGAATAATGTCGCAGAACAGGTCGCACCAGCGCGTGGTGAGCGAATGCGACACGGCGTCGGTCACGATATGTTCGTCGGCCGGGTCCACAAAGGCGCAGAACTGGTAGACCGGTGCGTCAAAGGCGTGCTCAAACGGCTCCTCGTGGTAGACGATTCCCGCGTTGCTGCCAGCCGTCACCACGCGCTCGGACAGGCGGTTCACAAACGAGTTCTCGCCCTGCATGCACAGCGAGTCGTAGCGCCCCTGCGCCACCTGGTCCACAATCACCGCGACGTCGTCCGGATCGATCGGACAGCTGCGGTAAACCCCCTCGGCATCAAAGCAGTGCTGACCCGAGAGCGTAATGTACGCATCCCAACCCAGGTCGAACAGCCAGTCCGGTATCTGGTAGGTCGGGCGACCCGTGGCGATCACGCACGCAATCCCCTGCTCGTGAAAGCTATCGAGCACCTGCTGCGCCGACGCCGGAATCCGGTGCGTCTTAAAGCTCAGCAGCGTGCCGTCGATATCGAAAAATGCGGCCTTGATCATCCTCGTCTACTCCTCGCCCTCGAGCTTTTCGCTCGCCTCGAGCCACGCCATCTCCAGCTCGTCCATGGCGGCGTGAGCCTCGTCGATCTTTGCCTGCTGCTCGCCGAGCGCCGTGTAGTTGGTGGGATCGACCTGGGCCATGGCGGCCTCGGCCTCCTCAACGCGGGTGCGCTGCGTCTCCATCTTGCGCTCGAGCGAACTCACCTCGCGGCGGAGCTTCTGGCGCTCGGCGTTGGACAGGCCGTTGGGCTGACCGCTCGACTTGGGCTTTTCGGCCGCAGCTGCCGCGGCACCGGTGTCGAACGTGCCGGTCTTGGCGCTCGGCGCGCCCACGGGCTCGCCCTCGGCGGTAGCGTTGCACAGGCGCAGGTACTGGTCCACGCCACCGGGCATATGCGTCAGGTGGCCGTCGAGCAGCGCCCACTGCTGGTCGGTCACGCGCTCCATCAAAAAGCGGTCGTGCGTCACCAGGATCAGCGTGCCGGGCCAGCCGTCCAGCAGGTCCTCGACAATCGCGAGCATGTCGGTATCCAGGTCGTTGCCCGGCTCGTCCAGGATGAGCACGTTGGGCTCGTCCAGAATCGTCAGCAACAGCGACAGGCGACGGCGCTGGCCGCCCGAAAGATCGCCGATGCGGCTCCAGAGCTGCTGCGTCGTAAAGCCCAGGCGCTCGCAAAGCTTCTCGGGCGAAGTCTCCTTGCCGTCGATGACGTAGTACTTCTTATAGTGGCTGAGCACCTCGCGGATCGTGTCGCCCATGTAGGGCTCGAGCTCCTCGAGCTGCTGCGACAACACACCAAAGCGCACCGTCTGGCCAATCTTTACACGGCCGCGCAGGGGCGCGATCTTGCCCTGAATCACGTCGAGCAGTGTCGACTTGCCGGCGCCGTTCTCGCCCAAAAGACCATAGCGGTCGCCCGCGCCGATGAGCCAGGTCACATCGGTGAGCACCTGCTTGGGCGCGCCGTCGGTATCGGCATAGCCGGCGTCCACGTCGACCACATCGATAACCTGCTTGCCCAGGCGGCTCACGGCCAGGCGCTTGAGCTCCAGCTCGTCACGCACGGGCGGCACGTCGGCGATCAGCTCACGAGCGGCATCCACGCGAAACTTGGGCTTGGTGGAACGAGCCTGGGCACCGCGGCTCAGCCACGCGAGCTCCTTGCGCGCCATGTTGCGACGGCGCTCCTCGGTAACGGCGGCCATGCGGTCGCGCTCCACGCGCTGCAGGATGTATGCCGAATAGCCGCCCTCGAAGGGATCGACCTGGCCGTCGTGGACCTCCCACATGCTGGTGCAGACCTCGTCCAAGAACCAGCGGTCGTGCGTGACCACGAGCATGGCACCCTGGCCGCGCTGCCAGCGGGCCTTTAAGTGACGCGCGAGCCAGTTGATGGTGCGCATATCCAGGTGGTTGGTGGGCTCGTCGAGCATGAGCACGTCGTAATCGCCGATCAGCAAGCGCGCGAGGTCCACGCGACGGCGCTGACCGCCCGAAAGCTCGCCCACCGTGCCCTCCCAGGGCACATCGCTGATGAGGCCGGCGAGGATCTGGCGCGTGCGGGGGCTCGACGCCCACTCGTACTCGGGGGCGTCGCCCACAACGGCATGATGCACGGTATCAGTATCGACCAGGTTGTCCTTTTGGCCGAGCAGACCGATCGTCGTGCCGCGGCGGTGCGTCACGCGTCCGTCGTCGGGCTCCAGCGTGCCAGCGAGCACGCTCAGCAGCGTCGACTTGCCGTCGCCGTTTTTACCGACAATACCAATGCGGTCGCCCTCGCCCACGCCGAGCGTCACGCTATCGAAAATATGCTTGGTGGGAAACTCTAGGCTGACGGAATCGCATCCCAAAAGAATCGCCATATGCCCTGCTCCTTCGTAGAAATTCAACGTTGTCCATGATAGCAGCGAGCCCCACCCCAAACCACCACGAAGGCGCCTGTCCCCTTTGTGGTGGTCGTTTCGGTCGCAGAGTAAAAGGCGGGCCATCTCCCACAAGAGATGACCCGCTTCTCCAATCAGTCCCGCGGCAACCGTGGCCGCCGCGGGCCTCAAGCATGTCCCGGACTAGGAGAACATGCCGGTGAGGTAATCATTCAGCCGCTTATCCTTGGGCCGTTGGAAAATCTCGTCAGTCTCGTCGTACTCGACCATATCGCCCATGTAGAAGAACGCCGTGCGGTTGGACACGCGCGACGCCTGCTCCATGTTGTGCGTCACGATGACTATGGCGCGGTCGGCAACGATCGACGACATAAGGTCCTCGATCGCCAACGTCGAGATGGGGTCGAGCGCCGAGCAGGGCTCGTCAAACAGGATCACGTCGGGGTTGAGCGCCAGCGTGCGCGCGATGCACAGACGCTGCTGCTGACCGCCCGAAAGCGCATAGGCGCTCTTATCGAGCTTGTCTTTGACCTCGTCCCACAGCGCCGCGCCGCGTAAGCTTTCCTCGACCATGCGGTCGAGCTCGTCACGGTCGGTGATGCCGTGGCGCTTGGGCGCAAACGTGATGTTGTCGCGAATGGACTTGCGGAACGGGTTGGGCTGCTGGAACACCATGCCAATGGAACGGCGCAGCTCGTAGGTGTTTTCGGTCTTGGTGTTCACGTTGCGCCCGCGATAGTTGATCTCGCCCTCCACGCGGCAGCCGCGAATCTCGCGATTCATGAGGTTGAGGCTACGCAAGAAGGTCGACTTACCGCAGCCCGAAGGCCCAATGAGCGCCGTGATCTCGCCCTTGTGGAAGTCGAGCGACGTATTGTGCAGTGCATGGTGGTCGCCATAGTACACGTTGACGTCCTTGGTGGAGAGCACAACCTCGTCGCTCACGGCCTTGCCGCTCACGCGCACGCGCTTCTCGCTCTCCCCCACGCTCGACAGGAAGTCCCGGGTGTCGGACGATGCCGCTTCGGTTGCGGGCGTTACATTCATCTCGCTCATTCGGCCGTCATCTTCCTTGCCAGTTGCTTGCCCACAATGCGGGCGATTACGTTAAACAGCAGCACGCAAATCATCAGCAGTGCCGCGGTACCCCAAACGATCTGCTGGGCCTCGGGGCTGCCTTCGCCATAGATCTTGTAGATATGCACGGCGAGCGACTCACCGGGGCGGAACACGTTCCAGGCGCAAGTAGGGCTCGACAGGTTAAGGCTCAAGAAGTTGAGGCGAACCGGCGAGCTCATGCCCGAGGTAAAGAGCAGCGCCGCGGCCTCGCCAAAGACGCGGCCGGCCGAAAGCACGATGCCGGTCACGATAGCGGGCATGGCCTCGGGAATCAGGATGTGCAGCATGGCCTCCCAGCGGGTGAGGCCCATGGCCAGGCACGCATCGCGCTGGGCCTGCGGCACGTCCTCGAGCGCCTGCTGGATCACGCGCACCAGAATGGGGATATTGAACATGGTGAGCGCGACGGCGCCGGAGATGATGGAGTACTTCCAGCCCAGCTGCACCGAGAACACCAGAAAACCGAACATGCCGACAACGATGGAAGGCAGCGAGGACAGCGTCTCGATGGCGGTGGAGGCAATGTCGCGGACGGGTCCGTCGGGTGCGTACTCAACCAAAAAGACCGCGCCACCCAGGCTGATGGGCACCGAGATGATCAGGGTGATCAGCAGCAGGTAGAACGAGTCGAACAGCTGGTAGAGCACGCCGCCCTGCGTTCCGTTGGCGCGCGACGGCTCCGTGAGAAAGCCCGGCTGGAACAGCGTCGAGATGCCCTCGAACAGGATATAGGCCACCATGGAGACGACGATGAGCATGACGATGGCGACGATCGCCGTCAACACGCCCGTGGCGAAGCGGTCCTGCTTTTGGACACGCCCGAGCCTCGCCTCGTCGATGTGGATACGCGTGCTAGCCACGAGCCTTCGCCCCCTTGCGGCCGATAAGGTGGATGATCAGGATGAAGATGAGACTCATGCCCATCAGCAGCAAACCGAGCGCCCACAGAACATCGTCCTGGGCCGAGCCCTCGGCATAGACCGCCATAGACGTGGTGAGCGTGGTGGTGATGGTGGACGCCGGCGACAGCAGCGACGTCGGCATGGCCTCGATACCGCCGATGACCATGCGCACGGCGAGCGTCTCGCCAAAGGCGCGGGTCATGCCAAGGATGACCGCGGTCATGAGCGACGGCATGGCGCTCTTGAGCACCACGTGCCAGATGGTCTGCCAGCGGGTATAGCCCAGCGCGAGCGAGCCCTGTCGGTAGCTGTCGGGCACGGCGCGCAGGCCATCGACCGAAAGCGTGGTCATGGTCGGCAGGATCATGACGGCCAGCACGATGGCGCCGGGCAAGATGCCCAGGCCCGTGCTCACGTGGAAAACGCTCTTCATAAGACCGACGACCACGTGAAAACCGATCAGGCCAAAGACGACCGAGGGGATGCCGGTCAAAAGCTCAATGAGCGGCTGAAAGATCTTAGAGCCAAACTTAGGGCTAATCTCGACCGCAAAGATGGCAGAGCCGATGGCGATGGGCAGCGCGATGAGCGTGGAGAGCACCATGACCGCAAACGAGGTGACAATCAGGGGCAGGGCGCCGGTGTAGGGCAGGCCGCTTTCGGCTGTGTTGGCCAGGTCCCACTTGGTGCCGGTGAAGAACTCGACGACCGAAACGCCGTCCTTGAGAAAAGCCGAGAGGCCCTTTTGGGCGACCATAAAGATGAGCGCGGCAACGACAAGCGTCACGAGCGCAACGCACGCGCCCGTGACGCCCAGGCCCACGTTCTCAAGGTCGCGCTTTGGCAGCTGTTTTGCCATTGCAAACCTTTCCGGGGCGATTACTTATTTAGCGGAGACCTTGCCGCTGGCGTCCTTGACGACCTTCATGGCAGAGACGGGGATAAAGCCCTGCTCCTCGACGAGCTTGCCCTGGACGTCATCGGAAAGCATGAACTCCAGGAAGGCCTTGGTGGCCTCGTCGGCATCCTTAGCGCAGTACATGTGCTCGGTAGCCCAGATCTTGAAGGAGTCGTCGGTGACATTCTTGCTCTTGGGCTCGACGCCCTCGACCTTGATGGCGTTGAACTTGGAGTCATCAAAGTGCGAGAAGTCGAGGTAGGAGATGGCGTTGTCGGTACTGCCCATCTGAGTCTGGACATCGCCGGACTTGTCGAGTTCGGCGTCGCCCTTAAAGTCGACGGCCTCGTCGCCAAAAACGGCGGCCTCGAAGGTGGCACGGGTGCCAGAGCCAGCCTTGCGGTTGAGAACGACGATCTTGGCGTCGTCGCCGCCGACCTCCTTCCAGTTGGTGATCTGGCCGGAGAAGATGCCCTTGAGCTGCTCGAGGGACAGGTCGTCGACCGTCACGTTCTTGGAAACGACGGGGCCCATGCCCACGACGGCAACCTCGTGGTCGACGAGGTTCTTGACCTGGTCGGCCTCGAGCTTGGTCTCGGCGAAGACGTCGGAGTTGCCGATGGTGACGGTGCCGGCGGCAACAGCGGTCAGGCCCTTGCCCGAACCGTTACCCGAGCCGGAGACGGAGACATCGGGGTTGGCGTCCATGAACTTCTCGGCAGCGGCCTCGACGAGAGCCTGGAACGAAGAGGCACCGTCGTAAGTCACCTCGCCGGAGACGGACTCGGCAGCAGCGGCGCTACCCTTGTCGGCGGCATCGGATGCGCCGGAGCCGCCGCAACCAACGAGACCGAGACCGACGATGCTGGCAAAACCACCAGCGAGGCCGAGGAACTGACGACGAGAATAAGCCTGATCGAGCATGATCTTCCTTTCATACATGCGACTCGCGGGCACCCCACCCGCTTTGCTGTTTGGAAAGATACGGCCCCGACCGGGCAGCGTCCGCGCCAACTACGGTTTCTTACGGGCATTTGATAGACCCTTACCGCAAGCGCAGCACGGCCTTTACAAACGAATAACAAACCCGCCACCAAGCATGACCCGCCTTTTACACCAATAAAAACAAAGTTGCGGTGAAATAGTTCCTGCTTGGCCATCAAATGGCCCATTCTAGGAACTATTCCACCGCAACTTAGATTGGGAAACCGCGAGACCTTAAAGCTCTAATTCATTCAAACGGAGGATCGCAACAATATAGATCTTGAGCGCCTGCTTGAGCTGTTCCTCGTTGGCGCACTCGTTGGGGCCGTGCATCTGGCCGCCCCACGAGGGCAGCTCCAGGCCGGTCTCCTCGGGGCCAAACGAGACGGCGCGGGCAAAGTTGCGCGCGTACGTGCCGCCGCCCATGGCAAAGGGTTCAGCATGCTTGCCGGTGAACTCGTTATAGGTATCGATAAGCGCCTTCACGGCCGGATCATCGGCAGAGACCGAGAACGGCACCTTCGCGCGACCCAGCTGGCACGTCACGCCGAAACGGCCCACGAGCGGATCGAGCTGCTCGCGGATGGTATCGGCACTCGTGCTGTCGGGGAAGCGCACGTCGATGACCTGCTCGATATGGCCATCCGCCACGCGGATGACGCCAGCGTTGCAGGTAAGCGGGCCAAACGCCGGACTCGTCGCATCGATACCCAGGCCGCGGCCATAGGCGTCCGCATGCACAAAGGCCAAAAACTTGACAAACTCGTGCTCGGCGGGCGTCAACAGGCGCTTGTCACGGGCGCCAAACGCGTCCTCGGCCTCGCGCAGATACGCCACGATCAGGCCGACAGCGTTGATAGTGCCCTCAGGCATCGAGGCATGACCGCCAATGCCGTGGGCAAAAATCTGCGCATGCCCGTTATCGAGTGTCGTGATCTCAAGGCGATCGGCGTTCTCGACCGGCGCCGGCAGCTCATCGGCGGCAATCGCGAGCTCGCAGATGGACTGCGACGGAATGGCATTGCTCGCCTCGGCGCCGCTCCACGACACGATGCGCCCGCCGTCGATCTTGGAGCTCACGAACGTCGCCCCAAACTGGCCCTTCTCGGCATTGCAGACCGGGAACTCGGCATCGGGCGTAAACAAAAAGTCGGGGTCTGCGTGGTTCTCCAGATAATGGTGAACGTCGGACATGCCCACTTCCTCATCGCAGCCCAGCAGCGCGCGGAAAGCATAGCGCGGGGTAATGCCGTGCTTGAGCAGATAAGCGCCGGCGTAGAGCGACAGCACCGCCGGACCCTTGTCGTCAATCACGCCGCGACCGAGCAGCCAGCCCTCGCGGCGCTCCATCGCAAACGGGTCGGTGTTCCAACCGGGGCCAGCGGGAACCACGTCCACGTGGCAGATAGTCGCGAGCTGCTTGTCGCCGCGACCCGGGATATCGGCGATTCCCACATAGCCCCCGTCGTCGATCGTCTGATAGCCGAGCTTTTGCGCAATGCCGAGCGCGCAATCGAGCGCGTCACGGACCGGGCGGCCAAACGGCGCACCGGGCTCCGCATCGGCAGCAACGGCCACGGACGGATAGCTCACCAGTTGTTCGATATCGGCAACGACATCCTCCCAGACCTCGTCGACATACTCGGCAACGCTCTGCTCCACCTGATTCATGAACGACCTCCTTACCAATGAGCGACGGGTACGCCCGCCCCTCACATTATGTCTATTAGATAGCGAAAAGTTTAGCAAGCTCGGCCACCGAGTGCACCACCGCATCGGCGCCCGCGGCCTCGTGCTCCCCCGGCGCTGCCGCGCCCGAATAGATGCCGATGCACGGCACGCCCATCGCGTGCGCGCCCTCCACATCGTTAAAGCGATCGCCGATCATCACGGCATCGTCGGCCGTCGCGCCGAGCGCCGCCAGGGTATCGCGAACCGAATCGGCCTTGGTCTCGCGTCCCTGCGGCGGATTCATGCCAACCACAGCTTCGAACTGGCAAAGCCCCAGCTCATGAACCATATCGATGCACTTCGCCTCCATGCGAGACGTCGCCACGGCCATACGCTTGCCCTGGGCGGCCAACCCATCCAGCAGCTCGGGGACCCCATCGAACACGGGGTACTCCTCCGGCCCCAGCTCATCAAAAAAGGCGCGGTACTCGTCGGCCACCACAAGCGACTCCTCGCGGGAAAAGCCGTAAAAGTCGTGAAAGCTCTTCCACAGGGGCGGCCCGATCATACGGCGCAGATCACCCATCTGCGCCTCCGAAAACCCGCGCGCAGCCAGCGTCTTGCGCGTCGAGGTCATCACTGCCCGGCCCGTATCTGCCACCGTGCCGTCAAAATCGAACAACACGACCGGCCGTTTGCCTATCTCCAACGCCTCCATCGGCATTCCTCTTCCCCAGTTGACGATTTCCACACCGACACTTCAAACTGTTGACTATTCAACAATTGAACCTAGTAATGTGGAACGACTCTACTATACTTGTCGCACTTTGCTCTCAGAAGGCGGCGCGCAAGCGCCCCAACGAAAGGTGCAATTATGTCTTTTGCCATCATAACCGACTCCACGTCGGACATCTCCCCCGCCCACGCTCAAGAGCTCGGCATTTACGTGATTCCGCTGCATGTGATTATCGAGGGCGAGGACCTGCTCGACCAGGTGCAGATTACCGCCGAGGAATACGTCGCGCGCATGGCCGGCTCCGAGCAACTGCCGCACACCTCGCAGCCGAGCGCCGGCGAGTTCAAGGCACTCTTTGACCGCGTGCTCGCCGACGGCCATGATAGCGCCATCTTTATCTCACTGTGCAGCGAGTGGTCCGCCTGCTATGCCAACGCCAGCCTGACGGCCGAAACGCACGAACTCGACGTGCGCTGCATCGACTCGCGCACCGGCTCGGGTGCCGAGGGCCTGCTGGTGGAGTACGCGCTGGCCATGCGCGAGGACGGCCGCAGCCTGGACGAGACCGAGGCGCAGATCCGCGCGACGCTGCCCGACGCCCACCTGCTGCTGATTCCCCGCACGCTCGAGAACCTCGTTAAGAACGGCCGCGCGCCCAAGCTCGCCGGCCAGCTCACGCAGATGCTCAACATTCGCCTGGCCGTTTCGCCGGAGTGGAAATCGGGGGAGATCAAGGCCATCAAGAAGGGCCGCGGCGCCAAGCGCATCGTCGTCAACACCATGGCCGACTGCCTCGCGTTTTTGGCTGAGCATCCGGGTTCAAGCGTGCGCGTGCTCACGACCGGCGCCGCCGAGGAGCAAGAGCTCGTCAGCCAAGCGCTCGCAGGCCAAGACTATGTAGACGCCGGCACCGGCCCCATCGGCTGCACCATCGCCACCCATGTAGGCATCGACGCCATCGCCATCAGCTACTGCCCCCGCTACCAGCCAACTCACTAGGGACGCCCACATCAGTTGCGGTGGAATAGGGACTGTTTTTGGCTTATTAGCCGCCAATCAATCCCTATTCCACCACAACTTGGAAATCGGCGATCAGCCCAGCGGACCCTGAAACAGCTCCTGATGAGTGCCCATTCTCACCAGCCTAATCATTGGGTTAGTCTTATGGGGAAGATAAAGAACGACCACATCGACCAAGCCATCGGATAGGTGGAAATCGATGTGGCCGTTGTAGTTTCCGCCCGGGTTTGAGAGCTCGTGGGCGCCATACTCCGCCGGAAGTGACCCATGAGCCACAAGCTCTGCAACCGCCGCTTTAAACTCACTTTTTAGCTGCGGATGCATGCGCATCGTTCGTTTGTAGTCCACCTTAAATTGAGCCTCGACTTTAATCTCGAACATCGCTATTCCTCATCGAGGAATGACATAAGCTCATCAGCGTTATTGAATGACGGGCTATCGTCCGGCAAAATCCCCAACTCATGAGCCTCGGCGATCACCATGGCACGCCTCGTCGCCTCGTTGGGCACCTCCGCCCTTCCTACAATCTCAAAAGGAATCTTTCGCTGATTTACCAGCTGCCGAACGGCAAGATTGAGATAGGAATTGAGGCTGAGGCCGACCGAATCCAAGAACTCAGTCGCCTGCTCCTTGAGCCCCTCTTCGATTCGAACCGTCGTAGGCTTAACTGTTGCTGTAGACATTTGCGACCTCCTCGCCCTCGTCTTTTACACCAGTATACCCAATATAAATGGCAATCTGATGTTAAATAACATCAGATTGCCATGCGTATTCATGTCGCGTGGGCACGATTGATCTACATCAGCCCGCTCAGGGCGATGTCGACGGCTTCGTTGAGGTCGTCGGTGATGTGCACGAGCTCGGGATCGAGCGGGCTGATCATACCGGCGTCCATCACCGGGCCGTTGAGCCAGTCGAACAGGCCCTGCCAGTACTCTGTGCCCACCAGCACGAGGGGCATGCGCTTGACCTTGTGCGTTTGCACCAGCGTGAGCACCTCGAACATCTCGTCGAGCGTGCCAAAGCCGCCGGGAAACACGATGGCGCCCGAGCTGTATTTGACGAACATGGTCTTGCGCACAAAGAAGTAACGGAAGTCCATGCCGAGGTTCACGTATTTATTGAGCCCATGCTCGTGCGGCAATTCAATGCCCAGGCCAACTGACTTGCCGTTGACACTCGCCGCTCCCCTGTTGGCCGCTTCCATGATGCCGGGGCCGCCACCGGTGATAACCGCCACGCCGCGCTGGGCAATCTTACGGCCGACCGTGCGCGCCGCCTTGTAGGCCGGGTCCGTCTTGGGCGTGCGGGCACTACCGAAGATGGTCACCGCAGGCCCTAACTCGGCAAGTGCGCCAAAGCCATCGACAAACTCGGCCTGGATGCGCAGTACGCGCCACGGATCGGCATGCAGCCAGTCGGTCGACTCCTCGGGCGCCAGCAGGTTGGCGTAGGTGTTGTCCTTAGGAATCATGGGGCCGCGCATGACCACGGGGCCGCGGCGGTACGTCTCGTCGTAGGCAGGCTCGCCCTCGACGTTCTCATTCTTAATCATGGGCACTCCTATCGAGAAAAAGAAAAGCGGGCGGGGTCGACGCCATGCGCCAAACACCCGCCCGAACATCAACTATTCGGTATGGTACCCACGATGCATCAAGTGCTTGCAAGCTATCGGTCAGCGGTCGTGCGGCCGGTGTCAGCAAATGTGACGACCGGCCGTCGCTCGCCCCTTGCCGTTGCCCGCGCTCTGCAAGCGCCCGCGCCGCTCTTAGTAGTCCACCGCCGCAGGGCTGTTCATCCAGTCGCTCACAAACGCGCCGTAGCGGCCCTCGATAATGGCCTGGCGGGCACGCTGCATAAGGTTGAGCAGGTAGTAGATGTTGTGCATCGAAAGCAGGATGCCGCCGAGCATCTCCTTCTGCGTGACCATGTGGCGAATGAGCGCGCGGCTGTAGCCGCCCGTGCACACCGGGCAGGTGCAGGTGGGGTCGATGGGGCCGTCGTCGTGCGCAAAACGCGCGTTGCGGAAGTTAAGGCGACCTTCACTGGAGAATGCCGTGCCCATGCGGCCGGTGCGCGTCGGCAGCACGCAGTCGAACATATCGATGCCCACGCCCACGCCGCGCACGAGCGTCGTCGGGTTGCCGACGCCCATCAGGTAGCGCGGCTTGTGCTTGGGCATGTACTCGCTCACAAGCGGCGCCAGGGTCTCGAACATGGTCTCGTGGTCCTCGCCCACCGAGTAGCCGCCGATGCCGTAACCGGGGAAGTCGCCGCACTCCTCCAGATGGCGCAGAGAGCGCAGGCGCAGATCCAAATGCATGCCGCCCTGGACGATGCCAAAGAGCGCCTGGTCATCGCGGGTGTGAGCCTTGTAGCAGCGCTCGGCCCACATGCTCGACAGCTCCACCGCGCGCTCAACGTAGGCGCGCGTGGCGGGATAGCCCGGGCACTGGTCCAGCTGCATGCAGATGTCGGAGCCGAGCTTCATGGCGATCTCCATGTTGTCCTCGGGTGTCCAGAACACGTGGCGGCCGTCGTAATCGTTGACGATAAAGCGCACGCCCTCGTCGGTGAGCTTGACGGCGTCGTTGTGGCTGAACACCTGGAAACCGCCCGAGTCGGTGAGGATAGGACCGTGCCAGTTCATAAACTTGTGCAGGCCGCCCAGCTCGGCGATAGTGTCCTCGCCGGGACGCATGGACAGATGATAGGTGTTGGCAAGCACGATCTGGGCGCCGAGCTGTTTGACGGTCTCGGTGGGGATGCCCTTGACGTTTGCCTTGGTGCCCACGGGCATAAAGATCGGCGTCTCGATGTCGCCGTGCGGGGTGTGCAGCACGCCGGCACGCGCATGCGTCGTCGGATCCTCGGCGATCAGGTCGAATTTAAAAAGGCTCTGGTCCATAAACTGGAACTCCTTGGTTGCGGTTCATACGCAAACCATTATACGGGCAACCCGCAAACCGCACCGACTCGACAGAAACTGGTGCAAAGGAAACCTGCCCCCTTGCACCAATGTACCAATGCACCAATGCACCAATGCACCAATGCACCAATGCACCAGGATAAAAATGATCCGTTTTCCTCCGTCCGCAACGGATCATTTCCGACAGCCACAGCAACGCCGATGCTATGGCACCGACAGACACTATGACCCAATCCGAGGGCACTAAAAAGATAGGAGCCCCCGCTCGTGGCCGCGGGTCGGGGCTGCGACAATGATGTCGAAGTGCCATAGGCGCAGCCGCGCCGCAACGAGGTTGGGAGGCTCCCATGCCAAAGTATTCTACCGCGTTCGGGATGGACGTCCACCTGAGGTCGACCACCGTCTGCGCCCTCGACGCGGACACCGGCGAGGCCGTGACGAGGAGGTTCCCCGGCAACCCCTGGGGCGAGATCGCCGGGTGGATGGATGGGTTCCCCGGGCCGTCGCTCGCGGCCTACGAGAGCGGCTACCTCGGCTTCGCCCCGCAAAGGGAGCTCGCCGGGCTCGGCGTCGAGTGCGTCGTCGCCGCGGTCTCGAAGATCCCCAGGTCGGCCGCCGACTCGGCCTCCAAGAACGACAGGAACGACGCCGCCAGGATGGCCAAGGCGATACTCGCCCACGACATCTCCCCCGCATGGGTCCCCTCCCCCGAGGTCGAGGGCATCAGGGACCTCGCCGGCGCCTACGACGGGGCGACCGCGCGCCTGGCGACCGCCAAGCAGCGGCTGCTCGCCTTCCTCGCAAGGCGGGGGTTCGTCTACGGCGGCACCACGCCCGCCGGCAACCCGAGGAAGTACTGGACCTACGACTTCCTGAGGTGGCTCGACAAGGTCAGGCCGGAGGACGATGGCGGGGTTCGGGCGCTCGCCGCCCTGAGGAACGAGGTCGAGGCCGCGGCGGAGGCCCGGGCGGACCTGCTCTCCGAGTACAGGGCCGCCGTGGATGCCAGCCCGATCGCCGCGGAGGTGGCCGCCCTCCAGTCGATCAAGGGCTGCGCCTTCGCGCTGGCCGCAGCCTTCTCGGCCGAGGTCGGCGACTTCACGAGGCTCCGTTCCGGAAGGCAGGTCACGGCCTATTTCGGCCTCGCGCCGAGTCAGAGGTCGAGCGGCGACTCCGTGCGGCTCGGAGGCATCAGCGGTGCGGGCAGCGCGCTCGTGAGGAAGCTGGCCGTTGAGGGTTCATGGTGCTACGCCGCGGCACGGCACCAGCCGAAGCTCATGCCGAGGGACACGGGCGTGCCCCTCGAGATAAGGATGCACGGGAGGAAGGGGTCCGAGCGGCTCCTGCGGCGGCGCGAGGAGATGCTCGCCCGCGGCGTGCCCGCGGCGAAGGCCAACGCGGCCACCGCGGCCGAGCTCGTGAGGTGGCTCTGGGCCCTCGGCATGATGTGCCGGGAGGGCGCGGAATAGACATAGCCCCCGTCCCGGCGAGCCGGGCGGCCTTCGGGGATACCCCCTATTTCGCTGTGCGCGCGGAGCCCTCCGCATGCGCCTCGACAGACTTGGGGAACCCCGCCGAAGGAATGGAGTGCGGGCCGGCAGAACGGTATCCGCGGATATGAGACTGAGCCGAAGGCGTCGACGACATGCCGGGGGCGGACCGGGACGGGTTCAACGGCAGGCCCCGCCGACCGATTGCAAGCGGTCGGCGGGGCCATTGTGGCTCTTGACAGCGGATTGGGTCA
>JAXJET010000040.1:0-7189 GCA_036301285.1 Collinsella aerofaciens
GACCCCCGCGAACTTCGCGGCGGCGGTCGGCCCCATGCCGTCCTCCGTCGCCAGGAGGAAGAGCTCGACCTTCTCCCTGCTGTACATGCGAACCTCCAGTCCGGACCGCTTCACGGTCCAACTTTCTGTCCGCACCCCCAGGACGGCGAAATAACCCCAGCCGTACGTGTAATCGTTGCTCCAGGTGTCGCTTGTACGGTCAAAGTGGAAGACCTGCTGGTGAAAATCGTTGGTGAGCACAAATCCGATAAGCAGGATAGCCACAATCCACAGCGCAGCGCAGTAGCGGCGACCCAGGCGGTGTTGCTCCAGGCCCGCAAGGCGCAGACCACACAACTGGTAGAGCAGCGGAATGAGTGTCATGGGCACGTAGTACAGGTACCACAGCACGGTGGCATAGAACGGCGTGAACGACTTGTACTTGAGAATGACTTCGATCATCCACAGGGCGCAGATGGTGGCGACGGCAACAAGGCGGCGGCGCAGCACATAGTCCAAACAGCGCAGATAGACCGATACGCCCCAGATCGAAAATATAATTGCGGCGACAAGCAGCGGGAGAGAGCTCGAGTGGGCGAGCGCATCCACGACCTCTTCGGACACCTCGCTATAGGCGGGCACGGCGTTAGAAAGTTTGGGGTCAAAGGCGAACAGCGCCGGCAAGACTGCCAAAAGCATGAGGAACAGCGCGGTGATGGCGCCGGCGATAGCAAAGACGCGGTGGCGGTACACCTGATGTGTTATGCCAACAAGGAATCTCGGCATGGCGAAGAGCCTGCCGCCCCTGGGATCCGCAGCCGGTGCGGTCCGGGCGGCCGCGTGGCCGATATGTCGCTCGCGGGTACCCATAGTGCTTTTAGTGTACCGACAGATGGGTCGAAAAAGCGGGCCGCATGTCCCAAAATCCGCAGACGGCAAGGCGCCCGGCAGCCTCCCCCGTCTGGCACTTCCCGATATCCGCCCGCCCCAAACCACCGCAAAGGAGACAGGCGCCTTTGTGGTGGTTTGGGGCGATGCGCTAGTCCACGGTGATGTCGAGATTTTTGCCGATGAGGCCTACGTAGCCGCCTTCGGCTGCCTTGGGGCTGTCAGCATGGCAGAGGACCCACTTGTCGGCCTTCCAGTAGCAGTAGCTGTCGCCGGCCGCAGGCATGTCGGCCGCGACCTCGGGGCGCGGGCCGTTGGTGCCGGCGGGCAGCGCCACCATCACCTGGAAGCCACCGTCGTCGACCATGCACGGCGTGTAGTGGAGCGTGGTGTTGAAGACTTCGACGACCGTACCCGCCGGCACGCGAAACGCCTTGACGCACGCGGTGTCGAGCTTGCCGTCCTCGATCTCCCAGCGATGCGCCACGAGCAGGATAAAGTCGCGAGCGCCCAGGTTGAATTCGCTCGCGCGGTGATACTCCAGGCAGTTGAGTCGTGTATTGTGGCCGTTGCACCAGCCGAGCTGGAAGGGACGGCCACCAAACATGAGAAAGCCAAGCTTGTCGGCATCCTTGACGTCCTCGAGCTCCGGCGCACTTGCAACGTACTTGCTGCCCTCGGGAATGGGCGTGGCAGAGAGCGCCTCGAGCACGGGCGACGTAAGCTCGGACGGAACGTTATCCCAAACGTTGCCATAGGACTTGAACTCGGGATCGTTGACAGAGTAGATATGCATGTTCGCTCCTGTTCGTTTATGTGACAGTATGAACATTCTAGAACAAACATAAGCGATTTTAAACACTCGTCCCGACCACTCAGCAAAAAGGCACCCCCGCATAAGCGAAGGCGCCCAATGCGCGCGTTTTGGGCGATAAAGCTCTTACGCCTGCTGATAGTGCAGATGCTTCTCGTCGATATCGGCCAGGTCGCGGTCGAGGTAGCGGCGCGCAAGCCAGTTGGCCATGGGGAGGTTCTGGTCCAGGTAGTTACCGCATTCCCCGGGAGCGGCACCGGGGACATCGCCCTCGAAGCCGGCGACAAACTCAAACAGCTCGCGGACGAGCGGCAAGACCTTCTCGCTCGTCAGCTCGCCAAAGACAACCAGGTAAAAGCCCGTGCGGCAGCCCATGGGGCCAAAGTAGACAATGCGGCTCGACCACTCGGCATGATTGCGAAGGAACGTCGCGCCCAGGTGCTCGATGGTGTGGCACTCGGCCGTGTTCATGACCGGCTCCTTGTTGGGCGTGGTCAGGCGCAGGTCAAACGTGGTGACGGCGGCACCGGTCGCCGGATCGCGGTCGATGCGGCTCACATACACGCCGGGCTCAAGCAGCAGATGATCAACGGAAAAGCTGGCGATGCGCTCCATGGCAGATCCTCTCGATAGTCAAATTGGGACGGGGCTCTTTTAGCTGGTTCGATTGGTCGCACCAATCATACCAGTCAAAAAAGCCCCGTCCCAAAAAGACAACTTAGCCCAGGACGCGGGCCATACGCGTCTTGAACTCGGACAGGAAGCGCGGAGCATCCACGGTCAGTGCCACAAGCGCGCTCTTGTCCGGATCGGACAGGCGGCGCTCATCGCAGATGGTGCGACCGCGGTACTCGCCCAGCAGATCAACACGCAGGTTGCAGCCGAGCGCACCTACGAGCGTGGGGTCGATCGCCACGGCAACGGCCAGCGGATCGTGCAGCGCACAACCACCCAGGTAGGGTGCGTTCATCTCGTACGAGCCAATGTAGTGCTCGACCATGCTCGCAAATGCGCAGCCCGCCATGGTGCCCGAGCCCGTCCAGCCGGCAATGTCGCGGCGTGTGAGCACCACGCGATGCGTCACGTCCAGACCCACCATGGTGAGCTTACGGCCCGAGCGCAGCACCGCGTCGGCTGCCTCGGGGTCGCTCGCCATATTGGCCTCGGCGCCCGCGCTCACGTTACCGGGCACGGTAAGGGCGCCGCCCATTACGACCACGCGGCCGATGGACATCATCGCCGCCGCATCGCGCTCCAGGGCGAGCGCCAGGTTGGAGAGCGGGCCAGTCGCTACGTAGACCAGATCGGGACCATAGGTGCGCGCGGCATCGATCAGATAATCGACCGCAGCGTTGCCGTCGGCCGAGGTCGCCCCCACCGGCTCGTAGGGCGACGCGGGCACGCTCGCGCCGCCGATGCCGTTCTTGCCGT
The DNA here is from genome assembly GCA_036301285.1 of Collinsella aerofaciens. Lineage (GTDB taxonomy): Bacteria > Actinomycetota > Coriobacteriia > Coriobacteriales > Coriobacteriaceae > Collinsella > Collinsella aerofaciens_BS. The sequence continues at coordinate 3,113 of JAXJET010000040.1, forward strand.
GAATGAGCGCGGTGGACGCCGGCGGCGTATAGGGCTCAGTCGCCTGCAGAGGACGGTCGGCACCCAGGTACACCGGAACCTCGGGGCGACCCAGCAGATCGAGCACCGCCAGGCAGTTGTGCGCCGATTGCTCGACGCGCACGTTGCCAAAGCACGTGGTGATGCCCACGAGCTCCACCTCGGGGCTCGCGATGGCATAGGCCAGCGCCATCGCATCGTCCACACCCATATCCAGATCAAGGATCAGCTTCTTGATTGCCATTGTTCTACTCCGCTTCTCCGTCTTTATCGTTTAACCAAACCAATGTTCAACTTCGGCGCGCGTGGGAATCGATTGCTGAGCGCCCAGGCGCGACACCGTCACTGCCGAGGCGCGAGCACCCGCGGCCATGCACTCAAAGAGCGGCAAGCCCTCTAGGCGAGCCGCCGCCAACGCGCCGATAAACGTATCGCCGGCGGCCGTGGTATCGACTACCGTACTCGAAAGTGCCGGCATGCGCAGCAGCTCACCGCCATCGCCGAGCGTAACCGAGCCGGCACCGCCCAACGTGATGACCGCAGCGCCGGCGCCCTTGTCGAGCAGCGCATTGAGCGCGGCGACGCAACTCACATCATCCGTGGGCAGAATGCCCGTCAGAACCTGGCACTCGGTCTCGTTGGGACAGACCAGGTCGACCGCAGGCCAGACCTCCGCAGGCAGCTCGCAGGCAGGCGCCGGATTAAAGACCGTATAGAACCCCAGCCCATGAGCGCAAACAAGCGCCTCGGCCGTCGCTGCAAGGTCACATTCGCCCTGGGCGATAAAGACGCTTCCGGCAGCCGGGGCAATCTCGCTGGCGTCGCCGTCGAGCTCATGAGCCACCAGACGCCTCAGCGCGCAGGCAACGTCCGCGCCCGCAAGCGCATGGTTGGCGCCCGGTGACAGTACGATGCGGTTGTCGCCCTCGCAGCGAATGATGGTCGCCGTTCCCGTCTCCACGTCATCGCGATGCACTACAAAGTCACAGTCCACGCCGGCGTCTTGGAGCCCCACCACGAGCGACGCGCCGAACGCGTCGCGACCGACCGCGCCGATCATGTGCGTGCACGCGCCCATACGCGCGGCAGCTACGGCCTGATTGGCGCCCTTGCCGCCGGCATTGGTGATAAACCCGCTGCCGCCGACGGTCTCGCCCGCGCGCGGTATGCGCTCGCACGCCACCGAAAGGTCCATGTTCATGCTGCCGAACACCGCAACGATGCCGCGATCTGCCATGGAAACCTCCTCATCTGCGGGCTTTGCACCCACCGTCGACCGTCGATTGCGCGCCTTCGCACCTCTATAACTTTAGTTCACTTTGATGTGAACGCACCCTTGAGGTTGCGCCAGCAGCAAGCATTCACAGGAGCAGGCAGCTACAATGAATACGTGCTGATTATTCTCGTCATTGGATGATGTTTTATGGAACAATTCTCGCAATCGGGCTCGCGCGGTCGACGCCGCACGGGCAACGAGCCGGCGCCGCACGAACGCGTGAAGAGCGAACGCCGTGCCAACGAGCCGCGACGCACCACGAGCCCCCATCGCGCTTCTGCCAACAACGCGGGCCGCGCCAACACTCCCGCCGCGGAGCAGACGCCTGCTCGCCCCAAGTCCCGCTACATCCCTGCCCTTGACGGCCTGCGCACGCTTGCCGTCGTCGCGGTGGTGCTCTATCACCTCAACCTCACGTGGGCGCAGGGCGGTCTGCTCGGCGTCACGATCTTCTTTGTTCTTTCGGGCTATCTGATCACACGCCTGCTACTCAACGAAGTCGCTAAGACCGGCCGTATCGACCTCAAGAGCTTCTGGATCCGCCGCATCCGTCGCCTGGTCCCCGCCGTGGTGACCGTCGTGGTGGTGACCTGTGCGCTGTGCACCGTCTTCAACCACGTGATGCTCACCAAGATGCGCCCCGATATCCTGCCGTCGCTGCTGTTCTTCAACAACTGGTGGCAGATTGCCCAAAACGTCTCGTACTTCAACGCCCTGGGCGATCCCTCGCCGCTTACGCACTTTTGGTCGCTCGCCATCGAGGAACAGTTCTACCTGGTTTGGCCCCCGCTGCTGCTCGCTATGGTATCCATGCACATGAGCAAGCCCAACACGCGCCGCGTGGTTCTGGGCCTTGCCGCGGTATCTGCCCTTGCCATGATGGTGCTTTACAACCCTGCCGCCGACCCCAGCCGCGTGTACTACGGCACCGACACCCGTGTGTTCTCGCTGCTGCTGGGTGCCTGGATGGCCTTTATCCCCGATCGCGACCTGGCGCCGGTGCGTCTCGCTCGTCGTTTGGGGCTCAATCGCCTAGCTGGCGCCGCCAAGCACGGCAAGAACGCCGAGGGCAAGCCTGGCGAGAAGGCCGACGAAGCAGCCGAGACCGCCCCGGCACAGCCGAGCGCCCTCGTGCGCTTTTGGTCCTCGCCCGCATCCATCGATGTGTTGGGCCTCGTGGGTCTGGTTGGCCTTGCCGCCATGGTCGCGCTCACCAACGGCTACACCGCGTTCCAGTATCGCGGAGGCACGCTGCTGTGCTCGATCCTCACACTCATGGTCATCGCGGCCTGCGTGCAGCCCCAGGGAATGGTTGCCCGCGCGCTGTCCGCCGAGCCGCTCGTATGGGTTGGCAAGCGCTCGTACAGCATCTACCTGTGGCACTATCCGCTGCTGTTGCTCATGAACCCGGTCGCCAACATCAACGATACGCCGTGGTGGCAGTACATTTTGCAGGTGTTGTTGGTGGTCGCCGTGGCAGAGTGCTGCTATCGCTTTATCGAGACTCCGTTTAGGAAGGGCGCCTTTGAGCGCACCGTGTCCGAGTTCCGCGACGGCACCACCACGCCCGCTAACTGGGTACGCGCGCGCGTCCCTGTCTGCGCAGCCTGCGCTGTCGTGTTGGTCGTTGCACTGGGCGGCCTGATCTTTGTGCCCGAGACGTCTGCGCTGAGCGGCGAGGGCGCCGAAGTTCTGAACAAGGAAGCCAAGAACACCGCGCCCACCGACCAGCAGGCGGCCGACGACACCGACAAGGACAACGACGGCTTCCCCGATGGCTCCTACGATCTGCTTATGATCGGCGACTCCGTGTCGCTGCGTGCCGTAGACACCTTTGACGGCGTGTTCCCGCACAGCCATATCGATGCCGAAAAGGGCCGCCAGTTTGATGCGGGGCGCGCGACATTTGAGGGCTATATCCAGCAGAACCTTGCCGGCAAGATCGTGGTCTTTGCCCTGGGCACCAACGGCTTGGTAACCGACGACCAGATCGACGCCATCATGGCCGATGCGGGAGATAAGCGTATGGTGGTGTTTGTGAACACGCGCAGCCCGCAGCCGTGGGTTGGCTCTACCAACCAGGCCATCGCCAACGCCGCTACGCGCTACAAGAACGTGCGCGTTATCGACTGGTACGGATACAGTGCCAACCGCAACGACCTGTTCGATGGCGATGGCACGCACCTATCGACCACTGGCGTGACTGAGTACCTCAACTTGATCCACGATGCCGTCAAGAAGGACCTGCCCGTACACCCCGAGGATCACGTCAACGATCCGCAGCCGGCAGCCGTCAAGTCTGCCACCGACGCACTCGTCAATGCGCTCGCTCTCAAGCCGCACAAGCTGGGCACCGACAAGTAACCTGCAGCGCAAACTTCCCACATCCGGAGGGGGTGTCTGCCACGGCAGACACCCCCTCCGGCAGTTAGGGACACTCCTGGCGCAGCCAATGAAGACCTCTACGGATGAATTCCAGGCCGCTCCGTCGCTCCAGACATCGTTTCCGCGCCTCGTGCCTGCCCCAAACAATCAAAACAAGCCCTTTTCGCCGCACCCTCAAAGGTCTGTGGGCAAAAAAGGGCAAATATGAGTACTGTTACCATTTTAGTAGCAGGCAAAACCACCCAAAATGACGTCCGAGGGGGGTGCGGACAGAAAGTTGGACCGTGAAGCGGTCCGGACTGGAGGTTCGCATGTACAGCAGGGAGAAGGTCGAGCTCTTCCTCCTGGCGACGGAGGACGGCATGGGGCCGACCGCCGCCGCGAAGTTCGCGGGGGTC
>JAXJET010000041.1:0-34405 GCA_036301285.1 Collinsella aerofaciens
CCCATACCCTCGTTCGGTCAGACGCGCCGCCGCTGTTTGTGTTTGTGCCGTATAATGACCGTTACCTATGACGCGATACAAAAGAAAGGTGTTTGCCCATGCAGGCACAGAAGGCGGAGGGAACCCGCGACCTTATCGGCGCCGAGATGCGCGCCTGGCAAAAGATGCAGCAGATTGCGGCCGGCGTGTTCGAGCCGTTTGGTTTTAAACCCATCGAGACGCCCGCAATCGAGCAGGTGGACGTGTTTGTCCACGGTATCGGCCAGTCGACCGACGTCGTGCGCAAGGAAATGTTCCGCGTGTTCAGCGGTGCCAACCTGGAGCGCGTCTTTACCGAGGGCACCGACACCAAACTCAAGCCCAAGCAGCGCCTGGCGCTTCGCCCCGAGGGCACGGCCGGCGTGGTGCGCGCTGTCGTCGAGAACAATCTGGTGCCCCAGGGCTCCACGCCGTTTAAGGCGTACTACGCCGAGGCCATGTTCCGCGGCGAGCGTCCCCAGAAGGGCCGCCTGCGCCAGTTCCACCAGGTGGGCATCGAGTGGCTCGGCGCTCCCGATCCGGCGGCAGACGCCGAGTGCATCATCATGCTCATGGAGTTTTACAAGCGCCTGGGCTTCGATCTTTCCAAGCTTCGTCTGCTCATTAACTCGATGGGCGACGCTCAGTGCCGTCCGGCTTACCGCGAGCAAGTCAAGCAGTTTATCCTCGATCACGCAGACGAGATGTGCGATGAGTGCCGCGAGCGCGCCGAGCTCAACCCGCTGCGTGCCTTTGACTGCAAGAACGACCACTGCCGCGAGATCATGGCCGAGGCTCCGCTGATGGGTGACAACCTGTGCGATGAGTGCCGCGAGCACTACGAGCAAGTCAAGCGCTATCTGGACGCCGCCGGTATCGAGTATGTCGAGGATCCCACCTTGGTGCGCGGCCTGGACTACTACACCCGTACTGTCTTTGAGGTCGAGGCCCCTGGCGCCGGCGTCGGCTCCATCGGCGGCGGCGGCCGCTACGATGGCCTCGTCGAGCTCGAGGGCGGCAAGCCCACGGCAGGCGTCGGCTTCGCCGTCGGTTTTGAGCGCGCCCTGCTGGCCCTGCAGGCCTTTGGCAGCGACCTGGGTGCCGAGGAGGTCCCGTGCGTCTACGTCGCCAATGCCGGCAAGGAGCTGCGTCAGAACGTCTTTACCATTACGCAGCAGCTTCGCGCCGCAGGGATTGTGACCGAGGCCGACTATCAGGGCCGTTCGCTCAAGGCCCAGTTTAAGCAGGCCGATAAGGTAGGCGCCAAGCTCATCCTGGTCCTGGGCGGCGACGAGCTTGCCGCCGGCAAGGTCAAGGTGCGCGACATGCAGAGCCATGACGAGGTTCTCGTCGATCTGGCCAACGTCGTCGAGGCGGTTCGCGAGCGTCTGTAGCGCATGATTTTTGAGCTGCGGACCCGCTAACATGTCCCGCTCGCGACGAGCTATTGTTACGGGGGTGTTTCGCATTTATGCGGAATGCCCTCGCTTGCATATGCTGCCCACCGAGAAATACGACCATTTGGGGCAAAAACCCTTGCAATGCAGAAAATACTTTTGTGTGGTAAAGCGCAATCAGTGTCGAAAGTATTTCTCAAGCGCCTATAATGAATACCGCATGTTACGTGCATAGAAGGAGGAATGGGAGGAAACGTGGCTGAGAACCTAAGCAACCAGTCTGTACCCGAAGCCGCGGCGCGCGTCGCTGCCGTGGTCAACCGCCTCGTTAACCGAATCGGCTCGAATGCCGAGTCCAGGGAGCGTCTCGCCGAGATCGAGATCCCCGAGGAGCTGCGCGATAATCTGGCGCTGTTCCTGCGCCTGGAACGTCGTGTGCTTAGCGAGTATGATCCCGAGATCGCGGACCTGTTCGACAAGATTTTGACAGCCGAGATTGTGGTCAATGCTGGCAACCCCGGTAGCCGCGCTGCCGACGAGTCCGTTGACGAACAGGGCGTGCCCACTGCCGACGAGCCCACCGCCGTGGCGTTTCGCGAAGTCGTCGATTTGATTGACAGCCTGCCGCTTGATAAGCAGCAGGTCATCGTTCGCGCCTTTACGAGCTTCTTCCACTTGGCAAACCTGTCGGAGGAGAACTACCGTGTGGCGCAGCTGCGCGAGCGCGTGGCCGGCGCATCGACCGATACCGAGGTCGATCCCACCAACGAACTCACCGTCGCCTATCACCAGTTGGTAAACGAGATGGGCGTCGAGGGTGCCAATGAGCTGCTCGGCAAGCTCGAGTTCCACCCTGTCTTTACCGCACATCCCACCGAGGCCCGTCGTAAGGCCGTCGAGGGCAAGATTCGCCGTATCTCCAACCTGCTGGAGGAGCGTCCGCGTTTGGGCGGCTCCGACCTGGTGGAGAACGAGCGCCATATGCTGCAGGAGATCGACGCCCTGGTGCGTACGAGCCCCATCGCGCTCAAGAAGCCCACGCCGGTCGAGGAAGCCGATACCATCATCGACATCTTCGATAACACGCTGTTCGACGTTATCCCCGTCATCTACCGTCGTTTTGACGACTGGGTGCTGGGCGACAAGGCCGGTACCGTGCCGCCGCTGTGCCCGGCGTTCTTCCATCCCGGCAGCTGGATCGGCTCCGACCGCGACGGCAACCCCAACGTCACCGCCAAGGTGAGCCGCGAAGTCGCCGCCAAGTACTTTACGCACATGGTGCTCAAGCTCGAGGACAAGTGCCGCCGCATCGGCCACAACCTCACGCTCGAGGCCACCTACAGCAAGCCTTCTGCCGAGCTCATTAACCTGTGGAACCATCAGGTCGAGATGAGCCCTCGTTACACGGCCCGCGCCGAGCTGATCTCCGAGCACGAGCCGCATCGCGCCGTCATGCTCGTCATGGCCGACCGCCTGAACGCCACCGTGCGCCGCATCACCGACACCATGTACCACAGCGCCGACGAGTTCCTGGATGACCTGCGCGTCGTCCAGCGTTCGCTTGCTGCCTGCGGAGCCGTCCGTGCCGCCTACGGTCCGGTCCAAACCATCATCTGGCAGGTCGAGTCCTTCGGCTTCCATATGGTCGAGATGGAGTTCCGTCAGCACTCCGTGGTGCACGCCCGCGCCCTCAAGGATATCCACGAGAACGGTATCCATGGTGACCTGCAGCCCATGACGCGCGAGGTCATCGACACCTTCCGTGCCATCGGTTCCATCCAAAAGCGCTACGGCAAGAAGATGGCACACCGCTACATCATCTCGTTTACCAAGAGTGCCCAGCATGTGGCCGACGTCTTTGAGCTGGCCCACCTGTCCTTCGCACACGAGGAAGACGTTCCCGAGCTCGACGTGATCCCGCTGTTCGAGCAGCTCGAGGACCTCGAGGGCTGCGTTGACGTGCTCGACCAGATGCTTACGCTGCCCGTGGTGCAAAAGCGCCTTGCCCAGACCAACCGCCGCATGGAGGTCATGCTGGGCTATTCCGACTCTTCCAAGGATGCCGGTCCTACCACGGCCATGCTCGCGCTGCACTCCGCGCAGGAGCGCATCGCCAAGTGGGCAGAGAAGAACGATATCGACCTGGTGCTCATGCACGGTCGCGGCGGTGCCGTGGGCCGTGGCGGCGGCCCGGCCAACAAGGCCGTGCTGGCGCAGCCCAAGGGTTCGGTCAACTGCTTCTTTAAGCTCACCGAGCAGGGCGAAGTCATCTTTGCCCGTTACGGCAACCGCACGCTGGCTCAGCGCCATGTTGAGTCCGTTGCCGCCGCAACGCTTTTGCAGTCGGCCCCGAGTGTCGAGAAGACCAACACCGAGACCACGCAGAAGTTCTGGGATATGGCCGAGAAGCTCAACACTGCAAGCCACGAACGCTATCTGGACCTGCTGAACACCGAGGACTTTACACCGTGGTTCTCGACCGTGACGCCGCTGACCGAGGTCGGTCTGCTGCCGATCGGCTCGCGTCCCGCCAAGCGCGGTCTGGGCGCCAAGTCGCTCGATGACCTGCGTACCATCCCGTGGATCTTCAGCTGGAGCCAGGCGCGCATTAACCTGGCCGCTTGGTACGGTCTGGGCACCGCCTGCGAGCAGCTTGGCGATCTTGACCAGCTCAAGGCTGCCTACCAGGAGTGGCCGTTCTTCCGCACCTTTATCGACAACATCGAGATGTCGATCGCCAAGACCGACCAGCGCATCGCCAAGATGTATCTGCACCTGGGCGACCGCCAGGATCTGTCCGAGAAGGTCTTTACCGAGATGCAGCTCACGCGTAAGTGGGTCCTTGCCATCGTCGGTGACGAGTGGCCGCTGCAGCGCCGTCGCGTGCTCGGCTGCGCCGTCCGTGTACGTAACCCCTACGTCGACGCCCTGTCCATCGCCCAGGTCCGCGCCCTTCGCGAGGTGCGTATGAACCAGGACGAGATGGCCGAGGAGAAGAAGGCCGAGTACATGAGCCTGATTCTTTCGACTGTGACCGGCGTCTCGGCAGGATTGCAGAACACGGGGTAATCGATAGCCCTGTAGTCGTTGTCCGGGGCGGCCGTTTGCTTTCTTTCCGGCGCGTCCTCGGACATGCAAGAAGCCCTCGCTGCGCACTTCGTGCGGCGAGGGCTTCTTGCGTCCTGCGGAATGCGCCGGAAAGAAAGCAAACGGCGGCCCCTACGATGTCCGGTCTTCGGTGGATTACTTGCTGGGGAAATAAAGGCGCGCTTCGCGCGTTTGGAAAGGGCTTCGTGCTGCGGAGTGCATTCAGAGGGAAACCCATCGGATCCCTTCGTCCTCGGTCTTCTGGGGTTAAAGCTAAAGGGAATAAGGCGCGCTTCGCGCATAGCGTGGAGTGCGGCGAGGGCTTCTTGCGTCCTGCGGAGTGTGCCTAAAAGTAAACTAATGGCGGGCCCTGCGATGTCCGGTCTTCGGCGGATCAGCCGTTGGCTGAGGGTGGTGCTTGGGGCGACGTGCAAAAAACGGAGTTTTCAGTAGCCAAAGATTGATGCATAAGGCCATAGCCGGCTTTCGCTACCTTTGTTGATGCTTTTGCACGACAATTGGGCCTTGGCGATGCCCGTATATGGCTAGTTTCTCGCCGCATGCTATCCAGATGGGACGAGTCATGAGGACTATCTACCTTTTGAAAGACTTTTGACACCAAAATCTTATCCCGCGATACTGAATACTCGCAAAAATGCACGCTCCGGAGGGTACTACCCTGGTACGGTTTGAAATCCATGCACCATTTTATGCAATTAATTAACGCATTTATGCAAAATGGCTTACGTGCGTACATCTCGGGGTAGATGTTTGCCTCGGCGCTGCGTAAGTCATCCTGTCTATTGTGTCTTTTACAGGCGGTTGCGGTCCCGTTTGGGATCGCGGCCGTTTTGTTATGGGGCAAATATGAACGTTGTGTTAATGAGTCGGTGGACGGTGGTGTTTTTCGGTGAGCGGCGTATCCTTCCAACGGTTTATCTAGTGTGTCAGTTGAAAAGGAAGAGGGCGCTCGTCATTGTTTGAATGTGAACTGCCGTTTGACCACAAGACGTTGCATCTGGAGCTCGAGGATAAGAACTTCGCGGGTGTGATGGAAGGTCATCAAAACGAGTTTAAGACCACGAAATCGCAGGAAGAGCTGGTAGAGGAGTCGCTTGCCAATCCTTATGGCTCGCCTTCGCTCGAGGAGCTTTGTGCTGGCAAGAAGGATATCGTCATCATTAGCTCCGATCATACGCGTCCCGTTCCCTCGCGTGTGACGATGCCTATTCTGCTGCATCACATTCATTCTGCTGCGCCCGAGGCTCGCGTGCGTATTCTGGTTGCTACGGGTATGCATCGTCCGTCGACGCACGAGGAGCTCGTCAACAAGTACGGCGAGGAGATCGTTGCCAACGAGGAAATCGTTATGCACGTCGCGACCGATGACAGCATGATGAAAAAGATCGGCACCCTGCCTTCTGGCGGCGAGTGCATCATCAACAAGATTGCTGCCGATTGCGATCTGCTGCTTGCCGAGGGCTTTATTGAGCCGCACTTCTTTGCCGGTTTCTCTGGTAGCCGCAAGTCCGTCCTGCCTGGTATCGCCAGCTACAAGACCATCATGTACAACCACAACGGTCAGTTTGTGAACGATTCCCACTCGCGTGCCGGCAACCTGTGCCACAACCACGTGAGCGAGGACATGTTTGCTGCTGCCGAGATGGCTCACCTTGCCTTTGTGCTCAACGTGGTGCTCAACGGCAAGCACGAGGTCATCGGCTCCTTTGCCGGCGACATCCACAAGGCGCACGAGGCTGGCTGCGAGTTCGTGAAGAGCCTTGCCGGCGTTGAGCCCGTCGAGTGCGAGATTGCCATTACCACCAACGGCGGCTACCCGCTCGACCAGAACATCTATCAGGCCGTGAAGGGCATGTGCTCTGCCGAGGCTACGCTTCCCGAGGGCGGCGTGATCATCGATGTCGCCGGTTGTGCCGACGGTCACGGTGGCGAGGGCTTCTATCACAACATCGCCGACAATGATCCGGCAGAGTTTGAGCGCGCCTGCATCGACCGTCCTAAGGACGAGACCCTGCCCGACCAGTGGACGAGCCAGATCTTTGCCCGCATCCTGGCGCATCACCCTGTGATCATGGTTACCGACCTGTGCGATCACCAGATGATCAAGGATATGCACATGACGCCGGTTAACACCCTCGATGAGGCGCTCAAGCTCGCCTTTGAGATGAAGGGTGCCGATGCCAAGGTGGCCGTCATTCCCGATGGCCTGGGCGTTGTCGTCGCACAGCACTAGTACGCGGCCTAAACGAATCGTTTATAACCGACAAGAAAGATAAGGTTTTATGCTTACCAAACTCCTCTGCGAATTCGGCGCAACGGCCCTCATGATCATCTTTGGCGTGGGCGTGCACTGCGATACCGTGCTTAAGGGCACCAAGTATCAGGGCTCCGGCCACATGTTTGCCATCACCACCTGGTCTTTTGGCATCTCGGTCGCCTTGTTTATCTTTGGCGGCGCCGTGTGCATGAACCCCGCCATGGTGCTTGCCCAGTGCATCGTGGGCCTGGTGCCGTGGAGCAGCTGCATCCCCTTCATGATTGCCGATATGCTCGGCGGCTTTGTGGGCGCCGTGATCGCGTGGTTGATGTATGCCGATGAGTTCAAGGCTTCCGACGGCGTCGTCGACCCTATTGCCCAGCGCAACATCTTCTCGACCAACCCCACCACCGAGGGCACCAACTATGCCCGCAACTTCTTCTGCGAGGCTATCTGCACCTTTGTGTTCATCAGCGCCATCCTGGCTACCGCTAGCCGTGCCGGCGAGAACGTTTTGATGCTCGCTATCTGCGTCGGTCTGATCGTTTGGGCTGTTGGCATGGGCATGGGCGGCATCACCGGCTTCGCCATGAACCAGGCTCGTGACCTTGGTCCTCGCATGGCCTATCAGGTGCTGCCGATTAAGAACAAGGCTGACAACAACTGGAAGTACGGCCTGCTCGTTCCTGGCATCGCTCCGTTTGTCGGTGCCGCTCTGGCCGCGCTGTTTGTGCACGGTTTCTTGGGCATGTTCTAGTCTGAGGCTACATAGTTGTCCGCTGGCCGCATGGGGTAACTTCTCAGCGCGTCCTCGGACATGCAAAAAGGCTCGCTGCGCACTTCGTGCGGCGAGCCTTTTTGCGTCCTGCGGAATGCGCTGGGAAGTTACCCCATGCGGCCAGCTGCGGGGTCTTTGTTGCGTTCGTACAAGCAACCCAACATATATATCTGAATTTGGATGGGAGGGGCTTGTTGCTGGTAGGGGCGTTGGGCTGCTGTCGACACTTTGGGATGGATTGTGCTTTGGGTTCGGGTCTTTGAGATGAGGGCGGAACTTTGGGATAAGGGGTTTACTTAGTTGAAGAGGGGCTTTATGGCTGATAAGTAGTCTTTGGCTACGTCGGCTTTGTCTGCTTGGAAGTTGTGCCAGGCCCACCATTGGACGGTGGCTACGAAGCTTGAGGCTATGTGGTGTAGTAAGAAACTGCGGTCCATGGTGCCAGCGGGGCCTGTGGAGTCGGCGGGGACGGTTTCGGCTGCTCGTGACATGATGGTCTTGCGTAAGCAGTCGGCGAAGACGCGGGAGCCGGCGCCGGCTACGAGGGCTCGAACGCCCTGGCGGCGCTCCCAGAGGTTGTTGAGGATATGCTCGACCTGCACGAGTGGGTCGTCGAGCGGTGTGCCATCGTCGTCGAGGGCGTGGGTACAGATGTCGCTCACGAGCTCGGACAGTAGGTCGTCTTTGCTCTTAAAGAGGCCGTAGAATGTCGCGCGGCCTACGTGAGCGCGCGCGATGATGTCGCCGACGGTAATCTTGCCGTAGTCCACTTCGCGTAGCAGCTCGGAGAACGCCGCAACGATGGCAGCGCGGCTTTTTTCTTTGCGGGCATCCATGGCTATGCATCCACGTGAACGAGCAGACAACGGAGCGTGCCGGAGCAACCCTCGTAGGGGCGCTTACCGGCGCCGTAGCCGACGGCCTCGATGCGGTAGCGGGCCGGTAGGTGCTCGGACGTGCGCAGTGCGGCGACGATGGCGGCGCCCGTGGGCGTCACGAGCTCGCCGGCGACCGGTGCGGGCGTGAGGGCGATATTGCCTGCTTGGCATAGGTTGACGACGGCGGGCACCGGGATGGGCATAAGGCCGTGGGCACAGTGGATGGTGCCGTGACCCTCGGAGAGCGACTCGACGACAATGTCCTCGATACCCAGGTCATCGAGACAGATGGCGACCGAGCAGATGTCGACGATGGAGTCGATGGCGCCTACCTCGTGGAACATGACGGTCTCGGGCGTTTTGCCGTGGGCCTTGGCCTCGGCGGCGGCGAGCGCGGTAAAGATGGCGAGCGCGCGGCGCTTGGCGCCATCGCTTAACTGCGAGCCATCGATGATGGCGGCGACATCCGCCAAAGAACGGTGGTGATGGTGGTGGGTGTGGTGATGATCTTCGTGCTCATGGGCGTGGCCCTCATGGTCGTGCTCATGGCAGTGCTCGTGTTCGTGCCCTCCATGATCATGATGGTGATGCTCATGCCCGTGCTCGTGCTCGTGCTCGTGCTCGTGCGTGTGCTCGACAGCTGTTTCGTTGCCGTAGAGCCAGGCCATATCGTGGTCGTGGTTCTCGAGTCCCTCTGCAAGCTGGACGTCGAAATCGCAGGCGTCGATGCCATGCTTGTTTGCACGCGTGACGGCGATCGTAAAGCCGTCGACCGGCAGTGTGGCGAGCTGTTCGCGCAGGTGCTCCTCGCTGGCGCCCAGATCGAGCAGGGCCGCGACGGTCATATCGCCGCTGATGCCTGAGGTGCCGTCGATGATAAGCGTGTGCTGATGATTGGACATGGAATGCTCCTTAGCGGGCGCGGGGTGTGCCGGCGCTCAGATGATTGATAAGACTTGCCTGGTAGGCGGCGCCAAAGCCGTTGTCGATATTGACGACCGAAACGCCGCTGGCACAGGAGTTGAGCATGGCGAGCAGTGCAGCTACGCCACCAAAACTTGCGCCGTAGCCAACGCTGGTGGGAACGGCGATGACCGGACAGCTCACCAGACCGCCGATAACGCTCGCCAGCGCGCCCTCCATGCCGGCGATGGCGATGACCACCTGCGCCTGGGCAAGTTCCTCGGCATGCGCGAGCAGGCGGTGCAGGCCGGCGACACCTACGTCGTAGAGGCGGTCGACCTCGTTGCCATAGAACTCGGCCGTCAACGCGGCTTCTTCGGCGACGGGTAAGTCGCTCGTGCCGGCGCAGGCGACGACGATGCGTCCGTTGCCGGTAGGGGAGGGCTTGCCGCCCACGAGGGCGAGCTGTGCGTCCGGGATATATCCCAGGTCGATGCCGTTGTCGAGGAGCTCCGAGGTACGGGCTGCTTTTTCGGCATCCAGGCGCGTGACCAGGATGCGCTCCTGGCCGGCATCGCGCAGCGCTTCGATAATGGCGGCAATTTGCTCGGCGGTTTTACCGGCACCGTAGACAACCTCGCCGGCTCCCTGGCGCACTCCGCGCGAAAGATCGAGCTGTGCAAAACCCAGATCGGCGGTTGGCGCCGTTTGGATGCGCGTGAGGGCGACTGCCGGGGTGACTGTTCCGCCGGCAACATCGCTCAGCAATTGCTCAAGATCTTGCTTATCCATATATGTTCCCTTCGACGGCGCAAAGTCTAGCACTCAAAGGGTATGTTTCCGAACACTAAGACAAAATTGTTCGGAAACTATAGGACAGACTGATTCAATTGTTAGACGGATCGGCTAGTCACGCAGGATGATGTCCATGGCGAGCATCAGGTTGCGCTCGTCGATGGCAAACGGGGCGGCTTCGCGCGTCTTGGGCTTGGCGCAAAACGCGATGCCCGTGCCCGCAGCCTGAATCATGGGGATGTCGTTGGCGCCGTCGCCGATTGCCACGGTATGGGCCATGTCGACACCGCACTCAACTGCCCAATCCAGCAGCTGGATGAGCTTGGACTCCTTGGTCACAATGTCGGCAGCCAACTTACCGGTGAGCTTGCCGTCCACGACCTCCAGGCGGTTAGCGAGGCAAAAGTCGATACCCGCGGCAGCCACGATCTTGTCGGCGACCTCGTGGAAGCCGCCGCTTACCACGCCGACCCTCCAGCCCTTGCTGTGCGCCGAGCGCACAAGCTCCAGCGCGCCGGGGGTAAACGTCACGCGCTCAAACGTGCGCTCGAACACGCTCTCGTCCAGGCCGGCGAGCAGCCCCACGCGCTTCTCGAGCGCTTGCTTAAAGTCCAGCTCGCCGCGCATAGCGCGCTCGGTGATTTGCGCAACTTGCTCGCCTACGCCGGCCTCCTCGCCCAACAGGTCGATGACCTCCTGGTTGATGAGTGTGGAGTCGATATCCATAACGATGAGGCGTGCAGTCATGGCGGGCCTTTCCGAGTGCAGTTGTATTGGGGCACATTGTCGCACGTGGCGCGCCTTGGCGACGGCCACGGTGCGTCAATTGTTTCGTCTCCGTCAAGTCTTTGGGCAAGAGTTACTTTTCCGCGGCACATCGACACAGGTGCGATAAGATAGAACGCCATGTCTGGCTGCGCGGTTTACGCAGGCTGGGCAAATCTGTACGACGCCGCCCGGAACGACACGGGGCGGCACAGATCCATAAAGGAGGATCACTGGTATGAGCCAGACCCGTCCCATCGACGAGCATTCCATGCACACCCGTACCTGCGGCGAGCTTCGCTTCGAGAACGTGGGCGAAGAGGTCACCCTCACCGGTTGGGTGAGCCGTCGCCGCGACCACGGCGGCCTTATTTTCTGCGACCTTCGCGACCGCGAGGGCATCACGCAGCTCACCTTCGACCCCGAGCACTCCGACGGCGATGCCTTTAAGATCGCCGAGACCATGCGCCCCGAGTGGCCCATCAAGATCCACGGCGTCGTGCGCGCCCGTGGCGAGGAGACCACCAACACTAAGCTCGCGACCGGCGAGATCGAGGTCCTGACCGACCACGCCGAGGTGCTCAACACGTCCGTCACCCCGCCGTTCCAGATCGAGGACGGCATCGAGACCAGCGAGGACACCCGCCTGCGCTACCGCTATCTGGACCTCCGCCGTCCCGAGATGATGGCCAACCTCAAGCTGCGCTCCGACTTCACCTTTGCCATTCGCGAGGCGCTGCACAACCGTGAGTTCATGGAGGTCGAGACGCCCTCCCTGTTTAAGTCCACGCCCGAGGGCGCCCGCGACTTCATCGTTCCCAGCCGCATCCAGCCGGGCAACTTCTACGCCCTGCCGCAGTCCCCGCAGCTCCTGAAGCAGCTGCTCATGGTCGGTGGCGTCGAGCGCTACTACCAGGTTGCCAAGTGCTTCCGCGACGAGGACCTGCGTGCCGACCGTCAGCCCGAGTTCACTCAGGTCGATATCGAGATGTCCTTCGTGGACCAGAACGATGTCATGAGCGCGCTCGAGGAGGTCCTGGCCGATGCCTTCGGCCGCATGGGTGTCGAGATGCCCACGCCGCTGCGTCGCATGGACTACTGGGAGGCCATGGACACCTATGGCTCCGACAAGCCCGATACCCGCTATGGCATGCACCTGGTCGACCTGACCGACATCTTCGCCCACTCCAAGTTCAAGGTCTTTGCGACTGCCGCAAACGAGGAGGGCTCTGTCGTCAAGGCCATCAACGCCAAGGGCGCCGGTGCCTGGGCACGTGCCAAGATCGATAAGCTCGCCGGCGTGGCTTCCACGTTTGGCGCCAAGGGCCTGGCATGGATCGCCTTCCGCGAGGACGGCTCCATCAACAGCCCCATCGTCAAGTTCTTCTCGGACGAGGAGATGGTGGCTCTGCGCGAGCGCATGGACGTCGAGCCCGGCGACCTTGTGATGTTTGCCGCCGGCCCGCGCCTGCTCTCTGACGAGATCCTGGGCGGCATGCGTTCCCACATGGCCAACGCGCTCGAGATCAAGCGCGAGGGCCACGACTTCCTGTGGGTCGTCAACTTCCCGCTGTTCCACTGGGATGAGGACCGTAAGGCCTATGCCGCCGAGCACCAGCCCTTCACGCTGCCGACCGAGACCGACATCGCCAAGATCGAGGCCGACCCGTTGGCAGCCGGTTCTTGCACCTACGACTTTGTCATGGACGGCTTTGAGGCCGGCGGCGGCGGTATGCGTATCCACAACGCCGAGATGCAGATGTCCATGCTCAAGCTCCTGGGCTTTACCGAGGAGCGTGCCGAGTCTCAGTTCGGCTTCCTCATGGAGGCCCTCAAGTTTGGTGCGCCCCCGATGGGCGGTTTCGCTCTGGGCCTGGACCGCGTGTGCATGCTGCTCACCGGTTCCGACTCCATCCGCGACGTCATGGCGTTCCCCAAGACGGCCAGCGGCTCCGACCTTATGTCGGGCGCTCCGAGTGCCGTTAGCGGCGCCCAGCTCAAGGACGTCAGTCTGCGCCTGATGTAGGGAAGCGGCTACATATTGCCTGTAACGAGGGAAGGACGCGTGCCTTCCCTCGTTTTTTGTGAGACGGGGGTGCGCCGGTAACGTACAATAACTACCACGTGGCTGGGTTTGCCGGCCGAATGTGCGATGTCGTGGGAGGGGACATGGTCGAGTTTACGAAGACGATTAAAGATCCGTTGGGACTGCATGCCCGCCCGGTTGCGCTGCTCTATGACATCATTGCCAAGCATCGTAGCGACGTGTCGGTCAGCATCGGCGACCGCCACACGGATGGCCGCGATGTTATGGGCCTCATGGCTCTCTACGGCGAGTGCGGCGAGAACATCATCTTCCGCGTTTCGGGTGTGGATGAGGCCTCCTGCGTCACGTCGATCAGAAACCTCTCGCTCTAACCTCAACAATGCAACAAAGGGGACAGTCCCCTTTGTTGCATAAATTGGTATGACAAGGCACCGCAAAGAGATGGTCTTTGCGGTGCCTCTTTTGTTTCATATAGGAAACTTTTTCGAAATCTGAATAGGGACCCTTTCCAAAAAGTTAACCACGTGCTAGTTTACTAAAGCGAACATAGACGTGGTTAACTTTTATCGCGTCGATGTTGAGGACGAACTGACGTTAGGAGCCACTCATGTCTTGCGGACCGCAGATGCCGGCCATGCCGCTTTCGATGGTAAAAGCGGGCGAAACCGTGCGCGTGTCTCGTGTAAAGGGCAATGAGGACATGAAGCACCACCTCAAGGACCTCGGCTTTGTCGAGGGCAACGAAATCCACGTGGTGAGCTCGAGTGGCGCCAATATCATCGTCACGGTGCTGGGCGCACGCTTTGGCATCGATTCCAAAGTTGCCATGCACATCATGACCGTCGGTTAGTCGACGGAATTTCTGTACGCACTGAAAGGGGGACAAGTAAATGAAGACGTTGGGTGACGTTAAGGTGGGCGAGAGCTCCACCATCGTCAAGCTTCACGGTGAGGGTGCGCTTCGCCGCCACCTTATGGACCTGGGGCTTATCAAGGGCACTTCGTTCAAGGTCGTGAAGGTTGCACCGCTCGGTGATCCGGTCGAGATCAACGTGCGCGGCTACGAGCTTTCCATCCGCAAGGAGGAGGCGGCCGTCGTCGAGGTTCAGTAAGGACTTGCGGCGCATATTTTTGCAGATAAAGTTAGGTTTTTCTAACTTAATGCAGCATCTTTGAAGCACATTATCCAGCCTGCGCGGAGAAAGCAGCGCAGGCATACAAGGAAGAAGGATTGAATGGCGGATTCTCAGATCCATGTCGCGCTGGCGGGTAACCCCAACTGCGGCAAGACCACGCTTTTCAACCTGATCACCGGCGCCAACGGCTACGTTGGCAACTGGCCCGGCGTCACGGTTGAGAAAAAGGAAGCCAAGCTCCTAAGCGACAAGAACGTTACCATCACGGACCTCCCTGGCATCTACTCGCTTTCCCCCTACAGCCCCGAGGAGCAATGCTCGCGCGATTACCTCATGAGCGGCGAGCCCGATGTTGTCGTCCAGGTTGTCGACGCCACCAACCTCGAGCGCAACCTGTATCTGGCGCTTCAGGTTATCGAGACCGGCCTGCCCGTGGTCGTTGCCCTCAACATGGCCGACCTGGTCGAGAAGAACGGCGACAAGATCGACACGGACAAGCTCTCCAAGAAGCTCGGCTGCCCGGTCATGATGATCTCGGCCCTTAAGAACAAGGGTATTAAGGAGCTGTTCGAGCAGGTCAAGAAGTCCGCTGCTTCCAAGGGCCAGGTGCCGGAGCACAAGTTCGACTCCTCCATCGAGGACGTTCTGGACCACATCGAGAACAACCTTCCGGCGAGCGTTTCCGCCAACAAGCGCCGCTATTACGCCGTCAAGCTGTTCGAGCGCGACGCGGACGCCTGCAAGCTCATCAACCTCACCAAGGAGAAGGCCGCTCGCGTGGAGCAGCTGGTCGCCCAGTGCGAGCAGGACTGCGACGACGACGCCGAGTCCATCATCACCGGCGAGCGTTACGGCGTGATTGCCCACATCATTGACGAGTGCCTCACCAAGGCTCCGGCAAAGATGAGCACCTCCGAGAAGATCGACCGCGTGGTTACCAACCGTATCCTGGGCCTGCCGATCTTTGTGGTCATCATGTTCTGCGTGTACTACATCGCCGTTTCTACCTTGGGCGGCACGGTGACCGACTTCACCAACGACCAGCTCTTCGGTACCGACGGTTGGTATGTGCTCGGCCAGGGTCGCGACGCCTACGACGCGGCCGTCGAGGCTGCGGGTGACAATGCCGACTCGGTCGACCCGGCACAGTACGGCCCCTATGTCCCGGGTATCACCACCGTGGTGCACGACGCCCTTGTGGCGGGCGGCACCGAGGACGGTGGCCTGGTCGATTCGCTGGTCTGCGACGGCATCGTCGGCGGCCTGGGCGCCATCTTCGGCTTCGTCCCGCAGATGTTCCTGCTGTTCGTCATGCTGTCCTTCTTGGAGGACTGCGGCTATATGGCCCGCGTCGCCTTCATCATGGACCGCGTGTTCCGCCGCTTTGGCCTGTCCGGTAAGTCCTTCATCCCCATGCTCGTGTCCTCGGGCTGCGGCGTCCCCGGCGTCATGGCTACCAAGACCATCGAGAACGAGAAGGACCGCCGCATGACGGTCATGACCACCACGTTCATTCCCTGTGGCGCTAAGCTGCCGATCATCGCCCTGCTCATGGGTTCCATCATCGGCGATTCTTCTACCACCGCCGCGTGGATCAGCCCGCTCTTCTACTTCCTGGGCGTCTTTGCCGTCATCGCCTCGGGCCTCATGCTCAAGAAGACCAAGCTCTTCGCCGGCCGCCCGACCCCGTTTGTCATGGAGCTCCCCGCTTACCACTTCCCGGCGATCCGCTCCTGGGCGCTGCACGTGTGGGAGCGCTGCTGGGCCTTTATCAAGAAGGCCGGCACGATCATCTTCGCCTCTACCGTCGTGGTGTGGTTCCTCTCCAACTTTGGTAGCTACAACGGCTCCTTTGGCTTCCTGCCTGCGATGGACGGCATCCCCGAGGAGTTCATGGACTACTCCGTGCTCGCCATGCTGGGCAACCTGGTCGCTTGGATCTTCGCCCCGCTCGGCTTTAGCACCTGGCAGGCAACCGCGCTGACTGTCTCTGGCCTCGTCGCCAAGGAGAACGTTGTCGCCACCGCCGGCTCGCTGCTGTCCGTCGCCGACGCGGGCGAGACCGACCCGAGCCTGTGGACCGCGTTTGCCGGCATGTTCCCCACCATGGGCGCCTGCGTTGCCTTCGGCGCGTTCAACCTGCTGTGCGCTCCGTGCTTTGCCGCTATGGGTACCATCCGCAACCAGATGAATTCCGGCAAGTGGACCGCGATTGCCCTCGGCTACGAGTGCGCCTTCGCTTGGGTGATCGGCCTGTTCATCAACCAGTTCTACAACTTGCTTGTTCTGGGACAGTTTGGTATCTGGACGGTTGTGGCCATCGTGCTGCTGGTTGCGATGCTCTTCCAGATCTTCCGTCCCATGCCCAAGCATGCATGGACCGACGAGGACGAGACCAACACTGCTTCCGCTGCAGTTTCCGCCTAAGTCCGAATAAGGATCAACCCCTTTCCACGAGCCCGGGTGTCTCAGTGACACTCGGGCTTTTTGATGCAATGGGGGGACAGATTGCTTTGCTCCAGAAGTAAGATGTGGCGTTTCCGCAGATAAAACTGACCAAATTAAACCTGTCCCTATTCGGTAGGTGGAGAATGGAGTAAAGTAAGTGATGGTTAACTAGAGGAGGCTTGCTATGGCACCTATCGATATTGTTGTACTGGCTGTTATCGGCGTTGCGTTTGTCGCGGTATGCGTGCGCGTCTACCGCAAGGGCACCTGCGCCGACTGCGCTCAGGGTGGCGTTTGCACGGGGCATTGCTCCAACAAAAAGACGTGCGCCGCACTTAAGGGCGTGGACAAAATCGCCGAAGACTTGGGCCGCGGTATCAAATAAGGTCCAGATATCCAAGCGCCCCGCGAGCATCCGTTCGCGGGGCGCTTTGTGCATTTGAGGGAGAGCACGGCGAGTCGAAGAGTATTTTTGGGGTATCGTTAACTGGACTATTAATTGGCAACTTATCTATAACGGAGTAACCGCATGAGCGCTCGCGTAACCATGAAGGACATAGCCGCCGAGCTTGGCGTTTCCATCAATACCGTGCACAAGGCTCTGACGGGAAAGGCCGGCGTGAGCGAATCCGTGCGCGCCAAGGTGAACGCTAAGGCCGAGGCCATGGGCTATCACCGCAACACAAGTGCCTCAAGCCTGCGCCGCAAGGATATCAATCTGGTGTTTTGCCTGCCCCGCGCATCGCGCGAGGGAGCGTACTTTTTCCGTTACCTGTGGGAAGGCTGCAATCGCTTTGAACGGGAGGTCATCGACCGGGGCATTACGGTTGAGCGCGTTGAATTTGGCGTGGGCGGCTACGCTGATGCACTCGAGCAAATCGACGAGCGTCTGCAGGTGGGCGAGAAGATTGATGGCTTGCTCGCCTATGCGCCGGGCGACGATCGTGCGACTGAGCTTTTGGGGCAGATCGCCGAGGCGGGCGTGACGATTGAGCTTGTCGACGGCGACCGTCCGCATTTGAATCGTTTGGGTGCGAGCTTGGCCGATTATTCGACGGCAGGCAGCCTTATGGCCGAGCAGGCGGCAAACCTGGTCCATGCTTCTGGGGCCGACGCCCGCGTGCTCCTTTTGACAGGCGACCCATATACCGATTCGCACTATCTAACCGCCCGCGCCTTCCACAATTACCTGCGCGAACGTGATATTCCATGGCAGGTTGAGGATCTTGCAGGTGCCCATGCGCAAGTCAAACAACTCGAGCATGAGCTCGAAAAGCGCTTGAGTGCGCCGGACGCCCCCGAACTTATCTGTAGCGTTTTTGCCGTTGGTTCCGAAGTGGTTGCCGACGCGCTCGTCTCGACCGGCAAGGCCGGTCAGGTCATGGTGATCGGCAACGACCTGTTTCCCGAAAGTGCTCTGGCCTTGCGCCGCGGTATCTTTACCAATATTGTCTATAAGGACCCGACGAGCCTGGCGTATCGCGGCGCTAAGACGCTGGGCGATTATCTGCTGTGGGGAAGGACCCCGACGGTGCCCGTCCAGAAGGGCGCCGTCGAGATGGTGTTTGGCAGCAACGTCGACCGCTACTGCGAACTTGCGGGAATTTAGTCGATTGGGCAGGTACCCCCTCTTGCGACGTGCATTTTTGGGAGTATTCAGCATTGGCATGCCCTGAATGAGGCGCAGAACGACTGTTTTAAGTGCTGCCGGTGGCGTATTTCGCCATCGGCGGCACTTTTTATGCCGATCGGACGCAATGTGCGCATCAAATGGGGCGCCGAGGACGGCGCGCGGCGCGCTTCGATGCTGAATACTCCCAAAAATGCACGGCGGGATATGACCCACCTGAGCAAAAGCGCTCAAGTTCGGTGTTCGGGGACGCCAACCGGTCCGCAATACATGCAAGTCACAGCTCCGGCAACCGTTGAACGGGCAAAATTTACCGTTCACCCCATGGTGGTTAGGTGAACGTTCACCTTTTGAGTTGCAATGGATTAGTATAGTGAACGTTCACCTAAAGGATAACGAGCGCGCCGTGCGCCCGCCTTGCCAGCAAAGGGGCTGTTTGATGAAAAACTTTATGGACGATCAGGATTTCCTGCTGAGCACCAAGACCGGCGAGGAGCTGTTCCACAACTTTGCCAAGGGCATGCCCATCGTCGACTACCACTGCCACATTTCTCCCAAGGAGATCTGGGAGGACAAGCGTTTCGAGAACATCACCGAGGTTTGGCTGGGCGGCGACCACTACAAGTGGCGCCTGATGCGCGCCAACGGCGTCGACGAGCGTTTTATCACTGGCGACGCCCCTGCTCGCGAGAAGTTTCAAAAGTGGGCCGAGACTCTGGGTCGCTGCGTTGGCAACCCCGTCTTTGAGTGGAGCCACCTGGAGCTTAAGCGCTACTTTGGCTACGAGGGCGTCCTCAACGGCAAGACTGCCCAGGAGGTCTGGGACCTTGCCAACACCAAGCTCGCTGAGGCCAGTTTCACCTGCCGCAACCTGATCAAGCAGTCCAACGTCCGCATGATCTGCACTACCGACGACCCCGCCGACAGCTTTGAGTGGCACAAGAAGATTGCCGCCGACGACAGCTTTGACGTTCAGGTCGTTCCCGCCATGCGCCCCGATGCCGCTTTGCGCATCGAGCGCGGCCAGGAGTTTGCCGACTACTGCAAGCACCTTTCCGAGGTTGCCGGCGTTGAGGTCAGCGACTTTGAGGGCATGAAGGCTGCCATTTCCAAGCGCTACGACGTTGCTCACGAGCTGGGCTGCCGCGCCTCCGACCACGCACTCGACTACGTTATGTACGTCCCGGCTACCGCCGACGAGATCGAGGCTATCTTTGCCAAGGGTCTGGCTGCCGAGCCGCTTACCGAGGAAGAGATCCTCAAGTACAAGACTGCCTTTATGCAGTTCGTTGCCGGCGAGTATGTCCGTCTGGGCTGGGCCATGCAGCTGCACTTTGGCTGCAAGCGCGATAACAACCGCGCCATGTTCGCCGAACTCGGTCCCGACACCGGCTACGACTGCATCTCCAACTACACGCCGTCCGACCAGCTCGCCGATTTCCTCAACTCCATCCAGGAGACCTGCGGCCTGCCCAAGACCATCCTGTACAGCCTGAACCCCATCGATAACACCATGATCGATACCGTCATGGGTTGCTTCCAGGAGGCTCCGACTGCCGGTAAGATCCAGAACGGCTCCGCCTGGTGGTTCAACGACAACGAGGTCGGCATGCGCGAGCAGCTCACGGCTCTGGCTAACGAGGGCGTGCTGGGCAACTTTGTGGGCATGCTTACCGACTCCCGCTCTTTCCTGTCCTATCCGCGCCACGAGTACTTCCGTCGCGTGCTGTGCAGCGTGATCGGCGAGTGGGTCGAGCAGGGCAAGTACCCGGCCGACATGGAGCTGCTGGGCAGTATCGTGCGCGACATCAGCTACAACAATGCGGTCCGCTACTTTGGCTTTGACCTGGACACCGTCGAGGCCTAAGCCCGCATCGAATCACATCGAACCCTGGGCGCCGTTGCCACACGCGGCGCCCCGTTTTGCTTGCACGCTAACAAACATCTAAGGAGACACATAGATGGAGAACATCAGCTACGATGCGCTCGAGAAGATCGGCTACAAGGGCTATTTGCTGCCCAAGGATGCTCCCGAGAAGGTTCTGCAGTTTGGCGAGGGCAATTTCCTGCGCGCCTTCGTCGACCGCTTCTTTGACATGGGCAACGAGGCCACCGGCTGGAACGGCAAGGTCGTCATGGTGCAGCCCATCAGCGGTGCCTTTGGCTTTGCCGACGGCATCAATGCCCAGGACGACCTGTACACCGTGCTGGTGCGCGGCAAGGAGAACGGCAACACGGTTGACGAGTCCCGCGTGATCAGCGCCTGCAGCCGCTGCCTTAACCCGTATCGTGAGGACGACTACCGCGCCATGATGGAGGTCGCTGTCTCCGACGACCTAGAGATCATCGTCTCCAACACCACCGAGGCCGGTATCGCCTATGACCCGTCCTGCAAGGCCGACGACATGCCACCTGCGAGCTTCCCCGCCAAGCTTGCCCAGGTGCTCCACACCCGCTGGGCTGCCGGTAAGCCGGGCGTCATCGTCCTCGCCTGCGAGCTCATCGATCACAACGGCGAGGAGTTGCTGCGCATCATGAACCAGTATGTGAGCGACTGGGGCTGGGAGGACGAGTTTGCGCAGTGGATGGCTAACGACTGCACCGTCTGCACCACGCTCGTCGACACCATCGTCCCCGGCCGCATCCGCGATCCTAAGGAGGCCGCGGCGGTTGCCGAGCGTCTGGGCTACGAGGATCCCTTCCTGGCCGTGCGCGAGCCCTTCCAGATGTGGGGCATCCAGGGCGACGAGTCGCTTGCCGAGAAGCTTCCCTTTGTGAAGGCTGGTCTTCCGGGTGTCTTTGTGACTCCCGACGTCACCCCGTACAAAAAGCGCAAGGTCCGCATCCTCAACGGTGCCCATACCGCCTTCGTTCCGGGTTCCTGGGTTGCCGGCTTTGATATCGTGCGCGACTGCATGCATGACGAGACCATTCGCGGCTTCATGAACACCATGCTCTACGACGAGGTCATTCCGACGCTTGCCGCCGACTTGGATGTCGAGGACTGCAAGGCCTTTGCCGCCGCCGTCGAAAACCGCTTCGACAACCCGTTTATCGATCATGCGCTGCTCTCCATCTGCCTCAACTCCACGGCTAAGTGGCGCGCTCGCGACCTGCCCACGCTCAAGGACTACGTTGCCGAGACCGGCAACCTGCCCAAGTGCCTGGCGACGAGCCTCGCTACGCTCATCTCCTTCTACACGCAGGAGCTCGTGTCCCGCGAGGGCGACGGCCTGCACCTGCGTCGCTCCGACGGCACCGAGTACACCGCTCAGGACGACGCCTTCGTGCTCGACTTCTACGCCGCCCATGCCGGCGCCGACGATGCCCAGCTGGTGCACGACGTGCTCACCAACGAGCAGATGTGGGGCGAGGACCTTACGCAGATCGCAGGTCTTGAGGAGTTTGTCGTCAGCGCGCTCGCCGTCGTGCGCACCGAGGGCGCCAAGCAGGCCTTCGCCAACGCTCAGGCGTAAATTTCCGGCGCAGACGCGGGCGCGGGACGGCGTGCCCGCGTCTCGACTTCTGCTCAACCTGTAGGGTTAGGACCATTTGCAATGAACACTATCCAGATCAATCCGGCCGATAACGTGATCGTCGCGCTGTCGCCGCTTGCCAAGGGCACCGCCGTCGCGGTTCCCGGGGTGGGCGAGGTCGTGGCCGCGGAGGATATTCCGCAGGGTCATAAGATGGCCGTGCGCTCGATTGCCGCGGGGGAGGACGTCATCAAGTACGGCCTTCCTATCGGCCATGTGACGGGCGATGTCCAGCCCGGTCAGTGGCTTCATACACATAATGTCAAGACCAACCTTTCGGGCGAGGTCGAGTACACCTACAACCCCACACATCCGGTCGTTGAGCCGGTTGAGCCCGAGACCTTTATGGGGTTCCGCCGCGCCGACGGTCGTGCCGCGACGCGTAATGAGCTGTGGATCATCCCCACGGTCGGCTGTGTCAACGAAGTCGCCCGTGCCATGTGTGAGAAGGCCCAGGATCTGGTCGATGGCTCGCTCGAGGGCGTCTACTACTTCCCGCATCCCTTTGGCTGCTCGCAGACCGGCGCCGACCATGCCCAGACGCGTCGTCTGCTGGTGGCGCTCTCGCGTCATCCTAATGCGGCCGGCGTGCTATTCCTGTCGCTCGGTTGCGAGAACTGCACGCACCAGCAGGTGCTCGACGAGCTCGGTGACTTCGATCACGAGCGCGTTCGCTTTCTCACCTGCCAGGATGTAGCCGACGAGCAAATCGAGGGCCACAAGATTCTGGCCGAGCTGGCAGACCTGGCAAAGCAAGCCAAGCGTGAGCCCATTTTGGCCTCCGAGCTGGTTATTGGTCTTAAGTGCGGCGGCTCCGACGGTCTTTCGGGCATTACCGCCAACCCCACGATCGGTCGCGTGAGCGATATGGTCGTCGCCCGTGGCGGCACGTCGGTGCTTACCGAGGTGCCCGAGATGTTTGGCGCCGAGAGTATCCTGCTCGACCGTTGCGAGAACGAGCAGGTCTTTAACGCTGCCTCCGACATGCTCAATGGATTTAAGGACTACTTTATTAGCCACGGCGAGGTCGTTTATGAGAACCCGAGTCCCGGCAACAAGGACGGCGGTATTACCACGCTCGAGGACAAGAGCTGCGGCTGCGTGCAAAAGGGCGGATCTGCCCCCATCGTCGACGTGCTGCCGTATGCCGGCCAGGCAAATAAACACGGCCTGAACATGCTGTGCGGTCCGGGCAACGACATGGTATCCACCACGGCGTTGACGGCTGCCGGCTGCCACGTGATTCTGTTCTCGACCGGCCGCGGCACACCGTTTGGCGCGCCGGCGCCTACCCTCAAGGTGTTCACCAATCAGCGTTTGCGCGACCACAAGGCCAACTGGATGGACTTTAACGCTGGCGTGATTGCCACGGGTGAGCGCACGCTCGACGAGGCTGCCCACGATCTGTACCAGCTGGTGCTGGAGACGGCGAGCGGTAAGCTCACGAGTGCTGAGCGTCGTGGCTGTCACGAGATCAGTATCTGGAAGGACGGCGTCTGCTTGTAGCGGCAAGTGCGCCCAAGCATAGCGAGATGTCATCGGCCCCATCGGGAGTGTTCCCGGCGGGGCTTTTTCGTTTCGTGGTTAAGTGAATATGTTGGAAAATCTGATAAACGTTCACCTATCTCATGGCTGTCCAGCATGGCACCTTTACCAGCAGAAAATAGGTGTGAGGATCTCAATTGTGTCCGTTCAACGGCAAAAAACGACCGTTCAAGGATAATATACAAGTGAACGTTCACCTATCATAAGCAATCGCGCATAATCTAGCTAAACGTTCACCCTGAACGGCATGCAGACAGACGTCGGTATGGACTCCAATGTCTTGTTCCAAGACAATCGAGAAAAGAGAGGGAGCTCGATGACTAACAAGATCGGTAAAAAGCGCAAGATCACATTCTGGACGCGCTTGGGCTTTGGTATGGGCGGCATGCTCAACTCCGGTGCCCTGACCTTTACGCACAGCTACATGGTGCTGTTCCTGTCCACGGAGTGCGGCCTGTCCGCAGGCGAGGCTGCGCTGATCAGCTCGTTCGCCATCTATCTCAACGCCATTCTGTGCCCGCTTATGGGCTTTGTGGCCGATAACTTCTACGCTACCAAGATCGGCCGTATCTTTGGCCGCCGCCGTTTCTGGATCTTGCTGGCAATCCCGATGATGGTCGCCGAGCCGCTCATCTTTGTGGCTACGCCGTTCGGTTTCCCGTACTACTTTGTGCTGTACCTGATCTACAACGTCGCGTATACGTTCTGCACCGCCAACCTGTCGCCGCTTACCATCGAGATGACCGACGACTTCAAGGAGCGTACGTACCTCACCGGCTACAAGCACCTCTTTGGTAACGCCGCCGGCTTCCTGATGGCAGCACTCGTCGGCTTTGGCTTTGGCACCTTCGGCGAGACCAACCCGTTCAGCTACTTCATCATCGCTACGGTCAACGCTTCGGTCATGGCAATCTCGCTGCTGTGCGTGTACCTGTCCACGTGGGAGCACACCCCCGAGGAGGTGGCTCAGGAGAAGATCGAGAGCGTCGGCGAGGGTATCAAGAAGTTCTTCATCGACGTTGTCTCTACCTTCCGCAACAAGTCCTTCCGCAAGGTCCTGTATGCACAGGTCTCCACGAAGCTCGCTGCTGCCTGCTGGTCTGCCTGCCTGTCCTTCTTCATCGTCTACTGCCTGCAGATTCCTAAGTCCTATGAGTCCGTGATGGAGATGCCCGGCAAGGTCGTCGCTATCGTCTGCACCGCCATCTGGGTTGCCCTCATGGCCAAGAAGGGCTTCCACAAGTCTTGGTACCTGGCCAACGTCGGTTGCGCTGCGTGCATCATCGCCTACAACTACTTCGCCTTTGGTCAGATTAACGGCACCTCCACGGTCGCCATCGCCATGATTGCCTACCCCATCATCTTCGCCATCTGGAAGTTCTTCTACGTTGGTTTCCAGTACCTGCCCGACGTTCTGCTCAACTACATCCCCGATGTCGATGAACTCATCACCCTGCGTCGTCGCGAGGGCATCTACAGCTCCGCTCAGCAGCTCTGCCAGCAGATCGCCCAGGCTATCGCCGTCAACGCATGGGCTATTGTCCTTGCTGCCTCCGGCTTCATTCAGACCGCCGGCAACAGCGACGCCGTAACCCAGCCCGCCACCGTGCCTCTGTACATCTGCGGCTACATGCTCATCGGCTGCGCCGGCTTCTTCCTGCTCGCGGCTGTCCTTGCCCGCGGCATCAAGATCGACAAGGAGCAGTGCGACATCCTCTGCGACGAGATCAAGCGCGTCAAGGAGGGCGGCAAGATGGCCGACGTCCAGCCCGAGGTCAAGGCTCTTTGCGAGGAGCTCTCCGGCTTCAAGTACGAGGACTGCTTCGCTCACAACAACGTTGGCTTCCAGGACGGCAGCGTAATTCCCGCCGAGTAGGGCAGGCGCATCGTCCAAACCACAGGGCCGTGCCACCGGAGATCCACCGGCGGGTGCGGCCCTTTTTTAAAAACGAGTAGTATGAACTTCTGATTACATTTGAGGGAGAGACCCATGGAGACGAACGTTATCTGGCGCAACGCCCGCGCGGCCGTTATTGAGCTCGACGACGGTGGCTACTTTACCTGTGCCGATACGTGGGAGATCTTTGTCAACGATGAGCCCGTCGGTACCACGAATACGGTCGAGACCTATGTTGACGGCCTGGTTCCCGGCAAGCGCAACCTCGTCCGCTTTGTCTGCGGCGAGCGTGAGCTGAGTGTGGGCGTCACCACGCCCGCGGAGCCCTTTACCATCAACGTTCGCGACTGCGGCGCCAAAGGCGATGCCGAGCACGATGACACCACCAATATTCAGGCTGCCATCATGGCTTGTCCCAAGGGCGGGCGCGTGCTGATTCCCGCTGGCAACTACCGCATCAAGTCCCTCTTCCTTAAGAGCAATATCAACA
The DNA here is from genome assembly GCA_036301285.1 of Collinsella aerofaciens. Taxonomy (GTDB): domain Bacteria; phylum Actinomycetota; class Coriobacteriia; order Coriobacteriales; family Coriobacteriaceae; genus Collinsella; species Collinsella aerofaciens_BS. The sequence continues at coordinate 25,629 of JAXJET010000041.1, forward strand.
TCGAGCTCGCCGAGGGCGCGGTGCTGCTGGCCCGTCACGACCGCGCGGCGCTTGCCTACATTCCGGGCACGGTCACGGGTGACAAGGGCACCGGGTATGCCGGCACCGATATGCTGCCCCTGGGCCGCTGGGAGGGCGAGAGCTTTTCGACCTATTGCTCGACCTTTACGGGTCTGAGCGTGCACGACGTGTGCATCTATGGCCGCGGCGCCATCGACGGCCAGACCGATTTTGCCGAGGATAACTGGTGGAACAAGGACTTTAAGAATATCTTCCGCCCCGAGGAGGGCCGCGAGATCGCCCGCCCGCGCATGATCTTCCTGTCCGAGTGCCAAAACGTGAGCCTTGCCGGCTTTACCGTCCGCAACAGCCCAGCATGGAACATCCATCCCGTTCTGTGCGAACACGTCGATGCCCTGTGCCTGTCCATCGAGGGTCCCAAGAACTCCCACAACACCGACGGCTTCGATCCCGAGAGCTGTGGCTTTGTTCGCATCCTGGGTTGCCAGTTCTCGGTGGGCGACGACTGCATCGCCATCAAGAGCGGCAAACTGGGCATTGAGCCCGAGCTTCGTCCCGCCACGCATGACGTGTTGATCGCTCACTGCTACATGCACGACGGTCATGGCGCCGTGGTGTTGGGGTCCGAGGCTGCCGGCGGCATCAAGGACCTCACCGTGAGCAAGTGCCTCTTTGAGCGCACCGACCGCGGCCTGCGCGTTAAGACTCGTCGCGGTCGCGGCAAGGACGCCGTCAACGAGGGCATCACCTTTGAGCACATTCGCATGGACGAGGTGCTCACGCCTTTCGTGGTCAATTCGTTCTACTTCTGCGATAAGGACGGCAAGACCGACTATGTCCAGAGCCGCGACGCGGTGCCCGTCGACGACCGTACGCCCGGCTTTGGCGCCACGACGTTTTGCGATATCGAGGCCACCAACTGCCACGCTGCCGCCGCCTACATCACGGGCTTGCCCGAGAGTAAGGTGACGCGCCTGACGTTCCAGGATGTCCATGTGACCTTTGCGGCAGATGCCGAGCCCTTTGTGCCTGCAATGGCCTGCGGCGTGGAGCCCATGGCGCGCCAGGGCATCATCGCGCAGAACGTGAAAGTCCTCGACCTGCAAAATGTGGTGATCGAGGGTCAGGATGGCGACGAGCTGCAGCTCGAGAACGTCGATAAGATTGTCCGTTCCTAGCTGGAATTGATGACCGGGGCCGCATTGCCGAAAAAATCGGCTATGCGGCCCTTGTGCCATGCGGCCGCGCTACGCATCATAACGAGAAGGTATACATGCTCAATAAAACGATTTGTGTCGGGGTCGATGGCTCGGATGCCGCGATCTCGTCCTATATTTTTGCTCCCACCGAGGATGCTTATGCCCTGGAACCCCGACCTGCAGTTTTGATTGTGCCGGGTGGGGGCTACGATCATATTTCGCCTCGCGAGGGCGAGCCGGTGGCGCTACGCTTACTTGCGATGGGGTATCAGGCTTTTGTTCTGGACTACTCGGTTGCGCCCGCCGCCTATCCGCTTGCATTGCAAGAACTTGCGCGGGCGGTCGATACCGTGCGAAGTCATGCGACGGAGTTTTGCGTCGATCCCAATCGAATTACGGTCATGGGTTTTTCGGCGGGTGGACACCTGGTTGGCTTGCTCGGGGCGCTTTGGGACAAACCTTGGCTTGCAGAGTCGATCGCGACATCGCCTGAGTCGATTCGGCCTGACGCACTTTGCTTGGGCTATCCGGTCGTAAGCTCGGGGGCCTATGCCCATCGTGGCTCGTTTGAACACCTAACGGGTGCCGATGACGTTTTGGCTCAAAAGTTGTCGATCGAGAACATGGTGGGCGAAGGTTTTCCCCGTACGTTCTTATGGCATACCGCCGAGGATGCATCGGTGCCAGTCCAAAATAGCCTTTTGCTTGCGCAGGCGCTTGCCGATCACGGGATTGGCTTTAGCTTACATATTTTTCCGCATGGAAAGCACGGAGCATCGCTCGCCACGGCCCAAACGGCATTTAAGGGTTGCGCCGAGCATATTCAGCCACAGGTTCAGGGCTGGCCTGAGCAGTTTGCCGCCTGGGAGCGTGATGGACGATGAACGAAAGTATCAATGAGCTGCGTGTTTCGAGGGCTGCGTCAGGAGCGTATCCAACGATTTCTGATGCCTTGGCGGCAACCGATCAACTCTATCCGGACGCCGAGCAGGCGGTGACGATCCATATTGATCCGGGTGAGTACCGCGAGCGGGTCGAGATCCATCGGCCGCATGTGACGTTGGCGGGCGAGACGGCTGACAGCGTGCGCATCGTGGGCAGCCTGGGTGCCAAGATGCCCTCGGAGGACGGCTCGGGTGTCGACGGTACGCTCGGCACGTTTAGGACCTATACCGTTTTAGTCGATGCCGACGACGTGCGGCTCGAGAACCTCACAATCGTCAACGATGCCGGCGACGGTCGCGAGGTGGGGCAGGCGATTGCCCTGTACGCCGACGGCGACCGTTTGGTGGTCGACGCCTGTTGCATTACGGGGCGCCAGGACACGCTGTTTTTGGGCCCGTTGCCCCCGCGCGAAGTCAAACCGGGCGGATTCATTGGGCCCAAGCAGTTTGCGCCGCGTCGGGTGGGCCGTCAGTATTTTCGACGCTGCCGGATTGAGGGCGACGTCGACTTTATCTTTGGCGGCGCGTGTGCCTATTTTGAGGGGTGCGAGATCCGCTCGCTCAACCGCAATATGGACGTGAACGGTTACGTGACGGCGGCATCGACGCCCGAGGGAGAGCCATATGGCTTCGTGTTCCACGGCTGCTCGTTTACAGCCGCGCAAGACGTGGCACCGGATTCGGTCTATTTAGGTCGTCCTTGGCGTGAGTGGGCCCAGACCGTGCTGATCGATTGCTGGCTGGGACAGCATATCAAGCGCGAAGGTTGGTGGGATTGGGCTAAGCCGGCGGCGCACGAGAGGGCGCACTACGCTGGTGCAAGCCTACATGGCCCGGCGAGTGATGCCGAAAACTGGGTGCCATGGGCGCACGAGCTCGATGCGACAGCCACTACCCGATACGCCCGCGAACAGGTGCTTTCCGGTGCGGACGGCTGGGACCCCGAAGGTGGCCCGGGCGACGCTGCGGAGACCGACAGTCTTTCCGATAACGGTCGCACGGTGCATATCGACACCTATTACGAAGACGAACTGGCGTTTCGTGAGCGCCTTAAGCGTGAGGGCCGCTCCGCCGCATTTAAGGGCACGACGCCCGAAGACTTTGAGGCATGGCAGATTGCGACGAGGGTTCGGCTGTTTGACCTGTTGGGCCTATCGATTATGGATCGCGTGTCGATTGAGGCGCGCGAGCTCGATCGGGTGCAGATTGCCGGCGGTATCGTGCGCACCCATGCGATGCTGCAGGTGGAGCGCGACGTTTGGATGCCGTTCTACCTGCTCGAGCCGCAGTCGCCTAAGCTCGATGCGCGCGGCCGCAAGTGTTGCTATGTCTGCCCGCATGGCCATCAGGGAGCAGGCGCCGCAAGTGTTGCGGGCGTGACGGGCGTGCCGGCGGTCGATGATGCTGTGCGTAAGTTCAATTACGACTACGGTCTACGTTTGGCGCGTATGGGTTACGTGACCGTCTGCCCCGACGCACGCGGTTGGGGATACCGTCGTGACTGGAAGGGTCAGGGCGATGACGAGAACAGCTTTCTGCGCGGCACGTGCCTAAACCAGGCACGTATGGCCGAGCCACTGGGTCTTACGGTCGCGGGCCTCAACGTCTGGGACAACATGCGCTTGATTGATTACCTGGCGACACGCGGCGATATTGCCATGGATGACCTGGGTTGCTTTGGTTTTTCGGGTGGCGGCTACATGACGTTGTACCTGGCCGCACTCGACCCGCGTGTGCGCAAGGCGTTTGTCTCGGGCTATCTGTACGGTGTCGCTGATTCACTGCTGCACCTCAATGGCAATTGCAGCTGCAACTACACACCCGGACTTTGGCGCTTACTCGACATGGGCGATATTGCCTCGCTTATTGCGCCGCGCCCGTTGTTAGTGCAGAGCTGCGAAGAAGATCATCTGAACGGTTCGCGCGGGCTGAAAAATGTCGATGAACAGCTCAAGATCGTGCGCGATGCCTACAAGTTGCTGGGCCGCAGAGATGCTCTGCGGCACGAGGTGTGTCCGGGTGGACACCATCTGGGAGTGACACATCTTGTCGAGGATATCGAATGGCTCGATTCGCACGTTGCGAAATGCGACCGTGCATAGCCCCTTGGCATGCTGCAAATAACGGTACGTACCTGTATGGCCGCCAATGGGCGGATGAGGAGAAGATTATGGAAACGAAGAACTTGAGTGAATCGACCATTTGCTGCTTTGGCGATTCGACCACATGGGGGGATAACGGATGCGGCGCAGGCGGCAACGACATCTCTTGGACTTCGCATCTGGGCGCGTTGCTGGGAGGTGCAGTCGTCGAGAACTTTGGCATCAAGGGTTCGCGTATCGCCATCAAGGCCGACCGTACCGATTCATTTGTCGAGCGCTTGGACGGCATCGACGATGCGGCCGATGTCTATGTTGTCTTTGGCGGCGTTAACGACTTTAGCCGCAACGTGCCGCTTGGCGAGTTGGGCAGCACCGATGTGCATGAGTTCTATGGTGCGGTCGACTATCTGATCCGAACCATCACGGCGCGCTCACCTCAGGCAAAACTCGTGTTTATGACGCCATGCAAGACGAGTGGTAAGCACGAGAAGGATATCCCGGCAAGCGATGAGGCGAACCATTTGGGTCTGACGCAAGACGCCTACGTGCGAGCGATGCTGGAGGTCTGTGACCGTTACTCCGTTCCGGTGATTGACCTGTATGCGCAAAGCGGCATCAGCCCGTTTTTGCCGGAGCACCGCGAACTCTATATGCCGGACGGCCTGCATTACAGCCCGGCTGGCTATGAGCGCCTGGCGCATCGCATCGCCGCGGGCTTAGCCGCCGTTTGCCGTTAAAAGTCTGCCGTTCGCGGGGAATATAGGGTTAACGTTCACCCTATATTCCCCGTTCGCGTTACACTAGGGTTAACGTTCACCTATCATTAACGTCAGAGGGGACAGCAATGGGTTGCAATCAAATCCTGGACCGTTATATCGAGCAGTTGATCGAAACCTCTACGCCGCAGGCGCCGGCCTGGAACATCGAAAAGCTCCGTGCCGGTAAGGAGAACACCTGGAACTATATCGACGGCTGCATGATCAAGGCGCTCATCGAGCTGTACGAGATCACGGGTGGGCAGCGCTACCTGACGTTCGCCGACGACTACATCGATTTCTTTGTCCAGGACGACGGTACCATCAAACATTACAACCGCGAGGAGTACAACCTCGATAACGTTAATGCGGGCAAGACCCTCTACAAGCTCTATGACCTGGTGGGCAAGCCCAAGTATCGTGCGGCCATGGATACCATCTATCGTCAGCTCGAAACCCAGCCGCGCACCAAAGAGGGCGTGTTTTGGCACAAGGCCGTCTACCCCAACCAGATCTGGCTCGACGGCATGTATATGGCACAGCCGTTCTACATGCAGTACGAGCTGAGTTTCCACAACCGTCGTGCCTGCTCAGATAGCTTCCATATGTTCCAGGTCGTGCACGACCTGATGCGCAACCCCCTCAATGGTCTGTACTATCACGCTTACGACGCGAGCCGCAAGCAGTTCTGGTGCGACCCGGTCACCGGCCTTTCGGCTAACTTCTGGCTGCGCGCCGAGGGCTGGTTTGCCATGGCGCTCATCGACACGTGGGAGCTTATGCCGCCTTCGATGTCGGCCGAGAAGGACGAGATCCGCAAGATGTTCCACGACCTGATTGACGCCATGCTGCCGTATCAGGACGAGAAGACCGGCATGTGGCATCAGGTCATCAACCTGCCCAATATCGCCCCCAACTACCTGGAGGAGTCGGGCAGCGCGATCTTTGCCAACGCCATCATGAAGGGCGTGCGTCTGGGCGTGTTGGGTGAGCGCTACTACCAGTACGGCCGTCGCGCCTTCGACGGCATCTGCGAGACCTGCCTTTCCGAGCACGATGGCCAGCTGGCGCTCGACAACATCTGCCTGGTTGCGGGCTTGGGAAACACCGCGCGCCGCGAGGGCACGTTTGGTTACTACATGAGCGAGCCTATCGTCAAAAACGATGCGAAGGGCGTGGCGCCGCTGGTGCTTGCCTATATCGAGACCATGCATCACGACAAACTGGCCGGCAGGCACGACCCGCTTGCTCCCTCGGGCGTGTGCTCCATCGAGGACCCGTTTGGCGGATACACTCCGGGCATCAATGCCCGTAAGGGGTGTGAATAGCATGGAGGCCATTACTCCGGGCGTACGTTTACACGACCTTCCGCAGGGGACCGTAGAGGAACGCATTTGCATGGCAGGAGAGCTGGGCTTTTCGTGCATTCAGCTGCCGAGCAAGGTACTCTACGCATCGATGGGGATTGATCGAGTCGGCCTGACCAGCGAGCTTGCCAACCATTTGCGTGCGGTGCTCGACGAGGCGGGCATTTCGATTGCCGTGCTCGGCTGCTACAAGAATCTGGCGACGCCCGATCGACAACAGCTCATGGATAACATTGCCGAGTACGAGGCGTGCTTGAATTTTGCCCAGATGCTCGGCGGATGCCCGGTTGGCACCGAGACCGGTCGCCCCAATGCGCGGAACCGCGTTGCTGACGACCGTATGACCGATGAGGCACTCGAGGCTTTTATGGACGGGCTTACGTATGTCTGCGAGCGCGCCGAGGCCATGGGCGGTCAGATTCTAATTGAGCCCGGTTGGAACGAGACGGTCAACACGCCAGATCGCTGCCGTGAGGTGCTGGAGCGCGTCTCGAGCCCGTCGCTCGGCGTGATCTATGACCCAGTGTCGCTGCTGCACCCCAGCGTCGTTGACGAAGCGCAGGAAATCACCGCGCGCATGCTCTACTTATGCGGCAGCAAGATCCGCGTGCTGCACGCCAAGGATTTTGAGGTCGTTGATAACGAGGACGAAGCCGGTTGGTGCGACGGTACGGGTTCACGCCTGGTGTGTCATGGCGTGGGCGAGACGGGACGATATGACTTTGAGCCCGTGGTGGCCTGGGTGGCTGCCGCCTGCCCTGGGATTCCTTGCGTGGTCGAGAACAGTGTGCCGGCGACGGCGGCTGACTGCCTGGCGACACTCGAGCACATGTCCGCTCGCTGCGGGGCTTCGCATCGCGAGTTATAGCATTGGCTTTTGCCGTGTCGGCAGATTGAGATTACCTGTATGGGGGCGGCGGTGAAGGGTCTTTATCGTCGCCCCATTGGATTGCATTAAAAAGGGGAGTTGCGTGGCTATCCACATTGTCGAAGAGGCGAATCGTTGCCTGGGTTGTAAAAGGGCGTTCTGCCAGATTAAGGGCTGCCCGGTTCAGACGCCTATTCCGCAGGTCATCGACCTGTTCAAACAGCGTCGTCTAGAAGAGGCGGGCGAGCTGCTGTTCCAGAACAATCCCATGAGCGCGGTCTGCTCCGTGGTGTGCAACCATTCGGGCCAGTGCGAGGGCGCTTGCATCCAGGGCCGCAAGGGCACACCCGTGCATTTCTCGAGCATCGAGAACTATATCTCGACAGCGTATTTGGATCGTAAGGAGTGGACGTCTGCGCCGTCGTGCGGCAAACAGGTTGCTGTGGTCGGTTCCGGTCCCGCCGGTATTACCGTGGCCATTAAGATGGCCCAGCTAGGCTGTGCCGTCACGGTATTTGAACAGCGCCCCGAGATCGGCGGTGTGCTGGAATACGGTATCCCCGAGTTCCGCCTGCCCCGTGCGCTCGTGCAAAAGTACCGTCATGTGATGTGCTCGCTTGGCGTGCGCGTGCGCCCCTCGACCACCATCGGTGGCGCGCTGCATATCGACGACCTGCTGCGCGACGGCTACGATGTGGTCTTTGTTGGTACCGGTACCTGGCGTGCCCGCAAACTGGGCATTCCCGGCGAGTCGCGCGGCAACGTGCTGTTTGGTATCGATTACCTGGTCGATCCCTCGAGCGTGGCGATCGGGCAGAACGTGGCGGTCATCGGTGCCGGTAATGTGGCCATGGATGTGGCCCGCACGGCGCTGCGTTCGGGTGCTCGCAAGGTCACTGTGTATGCACGCTCGCGCCATATCTCGGCCATCGACGACGAGGTCGAGCTGACCGAGCTTGACGGTGCCGAGATTGTGTGCGGCAAGGCGATCTGCGCCATCGACGATAACGGTCCGGTGTTCGAGACGGCTATCTTTGACGAGGACAACAACGTGGTGGGCTACGAGGAGGAGCTCGACCATGCGTCTGCCGACACAGTTGTGATTGCAGCTTCGCAGGTGCCCAAAGACAAGCTTGTGCTTACAACGGGCGGCCTAGAGACCGACCATCGTGGCCTGCTTTCGGTCGATGAGAACGGTATGACCACCGTGCCTGGCGTCTTTGCCGCCGGCGACGTGGTTAACGGCCCGCTGACGGTTGTTCACGCCGTGGCAGGCGCCAAGCTCGCCGTCGAAGGCATGACTGCCTATTTGGGTCTCTAACACATCCCATCCATTAGTTGCGGTGAAATACGGACTGTTTTGGCTGTCAAAAGCCTCGATTGGGGGTGCGGACAGAAAGTTGGACCGTGAAGCGGTCCGGACTGGAGGTTCGCATGTACAGCAGGGAGAAGGTCGAGCTCTTCCTCCTGGCGACGGAGGACGGCATGGGGCCGACCGCCGCCGCGAAGTTCGCGGGGGTC
>JAXJET010000042.1:0-114263 GCA_036301285.1 Collinsella aerofaciens
GACCCCCGCGAACTTCGCGGCGGCGGTCGGCCCCATGCCGTCCTCCGTCGCCAGGAGGAAGAGCTCGACCTTCTCCCTGCTGTACATGCGAACCTCCAGTCCGGACCGCTTCACGGTCCAACTTTCTGTCCGCACCCCCAACAGTCCCTATTTCACCGCAACTCATGAAGATGCCCCTCAAGCACGGTCCCATCAGGGAAAAGGGCATATATCGACAAAGCGCAATTCAGACCCTTCCAACTTTGTATATGCAGCACCCCAAGATAAACGCGGCGGCCCCTTAGTAGCCGCAGGCCGGGCACAGGGTTACCTCCCAAATTTTTCCGCAGGACGGAGGAGCCCCCGCAGCGCGAAGCGCGCAGCGGGGGCTCCGACATGTCCGAGGATGATTTGGAGAGTAACCCTGTGCCCGGCCGACGGGATCCCTAAGCACGCCATGCTTCTTATGTGCAGCAAAGCTAATACTGCTAAAATACAAAGCGCTCATGTAGTTTAAACGCACGACGATAAGGAGCACCAGTGGGTAACCACTTCCGTACCTCCGGTGCGGGCGATGATGCCCCCAAGACGCAGGCAGGCGTCCAGGGCAGCCGTTTCGCCACTCCGGATTCAGAGGGCCAGCCTGTTGCTCAGGCCCCCGCTCAGCCGGCAGATCAGGCACAGCCGGCATCCGATCCCTTTGCCTACAATCCAACCAGCGATGTCGCGCTTTCCGGCACGGCGGGTTTTGAGCCCGTTCAGGCCGTGACCGCTCGCGTGGAGCAGCCTCAGGCTGGTGCCGCCACGCCGCAGCCTACCATGGCCGGCATTCCCGACCCCTTGGCCCCTGCGACGCCGGCTCCTCAGCCTGCGCAGTCCGGTCTCTTTGCCGCTATTCCCGACCCCACGCAGCCTGCTGCCCCGGTGGTCGAGAGCGATCAGGCAGCCGAGGTCGCAAGCCTCGATAACGCGCTCAACAACCCCGATTTTACGTCGGTGTTTGCGCCCATCGATCCGCAGGCCAGCCGCAAGAAGATGGCCAAGCAGGCCGGTGTCGAGCCCGTCATCCTTATGGAGCATGTCACCAAGATCTATCCGGCACAGCCCAACAAGCCTGCACTCGACGACATCAACATCGAGATCTATCCGGGTGAGTTCGTCTTCCTGGTCGGTCACTCCGGCTCGGGTAAGACCACGCTGCTGTCGACGCTCAACCGTGACGTCAAGCCGACGAGCGGCCGCATCCTGGTTGCAGGTCAGGACCTCATGAAGATCAAGAACCGCAAGGTTCCGTTCCTGCGCCGCCAGATTGGCGCCGTGTTCCAGGACTTTAAGCTTCTGCCGCAAAAGACCGCCTACGAAAACGTGGCGTTTGCCCTGCAGTGCATCGGCAAGCCCAAGGGTGTCATTCGCAGCCAGGTGCCCGAGGTGCTGCGTCTGGTCGGTCTGGCCGATCAGATGGACTCGCTGCCCGACCAGCTTTCCGGTGGCGAGCAGCAGCGCGTTGCCGTCGCCCGCGCTATGGTCAACCGTCCGCCGCTGCTGATCTGCGACGAGCCGACGGGCAACCTCGACCCGGCGATCTCGCTGGGCATCATGAAGCTGCTCGAGCGTATTAACCGCACCGGCACCACCGTGATTGTCGCCACGCACGACCGCGAGATGGTCGATAGCATGCACCGTCGCGTGATCGCCCTCGAGGGCGGCCACGTTATCCGCGACCAGGAGAGGGGAGGTTACGGTAACTATGGCACCAACTAACGTGGGCTACTCCTTCAAAGAGGCAATCAGCCACTTTTTCCGTAACTGGACTACCTCGCTCGGCGCCGTCATCACGATCTTCCTTTCGCTGTTTATCATCGGCCTGTTCATCATGGGCTCCGCGATGCTGAACTCCGTGATCGGCACCGTCGAGGATCAGGTTGTCATCAACGCGTTCATTAGTGATGACGCCGATCAGGCCGATGTTCAGGCTTTTGAGGCCGAGCTTAAGACGTGGAATAACGTCAAGTCCGTGACCTATAAGGACAAGGACGACGCACTGGCCGAGTATACGAGCAAGATGTCGGGTAACGCCGACGCCACCATGAGCGCGCTCGACGGCCAGAACCCGCTGCCGGCTTCCTTCGCTATTGAGATGGACGATCCGTCCAAGGTCGAGAGCACGGCCAAGAAGCTCAAGAAGGATGCCGATTTCCAGAAGATCGCGGATGACGGCGACGTCAACGCGAGCGTGCTGTACGGCCAGGAGGAAGTGAGCCGCCTGTTCCAGGTGACCAACTACATCCGCATCGCCGCCGTGGTGCTCGTTGGCCTTCTGACCTTTATCGCATTCATCTTCATCAACAACACGATTCGCCTGTCCATCACGGCGCGTCGTCGTGAGATTGCGATTATGCGTCTGGTCGGCGCCAGCAACGGCTTCATTCGTGGCCCGTTTATCACCGAGGGCGTGCTGCAGGCCATTTTGGGCTCGCTGCTTTCCATCGGCGTTCTGGAGCTGCTGCGCAATCTGATGATTCCGCGTCTGCAGGAGAGCATCGGCTGGATGTCGTTTGCCCTGCCGATGCAGTACTACCTGGTGACCTATGCTGCGCTGATTCTGGTCGGCGTGATTATCGGTCTCTTTGGTTCTGCCATCGCCATGCGCCGCTACCTGCGCGTGTAGGCATGCCTGGAATTCATCCCTTCCAACGGGTCGTCTCTTATGGGGCGGCCCGTTTTTTGTCCCCTAGGGATCATTTGGGTAGACTCTTGGGATGTAAACGGCAATCGATAGTTAGGAGGCGCCATGGGGCGCAATAACAAGCATAAGCGTGGAGCTCGCAATAAGCGCGGGCCGGTGCGCAGCGAACGCCGTCCGAGCCTGACCGGGCGCGTGCAGCTCCATGAGCACAGTGCCTATGTCATAACCGAGAATGGCGACTACAAGGTCATGGGTCGCGGCAAGCGTGAGATCATGGACGGCGATACCGTTGCCGTGAGCATTAAGAATAGCCCGCATGGCGAGCGTCGCGCCGTGATCGAGGGCGTAGTTGAGCGCGCAGCCATAAGCGTGGTGGGTACGTACCAGACCGCCGGTCCGCTCGGTGTGATCGAGCCGCTCGATTCGCGCTTGAAGGCCGACTTCTTCATTTTGCCCGAGGATACCTCGGCGGATCGTCTGGGTGTCCACCCGGGTGATGCCGTTGTCGCGCGCATTTTGACCTACCCGACGCGCCTGGAATCGGGCACTGTGACGATCGAACGCCGCATTGGCGGAGATGACGCGCCCGATTTGGGCGTTCAATATGTGATGGCGCGTTACGGCTATACCGATAGCTATCCCGAGGCCGCGCTGGACGAGGCCGAGGGGCTTTCGCTCGATGTGTCCGCGGCGCTTAAGGACCCGCTCCGCCGCGATCTGCGCGACCGCTTTGTCATCACGATCGACCCGGTCGACGCGCGCGACTTTGACGATGCCATTTCGTTGGAGCGCACGCCCGAGGGTGGCTACAAGCTGGGTGTGCATATCGCCGACGTTTCACACTATGTGGCTTGGGACGGGCATATCGATCTTGAGGCTCGCCATCGTACGACATCGGTGTATCTGGCCGATCGCGTGCTTCCCATGCTGCCCGAACGCCTGTCCTGTGACCTGTGCTCGCTTCGCCCTGACGAGGACCGTCTTGCGTTTACCGTCGATATCGAGCTCGATGCGCAGGGTCGCGTGCGGCATTACGATCCGTACCCCAGCGTGATTCGCTCGCGTGTGCGTATGGACTATGACGGCGCCGAGGCGCTGCTGGTGCGTGCCGGTGCGGTTGAGTATTCGGTGCTGGAGGGTGCGGCCGAGGATGTTGCGGCTGCCGAGGCCTCGCGCGAGGAAGCGCTTGAGCGCGGTCTTGCGTGCGAGGAGACTGCCCGCGGCTACAACATCGACCTCGGCGATTTCCTTGTCGCCGCTAACGAACTCGCCGAACTTCGCCGTCGTATTCGTCGCGCCCGCGGCTCAGTCGATTTTGACACGGCCGAGATTCGCGCTCTATTGGATGAGGACGGAGTGCCCGTGCAGATTGTGGCGCGTGAGCGTTCGTGTGCCACGTCGCTTATCGAGGAAGCCATGCTGCTCGCCAACGAGTGCGTTGCAGAGTGGCTGGCAGACCGTGATATCGAGGCCTGCTATCGCGTGCATGAGGATCCGAGCCCCGATAGCCTGCACGGTGCTGCCGTTGCGTTGGCGCAGCTAGGCATCATCGACGATCGCCGTGCTGCCGGTATTGCCCTGGGGAGCCCCGATGAGCTGCAGGCTGCAGTTGATGCTGCCGCCGGTACGGCCAACGCACCGCTCGTCAACACACTGCTTCTGCGCAGCATGCAGCGCGCGCTGTACAAGCCGCGCAACGAGGGCCACTTTGCGCTCGCCGCGCCGTGCTACTGTCACTTTACGAGTCCCATCCGTCGCTACCCCGATCTGGTGGTACACCGCGTGCTCAAACTGCAGTTGGCCTATGAGCAGCTCGGCGGCAAGGACGCCTTGGTCCGTACGCCGCGGCTGATCGGCAAGGGGCGCGAGTCGCTGCCGCGCATTCTGCCGCAGATCTGCCGCGCATGTAGCGATGCCGAGCGCGCGGCAGATGCCGCCAGCCATGCGACGCAAAAGATCAAGATTGCCCAGTACTATGAGGACCGTCTGGGTGAGCGCTATGCCGGAACCGTCTCGTGGGTTAGCAGCATGGGCCTCTTTGTGCGCTTGGACCTGACGCAGGTCGAGGGCCTGGTTTCAATTAAGAGCCTGGGCAACGAGTGGTTCGAGTTCGACGAGGACGCGCTAACGCTCACAGGTGCCGACACGGGCACCCGTTACGAGCTGGGGCAGCGCGTGATTATCGAGGTCTCGCGCGTCAATACCACGCGTGGGCACTTGGACTTCAAGCTTATCCATTAGCTAAATCCCGACTCGTGGCGAGAGAGCGGAGGGCGGTCTTTCGGGGCCGCCCTCCGCATTTGAATAGTGGCTACCTTGCCGTCTGCTCGGCCGCCCGCTTACCTGCTATTTGAGAGGTAAAACCTACCAAAATAAACCTGTCCCTTTTGGCAGGTTTACAAGAAAGCGGGGATGAGATGGCGACGGTGTACGGGTATGCGCGGGTGAGTTCGCGCGATCAGAATCTGAATCGGCAGCTGGATGCGCTGGGCGCCTATGGCGTGGGCTCAGCGAATATTTATGCCGACCATGCGAGCGGCAAGGACTTCGATCGACCGCGTTATCGCGAGCTGCTGCACGTCCTGGGAGACGGGGACGTGCTGGTGGTGCTTTCTATCGACCGACTTGGTCGTAATTACTCCGAGATTCTTGAGGAATGGCGACGCATTACCAAGGAGCTCGGGGTTGCCATTGTGGTGTTGGACATGCCATTGCTTGACACGCGCGCTAGGGCCAGCGGCGCGCCGGATGTGACCAACGTCCTGATTGCCGATATTGTGCTGCAACTGCTGAGCTACGTGGCGCAGGTGGAGCGCGAGAATATCCATCGGCGCCAAGCGGAGGGAATTGCAGCGGCGCGGGCGCGAGGGGTCCGTTTCGGTCGACCTCGCAAGCCGTGCCCTCCTCAGTTTGAGCTGGTGCGCGATAGCTATGAGGCGGGCGATATTACCCGCAGCCAGGCAGCAAAGTACCTGGGCGTGTGCGTGGGGACGTTCGATCGCTGGATGCGCGAGGCGGGGTAGGGGTTTGCGCCGCTTTGTCGCTTCCTGTTGCGATTCAAATTTTGATACGGTGACGATGCCATTTGGGGCTACACTCGCTGATATTCAAAAAAGGAGGTTGGCCCTTGGCGCGCGTAAAACAAATAATCGGATGGACCGCAATTGTTCTGTTCGTTGCAACGCTGGCGGGCATCTGGGTGCTGACGGAGCAAAATGCGGTGGAGACGTCGTTGCTGAGCGAGTCTACCGCGCGTGTGGTGGAGGGCCAGGCTACGGGCGTTCAGGCTGTCGATGCCACGGGTGAAGCTCAGGCGGAGAACGGAATGACCGGGGGCACCGATTCGGCTGCCTCGAATGTCCGGTCTGGCCGACTTGCTTCCATTCGCATGTGGGTGGGCACGAACGTCCGTCGCGTTGCCCATACCGTAGAGTTTTTCTTCGTCGGATTGTTCGCCTCCGTGGTCGTGGTTTGCTTTTCCAGGCGTCCGTGGAGCGTATGCTCCCGTTGCGTGCCCGTATTGCTCTTTTGCGCCGCCTGCTCCGTTGGCGACCAGGTGCATAAGATCTTTGTTCCCGGCAGGCATTTCGACGTTATCGATTTAGGATTCGATGCTGCGGGCTATGTCACCGCCATGCTGTTGGTATTGCTGGCAGCGGCGTTGGTGCGCCATGCGACTCGGCCGATCGGCGCCCATGCGAGGCGCTAGCCTTAAGACGAGACATCGCGACTGCCTATGCTTCGACATTGACTACAATAACGGCTGCAATCGCGAGTGGTCGTCGATGTGCAGTTTTCCAGACACCTGTTTTCTCTAAGAAAGGAAATCCCATGGCGGTATTGTTTGTTGAATATCCCAAGTGCTCGACCTGCAAGAAGGCCAAGGCATGGCTGGACGAACATGGGGTAGAGTATATCGATCGCGATATCGTTTTGGACAATCCCACGGCTGATGAGCTTGCGACCTGGATTGCTCGTTCGGGGCTGCCGGTGCGGCGCTTCTTTAATTCGTCGGGCATGAAATATCGAGAGCTGGGCCTGAAGGCGCGTCTGGATGCGGGCATGACGGATCAGGAGTGCTACGAGCTGCTGGCGACCGACGGCATGCTGGTCAAGCGTCCGCTGCTGGTGGGCGACGACTTTGCGATTCCCGGCTTTAGGGAAGCGGCTTGGGCCGAGGCGTTGCTGTAGCGGCTGCGGAAAGTGCGACCCGTTTTGAGCTCGGATTCCGGGACGCAGTTTCCGGTTGAAGGGGCTAGCGGAAACCGTATCCCAGTTTGAGCGCGAAATCTGGGATACGGTTTCCGTTTGGGGCCTCTAGGGGAAAGCGCGTCCCGTTCTGGACGTAAATTCCGGGATGAGCTTTCCGGTTGGCGGGCATGCGCACTATCCCGGCTGGCGGGCATATGCGCTAATCCTCAAGCTGTGCCCATTCGTGCGGATCGTAGACCTTTACGTGTTTGTTGGGCTTGCCGCTCCAGTACTCCTCGTCCATAAAGGGCAGATATGCCTGAACGCCGGGGCAGATAAAGGGAATCCGCTGCTGTTGCAGTCGCTCGCGCTGGCGCTGCTCCAGGTGCGCCTCGGATATGACGGTTGGCATACCGGACAACTCGACGAGGCTTGCCTGGATTCGCTTAAGGTCGGGGAGTCCCGCGTGCCATGACATCCGCATGATCAAAAAGGATGCACGGCGGTATTTTGCCTGCACCACAGTAATGGCGGGGCGCAGTGTGGGGTGAATTTTGTCCCGTTCGGGCCAAAGGTCGGCAGTGATCTCGAGGCCCAGGGTCTCCCATAGGTAATCAAGCTCTTCGTCCATGGCGCCTCGATATCTACGCGATCATTGATACTTCGATTGTGTTGCCTGGTGCTATCGTTTTCACGGTAGAATCTGCCAACGGTTGACGGCTACCGCTCGCGGCGTCTTGCCCTTCGTGTACAGCGGTTGGCTTCACAGGTCCTTCACGGGTTGGACTAAATTAGGCCAATTTGACAGAATTTCAAAAAAGTCAAAATTGGGGCTTGCGTCACGGCGAGACTTCCCGTATATTTCTTTCTTGCGCAAAGGCACAGCCGAGCGCAGCGATGCAGTCATTGGGATGTCGTCTAATGGCAGGACAGCGGATTCTGGTTCCGTCAATGGGGGTTCGACTCCCTCCATCCCAGCCATTGCATTTGCTACATATGGCCCGTTCGTCTAGCGGTTTAGGACGCCGCCCTCTCAAGGCGGAGATCACCAGTTCGAATCTGGTACGGGCTACCAAAAATGAACGCCCGGGCCTCGTAAGAGACCCGGGTTTTGTGTATTGACCGTATATACGGCGCCTGCCGTGTTTCGCTCAGATCGAGGAGTAGCCATGGATCTGCCCATCAGCTTGCAAGACATCACGTATGCCGAGAACTATCTGGCGCAGGGCGACCTGGCTACGGCGACGCCGCTGCTGGAGCGTCTGGTGGAGCTCGCCGAGGAGTATATCGACGCTGAGTGCAAGACGGAGGAGAAGCGCCAATACTTTAGCTTCGATAGCAAGTTTGAGCGCTTGGCCTATCGCCGCGTGGAGAAGGATCCGCGCGAGCTCGTGCAGGTCGAGGTGCCTTTTGACCGCCTGTACTCTGACATGGCGTTTGCCTACATTCGCCAGCAGGATTATGTGAGCGCTCGCAATGCCCTGATGCAGGCCGTGCGTTGGGACCCCATGAACTGCAACTATCGCTTGGATTTGGCCGAGCTGTTCCGCGCACTCGAAGACAAGCAGGAATGGGCATCGCTCTCGTTCTCGGTGCTAGAGCGCGCGAGCGATGGCAAGTGCGCCGCCCGCGCTTACGCCAATCTGGGTCAGTATTTCTTGGAGCCCGAGACCGAGAACATTTCGGCTGCCGTGGGCTGCGCGCGTCTGGCGCTGCGCCTGGCGCCCAACGATGCGCATACGACGCGCCTGCTCAACAAGATCCATACTACCTATCCGGATGCCGCCGAGGAGAGCGACGAGCACGTGATGGGCGAGCTGGCGTTGCAAGGCGTGCCGACCTCGCCTTCGGCCGAGATTGCCATCTGCCTGATTATGTGCGCGACCGATGCTGCAAGCGACGGCGACAAGCAGGAGGCGACGCGCCTGACGGTGCGTGCTCGCGACTTGGTGGGCGAGGAAGCCTGCGCGGCGATTATCAAACTGGTGCGCGAGAGCGATGCTGAGCTCAATGCCGAGCGCAAGGCAAAGCGCGAGGCAAAGCGCGAGGCTGCGGGCTCAAACGCCGATGGCGCCAAGGAGGCCGGCGATGCCCAGTAAGCGCGAGCGCAAGCTCATTTCCAAGAATCGCTCGGCACATCACGAGTACTTTATCGATGAGACCTTTGAGTGCGGCATTGAACTGAGCGGCACCGAGGTCAAGTCGATTCGCGAGCGCGCCTGCCAGATCACCGATACCTTCGCGCTGATCCGCGGCGGGGAGTGCTGGCTCGTCGGCCTGCATATCCACCCCTATAGCCATGGTGGCGTGTGGAATCGCGATCCCGACCGTCGGCGTCGTCTGCTGCTGCACCGCAAGGAGATCGACTTTCTTGACGGCAAACTTCGCAACCGTGGTTATGCGCTGGTTCCGTTGGAGCTCTACTTTAATACCGACGGCCGCGTAAAGCTGCTGCTGGGTCTGGGTCGCGGCAAGAAGCTCTACGACAAGCGCGAGGACATGGCCAAGCGTGATGTCCAACGCGAGATCGACCGCGCCCTTAAGGAACGCAACCGTTAGGCACTCTGCATAAGTTGCGGTGGAATACGGACTGTTTTGCCTGATTGAGGGACTATTCAGTCCCTATTTCACCGCAACTGCGGGCGTCTCATCTTTCTTACTGTTCTGACACATATGTCTCAAAGGCGGCGTCCGTTATGGGTGCCGCCTTTTTTGTGGGTACATACATTCATGAGGTTCCAACCCGAGCTAGGGGAGTGATCGTTATGGACAAAACTGCGTTCTTTACCATGCCGAGCGGTCTGTACGTGGTGAGCGCTGCGGCAGACGGGTTGCGCGCCGGCTGCGTCATCAACACTGCGGTGCAGGTGACGTCCATGCCGCCGCGTATTTCGGTTGCCGTGAACAAGGACAATGTCACCTCGGGCGTCATCGCATCGGCCAAAGCGTTCGCGCTGACCGTGATCGATCAGACCGCCGACATGCTCTACATCGGTAACTTTGGGTTCCGCACCAGCAGCGATTATGACAAGTTTGCCAAATACGAGACCCGCGAGACGGCTCTGGGCATGCCCTATGTGCCTGAGCACGCGGCGGCCCTGTTTAGCTGCCGTTTGATCGACACTGTGGATGTGGGCACGCATCTGCTGTTTATTGGCGAGGTCGAGGATACCGAGCGCCTGAGCGACGAGACGCCGCTGACGTACGACTACTATCACGAGGTGCTAAAGGGCAAGACGCCGCCCAAAGCCTCGTCGTATCAAGGCTAGAAATGTTCTAAAAATACTTGCATTATGTTATTGAGAATATATACTAATAAGAAAGTACACCAGCAGTCACGTTCGAGAGGAGAACATCATGGCTGAGGAAAAGAAGACGTATAAGTTTGTGTGCACCGTTTGCGGTTACGAGGTTGAGGTCGACACGCCCGAGCTGCCCGAGGATTACGTGTGCCCGGTGTGCGGCGTCGGTCCCGATCAGTTTGAGCTCGTCGAGGAGTAACTCGCAGGCACACGGCGAAAGCCGAACATAGCTCTGTCCAAGGGTCCCGGTCGAATTCTCGGCCGGGACCCTTTTGATTTATCTGACGGTTTAAAACGGTCTCACGTGTTACAGATTAAGACGTTATATCTGGACAGTCACGCCATCTCAATTACATTCCCGTTAGCAGCACGATGTCGAGAATCGTCACGATGGCACCGATCCCTACGAGCAACGCGTTGAGCGGGCGCGAGTTGGCGTATTTGCCCATGACGCGGCGTGAGCTGGTGAGCCGTATGAGCACAAAGACCGTAATCGGTAGCTGAAGCGACAGCAGCGCCTGGCTCCAAATGAGACCCTCAAAAGGATTCGGGACGACCAGGCACGCCGCCACTGCGCCGACGAAACAGGTCGTCACTCCAATCGAGGAATGTCGGTCGTGGATGTCGTATTCCTCGTCGAACATGCCCGCGATGATGGTTCCCGCCGCCATGCCCGCCGTCACACTACTCGATAGTCCCGCAAACAGCAGTGCCACCGCAAAGATGGTCGAGCTTGCCGGGCCCAAGATGGGGGAGAGCGTGGCCGCTGCGGCAGTGAGGTCATCTACGACAATGCCGTGCGCAAAGAAGGTCGTTGCGGCCAGGATGACCATGGCCGAGTTGATTGCCCAGCCCACGCCCATCGAAAAGAGCGTGTCGAAGAGCTCGTAGCGAAGGCGTTCTTCGATAACCCGCTCGCCTTGGCCTTCGAAGTGCATGGATTGGATGACCTCGGAGTGCAGAAAAAGGTTGTGTGGCATAACGACCGCACCCAGGACACTCACGATAATCGCGGCAGAGCCAGTGGGCATACGGGGTGTGATCCAGCTTGTGGCGGCTTGCGGCCAGTCGACCTTGACCAGCGCAAGCTCGGCCAAAAACGAGAGTCCTACCACGCCTACGAAGGCGATGATCCAGCGCTCGGCACGCTTGTAGGAGTTCGTCATGAGCATTGCCATCGATGCCGCGGCCACGATGACGCAGCCGGCGCGCACGGGCAGTCCAAAGAGCATCTGGAGCGCGATCGCGCCGCCCAGGACCTCGGCCATAGCGGTGGCGATGGTCGCGAGGTAGGCACTGGCGAGCACCGTGCGTCCAACGAAACGGGGGAGGTAGCGTGTCGTGGCTTCGGCAAGACAGGCGCCCGTTGCGATACCCAGGTGTGCAGCGTTGTGCTGCAACACGATGAGCATAATCGTGGACAGCGTGACCACCCACAGCAGCGCGTAGCCAAATTGCGAGCCCGCGGCCATATTTGAGGCCCAGTTGCCCGGATCGATAAAGCCGACGGTCACGAGCAGCCCGGGGCCGATGTGCCGGGCGATATCCAGACCTCCGTGGCCTCCGGTGCGGTGCGAGCCAAAGTGTTGTTTGAGATGGTTGAGCATGGTGCGCTCCTGCGTGCCGTTTGTTTGACGCCGCAAAGGATACCTGTTTTAGGCTAAAAAGTTAACCAAGACTAACAAAATTGTTGTATTTGGATAGGCTGGTGAAAGGGGATTGCCGAAATGTCTTGATCTGTAACAACTAGGGATGGAAATTGGGTCTTACTGTTACAGATTGAGATGTTTGAAGCGGTGAGCTTACAGGCCGAACTTGGGGCCCTTGCTGTCGCCCTTGAGCTCGGCGGCACCCACTCGCAGGGCGCGCGTTACGCGATTGTTTCGAAACGGGCGGGAAACACAACGGGCCGGCGATGCTCCTAGTATGCCTAGTCAACTGACTGTCTAAATATCTAGGGGAGGATCGCGATGCAGGCAGATTCCGCTCAGCAGCAGGGCCTTTATCGCCCCGAATTCGACCACGATGCGTGTGGCATCGGCGCGCTCGCCGATATCAACGGTGAGCGCCATCACCAGATTCTGGACGATGCACTGTCCATTCTGGTCAACTTGGAGCACCGCGGCGGTACGGGACTCGAGAAGAACACCGGCGACGGCGCCGGCATCCTGTTCCAGGTTCCGCATCACTTTTTCCGTAAAGAGGCCCAAAAGTGCGGCCAGATTCTGCCGGCAGAGGGCGACTATGGCGTGGCCATGCTGTTCTTCCCGCAGGACGGCAAGGGCGTAGAGGATGCCCGCCGCGTGTTTGAGGAGGGCTGCGCCGAAGCCGGCGTTCCGCTGCTCTTTTGGCGTGAGGTGCCGGTCGACCCGCACGATCTGGGCGAGACAGCCCGCGCCTGCATGCCTACCATCCTGCAGGCCTTCCTGGGCCGTCCGGACGACACACCCGCCGGTGATGCCTTTGAGCGCCGCCTATACGTGTGCCGCCGCACCATCGAGAAGAAGGCCGACGCTGAGTTTGCCCTGCGCGACAAGATCTTCTATGTGTGCTCCATGAGCTCGCGCACCATCGTGTACAAGGGCATGCTGGTCGCCACGCAGATGCGCCGCTTCTTCATCGACCTCAACGACGCCGCCGTCAAAACGGCCGTGGCGCTCGTTCACTCGCGCTACTCCACCAACACCACGCCCAGCTGGGAGCGTGCGCACCCCAACCGTTTTATCATCCACAACGGCGAGATCAACACCCTCAAGGGCAACGTCAACTGGATCCGCGCCCGCGAGCCCAACCTGTACAGCCCCGTGCTGCAGCACGATCTTGAGCGCGTGATGCCCATCATCAACCGCGAGGGCTCCGATTCCGCGATTCTGGACAATGTGCTTGAGTTCCTGGTCATGAACGGTCGCCCGCTCACGCGTGCCGCGTCCATGTTGCTGCCCGAGCCGTGGGACCACAACGACAGTCTGAGTGAGGAGCGCCGCGCCTACGACGCCTACCAGTCCATGCTCATGGAGCCGTGGGATGGCCCGGCGGCCATCGCCTTTACCGACGGTCGCACGCTGGGTGCCGCTCTCGACCGCAACGGCCTGCGTCCGGCTCGCTACTACGTGACGCGCGACGGTCGCTTTATGCTGGCAAGCGAGGTGGGCACCATCGAGGTAAGCCCCGAGAACATCCTGACGAGCGGCTGCCTGGGGCCGGGCCAGATGCTCGAGGTCGACTTTGCCCGCGGCCGCGTCATCTACAACGACGAGCTGCGCGCCCGCTATGCCAAGGAAAAGCCTTACCGCGACTGGATTGCCGAGGAGACGCTGACCGTCGACGCGCTCGATAGGCCTGCCGCGGCAACGCCCGCCGAGGATACCGAGGTGCCCGCCGCCGTGCGCATGGCCAAGCTCGGGTATCACTGGGATGATGTTGACGAAGTCGTGCGTCCCATGGCCCAGCAGGGCAAGGTGCCGCTCGCCTCGATGGGTATCGATGCGCCGCTGGCCTGCCTGTCCAAGAAGACGCGCTCGTTCTTTGACTACTTCTATCAGCTGTTCGCCCAGGTCACGAACCCGCCCATCGACGCCCTTCGCGAGCATATGGTCACCTCGACCACGCTCTACCTGGGCAACCACGGCAACCTGCTCGAGGACTCTCGTACGGCCTGCCAGCTGGTGCGCTTGGAGCGCCCACTGCTGAGCGAGGAGGAGTTCGAGCGTATCTGTGCCATCGACCGTGTGGGCTTTAAGACCCGTCGCTTCCGTGCCGTCTACCGTCGCGATGCCGGCGAGGGCGCGCTGCAGGCTGCGCTCAAGCAGCTTGCCGAGGACGTCGAGACTGCGGTCCGCGACGGCGTGAACATCGTGGTGCTGAGCGATCGCGCCGGGGCGGGCGAGGTGCCCGTGCCGTCGCTGCTCGCCGTGGGCTGCGTGCACAACCACCTGATCCGCGCCGGCGTGCGCACCTTTGCCGACATCGTGGTGGAGTGCGGCGACGCCGTGTCTCCGCACGACTTTGCGGCACTGGTGGGCTACTCCGCGAGCGGCATCTATCCGTACAACGCACATGCGTGCATCCGCGACTTGGCGGTGCACGGCGATCTGGACGTGACAGCCGAGCAGGGCATCGCCAACTACAACAAGGCTGCGACCGCCGGCATCGTCTCCATCATGTCCAAGATGGGCATCTCCACGGTGCAGAGCTACCACTCCGCGCAGATCTTCGAGGCCGTGGGTTTCACTCCGGAGTTCGTCAACGCGTACTTCGCCGGCACGGTGAGCCGTGTGGGCGGTATGGGTGTCGAGGACGTCGAGCGCGAGCAAAACGAGCGCTACGACGCCGCGCTCGCTATCCTTAAGAGCCCGGCTCCCGATCAACTGCCCACGCTGGGCCTGACCAAGTGGCGCCCGCTTGGCGGCGAGGATCACCTCATCGATCCTCAGACTGTCTACCTGCTGCAGACCGCCTGCCGCGAGGACAGCTACGACACCTTTAAGGAGTACAGCGCCCGCCTGCACCGCACCGGCCGTGCCGTGCGCCTGCGCGACCTGCTGGACTTTGATGCCAGCGGCCGCACGCCGGTTTCGCTCGACGAGGTGGAGCCCGCGCTCAACATCGTCCGCCGCTTTAACACCGGCGCCATGTCGTACGGTTCCATCAGCAAAGAGGCACACGAGTGCATGGCCATCGCCATGAACCGCCTGCACGGTCGTTCCAACTCGGGCGAGGGCGGCGAGGATCCGCGTCGCGAGACCCCGCTGGCCAACGGTGACTCCAAGAATTCCGCCATCAAGCAGGTGGCAAGCGCGCGCTTTGGCGTGACGAGCCGCTACCTGTGCAGCGCCTTCGAGATTCAGATCAAGATGGCCCAGGGCGCCAAGCCCGGCGAGGGCGGACACCTGCCCGGCAAGAAGGTCTATCCCTGGATCGCCGAGGTCCGTCAGTCCACGCCCGGCATCGGCCTGATCTCGCCTCCGCCGCACCACGACATTTACTCCATCGAGGACCTGGCGGAGCTGATCTTCGATCTTAAGAACGCCAACCCCGGTGCGCGCGTGTCGGTCAAGCTGGTCAGTGAGGCCGGCGTCGGCACCATCGCCACCGGTGTGGCCAAGGGCGCTGCCGACAAGATCTTGATCAGCGGCCACAATGGCGGCTCAGGTGCCGCGGCGCGCGATTCCATTTGGCACGCCGGCCTGCCGCTGGAGCTTGGCCTTGCCGAGGCCCAGCAGACGCTGCTGCAAAACGGCCTGCGCTCGCGCGTGGTGCTCGAGGCCGACGGCAAGCTCATGGACGGCACCGATGTTGCCGTCGCCTGCCTGTTGGGCGCCGAGGAGTTTGGCTTTGCGACCATGCCGCTCATCTCCATGGGCTGCCTCATGCAGCGCGACTGCCAGCAGGATACCTGCCCGGCCGGCATCGCCACGCAAAACTGCCGCCTGCGTCGTGGCTTTCGCGGCAAGCCCGAGCACGTCGAGCGCTTTATGCTCTTTGTTGCCGAGCAGTTGCGCGAGGTCATGGCGAGCCTGGGCTTCCGCACCATCGATGAGATGGTCGGCCATCCCGAGTGCTTGCGTCAGATCGAGGTCCCGGGCAACCGCAAGGCCAATCTGCTCGATCTGTCACCCGTGCTGGCGAGTGCGACCTGCGAGTTCGGCGCTCATATCCCGGGTGCCGACGGTCGCCACTTCCTGCCGCAGATGGCTGCGGACAGTGAGCTCGACAAGACGCTCGACTCCACGTTGTTTGTGCCCTATACGGCCGATGCCCGTGCGCACCTGCGTCCGATTCGCTTCCGCGCCGATATCGCCAACGTCAACCGCTGCGTGGGCACCATCTTGGGCAACGCGGTGACCAAGGCGCATCCCGAGGGCCTGCCCGCCGGCTCCATCACCATCGATTGCGATGGTTCGGCCGGTCAGAGCTTTGGCGCCTTTCTGCCGCGCGGCATTACGCTCAACGTGTGCGGCGACGCCAACGACTACTTTGGCAAGGGCCTTTCGGGCGGCGAGGTGTCGGTGCGCCCCAACCCGCATGCGACCTACAAGTTCGACGAGAACATCATCGTGGGCAACGTTGCGTTCTTTGGCGCTACGAGTGGCCGCGGCTTCATTAACGGCCTGGCCGGCCAGCGCTTTGGCGTACGCAACTCCGGTGCCACGGTGGTGGTCGAGGGCTGCGGCAACCATGGCTGCGAGTACATGACGGGAGGTCTGGCGCTCATCCTGGGCGAGGTCGGGCAGAACTTCGCCGCCGGCATGACGGGCGGCGTGGCTTACGTCTTTGACCAGTACGGCACGCTCGATGCCCGTGTGAACCACGAGAGCGTTGAGCTTAAAGCCCCGACGGCCGGTGAGCTGGCGCAGATTCGTGCGCTCGTCCAGGAGCACGTGGACGCGACGCAGAGCCCGCGCGGCATTAAGCTGCTCTACAGCTTCGACTCGATGAGCAAGCACTTTGTGAAGGTCATTCCGACCGAGTACGAGCGCGTGCTGGCGATTGTCGCCGCCGCCGAGGCCGTCGGCAAGACGCATGAGCAGGCCGAGGAGCTGGCGTTTGACATTGTGACCGGTCGCGCCGACGCCGCCGATGTCGCTCGCTTTGATGTGGCGGGTGGTGTCGCTGGCGCTGTGCCCGCCGCCGCCAGCTCTGTTGCTTCGACCAAGAAGGAGGCGTAAGTGCCATGGGTAAGCCCGGTGCTTTTCTTGATATCGATCGCGTGACCCACGAGCTGCGCCCCGTGGAGGAGCGCAGCCGCGATTTCGATCCGCTGTACGTGGAGCTCGACGACGATGCGCGCCGTGCCCAGGCGAGCCGCTGCATGATGTGCGGTGTGGCGTTTTGTCAGATGGGCGCGAGCTTTGGCAAGGCACGTCCGAGCGGCTGTCCGCTGCACAACCTGATTCCCGAGTGGAACGAGCTGGTGTACCGCGGCCGTTGGGACGAGGCTGCCGAGCGCCTGTCACTCACCTCGCCCATGCCCGAGTTCACGAGTCGCGTGTGCCCGGCGCTGTGCGAGGCCGCATGCAACCTGGGCTCGGTCGATGGCCAGCCCACGACGATTCATGACAACGAGCGCGCGATTAGCGACCATGAGTGGGCCAACGGCGGTCCGCACCGCTTTGAGCCGGCAGGGGAGGGTGCACCCACGGTTGCCGTGGTGGGTTCCGGTCCCGCTGGTCTGGTGGCAGCATGGGAGCTTGCGCGTCGTGGCGCCCGCGTGACGGTGTTTGAGCGCGACGACCGCCCGGGCGGTCTGCTCATGTACGGCATTCCCAACATGAAGCTCGAGAAGTCCGTGGTCGAGCGTCGCGTGGCGCTCATGCGCGAGCTGGGCATTGTGTTCGAGCTGAGTGCCGACGTGAGCGATTCCAAGGTTACCGCCAAGCTCGACGACTTTGACGCCGTCGTGGTGGCTGCCGGCGCCCGTGCTCCGCGTGGGCTTTCGGCTGCGAACATTGATGCCCCGGGCGTGGTGTATGCCGTGGACTACCTGGCGGCTTCGATCGTCTCGGTGCTCGATGGCGGCGAGCCCGCGGTGAACGCGCGCGGCCTGGACGTTGTGGTCATTGGCGGCGGCGATACCGGTAACGACTGCGTGGGCACCGCGGTACGTCAGGGTGCGCGCAGCGTGCGCCAGTTTGAGTTCTTGCCGGCGGCGCCTGATGCGCGCGCGGCGAGCAGCCCCTGGCCGCAGTGGCCCAACGTGAAGAAGACCGATTATGGCCAGCAGGAGGCCATCGCTGCCATGGGCGGCGAGATGCGCGCTTGGGGTGTGGATGCGCTCGAGGTACTGTTGGACAAGAAGGGCGCGGCCGCGGGCCTGCGCGTGGTCGATCTGGATTGGTCGGCTGGCAAGCCCGAGCGCATCGCGGGCTCCGAGCACGAGGTGCCGGCCCAGCTGGTGCTCATCGCCTGCGGCTTTACGGGTCCCGAGCATGGCGTGTTCGACGCCGTTGGCGTGCCTGTTGCCACCGCTGGTCGTCCGCTGCCGGTGATGGCTGCCGAGGGCTCGCACCTTGCGGCCCGTGTCGACGGCGTCGCCGCGGGCGCCACACCGGTATACGTGGCCGGCGATGCTCGCAATGGCAGTTCGCTCGTGGTAAGCGCCATGGCCGACGCCCTGGCCTGCGCTGCCGAAGTCGCCGAGGCGCTGGAGCTGTAAGGCGGCTGTCCACAGCTGAATCGTCAAGGGCTGTCCCCAACGGCCGGCCCAAAAGGAACGTCCCCAAGTGCCGGCAGCTGGGGACGTTCCTTATGTGCCGGCATTCGGGGACACTCCTTGCGGGTTTGCGACCGATTTGTTCGTTTGTCGACGTACGGGTGTTTATTTGTCGACTTCTTGGGCTGTGGTCACCTGTTGTTTCTGTGGTGGCTGTGGGTATCTGGCTCAAAAGGGCGGGTTGGCCGTCTATGTTTACCTGCGGTTTTGTTGCGGTGCGCATTTTCGGTCAAGCATCCCGTCAAGTGTTTGGTCAGCAGTTGGTTTGCAGCCGGAGGCCTATTTTGTCCGTGCTGACAGTGGCTGCCCACCCTCCCCGTAAGCTCAAATTGAGGTTCATCAGTTTGAGGAGGATGCCGTGACTGACCACGTTTTAGACCGAGCGCAGCTAGCCGAAGCCGTCGGCAACGATATTGCCGACATGGCCCATTTTTGGATGCTGCGGAAGTTCCAGTTTTTGGAGCCGGCGCGCGAACAGTTCGAGATCATTGTCGACCCGTGGCTCAGCTATTGCACCGAGCCTTCGCAAAACGAAATCATGGCCTACAACATGGCATTTACCGATTGGCTGCTCTTCGAGCGCCCCTATCGCCATGGCAAGACGCTGCTTGAGCTGTATGTAGACGAGCCGCCGGCATCGCTTTCGCCTGCTTCGCTTAAACGGCTTGGGCAGGTGCGCGACACACAGTATTTCTCGCGCTTTGGCATTTTGGACAAGGATCCCGCGACTGGCATGGTCGTGCTGAAGGATACGCGCATCGACCGTCGCTTTGACGTCTACGACCCACATATCGTTCAAAAGGAGCATTGGAGCGACGGCGCGATTGCGGTGCGCCTCGCTTGCGTCGACGATGTCTGGCTGACGGCGGGACAGCTCTATCTGTACGACATCGCGCGCCTGAGTGACACGGCAGTCGATGGGCCGGGTGCGGTGCATCCGGAGGACCTGCAGGATGGCTTTGACACCTCGTGCATCAGCTTCTTTTTGCGCCTGGTCCGCGACATCATGGGCGCCCAGGGGCGGTACGTGAAGTCGCTCAACATCTACGAGCAGGAGTGGGAGTAGGGGATGTGACTGGCGTCGCCCTGCTGCCCTGACTTTGTCTCAATCTGTAACGTTTGGCGGCTGTTTGGGCCCGTAACTGTTACAGATTGAGACGGAAGGTTGGCGGCTGCCGAAAGATCTTGTTCTGTAACAACTAGAGGCTCAAAGACTGTCTTCCTGTTACAGATCAAGACATTTGTCAGCGGAGGCAACGGTGACGATGGTCCATTTGTCTGACGTGGTGGTGATGAAAGTGCCTAATACCGTTCTCAAACACAAACATACGACTCGCAACACGTTGGCGCGGAACAGGATGCCCGCGCGGCTCGCGGAGACGGCCAAGCAAGGTGCGCTGCTCGCAACGCATGACAATACCGAGCTCATGTGGCTGCGACGCCATGTTGGAACCGACGATATCGCGGAGCCCGAGCCGTACCTGTTCTGTTTTCAGCATGATTGGGATGCATTGACGCCGGCGGAGCGAGCGCTGAGGACTATCAAAGGGCTTGCGAAATTTCATCCCGATTGGGCGTTTTGGGGATATGACGCCGCGCTGATATGGGGTCTGGAGGTGCCGAATGATCTGCTCGGGCCGCGTTTCCTTGTTAAGACTTGCTGTTCGGTGACGTTGAGCGGCGGGTGCAGGTTGTTGCGTCCGCAGATTGCGGGCGCGCTCGAGCGCGTCGACGGCGTGCGGGTGACGTCGTTTTGGCGCACGGCGGAGGATTGCTTGCTGCGTGCGCCGTTCTCCTACGGGTTGGCGATTGCCGATTCTGCACTGCGGGTGAAAGACGTATCACGTGGGGATTTGTGCGAGCGCCTCCGCGCCGATTGCGAGGGCAGGCGAGGGTATCGCAGGGCACAGGCGATTGCGTCGTATGCGGACGGGCTGTCCGAAAACGGCGGCGAGTCTCGGTTCCGAGCGTTCTTTATTGCGTACGGCTTTCCGGTTCCGGAGCTGCAGGTGGAGTTTCGCGACCCGCTCGATCCGAGCCAGGTGTTTCGCGTCGACTTTTTTTGGCGGCTCGAGGAGGGAACGTGCGTGATTGGCGAGCTGGACGGTAAGGGGAAGTACACCCTGCAGAGCGGCGAGGCCCGGGAGCCGGTCGACCCATTCGTGGCAGAGCGTCAGCGGGAATCTCATCTGACAATGCTCGGGCACAAGGTGCTTCGGTTTACGTTTGATGAGCTCAAGAATCCGGGGAAGCTGGTTGAGAAGATGAGGCTGGCGGGTATTCCGCGACGGCCCGATTTGGCTGAGGAGTGGAGACGTCGGTGGTATGGGCGCTGAGAGGTTTTGTCTTGATCTGTAACGTTTAGAAGTTGTTTGAGTTCGTAATTGTTACAGATCGAGACAAACCGGTGAAACGTCGACCGAATGTCTCGATCTGTAACATCAAGGGGCCCAACAACCCTGTATCTGTTACAGATCGAGATATTTCCCTGGTGTCGCTGGGGTGGGACTGCAGCATATTCCGTCTCCCACATCCCCTCTTCCCTCCGTTAACCGATGCGTCTGCAGCAATCCAGCGGGACTAGGTGATAATGGACAAATGTTCAAGTTAATCGTGAGGGAGGAGCTCGATATGGCGTCTGCCGATCGTTCCACGTTGTTTATCAATGCGACCATTCTGGATGGCTCGGAGCATATGGAGCCGCAACCCGATATGGCCGTGACTGTTGAGCGCGGCGTCATCACCTGGATGGGGCCGAGTGCTGTGGCGCAGGCGCCCGCGGGTGCCGAGGTTATCGACCTGGGCGGTGCGTATCTCATGCCCGGTCTCATCAATATGCACGTGCACCTGTGCGGCTCGGGCAAGCCTGTCTCGGCCGGCGATGCGGGCGCGCTGATGAAGAAGCTCGATAATCCCGTGGGGCGCGCCATCGTGCGCCATATTCTTAAGGGCAGCGCCCAACAACAACTGGCAAGTGGCGTGACCACGGTGCGCGGCGCGGGCGATCCGCTGTTTGCCGATCTGGCCGTGCGCGATGCTATCGATGCCGGCAAGTATCAAGGTCCTCGCCTGGTGGCGCCGGGAACGGGCGTCACGGTGCCGGGCGGCCATGGTGCGGGCTTGTTCGCCCAGGTGGCCAACAGTCCCGCCGAGGCAGCCGAACAGGTGCGCGACCTGTATGCGCGTGGTGCCGACGTCATTAAGCTGTTCGTGACGGGCGGCGTGTTCGACGCTACCGAGGTGGGCGAGCCGGGCGTGCTGCGCATGCCGGTCGAGGTTGCCGCGGCGGCGTGCAAGGCTGCGCACGAGGTGAGTCTGCCGGTTATGGCCCATGTCGAGAGTACCGAGGGCGTGAAGGCCGCGCTTGAGGCCGGCGTTGACACGATTGAGCACGGCGCTCCGTTGACGCCCGAGATTCTGGAGCTGTACCGTGGCGCCGCGGGCACGCAACTCGAGGGGCGTGCGCCCAGTGTTACCTGCACTATCAGCCCGGCGCTGCCGTTTGTATTGCTCGACCCGAAAAAGACCCATTCGACCGATACGCAAAAGAAGAACGGCGATATCGTGTGCTCGGGCATTATCGAGAGCGCCCGTGCCGCACTGGAAGCTGGCGTTAAGGTGGGCCTGGGTACGGACTCGAGCTGCCCGTTCGTGACGCAGTACGACATGTGGCGTGAGGTGGCCTATTTTGCCAAGTATGTCGGCGTGAGCAACGCCTTCGCACTGCATACGGCTACGCAAGTCAACGCCGAGCTGCTGGGGCTGGACGGCGAGACTGGCACGATCGAGTGCGGCAAGGCCGCCGATATCTTGGTGACGCGCAAGAACCCGCTCGATGACCTGTGCGCCTTGCGTGAGCCGATGCACGTGATGTGCCGTGGCGATCTGGTGCGCAAGCTCAAGGTGAAGCGTATTCCCGAGGTGGACGCCGAGCTCGACGCGATTATGGCCATGCCAGCCGAGGCGTTGGCCGAGGAGCTCGCCCGCGACGGCGTGGCGTAGATGTGACAAAGGGACAGCTCCGTTGCCGCATACAAAAAGCCGAGGTCTCAACACGAGGCCTCGGCTTTTTTATCGAACAAATACTTAAGATTTGGGACAAACAAACCTGATTAATTTGTCCCGCGTGCGGGCGCTAGGAGCGGGTTTCCATCTTGGCGTGGCACTTGGGGCAGGTGACGCGGATCTTGCCCTTGCCCTTGGGGACGGAGAGCATCTGGCCGCAGTTGGGGCACTTGAGATAGGCCGTGGTCTTGCGGCCCTTCCACATCTTCTTGGCCGTGCGCTTGGCACGCTCAAAGTCTTCCTTACTGGTGCCGGCCGCGCGTGAGGTGCTGGCCGCTGCGGTTCCGCCGCCCAAGCTGGCGACGAATTTGCCCAGGCAGGGGACGTTTGCAGTCGCGGCGACAAAGGCCTCGTTCTCCTTGTGACGTGCGTCGATATTTTTGGACAGGCCGCGCAGCACGCCAATCACGATTACGGCGATGGCAATCCAGCTGAGCCACTGGATGCGGGCTATCGATCCGATCATCGCGATGACGATGCCGGCAAAACCCATCACGATGGTGAGTTCATCGGCACCATTGCGACCCTTCATAAAGTCATTCATGCAAATTGCCTTTCGTTCGATATGCTGCACGCCTTTATACCCGATTTAGAGCAAGGGGGACAGGTTAATCTGCACCAATGTGGTGCAAACATACCTGTCCCCGGAATACCAAGACGGTGCAAACGTACCTGTCCCCAATGCCCCAATTACTTGGAGAGTTTGTCGACGACGCGTTCGATTTCGGCGAGTTTGGCGGCTTTGAGGTCTTCGTCGCCCGATTCGATTGCCGAAGTCACGCAGCCCTCGATATGCGCCTTGAGCACGTCGGCGTTAATGCGCGCGAGGAGCGCCTGTGTGGCCATGAGCTGCGTGGAGATATCGACGCAGTAGCGGTCCTCCTCGACCATCCGCAGGATGCCGTCGATCTGACCGCGTGCCGTCTTGAGCATGCGGGTCACCGATTTATGGTCTGCCATCATGTCGGGCCCTCGTTTCTGGTCGATCTTCCGGATGTCCCCGTCAGTTGCGGTGAAATACGGACCGTTTAAAGGCCTAGGGCGGCACAACAGTCCGTATTTCACCGCAACTTCTGAGGATTCAGTAGGCAGCGACTGCTATGCGGCGGTCACAGACAGGGCGTGGAATTTCTCGCCCGCGGCCTCGACAGCGGCGGCGAGTTGCTCGGCGGTTACGGTGTCGGCGCACTCAACCTGGACGGTCTGGGTCTCGTGATCGGCGTCGGCGTCGGTCACGCCGGCAACGTTGAGCAGTGCCGTCTCGACAGTAGCGTCGCAGTGGCCGCACATGAGGCCGGAAGTCTTGATTGTGTATCGCATGGGTATTCCTCCCTGTTGTGTCGGCTTTCCCAGGCACCCGACCTTGACCTTCAAGCCGTCGCTCGCGTACCAAAGTACGCGTCGCTCCTCTTTCAGGTCAATCTCGGGCACCTGGAAAACCCGTTCTAAATGGACTTAATGGTGAGCTTATTTTGCCACTTTTGGCTTAAAGGATTTTAAGCGCAGCGCATTGCTTACGACGCAGACACTCGACAGGCTCATGGCCGCGGCGCCAAACATCGGCGAGAGCTGCCATCCGGTGAGCGGGAAGAACACGCCCGCCGCCAGCGGAATGCCGATGCCGTTGTAGAACAGTGCCCAGAACAGGTCCTGCTTGATGTTGCGGATCGTGGCGCGCGAAAGCTCGATGGCGCGGGCGACGTCCATGAGGTCGCTGCGCATGAGAACCACGTCGGCGCCCTCCTTGGCGATGTCGGCGCCGGTGCCGATAGCAAGGCCCACGTCGGCGCGCGCCAGGGCGGGGGAGTCGTTGATGCCGTCGCCTACCATGGCGACCTTGCCGCCCACATCCTGCAGCTCGCGGACGTGGCGCTCCTTGTCGGCAGGGAGGACGTCGGCGATGACCTGTTCGCTGCTCAGCCCCACGCGGCGGGCGATGGCCTCGGCCGTCACGCGGTTGTCGCCGGTGAGCATGCGCACGTCGACGCCAAGCGAGCGCAGTGCGGCGATGGCCCCGGCGCTCGTCTCCTTGACCTCGTCCGCCACGGCGATGGTACCGACAAGCTCGCTGTTCTTGGCAAAGAACAGCGGCGTCTTGCCCTCGGCCGCGAACTGTTCGGCAAGGCCGGCGGGAACCTTCACGCCCAGCTCGTCCATCAGACGCACGTTGCCGGCGGCGATGACATTCTGCCCCTCGCGTGCCGTAACGCCTCGCCCGGGCACGGCGGTAAAGTCCTCGACCATGCGTGCGACGATTCCGCGCGCCTCGCACTCGGCCATAATCGCCTCGGCCAGCGGGTGCTCGCTTGAGCGCTCCAGCGCAGCGGCCAGCTTGAGCAACGCCTTTTCGCTCATGGCGGGCGAGCCGTCAGCGCGCGTGGCTACCGTGATATCGGTCACAGCCGGCTTGCCGCGGGTGACGGTGCCCGTCTTGTCGAGCACCACGGTGCCCACGCTGCGTAGGTTCTCCAGCGCCTCGGCGCTCTTAAACAGAATGCCCATTTCGGCGCCCTTGCCGGTGCCGACCATAATGGCGACGGGCGTGGCCAGGCCCAGCGCGCACGGGCAGCTGATCACCAGCACGGCGACGGCGGAGGTGAGCGCTTCGTTCACGCTTCCGGTCAGTGCCGTCCACACCACGAAGGTCACGGCCGAGATCATGAACACCACGGGCACGAACACGCCGGCGACCTTGTCGGCCATGCGGGCGATGGGCGCCTCGGTGGCGTTGGCGTCCTCGACGAGCTGGATAATCTTGGCGAGCGACGTGTCGGCGCCCACGCGTGTGGCACGGAAGGTAAACGAGCCGGTGCGGTTGACAGTGGCGGCGTTGACGGTGTCGCCGGCGGTCTTCTCCACGGGGATGGACTCGCCGGTCAGTGCACTTTCGTCCACGGCCGAAGCGCCCTCGAGTACCACGCCGTCGACAGGGATGGACTCGCCGGGGCGCACACGCAGCACCTGGCCGGGCAGAATGGCATCGACGTCGACGGTGGCCTCGGTGCCGTCCTCTGCCACGACGGTCGCGGTCTTGGGCGCTAGGTCGATGAGCGCCTCGATGGCGCCGCCGGTCTTGGACTTGCTGCGCGTCTCGAGGTATTTGCCTACGGTGACGAGCGACAGGATGGTGCCGGCGCTCTCAAAATACAGATTGTCCATGCCCGTCATCATGGCCTCGTGGACCTGACCCGCGGCTAGCTGGTCGGCCATGATAAACATGGCGTAGAGCGACCAGGCGATGGAGGCGGTGGCGCCCACGGCAATAAGGGCGTCCATGGTAGGCGCGCCGTGCGCGAGTGATTTAAACCCGTTGATAAAGTACGCGTCGTTGACGTAGACGATGGGAATGAGCAGGACGAGCTCGGTGAGCGCGAGCGTCATGCTGTGGGTGTGGTCGGTGAAGATGCCGGGCAGCGGCCAGCCGAGCATGTGCCCCATGCCTATGTAGAACAGTGGGATGAGGAATACGATCGAGACGATGAGGCGGGTGCGCATGGCAGAGGCGGCGGCCTCCAACTTTTTGGTCGGCGACTCCATATGGGCGGCGCCGGACCTGGCTTGCGCACTTCCGCTTTGGACAGCGTCGGTGCCCGTGCTGATGGGCGAGGCCGAGTAGCCCGCGCGGTCGACAGCGGTGCAGATGTCGTCGGGGGAGACCTGCGCAGGGTCGTAGTCCACCAGCATAGAGCCGGCGAGCAGATTGACCGCGACGCTTTGGACGCCGTCGAGCTTGCTCACGGCACGGTCCACGTGCGCCTGGCAGGCGGCGCATGTCATGCCGCCCACGTCGAACTTATCTTGAGCCATGGCTTCTCCTTTCTGTAGTTCGGTGTTGGAATTGTTAACCTGCCGATACTATACACCCATACCCCCTGGGGGTGTCCAGTACAGAAAGAAATGTATGACATTTCGTTACAGATGAGGGTGGTTGGTTGGCCGATGGACCGTCCCAACCAATCATCTCAATCTGTAACATCTGAGGACCGTTTTGCCTGTTAGATGTTACAGATTGAGATGTTGTCTCGCGGGGTTGGGGTTTGTCTCGTTCTGTAACATCTAGACCTGTATCTGCCGAGCTGATGTTACAGATCGAGACATTTGCCGGGGAGGGGTCCCGTCACGGCAAGACGCCCGCCGCCTAGATACAGAACCCGGGGATCACACAGGTTAGCTTGTTTGGCTTTTCCGCAGGCGTTGCGTACGTAAAGACGTCGCCGTCGTGCCCCACGCGGTTCATATAGAGCGTGCCTTCGCTCTCCGATGTGTCGGGGCTCACCGTGCGCTCCCACCAACAGGTGTCCTTGCCCTTCCACTGGCGAACCAACATCTCGTTCGT
Source organism: Collinsella aerofaciens (assembly GCA_036301285.1). GTDB lineage: Bacteria > Actinomycetota > Coriobacteriia > Coriobacteriales > Coriobacteriaceae > Collinsella > Collinsella aerofaciens_BS. The sequence continues at coordinate 26,772 of JAXJET010000042.1, forward strand.
GGTATACGGACTGACCTTGAGCTCGCGGAAGAGCTGGTACTCCTTGCCCTCGCCGTTGTAGATGTCGGCTAGGTAGTGAAAGTCCTTGGCAAACGAATCGGGCGGTTGCGTACCGCACAGCTCGACCATGGCGGGCAGCCAAAGGGTCGCGGGCAGCTCGCTCAGACACGACGCGCTGTTGGCGGCGCCAACGTTATTCGAGACCTTTTTGACAGATTTGATGAGTGCGCGCAACTCGTTGGGCAGCAGCTTAAGGCCGTCGCCGTCGAGCCATTCCCGTAGCTCGCAATCTGCCCAGCCGGCGCTCAACGGTTGGGCCGCGGCATCGCGCTCGGCAATACCGGCGTCGAACATAAACGTTAACCCTGCTTTGCCCGTACCGTCTAGAAGCTCGTCGTGGCGGATGCCCACAAGCTGCGCGCCGACGTGCAGCCCGTTGGTGAGCTTTACGCGCTTGGTGCATGGATAGGGGATATGTTCATCGGCATCGAGCAAGTGATAGCGCTTGGCAATCTCGCGTGCCTCGTTACGGGTCTCGGCGGCCTTAATCTTGAGTGAAATCTCCTGCAGCTGATCCCAGGTGTAGTCGTCAAGTGAACCGCGGATGCCGTCCAGGTAGTCGGGGATGCCAAAGCCATGGGTTGCCGCCCCGATAACGCCGAGCCCCGCAACGGCTGCGACAACGCCACCGATAATAAAGCGGCGGCGGGTCATGGCGGCGTCTCGGGCCTGCTCCAGAATCTCTCGCGCTCGCTCGCCGGCGACGTCGACCTTAAGGTGCGTGCCAGAATCGATATCAATTGCGGCCTCGTCCCCTGCGTCTTCGCGGCCCTCGGATTCGGCATCGGTGAGGTATGCCGAGAGCACCTCGAGCATCTGCTGCTCGGTGGGACGATCGCACTGCTCGACTGAGATGCCTTTCATGATGATCTGGACGAGCGCCTCGTCGTCATTGCATCGCGGCTCGAGCGGTGCCGGCTTGGTTTTGGTCTTTATGAGGTAGAACGAGCCGGTTGCCGCGGCACCCGTCGACTCAACATCGAACGGTTTGCGACCGCTGTAGAGCTGGTACAGAATACTCGAAAGCGCGTAGACATCGATTGCCGGCGAACGGCGAAGGGCCGCGATGCCTTCGATATCCTGCGTGAGCATCTCGGGCGCGGCGTATGCGGGCGTGGCAAAGCGCCAGATGTCGGCGCGCCGGGTGATCGTGTCGTCGCCGAGGGCCATGGTCGCGGAGCCCATGTCGATGAGGCAGGGGTCAAAGGAGCAATCGGCAATCTGTTGCTTGAGCGTTCGGCTGGTGGTGCGGAACATGATATTGGTGGGCGACAGGTCGCGATGGACGACCGGATTCACGAGCCCCTGGGTCATCAGGAGTGCGCGAAGCACGGCGTTTCCAACGGCGGCCACCATCTGGGTGGTTAGCCCGCCCGAGGCATCGTGCGGAAGCAAGGGCAGCGCCTGCTTGAGCGAGGTGCCCTCGACCCACTCCATGAGGATGAGCGGGTCGTCCTCGCAAGAACCGTAGCCATAGACACGCGGAAATCCGCGCAGGTGCGAGACGGTACACAGATGGCGGTACTCCTCGAACAGCGCGGCGGTGCTGGCCAGGTGCGCGGCCGATTGCTCGGCGGAGCGATCGGGGGCTTGGCCGGAAAGGATGGCGTTGTCCTTGAGCAGCTTGACGGCAAAGACCTCGCCGTTCGTGTTGGTCGCGCGCAGCACGTGTCCGATATTGCCGCCGTCGTGGTATGCCGTCTGAAGAATAAGCGTCATAAACCGGCGCTTGGCATCATCCTCGGCGCTGGGATCGACCGCCACGGCGGTATCGAACGTGTCGAGACGGATGAGTTTGTCGCCATAGGCGCTATCGGTAGTATCCATGGCGTTCCTTTGTCTGGCATGGGTTGCCGCACGTGTACGTGAGCAGTGCGGCTATCGGTAAAGTACCATAATAGCCGCGCTGTTCACGTATACCGCTGAGTATTGTCGTTTACGACGTAGAAGGTAGTAGACGAAAGACGGGCGGTGACCGTCTTTCAATCATCGCCCGCGCTAGTCCACAATAACGAGAAACGTTGTGTAGAGACCCAAGTGAAGCCTGTCGCTGTTTTCGATTTCCACCGGGGGATAGACCTTGCCGGGCTCGCGTTGGTCACGCGGCGGCTCAATCACGATATCGCCGTCGCCTGCGCCCGACTCAAGTACCGTGCCATTGGTCGATTCGAGCCCCTGAGCGTACCAGTGCCCATCTTCGAGCCAAATGCGTAGATGTTCGCGCGATGCGTCTGCGCCCACGTCGGTGATGCAGGGCGAAGTTTTGGGCAAAGAGCCAATCACGGTGCCGCGCGGATCGCGTGTGAGGGGATGGATTTGCATGTCGGCGCAGTTGTCGGCATGGGTTCTGAGCAGACCGAGGTTGGGGGCGACGGTGCGCGGCTGTTCCAGGCTGTTCATAAAGCCACGTCCGACGGTAGTTTCGGTGGTGCCAAAGTGCTCGCCCGTCTTGCTGCTGCAAAAGCGCTCGACGGTGGCCACGCCCTGAACGGGATCGGCGAGCGCCCCCGTTGCCACAAAGAGCATAAGGTAAAGCGTGCTTTTCTCGCGCACGGCATTGCCGTCGAAGTTGTCGATGCGATTGAGGGCATTTGCATATAGGCGGCTGTCCAGCTTGTAGCTGGCGAGAGCCGACATCATTTCGTTGGCGGCCGGACCGCGATAGTGCTCGGCGATTGCCCGATAGGCGGCCTCGCCGCCGCCGAGCTTGCTGCAGATTGCCGAGGAAAGGTTGAGTGTGGTGACGGTAAAGTCGCTGTAGATGGAGGGTGCGCACTGGTCAGGCTTGCGATGGACGATGTAACGGGTGAGATACGAGCGGTTGGAAGAGCATTTCTCGAGCAGGGTACTGCCGAGATAAGAGTTTCCATTGATGAGCATTCGGGCGATCTCGAGATGTTTAAGACCGCCGAACGAGCGAATATCGTTATAGAGGACCGAGCAAGGCGTCTCTGCTGCCACGGATACCTCCTTTGATTGCTTCCTAGCCAATATGGCGATAGGAATTAATGGCCCCGGTGGGCGACGTATTAAATGGCTGCACAATAAATAGTGTAACCAAAGCAACATTATAGGCCACATGTTCGAAATTGCAGGAAGACTGAGAGATTTGGTTTGGACTGGACGGAAATCCCCCTCTGTCTTGATCTGTAACATTTGGACCCGATTTTGCCCTGCATCTGTTACAGATTGAGATAATCAGCCGGGCCCACCTCGTCCGTCTCGTCATCTGTGGTTTACGTGGGGGCATGCGAAGCACGGGTATACTAACCGACGGCGAATCTGCTCCATCGCTTAGAGCTGCTGCGTCTGGACGGCGCGTGATAGGGCTGCCAAAGCGATCGCCAGCGTGCTGAGCAACGTCCTCTCTGTGCGCACCCGTTTTTGTATGTATTAGCGCACTACCAAGCACGCCCGCGCGGCCGCATGCCGCGCCCATGACGCGTGCAGATAAGGAACAACGACATATGCGTAATTCTGTATCCGACGTCACGGACGCCGAGATTCTGGACGAGACCCGCGAGGCCATGACCCAGGCTGCCTTCGATGCCGCCGATGAGGCCAATGCTGCCCAGGCCGTCGAGTCCGCTACCGAGAGCCTGCCCGCCTTTGACGAGCTGGGCCTCTCCGACGAGATGCTTCGTGCTATCGAGAACCTGGGCTACACGGCGCCGACGCCCGTGCAGGCCGGCTCCATCCCCGTGGTGCTCGAGGGCCGCGACCTGCTTGCCGCCGCTCAGACCGGCACCGGCAAGACGGCCGCCTTTTTGCTGCCGACCATGAACAATCTGGAGCACATCGCTCCTCCCAAACCCGTGCGCGAGCGCGGCGGCCGCAACCGTCGTCGCGGTGCTAAAAAGCCCGAGGGCAACGGTCGCGGCCCCGTGATGCTCGTCATCACCCCTACGCGCGAGCTTGCCCAGCAAATCGACGAGGTCGCAAGCAAAATCGCCGACGTCACCGGCCATGTTGCCGTGACCGTCGTGGGCGGCGTGAGCTACAAGCCGCAGACCGCGGCACTTAAGTACGGCTGCGACATCCTGGTCGCAACGCCGGGCCGTCTGGTCGATCTGATCGAGCAGGGCGCCTGCCACCTGGACGAGGTTAAGGTCCTGGTGCTCGACGAGGCCGACCGTATGCTCGACATGGGCTTTTTGCCCGCCGTCCGGCGCATTGTGCGCGAGACGCCGGCCGAGCGTCAGACGCTGCTGTTCTCGGCGACCCTCGACGAGGAGGCCGTGGGCGAGATCACCGACCTGGTGAGCGACCCGGCCCGCGTGGAGATCGCACCTGCCACGTCGACCGCCGACACCGTCGACCAGTTTCTGTTCCCGGTGTCCATCGAGGCCAAGAATAACCTGTTGCCCGAGTTCCTCAAAAAGGAGGGCCCGGAGCGCACCATCGTCTTTATGCGTACCAAGCACCGCGCCGACAGCTGCTGCCGTCGTCTGGAGCGCAAGGGCATCAAGGCCGCCGCGATTCACGGCAACCGCAGCCAGGCCCAGCGCGAGCGTGCCCTTTCGGCCTTCCGCGACGGCACCGTCGACGTGTTGGTGGCGACCGACGTGCTCGCCCGCGGCATCGACATCAGCGACGTGCGCTACGTCGTGAACTTTGACGTGCCGGCCGAGCCGACCGACTACATCCACCGTATTGGCCGTACGGGTCGTGCCGGCGAGCTGGGCTGGGCCATCACGTTTGTGACCGAGCAGGATGTCGATGAGTTCTACGAGATCGAGAAGCTCATGGACAAGACCGCCGACATCTACGAGGCCGGCGACCTGCATGTGGGCCCCAATCCGCCCGCGGTTGACCCCGAGCGCGATCCTGCGGCCTTTAAGGTGAAGAAGAAGACCAAGCGCGGCAAGTCCAAGAGCAAGAAGAAGCTTGAGCAGGCGCGTCGCGACGGCAAACGCAACGGCGATGACTACGGCGATGTGGCCGGTCGTTCCAACCGCGGTCGCGACGAGCGTCGCGGCGATGGCGAGCGTCCGAGCCGTCCCAAGCGCGGCGGCAAGACCCGCGTGCGCGAAGGCGTTCAGGCTCGCGTGGACGAGGCTGTTGAGAGCGTGGCCCGCGAGGTGGCTGCCGAGGAGCGCGGCGGTGCTGTCGAGCAGGCCCCGCGTGGCAACCGTGCCGAGCGTCGTGCCAAGCAGTTCCAGGGCGAGGCACATCGCCGCCGCCGCGAGGACGAGGATCGCGGTGGCCGTCGTCGTGTCGAGCGCGAGGACGAGGGCCGCGGTTCGCGCGGTGGCAAGCGCGGTTCGGGCGACCGCCGTCGTTCCGGTCGTGATGACGAGCGCGGCGGCCGTGACGAGCGTCGCGGCGGCGAGGGTCGTGGTGAGCGTGCTGCCCGTGGCGGTGAGTCCCGTGGCGGCAAGCGCTTTGAAGAGCGCGGTAGCCGCGGCGGCGAGCGTCGCGAGGGTGCTCGCGGCAATGGCGGCCGCGGCGGCGCTGGTCGTTCTAACGAGTCGCGCGATCGTCGTGACCCGCGTGCCAGCCGCGATCGTCGCGATGACTGGCGCAACTACGACGATACCCGCGAGGAGCGTCGTGGCGGCTATCGTGGCACTCGCGGCGGCAACCAGGCCGGCTCCCGTGGCGGCCGTGCCGGCGGTCGCGATAACCGTGGCAGCTATGGCAACAGCCGTGGCGGCAAGCGCGGCAGCAGCTCCCGTCGCCCCGGTGACGGTGGCGGCAAGCGCAAGTAACATGCTCGTCGCGCGGTAAGGCGAGACGAGTTTGGGCCCCGAGCAACTACACTCGGGGCCCTTTTTTGTTTGCCGTATCCGATCGCTAGTTCAAATGTGATTTCCTCGGGAATGCATCTAGAGGATGCCGTGGACCTGTTTCCTGCCATGCGGCAATGGGTCCCATGGGGTGCGCCGTGCATTTTTTGGAGTATTCTGCAGTTCGAGTTGTCTGCATATGATTCGACGTCGCCAACGGTGGCCTTCGGATATCCCTAGCGAGCGTTCCGAGTCAGATTTCGCCGTTTTCCGGAGCAGGGGCGCATCATTCTCGCCATGTCGGGACTTAGAATGATACGGCGCCCTACAGTTTTGCCCACCCGCGGCGGTGCTGGCGCGGTCGCGTTGCAGAATACTCCGTTTTTTGCACGTGCTGGGATGGGGTACCTCAGGAGAACACGGCGGTATCCCGTAAATATATGCAATCTGTACCGGGAATTATGCAAATCGAAAAGGCGGGCAGTATGGGTTGGTGTATCGGGCTGCCTGGCGCACCAAAACGGGGAGCTCCCCCATGCGCCGTATACTCTGTCTGAATGTGAAAACGGCTTGACGCGTTGCCAGGCGTAGGGGGAGGGTGCCTCGATGAGCGTATTCGAAATTGTGTTTAGTCCGACGGGTGGAACGGAGAAGGTGTCTTGCCTTGTGGCTGGAGCGCTGGACAAGAATACCGTTACCGTCGATCTGACCGATAGCGGGTTGGATTTCCACGAGGTCTCGATGACGAAGGACGACGTGGCTGTTATCTCCGTGCCAGCGTATGCCGGCAGAGTCCCTGCCGTGGCGGTCGACCGACTGAACATGGTTCACGGCAACGGAGCGCGGGCCGTTCTGGTGTGCGTCTACGGAAACCGCGCGTTTGAGGACACGCTCGTAGAGCTGGAGGACGTTGCGAAGCATGCGGGATTCCGGGTGATCGCGGCAGTTGCAGCCATTGCAGAACATTCCATTGCGCGACAGTTTGCTGCCGGTCGTCCGGATGCGCAGGATGCGGCGCAGCTCGCAGAGTTTGCGCAGCAAATTCAGCAAAAGCTGTTGGCTGAGGATGCGTCCGAGCCCTCTATCCCCGGCAATCGTCCTTATAAACAAGCCGGAGGTCACCGCATGGCACCCGAGGCAACAGAGGATTGCGTCTCCTGCGGTGCATGCGCCGCGGCGTGCCCCGTTTGTGCTATCGACAAAGGTGACCCCAAACGAGCAGCTGGCGAGGCGTGCATCTCCTGCATGCGCTGCATTGCCGTATGTCCGCGAGGCGCTCGTAAGCTTGATCACAACAAGCTACCCGCTGTTTCCCAGATGCTGAGCAAGGTTTGCGTCGTGCGGAAGGAATGCGAGCTCTTTATCTAGCGCATACGAAATTGGTGCAATGGGGCCAGGTTAATCTGCATCAACGTCTTGAAGTTGCGGTGGAATACGGACTGTTTTGGCCTTTTGAGCGGCTTTGCAGTCCCTATTTCACCGCAACTCATGATTGGTGCAAACAAACCTGTCCCCAATGCACCAGAGTGAGGAGTGTCCCCGAGTGCCGGCAGAAAAGGAACGTCCCTAAGTGCCGCTTAAATACCGTTTATCGGAGAAAAAATACCGTTCGCCGGTCATAATGATTGTTCCGGCTTTGGGCTTGTCTATAATAACCCCCGTAAAAGAAATGCGGAAGGTTACCGAGTCCCCTCGGACGTGGGCCTAACCAAAGTCTTAGAACGGGTGTGTCTCAATGGGTGCATTCGATTGATTTTGGTTGGGCTATATTTATGAAGGGACATGTCACCATGGGTTTCTTTTCTCGCCTAATGGGTGGTTCGGATAAGCAGACGACTGCGGCTTCCGAGTTCGAAATCCTCGCTCCCGTTTCCGGCGAGCTTGTTAATCTAGAAAAAACCAATGACCCCGCTTTTAGCAGCCGTGCAGTGGGCGATGGCGTTGCCGTGGTTCCCCAAGAGGGAACGGTGTGCGCTCCTGTTTCCGGTACCGTCGCCGCTCTGTTTCCGACTGAGCACGCGCTGGGCATCATGTCCGATAACAGCTCTGCTCAGGTGATGCTGCATATCGGAATCGACACTGTTAAACTTGAGGGCAAGGGCTTCCATGCGCTTGTTGCCCAGGGTGATCACGTTGACGCGGGCCAGCCCCTCGTCGAGGTCGATTTCGACGTGGTTCGCGCTGCCGGCTTTGATCCCACGGTCTTCGTTATCGTGTGCGAGCGTTCGGAGAACTCGACTCTTCGTGAGCATGCTTCCGGCCCTGTTGCTGTTAAAGAGCCTGTCGTCTGGCTTTCCGAGTAAATTCTTGTGGTGGGTACCGTGGTTATCAAGCGAGTTTTTAACAACAACGTCGCAATGGTCACTTCGGACGATGGCTCCGAGCTCATCGTCATCGGTCGAGGCCTCTGCTTTGGCCGTCATGCCGGCGATGCCATCGACGAGGCGTCGATCGAAAAGACCTACGCGTTGCAGGAGGGAACTTCTCAGGACTCGCGTACGATTGACCGCTTGGCACATCTTTTGGAGTCCATCCCCACCGTCAACCTCGTGATTTCCGAGGAAATCGTTCAGATGCTTCGTCGAGAGCTCAATGCCGACATCAACGATAAGATTCTCATTGCTCTCGCAGACCATATCAGCCTTGCTTTGGAGCGCGAGCGCAAGGGCGTCCCCTGTGAGAATCCGTTGCTACTCGAGATCCAGCAGTTCTATCGCAAGGAGTACGCGCTTGCGGGCCGTGCGCTGCAGATTATCAAGGAGTATATGGGCATCCAGATGAGCGAAGAAGAGCAGGGTTTCATTACGCTGCATATCGTCAACGCCACCATGCCGCAACGCTCCGATCGTCTGATTGTTTCGGTCCAGCTTGTTCGCGACGTGCTCGCGATTGTTTCTGAGCGCTATGCTACGACCCTCGATGACACCTCGCTGCCTTACGAACGTTTCGTTCGTCACCTGCAGTTTTTCGCACAGCGAGCGCTCGATCCTACGGCCGGGCAAATCAACGGAGACGCGCTGTTCCGAATCGATGAAACGGCGTATCCGTGTGCATTTTTGTGCGCGGACGCCATAGCCGCTCACTTGTCGTCTATCTATAACGTTGTCGTTACCGATGCCGAAAAGAGTTATCTCGCATATCACATTGTTAACCTGCTTGGAGAACTTGGTCTCTAGGCATAACGTGCCCACACATCGATTGATATAAGGCAAGGCTCACGGTCTTGTCTAGGGCATATCTGTCTTAATTTGCGGAAAAGGAAGGGGAGTACCGCTATGACCGCAAAAAAGAAGTTCAATTTCAAAGCGCCGTTGGAGGTGTTCGCGAAGTCGATCGTCCAGCCGATGATGTATCTCTCGGTTGCCGGCATCCTGCTCATCGTGGGCATTATTCTGACCAACAAGACCATCTGCGCTTTGGTCCCCGTACTGGGCTCCGGTCCGTTCCAGCTTGTGGGCGCCGTTGTCTATCAGTCGCTGATGTTTATCATCAACAACCTCTCGATTCTGTTCTGCGTGGGCATCGCCGGCGCCATGGCAAAGAAGAACAAGGGTCATGCTTCGCTGATCGCCCTGATGTCGTTCTTCCTGTTCCTGCAGGCTAACAACATCGTGCTCAACGCCACCGGCTCTCTTGCCGATGCGAGCGGCATGCTCGGTCTTACCGGAACCGGCCAGGCCACCGTTATGGGCATCCAGGTACTCGATACTGGCGTGTTTGGCGGCATCATTCTCGGTTGCATCACCGGTGCCGTGTTCAACAAGTACTCGAACAAGCAGTTCCCCATTGCCCTTTCGATGTTCTCGGGCGTTCGCTTCCCGTTCCTGATTATGATCATCATCTCCTGGATCATGGGCGCTGGCTTCTGCATCGTTTGGCCTCCGGTTCAGGGCGCCATCTCCTCCGTTGCCGGCATCATTAAGGAGTCGGGCAACATCGGTCTGTTTATCTACGGCATGCTCAACAAGCTGCTCGTTCCCACCGGTCTGCACCACCTCATCTACACCCCGTTCCAGTTCTCCGATGTGGGTGGCACCCTGACACTGGGCGATCAGGTTATCGCCGGCGCCTACCCCATCCGTGTCGCCGAGATGGCAATGACGGGCCAGCCCTTCTCCGATAGCACCTACTTCAACAGCTACACCTTCAACAACCTGTGGCCCTACATCGGTATCGGTCTCGCCTTTATCGTCACCGCTTACAAGGGGAACAAGGATAAGACCAAGGCCGTTATCATCCCGCTGATCATCACCGCCGTGCTCTCCTGTGTCACCGAGCCCATGGACTTCCTCTTTGTCTTTGCCGCTCCCGTGCTCTTTGTTGTTCACTCGGTTCTTTCCGGCATCTTCCTGGTCCTGCTCAAGGTCCTCTCCGTGCCCGCTTCGACTGCAGGCGGCATCATCAACATCGTGGTTTCCAACCTGGTCCTCGGTGTCGACAAGACCAACTGGCCGGTTATGCTGGTGCTTGGAGTCGTCAACGCCGCTCTGTACTTCTTCCTCTTCACCTTCCTTATTAAGAAGCTCAACCTCCACACGCCTGGTCGCGAGGAGGAGTCCGAGCTCGCCGAGTCCGTTGCCGAGGGCGAGGCCGCCGCGTCTGTCGCGGTGAAGCAGGGCGCTGTTGCCGCGGCTCCCGCAGAGGGCGTCGATGCAGGTATTGCCGACCTGGTCGCAGGTCTTGGTGGCAAGGACAACATCGAGGAGCTCGAGAACTGCTTTACGCGTCTCCGCGTGAACGTTAAGAACCCGGACCTCATCAATGAGGACCTCATCAACCACGTGCCCAACAGCGGCATCAACCGCAACGGCAATAATATCCAGATCATCTTTGGCATGAAGGTCGCCGAGATGCGCGACAAGGTCGAAAACGCAATTGAGAAGGAGCAGTAAACAATGATCATTACTCTGTGTGGTGGCGGATCCACCTTTACCCCCGGCATCGTCAAGTCCATCGCCCTGCGCAAGGACGAGCTCGACGTTGACGAGATTCGTCTGTACGACATCAACGAGGAGCGCCAGCGCAAGATCGGCGTGCTCGTGGACTGGATTTTGCACGAGGACCTCGGCCTGGACATCAAGCTCACGGTGACCACCGACAAAAAGACGGCTTTTACCGACGCGAGCTTCGTGTTTGCCCAGATGCGCGTGGGCGGCTACGCCATGCGCGAGCAGGACGAGAAGATTCCGCTGCGTCACGGCTGCGTGGGTCAGGAGACTTGCGGTTGCGGCGGCCTTGCCTACGGCATGCGCACCATCTTCCCCATGGTCGAGCTGATCGATGACGTTGAGAAGTACGCCAAGAAGGACTACTGGATTCTCAACTACTCCAACCCTGCCGCCATCGTCTCCGAGGGCTGCCGCGTGCTGCGTCCCAACGCTCGTATCATCAACATCTGCGACATGCCGATCGCGATCATCGACGTGGTTTGCGCCGCGCTCGATATCGACAAGAAGGATGTCGAGTACGATTACTTTGGCCTCAACCACTTTGGTTGGTTCACCTCGATCCGCCACAAGGGCGAGGAGGTGCTCCCGCAGCTGCGCGAGTACATCAAGGAGCATGAGATTCTGCTGCCCGACTCTTACCTCAAGGGCATGGGCTCGCTCATGGCAAAGAAGCCCGAGGAGGCCGTCGACGAGCACCCCGAGCAGAACCGCCACACCAAGGGCAGCTGGTACTACGTCTGGAAGGGCGAGTACGAGATCATGGAGTGCTTCCCGGAGTACCTGCCCAACACGTATCTGAACTACTACCTGCAGCAGAAGGAGTTCGTCGAGCACTCCAACCCCGAGCGCACCCGTGCTAACGAGGTTGAGGAGACGCGTGAGAAGAACCTCTTTGATGGTATCGACCATTACGAGAAGACGGGCGAGATCGACGAGAGCACGTTCTATGCGGGCAGCCACGGCGACTGGATTGCCGATCTGGCTATCGCTCTGAAGAACGACACCAAGCAGCGCTTCCTGGTCATTTGCGAGAACAAGGGCGCCATCCCCAACATGCCCTACGACGCTATGGTCGAGCTGCCTGCCTACATTGGCAAGAACGGCCCCGAGGTCATCAGCCGCGACAACATTCCGCTGTTCCAGCAGGGCCTCATGATGCAGCAGCTGAACTCCGAGAAGCTCATTGTCGAGGCTACGATCGAGGGTTCGTACGAGAAGGCGCTTAAGGCCTTTACGCTCAACAAGACCGTGCCGTCGATGAAGGTCGCCAAGGAGGTTCTCGACGACATGATCGAGGCCAACAAGGGTTACTGGCCCGAGCTTAAGTAAAAGCAACAGGGTCGCTGGCCGCATGCCTGAAGCAATGCCCCGCCCACGTGATTGCGTGGGCGGGGCATTGTCGTTTGGTAACGCGTTTTATCAAATATGGCATTTATCTGCGATAATGTTCATTTTCACCGCTGATGGTGACATTTCATACCGCCTGCCGAACTGCGTGGAGACCTAACAACTTTTTAGGTCAGTGTTGTGCGTGTAGCAATTTCGCCCGGCCTCGCCTCCGGGCTGCCATGTGAGAGGGGATCTTATGGCTCGACTGCACGTAATGGAACGCAGCCACGCTCAGGCCGTCATGGACGACCTGCACGATGCACTCGGACGTCGTCTGGCGGTGAGTTCACTCGCCCCGTGCCCCGTGGAGTTTACGGCGGCGCTCGTCAACCTGTGCTCCACCCAGAGCTGCGGCAAGTGCACGCCCTGCCGCGTGGGCCTAAGCGCGCTGAGCGACCTGCTCGCCGATGTGCTCGAGGGCCGCGCCGACGAGTCCACGCTCAACTTGATTGAGCGCACGGCCCGCACCATCTACCTTTCGAGCGACTGCGCCATCGGCTACGAAGCTGGCGCCATGGCACTCACGGCCATTCGCGGCTTCCGCGACGATTTTGAGCACCACATCCGCGAGCACTCCTGCGGCTTTGACCGCGAGGCTCGCGTCCCGTGTGTCTCGGGCTGCCCGGCGCACGTCGACATTCCTGGTTACATCTCGCTCGTCGAGGCAGGCCGTTATGCCGACGCCGTCAAGGTCATCCGCAAGAACAACCCGCTACCGCTCGTCTGTGGCCTGGTGTGCGAGCATCCCTGCGAGATGCATTGCCGCCGTGGCATGGTCGACGACCCCATGAACATCCTCGCCCTCAAGCGTTTTGCCGTTGAGCATAGCGACCTCAACGACCACAAGCCACATGTAGTGGACAACACCGGTAAGCGCGTCGCCGTGATCGGCGGCGGCCCGGCCGGCCTTTCCTGTGCCTACTACCTGGCCGTGATGGGCCACAAGGTGACCATTTTTGAGCAGCGCCACCACTTGGGCGGCATGCTGCGCTACGGCATCCCCAGCTATCGTCTGCCGCGCGAGCGCCTGCAGGCCGAGATCGACTGGATCTTGAGCGCCGGCATCGACGTGGAGCTCGACCACTCCGTGAGCGGCGAGGAGCTCGCCCGTCTGCGCGACGAGTTCGATGCCGTCTACCTGGCCATCGGTGCCCACAGTGACAAGAAGCTCGGCCTTCCGGGTGAAGAGGCGCCCGGCGTGGAATCGGCCGTCAAGATGCTGCGCGCCATCGGCGATGACGAGCTGCCCGACCTGAGCGGCCAGCGCGTGTGCGTCATCGGCGGCGGCAACGTTGCCATGGACGTGGCACGCTCCGCCGTGCGCTGCGGTGCCGAAAAGGTAAGCATCGTCTACCGCCGTCGCATCTGCGATATGACGGCCCAGGACGCCGAGATTGCCGGTGCCCAGGCCGAGGGCTGTGAGGTGCTGGAGCTGACGGCCCCGCTCGCCATCGAGACGGGCGAGGACGGTCGCGTGAGCGGCCTGCGCGTGCAGCCGCAGATTATCGGCGAGCCCCGTCGCGGTCGTCCGGCTCCGCGTGCCGCCGCCACGCCCGAGCGCGTCATCCCCTGCGAGCGTGTGTTCGTCGCCATTGGCCAAGACATCGATTCCAAACCGTTTGAGGAGGTGGGCATTGCCTGCAAGTGGGGCTGCGTGGTCACCGATTCGGACGGTGCCGTGCCCAACTTCGACGGCCTCTTTAGCGGCGGCGACTGCCAGACCGGTCCCGCCACCGTCATCCGTGCCATCAACGCTGGCCGCGTGGCTTCGGCAAATATCGACCGCTACCTGGGCTTCGACCACAAGATCAAGCTCGACGTGGAGCTGCCGACCGTGCAGTTTAAGGGCAAGCACGAGTGCGGCCGCTGCGAGCTGGGTGAGCGCGAGGCCGGCGAGCGTATTCACGATTGGAATCTGGTCGAGCAGGGCCTTACCGAGGAGGAGGCGCGCCAGGAGGCAAGCCGCTGCCTGCGTTGCGACCACTTTGGCTTTGGCGCGTTCCGCGGAGGGAGGAGCCTGGAATGGTAGAGCTCAACAACCCCACTGTCAGCGACAACACCGAAAGCGGAGCACTCAATATGGTCAAGCTCACTATCGATAATTGCGAGGTCGTGGTACCCGAGCACACCACGATCCTGGACGCGGCCAAGTCCGTCGGTATCCAGATTCCCACCCTGTGCTACCTGCGCGATCTAAACGAGATCGGCGGCTGCCGCGTGTGCGTGGTCGAAGTCGAGGGCTGCGATCAGCTGGTTGCCGCCTGCAACAACTACGTGCTCGACGGCATGGTGGTCCACACCAACAGCCCCAAGGCTCGCGAGGCCCGTCGCACCAACGTGCAGCTGCTGCTGTCCCAGCACGATTCGCAGTGCACGAGCTGCGTGCGCAGCGGCAACTGCAACCTACAGACCATCGCCAACGACCTGGGTATTTTTTATCTGCCGTATCAAAGGCATTTGGCGGGCGAGGGCTGGGATTTCGATTTTCCCATCATCCGCGAAAACGACAAGTGCATTAAATGCATGCGCTGTATCAAGGTGTGCGAGAGCGTGCAGGGGCTAGGGATTTGGGACCTGACCAACCGCGCCACGCATACCGCCGTGGGTACCCGCGGGCGCGCGCCGATCGGCAAGACCGAATGCGTCGCGTGCGGCCAGTGCATAACGCATTGCCCGACGGGCGCACTGCGCGAGCGCGACGATACCGAGACCGTGTTCGATGCTCTCGCCGATCCCGACAAGATCGTGCTGGTGCAGATTGCGCCGGCCGTGCGCAGCGCCTGGGGCGAGGAGCTCGGCATATCTCGCGAGGAGGCTACCGTTGAGCGCTTGGCTTGCGCGCTGCGCCGCGTTGGCTTTGAGTACGTGTTCGATACCGATTTCTCGGCCGACCTCACCATTATGGAAGAGGGCTCCGAGCTGCTCAAGCGCCTGGGCGAGGCCGCCAAGGGCGAGGGCGACAGCCGCAGCTGGCCCATGTTCACGAGCTGCTGCCCGGGCTGGGTACGCTTTGTGAAGGCGCGTTACCCCGAGTTTGTCGACAGCCTGTCCACGTCCAAGTCGCCGCAGCAGATGTTCGGCGCCATCGCCAAGACCTACTACGCCAAGGTGCTGGGCGTGGAGCCCGAGCGCCTGTTTGTGGTGTCCGTGATGCCGTGCACGGCCAAGAAGGCCGAGTGCGCGCTGCCGAGCATGGTGGGCGAGGGCGGCACGCCCGATGTGGACGTTGCGCTGACGGTGCGCGAGATGGTGCGCATGGTCCGCGCGAGCCACGTGAGCGTGGATACGCTAGTTGAGGAGCCGCTCGATACGCCGCTGGGCTTTGGCACGGGTGCGGGTGTGATCTTTGGCGCCACGGGCGGCGTGATGGAGGCCGCCGTGCGCTCGGCCTATTACCTGGTGACGGGCAAGAACCCCGACGCCGACTTCTTTACCGATGTGCGCGGCCTGGACGGCTGGAAGGAGGCCGTGGCCGATATCGATGGCACCAAGGTGCGCGTCGCCGTGGCACACGGGCTGGGCAACGCTGCCCGTCTGCTCGACGCGATTCGCGACGGCCGCGTGAGCTATGACTTCGTTGAGGTTATGGCGTGCCCGGGCGGCTGCGTCGGTGGCGGCGGTCAGCCCATCCACGACGGCTGCGAGCTGGCAGCCGAGCGTGGCCAGGTGCTCTGGGGCCTGGATGCCGCTGCGGACATTCGTTTCTCGCACGAGAATCCCGATGTCCAGGCGTGCTACCGCGAGTTCTTGGGCGAGCCGCTCTCGTCGCTGGCTGAGGATCTGCTGCATACCGACCATCACGCATGGACGATGCCTAACGAGGGGACGTGCTAGCGATGCGCGCGTTTGATTTTGAGCTGTCGCGCCGGGGGTTTGCCTCGGCGCTTGCCGCGGGTGCGCTGTCGCTTGCACTCGCGGGCTGTGGCGGCGGGGCTGCCGGTGCCGGGTCCGCCGCGGGCTCGGCTGCCACGGACGGCGCCGGTGCTGCTGCAGAGCCGGTCGAGGTGCGCGTCGCCTCGCTCAAGGGGCCGACCTCGATTGGTCTGGTGCAGTTTATGGACCGGGCAGCCGATGGCGAGACGGACAATGAGTTCGACTTTGCGATCAACACTGCCGCCGACGAGATTGTGCCCAAGGTCATTCAGGGCGATATCGACATTGCCCTGGTGCCGGCCAACGTGGCGAGCGTGCTCTACAACAAGACCGAGGGTGCGGTGCAGGTCATCGATATCAACACGCTGGGCGTGCTGAACGTTGTGACGGGCGACGCGAGTGTGGCCTCGTTTGGCGATCTGGCGGGCCATACTGTCTATATGACGGGCAAGGGCACCACGCCGGAGTACGTCATGAACTACTTGCTGGAGCGCGCGGGCCTGACCGGCCAGGTGGCGCTTGAGTTTAAGAGCGAGCCCACCGAGGTGCTGTCGGCGTTGCTTGTCGACCCGTCCGCCGTGGGCGTGCTGCCGGAGCCGTTCAAGACCGCTGCCATCGCCAAGAGCGAAGGCAAGCTGTCGGCGCCGGTGAGCCTGACCGATGTGTGGGATGAGCTAGCGGGTGACACGGGTTCGCGCCTGCTGACGGGCGTGACCGTGGTGCGCCGTGCCTTTGCCGAGGAGCATCCCGAGGCCGTGGCGGAATTCTTGCGCTGCCATGAGGCGAGCGTGAAGGCCGTCAATGCGGCGCCGGCAGATTGGGCACAGGCCGTGGTCGATGCGGGTATCGTCGATAACGCCGCGATTGCTGAAAAGGCGATTCCCGGGTGCATGCTCGTGTGCCAGACGGGGAAGGATATGAAGGCGGCGCTCGGTGGGTACCTGCAGGTGCTGGCCGATGCGGACGCGAGCGCCGTGGGCGGCAAGCTCCCGGCTGATGATTTCTATTACATGGAGTAGCCCGTGCGTGCGTTTGCTCGACAAATGACAGAGCGTATGAAGGCGGTGACGGCAGCAGGTGCCGTTGCTGCCTTTTGGCTTGCCGTGTGGGTCTTTGCAGCAGCACTGGTGGCGCAGCCGTTGATTTTGCCGGGGCCAGGCACTGTTGCGATGGCGTTGCTGCGGCTAGTATGCGATGCCGGTACGTGGGCGATTCTGGTGGACTCAGGCGCGCGAATCTTGGGTGGGCTGGCGCTTGCCGCGGCGTGCGGCGGCGTGATGGCGGGAGCCTCGGTGCGGTCGCTGACGTTTGCCCGCTTGGTGGCGCCGGCGCTTTCGTTTGTTAAGGCGACGCCGGTTGCCTGCGTGGTGGTCCTGCTGCTCATTTGGTTGGGGTCGGCGCGTGTGAGCGTCGCGGCGGTCTTTTTGATGGCACTGCCGGGCGTGTATTTTTCGCTGGTCGAGGGCTTGGCGCAAGTGGATAGGCCGCTGGAGCAGATGTTTCGTCTGCATGGCGTGCGGGGTTGGCGTCTGTTTTGTGCCCACACCTGGCGTGAAGTCCTGCCGTTTGTGCTTTCGTGCGCCCGCGCTGTGATCGGCATGAGCTGGAAGGCCGGCGTGACAGCTGAGCTTATCGGCATGGCGGTGGGCACCGTGGGTGAGCGCATCTATCAGGCGAAGCTTTTGATCGAGACGGCGGACCTGCTGGCGTGGACCGTGCTGGTCGTTGCTGCCTCGTGGGCGTGTGAGCGCGTGCTGGTGTGGCTGCTGCGGGTTTCGGGACCCGTGGCGTGGCGCGCGGCCGTGCGGGCGCATGGGCATGGACTGCGCGGGCGTGCGGGGGCTGCGAGCGATGGCACTGCGGCGGAGCTTGCGCTTGCCGTGGGCGATCGCGCGCCCTGGGCGCCGGCACTCGACGGACTGGTGCTTCGCGTGCCCGCCGGTGGGCGTGCCTGCGTGATGGGGGCCTCGGGTGCGGGCAAGTCGACGCTGTTTGCCCTGGCAGCGGGGGAGTGCGCGCCGTGCTCGATGGTGTTTCAGGATGCACGCTTGGTCGAATCCGCCTCGGCGCTGGATAACGTGCTGGTATGCGCCGATGCACACGTGGACGCCTCGAGTGCTGCGGCCCTGTTGCGCCTGCTGGTGCCGGGGGTCGATGTGGATGCTCGCATGGCCGAGCTTTCGGGCGGGCAGCGCCGCCGTGTCGAGATTGCCCGCGCCCTGCTGTGCCCGGGCGGCGCGGTGATTCTTGACGAGCCCTTTACCGGCCTGGATGCCGCCGCGCGCGATGCGACGACCAAGGTCGTGCTCGACCTGCTCGATGGCCGCACGCTCCTGCTTGCCACGCACGACATCGCCGATGCTCAGGCCCTCGATATCTCGGACATCATTACGCTCTAAATACTAACTCAGCAACAAAATGATCCGTATTCCTCCGTCCCCATGGGGTCGGGTGTGGTATTCTATCTGCGGGGTAATACTTAAGAATACTAAGTAATACCAACGCCGCAGAAACAAACTCCAGATGCGGGCCAATCGGGTTACCTTCACAGCCCGTCGCCCAGCCGCGTGGCCCGCATCTATCCGCACTACCGTCGTTTCAAAAAGGAAGCGCCATGGCAGAACACATGACCCCCGTAGTCGCGAAGGTCTTGCCCGAGGAAAAGGCAGCCTTCGCGGCGGCAACCCAGCTCGTGGGCACCACGCCGTCCAACGCTATCCGCATGTTTATCGCCGCGTTCAATCGCTGCGGCACCTTCCCGTTCGACATCTCGCCCGACGGGGCTTTTGGCAAAGACTGTCCCCAACAGCTAGTCGTTGAAGAACGTCCCCAATGACTAGTCGTCGGGAGGAGGTTGGCATGCTCAATGCGATGATTTGGGCGCTTGCCTGTTTTGGCGTCGTCGCTGCCGATATTGCCCTGAGCGTCGTTTTGTTCTCCGCCCTTGGCGTCGCATCGGTGTTCATGGGTTTTTCGATCGATGACCTCGACATTCAATTGCTTCAGGCCGTCGCGCAGACGGCATCGTTTTTGATGGCGCTGCTGTGGTGGCGTTATCTGTGGCCGCGCTCGTTTATGGCACGCTGGCAAAGCGAGCGTCCGCTTGGTGGGGGAGCGCGTGGGGCGTGGAAACGCATCGCCTGCGTTATCATGATCGGCCTTGCCCTGCAGGTGGTCGTTGGCTACGTGACCGACGCTGTGCTGTCGCTGTTGCCCGAGGCGGCGGCCGATTACAGCGAACTTGTCGAGGAGACAGGCATGGGGGACACGAGCTATCTGGCCGTTCTGACCACGGTGCTCGGCGCTCCGTTTTGCGAGGAACTGCTGGTGCGCGGTATCATTTTTGAGTTTTCGCTCCGAGCGTTTAACCCACAGTGCCGTCCGCTCTGGAAGCGTCGGCGCCGCGCGAACGCGCAGGACGGCGCCATGGTGCCCTGGGCGGCCCCGAGCACCTGGGGCGTCGCCGCGGCAAT
Source organism: Collinsella aerofaciens (assembly GCA_036301285.1). Taxonomy (GTDB): domain Bacteria; phylum Actinomycetota; class Coriobacteriia; order Coriobacteriales; family Coriobacteriaceae; genus Collinsella; species Collinsella aerofaciens_BS. The sequence goes on from JAXJET010000042.1 coordinate 46,245, forward strand.
CGTGCTGCAGGCGGCGGTCTTCGGCTTTATGCACATGAACTGGGTGCAGGGCTGCTATGCGGGCGCTGCCGGACTCATTTTTGGTTGGGTGCTCGTGACGACCGGAAAGCTTCGCTACACGATCCTGCTGCACTTTGCCTTTAATGCTGGGTCGTATCTCATGACGTTGCTCTGGTTTGTGAACACGCCGTTCGACGTGGTGGCCACGGTTGCTATCGCCGGCGTCATTCTCATTGAGGCAATGCACTCGCTGCGCCACGCGTGTGGGATGGACGCAGCGAGTGCACCACTTCGCTAGTTGCGCCTGCCGCCGCCGTTGGCGCCCTGACGCCCCTGGGCCGCGCGGTTGCGGCCTGCGGTGTTCTGCGCACGCGACATGCCGCCGTGGCCCTTGCTGCCTTTGGGTCCCTTGCCGGCGGCGCCACCGTGGGCCTTACCGCCCTTCTTGCCGGTGCCATGCCCACCGCCGGCAGACGTCTCGCCCGGGCGTGGCGGCACGGGGCGAATCAGGCAATGCTTGGTGTAGCCGATCAGATCGCGACGGCCGGCCTTTTCCAGTGCCTCGCGCACGAGCTTGTAGTTCTCGGGCTTGCGGTACTGGATGAGCGCGCGTTGCATGGCCTTCTCATGCGGGTCGCGCGCCACATAGATCGGCTCCATGGTGCGCGGATCCACGCCGGTGTAGTACATACAGGTCGACATAGTGGACGGTGTGGGGTAGAAGTCCTGCACCTGCTCGGGCATGTAGCCCATGTCGCGCACGGCCTCGGCAAGGTCCACGGCTTCCTTCATCGTTGAACCGGGGTGGCTCGAGATCAGGTACGGCACCACGTACTGCTTGAGTCCGTACTCGCGGTTCAGGCGCTCAAATTTGCGGCAGAACGCATCGTAGACGGCGCGGCTCGGTTTGCCCATCACGGACAGTACCGCGTCGCTCACGTGCTCGGGCGCTACGCGCAGCTGGCCCGAGACATGGTGTTCCAGCAGCTCGCGCAAAAACTCGTCCGAGGCATCGGCCATGGTGTAGTCAAAACGGATGCCGCTGCGCACGAAGACCTTCTTGACGCCCGGCAGCTGGCGCAGGTCGCGCAGCAGCTGCGTGTAGCCGCTCTCGTCGACCACCATGTTCTTGCACACGCTCGGCCACAGGCAGCGCTTGTTCTTGCACACGCCGTGCTTGAGCTGCTTATCGCAGGCGGGGCGGCTAAAGTTGGCCGTCGGTCCACCCACGTCGTTGATGTAGCCCTTAAACTCGGGATCGCGCGTGAGCAGCTCGGCCTCGCGCATGATCGAATCGTGGCTGCGCATCTGCAGTACGCGGCCCTGATGGAAGGTGAGCGCGCAAAACGAGCACTCGCCAAAACAGCCGCGGTTGGAGCTAATGGAAAACTTGATCTCGGCAAAGGCCGGCACGCCGCCTGCCGCGTCGTAGTCGGGATGCCAATCGCGTGCGTAGGGGAGTTCGGCAACCTCGTCCATCTCGTCGGTGGTGAGTGTTGCCGACGGCGGGTTCTGCACCACGTACACGCTGTTGGGATATGGCTCTACCAAGCGATGGCCGGTGATAGGGTCCATATTTTGCTGCTGCACGTTAAAGCTGCGGGCGTAGTTGAGCTTGTCGGCGGCAAGGTCGTCCCAGCTGGGCAGCAGGTCGTAGTCGTAGACCTCGTCGAGCGAACCCGTGCGGTAAACGGTGCCGTTGATATAGGTGATCTGATCGACGGGCAGCCCCGCGTCGAGCGCGTCGGCGATCTCGACAATCGCGTGCTCGCCCATGCCGTAGATGAGGATGTCGGCGCCCGAGTCGAGCAGCACCGAGCGCTTGAGCTTGTCCTGCCAGTAGTCGTAGTGGGCCAGGCGACGCAGGCTCGCCTCGATGCCGCCGATAATGATGGGGGCGTCCTTGAACGTCTGACGGATGAGATTGCCGTAGACCGTGACGGCACGGTTGGGGCGGTGACCTTCCTCGCCGCCGGGGGTATAGGCGTCGGTGTGGCGGCGGTGCTTGGTCACCGAATAGTGGTTGACCATGGAGTCCATGTTGCCGGCACTGACCAAAAAGCCCAGGCGCGGCTCACCGAGCACGCTGATGCTGGCGGGATCGGTCCAGTCGGGTTGGCAGATGATGCCCACTTTGTAGCCGTGCGCGTCGAGTACGCGGCTGATGATGGCCATACCAAAGCTGGGGTGGTCCACGTAGGCGTCGCCGCAGATGTAGACGAAGTCGCACTGGTCCCAACCGCGCGCGTCCATATCGGCGCGGCTGACGGGGAGGAACTTATCGCGGCCCGGGCGCCAGGGACGGGCGGGCGCTGCCGGGGTATGAGCGGCGTGGCCGCCCTGGGCCTTGCCGCCGCGCTTTTGCCGCTGGCCCTGTTTGCCCTGCTGACTGCGCTGGTTATTCTGAGCGTGCTGAGGCTTTTTTGCCACGATCCCTCCCGGTGTTTGTATGCTGCACGTAATTGTAACCAGTCTTTTTGGGACGGGGCTAAAAAGACTGGTGGAGTACATGGGCTGGCGGATCGGCGCGTCGATGCGGGTGCTGTATCCGTCGTTTGTTTCCAGACTGTGTATCTGCGCGTTGGGGAAGCCGTCTCGCGCGCACGCCATGTTGTCAATGGGTTACAGTATGAACGGCGGCTATGTTTCCGCCAACGCACGAGAGAGTCGTCAACAAGGAGGATGCACGACGATGCAGCGTGCCAAACAGATATCGGAGTCTATTGAGCTGGGCATCATCTTGGCGCTCGCCGGTGGCTTTATGGACGTGTATTCGTACATTGGGCGCGACCATGTTTTCGCCAACGCGCAGACAGGCAACATCCTGCTCGTGGGCGTGAGCATCTCGGAGGGCAATTGGGCACTTGCGGGGCGCTACTTCTTCCCTGTGGTGTCGTTTGCCGTGGGTATTATGCTTGCCGATCTGGTACACGAGCGGTTTGGCAGCGTGATCCACTGGCGTCAGGTGACGGTGTTCTTTGAAGCCGTCATCTTGCTGGGCGTGAGCTTTATCCCGGGCGGCAATTTCAACCTGCTCGCCAACTGCCTCACCTCGTTTGCCTGCGGCATGCAGGTCGAGAGCTTCCGCAAGATCCACGGTCACGGCATCGCTACGACCATGTGCATCGGCAACTTGCGCAACGCGCTGCAAAACGTGGACGATTACATCATCACCCACAGGCGCGGCTTTTTGGAAAACGGCCTGCTGTACTTTGGCGTGATCTTTACCTTTGTGTTTGGCGCTGTGTTGGGCAACTGGTGTATTGAGCGCATGGGCCTGCACGCCATCGTCGTGGCGAGCTTGCTGCTGTTTGTCGCGTTTGCCATCATGTTCATCGACCGCGAGCGCGACTTGCGCTTACGCTGGAAGGTTGCGGCCGAGGCTTGGAAAGAGGGCTGTCGAAAGTAACCGAATGCGGCAAAGGGGCTGTCCCTTTGCCGCAATCTTTTTCATCATCTGTTGAAACGCTTTAACAATTTTGACGTTCTCACGTGTTTTTTGTTTCAAAAGCGTTAGGATGGGACTCGTAGCGTGGGGCGTAATGGGTGCCCCGCACACGATTGGAGGCTATCAATGGCTAATCGTTTCGTTCTCAATACCATCTCTTATCATGGTTCCGGCGCCATCAAGGAGATCCCCGGCGAGCTCCAGCGTCGCGGCTACAAGAAGATCTTCGTCTGCTCCGACCCCGATCTGGTCAAGTTTGGCGTTACCGCTAAGGTGACCGACGAGCTCGACGCCGCCGGCATCGCTTGGAGCCTCTACTCCGAGATCAAGCCCAACCCCACGATCCAGAACGTCAAGGACGGCGTCGAGGCCTTCAAGGCCGCCGAGGCTGACGCTATCGTGACCATCGGTGGCGGCTCCTCCATGGACACCGCCAAGGCCATCGGCATCATCATCAACAACCCCGAGTTCGCCGATGTCCGCAGCCTCGAGGGCGTTGCTCCGACTAAGAACCACGCCGTGTTCACCATCGCCGTGCCGACGACCGCCGGTACTGCCGCCGAGGTGACCATCAACTACGTCATCACCGATCCCGAGAAGGTCCGCAAGTTCGTGTGCGTCGACACCAACGACGCCCCCGAGGTCGCCGTCGTCGACCCCGACATGATGGCCTCCATGCCCGCCGGCCTGACCGCTTCCACCGGCATGGACGCTCTGACCCACGCCATCGAGGGCTACACCACCAAGGGCGCCTGGGAGCTCTCCGACATGTTCCACTTTGAGGCCATCAAGCTGATCAGCGAGAACCTGCGCGACTCCGTTGCCGAGGCCAAGTCCGGTCAGCCCGGCTCCGGCCGCGAGGGCATGGCTCTTGGCCAGTATGTCGCCGGCATGGGCTTCTCCAATGTCGGCCTGGGCATCGACCACGCCATGGCTCACACCCTGTCCGCTCACTACGACACCCCGCACGGCGTCGCCTGCGCCATGCTGCTGCCGATCGCCATGGAGTTCAACAAGCCGGTTTGCGCCGAGCGCCTGGCCAAGGTCGCCGTCGCCATGGGCGTTGACACCACGGGCATGAGCACCGACGAGGCCGCCGATGCCGCCATCGCCGCCGTCAAGCAGCTCTCCGCCGACGTGAACATCCCGCACGTCTGCGAGGCCATGAAGGCTGACGAGATCGAGGTCCTGGCCAAGGACGCCATGGCCGACGCCTGCTTCCCGGGTAACCCGCGCGAGGCAACGCTCGACGACGTCATCGAGCTCTTCAAGAAGATCTGCCCGGCTGCCTAACTTGGTTCGGCGGGCCCCTGCCCGTTAGCCCCAGAATCGTCCTCGGACATGTCGGAGGCCCCGTTGCGCACTACGTGCGGCGGGGCCTCCTTCTGTCCTGCGGAAAGATTCTGGGGCTAACGGGCAGGGGGCCGCCGGCTCGTTATCGTGACGGGCGCTGCTCTGAGAAGCTCGATGGGTTGTCTCGCTAGGTAAATAATTGTGCGTGGTGGTATTGTTGCTGTGGGTTTAATTCGATATGAAAGGGTGACTTTGGTGTCCAAGATGGATTCTATGCTCTCCTATATTACTGACCAGCTGAAGGCGCTTACCTCGATTGCTTCGCCTACCGGCTATACCCGTGCGGCGACTGATTATCTAATGGAAACATTGCGCGATATGGGGTTTGGGCCTGAGCGTTCTAATAAGGGCAACGTGCTCGTTGAGCTTGGTGGTGAGGGTGAGCCGCTCGTGTTGGCGAGCCATGTCGATACCCTGGGCGCTATGGTGCGCTCTATCAAGGACAATGGTCGTCTGCGCCCCACGACGATCGGCGGGCATCAGTGGTCTACGGCCGATGGCGAGAACTGCACCGTCTACACGCGCGACGGCAATGTGTACACGGGTGTGGTCCTCAATACCGAGCCTTCGGCGCACGTGGCCGACGAGCCGGTCAAGACTATCGAGAAGAACATGGAGATCCTGCTCGACGAGAACGTCGACAGCAAGGACGATGTGCTCGAGCTGGGTATTCAGACTGGCGACATCATCGCTATGGACCCTCGCACGACGGTGACGGAGAGTGGCTACATTAAGAGCCGCTTCCTGGACGACAAGCTTTCGGCCGCCATTTTGCTGGGCTTGGCGCGTGCCGTCGCCGCTGGCGAGGTGACGCTTTCGCGTAAGGTTTCGCTGCTCTTTACCGTGTACGAGGAGGTCGGCCATGGCGGTGCCTTTGTGCCGGCCGACACGCGCGAGATGATCAGCGTGGACATGGGCTGCGTGGGCGACGACCTGGGCTGCACCGAGCGCATGGTGTCGATTTGCGCCAAGGATTCGGGCGGCCCCTACAACTACGATCTGGTGACCACGCTGTCCAATATCGCGCGCGAGCTTGAGCTCGATTACGCCATCGACGTGTACCCGCATTACGGCTCGGACGTTGAGGCCACGCTCTTGGCCGGCTACGACATTCGCCATGGTCTGATCGGCCCCGGCGTGTACGCGAGCCACAACTACGAGCGCAGCCACATCGACGGCGTGCGCAACACCTTCGAGCTCGTCCGCGCCTACGTACAGCGCTAGCGATGCAGCGGCCTCGGCTGATACGGCAGTACCGACCGAGGCCGTCCTCTCTAAGTTGCGGTGAAATAGGGACTGTTTGGCGGTTTTAAACGCTTAAACAGTCCCTATTTCACCGCAATTTATGAAGGGGATGGGGCTACTTAAGTGCGCCGGTCACCGTGCCGCCGCCGAGGACGATGTCGCCGTGGTAGACTACAACGGCCTGGCCGGGGGCGATGGCTCGCTGCGGCTCGTCAAAAGTCAGCAGCATTTGCCCGTCTTCGCCGCGCGTAAGGGTCGCTGCTTGGTCTTTCTGACGGTAACGGTACTTGGCGCCCACGCGAATGCCGCCGGCATCGAGTTCTGCCTCCATGCGGTCGGCAGGGGCGCTCCAGATCCAGTCGTCGGCCGTGAGTGCTGTGGCCGTTAGGTCCTCGGCCTCGCCCAGATGCACGGTGTTGTTGGCGGCATCGACGCCCGTCACATACACGGGATGCGCCATCGCGACGCCCAAGCCCTTGCGCTGGCCGATGGTGTAGCGCAGCGCGCCGTTGTGGCGCCCGACCACGCTGCCGTCGCGCCACACAATGTCGCCCGGTGCAGCGGGATGTCCGCAGCGGCACTCGATATAGCCCGCGTAGTCACCGTCTGGAATAAAGCAGATATCCTCGCTTTCGGCCTTCTTGGCGTTGATGAAGCCCTGTTCGGCGGCGATGCGGCGCACGTCGTGCTCTTTGTCCAGGCCTGCCAGCGGAAAGATTGTGCGTGCCAAGCGCTCCTGCGTAAGCGAATACAAAAAGTAGCTTTGGTCCTTCTTTGGGTCCTCGCCACGGTGCAGCTGCCAGGTGCCGTCGGACGTTTGGCTCGTTTTGGCGTAGTGACCTGTGGCGATGTAGTCGCAGCCCATATCGAGCGCTGCATCGAGCAACGCGCCAAACTTAATATGGCGGTTGCAGATGATGCACGGGTTGGGTGTCAACCCTTCCTGGTAGGCGGTCACGAAGCGCTCGATAACATTGCGGTCGAAGGTCTGCTGCAGGTCGAGCACATGGTGGGGTATCCCCAGGCGCTCGGCGACAGCCTTTGCGTCGGCGATGTCGCGGTCGACCTTACTCATGCCCGTGACGGGATCGGGCGCGGGGCAGGTGAGGCGCATGGTGGCGCCGACGCATTCGTAGCCCTGGCGCTTGAGCAGGTACGCGGTCACGCTGGAATCGACGCCGCCACTCATGGCGACGAGCACGCGCTTGTTGTGCATGGGGAGGTTCTCCTTGGTGGCATGTGGCCAAAAAAGAAAAGCGGCGCGGGAGGCTGGTTCCGCGCCGCAGACATTGTAGCAAGTTCGGGCGTCATATGGGACGCCCTGTTGGGATGAGCCCAGGCTGCCAGAAGAGAGGGAAGGCCGGCGTGCCTTGGACTCGTTCTAAGAACGAGAAGCTCTAGTCCTGGAACAGTGCCGTGGACAGGTAGCGCTCGCCGGTGTCGGCGAGCAGCGCCACGATGGTCTTGCCCTCGTTCTCGGGGCGCTTGGCCAGCTGCAGCGCGGCCCACACGGCGGCGCCGGACGAAATGCCCACGAGCACGCCCTCCTTGTGGCCCACGGCGCGGCCGGTCGCAAAGGCGTCGTCGTTCTCGACGGGGATGATCTCGTCATAGACCTGGGTGTCGAGGACGTCGGGCACAAAGCCGGCGCCGATACCCTGGATCTTGTGCGGGCCGGCTTGGCCCTTAGAGAGCACCGGGGAAGTGGCGGGCTCAACGGCGACGACCTGAATCTCGGGGTTCTGCTCCTTGAGGAACTCACCCACGCCGGTCACGGTGCCGCCGGTTCCAACGCCGGCGACGAAGATGTCGACCTCGCCGTCGGTGTCATCCCAGATTTCGGGGCCGGTCGTGGCCTTGTGGATGGCGGGGTTGGCGGGGTTCACAAACTGGCCGGCGATAATGCTGTTGGGGGTCTCCTTCTGCAGCTCCTCGGCCTTGGCGATGGCGCCCTTCATGCCCTTGGAACCGTCGGTGAGCACGAGCTGTGCGCCATATGCCTGCATAAGCTTGCGGCGCTCCACGGACATGGTCTCGGGCATGGTGATGATCACCTTGTAGCCGCGGGCAGCCGCCACCGAGGCGATGCCGACGCCGGTGTTGCCGCTCGTGGGCTCGATGATGGTGTAGTCGCCACCGCGCACGAGCTTGCCGGCCTTCTCGGCCTCGTCGATCATGTTCTTGGCGACGCGGTCTTTGACGGAGCCGGCGGGGTTGAAGTATTCCAGCTTGACGAGCACGCGGGCCTTGAGGTCCTCATCGGCCTCAAAGTGAGTGAGCTCCAGAAGCGGGGTATGGCCGATAAGCTGATCGATGGACGTGTAAACGTTGCTCATGGTGAACCTCCAAAGTGTTCAAATGACTGGATACCGTGTGGTTTTACGGTGTGTGTAGCAGCGAAACCCACAAACCGTATAGGTTGTTCGTTTTGCTGTTGGCAAGCATAGTAGACACTAAAGCCTAGTAACGCAATAGGAAATAGAAGATTATTACGAGTCGATTAACCATCTTGACCGGAACGGGTATTTTCAAAACCAATTTTTCGGCTAGAATTTCTACGGACTAAATGACCGAAAGGCAGCACTATACATGTTGGTTTCTACTAAGGGCAGATATGCCCTGCGCGTTATGGTCGATCTGGCCGAGCACCAGGCGGCCGGTCGCATCCCGCTCAAAGAGATCGCGGCGCGACAGGGGATTTCCGAGAAATATCTCGAGAACATCTTGGCTACGCTCGTGCGCGCCAACATGCTCTCGGGCATGCGCGGCAAGGGCGGCGGCTACGTGCTTACGCGCCCGCCCGAGCAGTATACGGTGGGCGAGATCCTGCGCCTGACCGAGGGCAGCTTGGCGCCGGTCGCCTGCCTGGACGGCGACTGCAAGGGCTGTTCGCGTTCGGACGAGTGCCCCACGCTCGACGTGTGGAAGAACCTGGACAAGCTCATCAACGACTACCTCGACGGTGTGACGCTCGATCAACTTGTCGCTCCCAACCATGGCTACGACTACGTCATCTAACCCACACCTGCATTTGGGGACGGGGTGGAAATGGTAGATTTTCTCGCCCTTTGAGACTTGGCAAATAAGAAGGCCGCCCATTTTTGCGATGGGCGGCCTTCGTTTTGGGCTGTTGAGACGGACACGGCCGGAATGGCCGTTTTAGTCCTCGGCGATGCTGTCGAGGATGCTGCGCGTGATGGACACCAGGATGCTGCCCATAAAGGCCGATCCAAAGCTGGCGATGGAGATGCCGACGCCCAGCAGGTTGACCGACAGGTAACTCGCGAGCTCAAGTATAAAGCTGTTGACGACAAGCTGGAAAATGCCCAGCGTAATGATCGTGAGCGGCAGCGAGATGACGGTCAGGAACGGTTTGACGAACGAATCGACAATGTTCAGGAACAGTCCCACAAAGGCAAAGCAGACCCAGGTCTCGGCAAAGCCGAAGGGTTGGATACCGGGGACGAGGAACGTGGCGATCGCGATGGCGATCGAGGTGAAGAGCCAGTTAAGCATAAAGCGCATGGCGTGAATCCTTTCTTGCGCCGGGATTGCTGGCGTCGCGTGAAGCGGCTTACGGCGGCGACCTGGATGGTTGCGCGGGCGCGCCGCGGTGTTTGGGCGCCCATTGTCTCAAATATTCGTGGAGCTTACGTGCGCATATGGTTTCTAAACGGCGTTCGTCCTGAAAAACGCGCCGCTGGCAGAGAGTCTTGTCGCTTTAGTTTGGTGGTGTGCTACACTGCTACGGGCAAAAGCCACAGGCGTTGCCCTATTGCATAGAACGGGCGAACGATGCCCGATGTCAGTATCAACTTCGATGCCTTTTGGCGGGTTTGGCGGTGATCGATGAATATCGAGAACATGTTTGACAAGCCTGATGTCAAGCAGCTGGTCCACGCATTTAGCCTTTTGGACGACGAGAAGGATATCCAAGCGTTTTTGACCGATATCTGCACGCCGCGCGAGATTTGCGACCTTTCTCAGCGTTTGCAGGTTGCGCGCTATTTGGACGAGGGCGAGCCTTATGTTGAGGTTCAGGCCCGTACCGGCGCTTCGTCCACCACGGTGAGCCGCGTTTCAAAGGCGCTGAACGGCGAGTACGGTGGCTACCGCAAGATCCTCATTAAGTTGGAGGATGGCGAGTAGGCCAGCGACAACATTGAATTACGAAGAACCGTCCCTCCGGGGGCGGTTTTTTGATCCCTTGGGGACGGAGGAAAACGAATCACCGGGTTAGACTGACCCCCTCTGTGATCCATTTTCCTCCGTCCTCAAGGGATCAAATCTGTTGGCGTGGGGCAAATCTGTCCGCTTGGGCGGGTAGGATGGATGCATTGATTATTGCGAACAGTTTGAGCGGAGGACCATGCCTGTTCGAATCTATACCACCAATGCCGGCACGGATTTGAGCGATGCCGAGGCGGCGCTACTGGCCGACCTGGTTGCCCGCCACGGGCGCGCTGTTCTGTTGGCGCCAACATTTGCCGAGCTCGACCTGTGCCGCCATGATGCGGCGGAAGCCGGCATTTCGCTGGGTATCGACTACAAGACACCCGCATCGTGGCTTCGCTCGCTTTGGGAGCTTTTGGGCGACGGGCGCGGTTTCGTCGACAACCTGCAGCGCCAGATGCTGTTCTCGGATATGGTCACGCGTCTCGACGATGCCGACCTACGGCCGCTTTCGCGCAGCCAGGGCACAGTGCGCATGCTCGCGCGCATGGCCCGCGACGTGTTGCCGGGCGTTGCGGGGACGGGTGCCGAACGATGCCGTGGCGACAACTGCCGGCCTGAGCCAAAAAGCGATGCCGAGGCTCGTGTGTTCGAGCTGTTGAGCGCCTATGCGAGCGGTTTGGACCGTCGAGATATGGTCGAGCCCTGCGAGGCAGCCGACATTATGGCCGGTGCCCTGGCCGATAGCCTGCCGGCGTGCGCCCGCGCCGTATGCGTGCGCGGTACCACGTCGTTTACGCACGGTCTACTCGAGCTGCTGTCTGCCGTGGCGAACAATGGGGGAGAGGTCGTCGTGCTGCTTGCCCGCGAGCAGGCGGCGATGCGCGAGGAGCTTGCCACGGCATTTGATGCCCGCGGTGTGCTGTTTGAGATCGCGCCGCTGGGGGAGGACGCCGTCGCGTCTGATGTCGCTTGCGGGGCCGCCGCTCAGCCTGCCTTTATTGAGGTCGCCGGCCCCCATGCCCGTGCTCATGTCTATGCGGACGCCATCGATAAGTTGGTGAAAGCGCACAAGGAGTCCAAGGCCGATAAAGCTACTGCAACGCCCGCCGACCCCGTGCGCGTGCTCGTCGTTTCTGCCCGGGCACCCCAGCTGTTCGGCGAGCTCGCCGCCCGTTTGGCGGCGCGTCACATTGCGGCCGAGACGACTGAGTTCACGGCGTTTTCCCAGTCCATCGCGGGCAGGCAGTTTACGGCGCTCGCCAACCTGATCGAGCGTATGAAAGCCGCCGACGAGGGCACCGCTTCCAAGACTGAGTGGTGGCCCGCGCCGGAGCTTACCGACTGGATCTACAGTCCGCTTTCGGGCGCTGATGCCGTCAATGCCCGTACCTTCGATAAGAATATGCGTCTCTCGCGCAGCAAGACTACCGCGGGCGTCAAGAGCCTGCTGCAGAGCGTTCAGGGCCAGGTGAGGGGCGCGCGCAAGGCGACGAGCGACGATAACTGGTTTAAGAACGTACCGTGTGTGGTCTCGGACGTGTTCCAGGCGCTGTGGCGTGACAAGCCCGTGACGGCGCTTAAGGCCATGCTTGCCGTTGCCGAGGCGTTGCCCGATCGCGCTCTAGGCGGCCTTGACGGCCAGGCCCGTCGCCAGGCAGAGACGGCTTTGCTGCGCCATGCCATCGACATCCTTATGAACGATGCTCGCGCGCTCGACGTGTCGCAGGCCGCGACCGTGCCGGTTCTCGACGGCGTTCGAACCAAGGTGGACAAGCGCAGTACCGCCTACGATTACGAGACCTATGAGGTCGATCGCACACCACGAGCACAAGTGCGCTTCGCGTCGCTTGCCGATGCGTCGGTTCTTCGCCCTGGCAGCTACGATGCCGTGCTGTTTGCCGATGTCGACCTGGACAGCTATCCGCTTTCGCACGAAGAGGGCCCGCTTGCCACGTTGACAGCCGAGCTGCGCCGCGACGGCGTGTCTTTGGAGCCCGCTGCCCTGCTGCGCGTGCGCTTTGGCCGTGCGATGCAGGCGGCGAGCGGTCCGGTCGCGCTCGCCCGTGTGACGCACGATCGCCAGGCACGCGAGTGCTACCCGGCAGCCGTATGGACCGAGCTGTGGGCACATGCCGAGGCCGCTGGCGCTGCCAAGCCCATGCGCGTGGGCGAGGGCGATATCATCGCCGACTTTGATCCCGCGGCAGGTGAAGGCCTCAAGCGCGAGCGCGTGACCTGTGAAGCCCCTCAGCATCTGAGTGCCGAGGCCGTGCCGTATTTGGTCCTGCGCCGTCGCGATGGCGAGGGCGAGAACGCGCCGCTCGTGCCGCGTCTGACGTCCGCCTCGCAGATTGAGGCGTACTCGACGTGCCCGCTATGCTGGTTCGTCTCGTACCGCGTGAAGCCCCAGTCGATCGACGCGGGCTTTGGCAACATGGAAAAGGGCAACTTTGTCCACGACGTGCTGGAGCATCTGCATGCCCGTCTGCCCCAAGAGGGCATGGAGCGCGTGACGCCCGAGAATCTGCCGCGCGCACAGGAGCTGCTGCACGAGGTCTTTGACGAGACGTTGGCCGAGCACGCCGGCAAGCGCGGCACGGAGGGCCCGCTGGTGCCGCTCTCTGCGGTGGAGGAACGCCAGGTGGCCGAGATCTTGCCGCAGCTGGAGGGTGTGCTTGCCTACGAGTCCGAGGCACTTGCCCCCTTTGCCCCGCGCTACCTGGAGTTTGCGTTCAACGAGCTCCAGGTCGAGTATGCCGGTTGGCCGCTCGGCGGGCGCATCGACCGCGTAGATGTGGATGCCGAGAATCGCGCCGTGGTAATCGACTACAAGCATCGTTCGGGTGTCGAGGAGTTTAAGCTTGCCGACCCCACGGTGCGTGACGAGGAGACGGGCGAGGCTCCCATCGACGACCCGCGCTGGCTGCCGCCCCATACCCAAACGCTCATCTACGCGCAGGCCATGCGTCGGGCACTGGGCTTGGATACCCGTGCAGCGCTCTATTTTTCGACCAAGGGCGGCAAGCCCGCGCTGCGCGGTGCGGCGAGCGCCGAGTTGCTCGAGGAAGAGCGCGGTGACGGTCGCATCCCGGGCCTCAAGAAGGGCTTCCCGGGCGAGGGCGGCAGCATGGACTTCGATGCCCTGCTCGATCGCGTGGAGGCCGACATCGCCGAGCGCCTGCGCGAGCTCGAGGCGGGCAACGTTGCCGCCGTCGACCCGGCGTCGGCTCAGGCCGCGCATGCGCGCTGCTCGTATAACCACGAAGGAACGTTTGTAAGGAGGGACGTGTAGACCATGGATCTTTCGACTTTGATGCCGCAACAGCTGCAGATTGTCAAAACGCTCGACCGCCCGCTGTTTGTCTCGGCGGGCGCCGGTTCGGGTAAGACCTTTACCCTCACGCGCCGCATCGTCTATGCGCTCTCGCCCGAATCCGGTCCGTTCGTTGAGCATCTGGACCAGGTGCTCGCCATTACCTTTACCAAAGATGCCGCGGCCGAGATTCGCGACCGCGTGCGCCGTGCGCTTATCGACGAGGGCATGGACGAGGAAGCACTGACCGTCGACGACGCGTGGATTTCGACCATTCACGGCATGTGCTCGCGCATCCTGCGCGCACACGCGTTGGAGCTGGGCATCGATCCCGAGTTCACGGTGCTCACCGATACCGACGAGCTTATGGACCAGGCTGTTGAGCATGTGCTGGCCCGCGCGACGGCACCCGATGCCGCCCCCGAGCTCGCCGCCTCGCTCAAGGCCCTTTACGCCTGGTATCCCATGGCGGGCGAGGGCGGGCCGTTTGGTACCGGCACGACCATTAAGGGCCTGGTGCGCGAGCTGCTGGAGCTGTCGAGCCAGTTGCCGGGCGGCATGGACGACGTGCGCGTGGCGCGCGGCCAGGCCGATACCTCGGCACTCGCCGATGCCTATCGTGCGGCGCTGGGCGCAAGCAAGGCCGCGACCGAGAAAGCGCAGGTGGCGCTCGATGCCATCGATGCGTTTGAGGCGAGCGGCAAGACCATGGCCGATGCGGCGCGACTTATGATGTCGTGCACCATGCCGCGCGCGAGCAAGGCGTTTCCTAAGGAGCAGGTGGAGCTACTCAAGGCCGAGGCGGCTGATGCGTTTATCAATATCGTGCTTGCCTGCGGCGGTTCGGCGCTCGATGCGCTGGTGGGGCTCGCCCGTGCCGTAGAGGCGGAGTACCGTGCGCTCAAGGCCGGCCAGTCCGCGCTCGATAACAACGACCTGCTGCGTATGGCTTACGAGGCGTTGCGCGATTACCCTGCCATCCGTGCTGCGTACGAGGGCCGCTTTAAGATGGTCATGATCGATGAGTTTCAGGATACCGACCAGATGCAGGTCGATCTGATCCGTTACCTGACGGGTGCGGGGGAGCGCGCGCTGTGCACTGTGGGCGATGCGCAGCAGTCCATCTATCGCTTCCGTGGCGCCGAGGTCGAGGTGTTCCGTCGTCAGGAGCGCAAGGTGGGCTCGTCTGCCGCGCCCGAGGCGACTGCCGTGGCCGACGCCCCTGCCGGCGAACTCGTCAAACTCGTGCGCAACTTCCGCAGCCATGACGAGGTACTGCGTTACGTGGCACGCGTCTTCGACGGCGATGACGGCGGCCTGATGCAGGGCTTTTTGGATCTTGAGGCGAGCGACGGCCGCAAGGACACGCTGGTGGCAGACGCCTCGCGTCGCCAGGCCCTCTTTGTTGCCGGCGGCAGTACGCAGGAACGCACACAGGCCAAGGCCCGTGCGATCGCCGAGCGATTCCGCGCGCTTGCCGATGCCGGCCAGCCCCAGGGCGGCATGGTGCTGCTGCTGGGCCGCATGACCAACGCCGACGTCTACGCCCAGGCCTTCCGCGACCAGGGGCTCGACTGCGTCATCGCGGGTGGTTCGGTCTTTGCCCAGGCAGCCGAGGTGCAGACGGTGCGCGCCCTGGTATGTGCGCTCGCCAATCCGGCCGATACGGCGCGGGGCCTTATGCCGCTGCTCGCCTCGCCGATGTTTGCGCTCGGCGCTCAGGAGTTCCTGGCGCTGGCGACCAAGCTCGATAGCGAGACAGGGGAGACCTCGCGCCGGAATATCGACATGGGCATCATGAGCGATTCCGACGTGCCGGGTTTGCAAGACTTGCCGCTTGTGAAGCGCGCCCGCGAGGTGCTGCGGTATGCGCTTCGTCGCGCGGGCCGCGATTCGTTCGCCGCCATCGCGCGCGACGTGGTCAACGCCTCCGGCTGGTTTGTGCGCCTGGCGCAGCGCGGCCCCGAGGGCAAGGCCATTGCCGCCAACGTGCTCAAGGCGCTCGACGCCGTGGCTGAGGCTGAGGCCGAGTTCGGCAACTCGCCGCGTTCCATCGCGCTGGCCTTCGACCGCTTCTTGGCGGGCAAGGAGGCCCCGGGTGCCCTCAACGAGGAGGGTGACGGCGCAGTGCGCATCATGACGGTGCATGCGTCCAAGGGTCTGGAGTATCCGGTCGTGGCGGTTGCCGAGTGTTTTGGCGTGCGCAAGCCGTCCGGTGCGGCGCAGATGGGTCGCGTCGAGGGCGGAGCGCAGGTCGTGGCGCTGCCGGCACGCTTCGACGGCGTTAAACTCGCGGACGGTACGTTCGTGAAGGGCGATGACGTCAAAAAGCAGTTTGAACACGCGTTTAAGGGCAAGGGCACGTCGCTGTGGTTGCCGCCAGAGCTTATGGAGGACGTATGCGCGACGGGCTCTCCCGCCGAGGCATTTGCCCGTCTGCGCAACGACGACCTGCAGCTCTCGCTCGAGGAGCGGGCCCGCCTGCTCTATGTCGCCATGACGCGAGCACGCGAGCTGGTCATTCTGGCGATGGATGCCGGTGTGAGCCGTGGCAAGGTGACGGCGCCGACCTTCGATGTCGAGACGGATCTGACCTACGACGTGCTGCGCCGTATTTTGCCGACCGACGCTCTGGACACGCCGCAGCTCGATAGCGACCGCCTGGTGTTCGACAACTCCCAGCCGGGCGACTACGAGCTCATTTCGCTCACGGACTTTACCTTTGGCGAGCAGGCGTTTGAGGCAAACGCTTCGCTGGATGCCGAGGGCAGGCTTGTCCGCGGCGATGCGGAGCCGGAGGGTGCCGGTGCAGATGCCCGCGCCGCCGTTCCCGGTCCTGCCGGCCCCGAGCCCGATGCGTTTGAGCTCGTGTATCCCCAGGCGGTGGGTGTGCGCATGGGCACCTGCCCGTATCCGGAGCGCGATTCGTACAGCTACTCGTCAATTGCCGCGGCGCTGCATGCCGAGTCCGAGGACCGTGCCGCCGAGGCGCACGTGCCCATGGACGAGGCTGGCGATGATGCAGAGTCGGATGGCTCGGAGATGGCCGATGCGGACGTGGCCGTCGTTGAGCCCGCCGGCAACCCCATGGCGCTGGGCTCGGCGTTCCACGCCGCCTGCCAGTGGCTCATCGAGATGGGTGCCGACGCGTTGCCCGCTGCGCGCGCCGATGCACTGGCGCGTCTGTGGCGCCTGACGCCGGAGCAGCGCGAACGCTTCGACGTTGCCCTGAACCGCTGGCTCAAGTCGGCTGTTCGTGCCGACCTGCTCGCGTGGCCGTGCGTTCGCGCCGAGGTGCCGTTCTTTTCGCTGGGCTGCGAGGACGAGGACATCGCTCGCTACGGTGCCTATGCCGAGGGCGCCATCGATGCACTGGCCACCGACCCGGCCGATCCGTCGCGCGCCCTGGTCATTGATTACAAGACGGGTGGCACGCCGGATGAGACGCCGGAACAGCTGCTCGAGAAGCACGCCCTGCAGGCGCGCGTCTACGCCGACGTGTTGCACAAGGCGGGCGTTGAGGCGGTGACGGTCAAGTTCGTTCGCGTGGAGCAGACGAATCCAGCCATCTTCGTCGAACCCGCCGAACCTCAAGTAGTCACCTACAATCTCTAGCCCTCAGATAACTTGCGGTGGAATACGGACTGTTTTGGCCAAAAAAGCCGCCAAACAGTCCGCATTTCACCGCAACTGCAAGAGGAGCCGTGTTGGTTTGGCTAGGTTCGGGTGCCGTCCGCGCCGTGCGGTAAAATCGTTCAGTCAGAACACGAACCCGCATCGGAGCTCATCACATGGCATTCGTCCATCTGCACAATCACACTGTTTTCTCCATGCTCGACGGCGCAACCCGTATCCAGGATATGGTCAATCGTGCCGTTGAACTTGGCATGCCCGCCGTGGCCATTACCGACCACGGCTACATGTATGGCGTGCCCGACCTGGCGCTGGCCTGCGACGCCGTCAATCACAACACGCCCGAGTACAAAACCTGGAGCCACGACAAGGCCTTCTTGGAAAAGGACCGCCGCGACGAGCTGGTGGAGCCCGATCCCGAGGAAAACCCGCGCGAGCATGCCCAGTATGTGAAGGACATGGCCATGTGGGACGAGAAGGGCAACATCGACGAGCTCAAGCCGCCCCTGGTCATCAAGCCCATCTTTGGCTGCGAGGTCTACTTTACGCCGGACGAGACGCTCGCCCGCGACCACAAGCCCGAGCTCTACCACATGATCCTTCTGGCCAAGGACCAGGAGGGCTACGTCAACCTGATGCAGACGGTTTCCGAGGCCGCCGTGCAGGGCTTTTACTACAAGCCCCGCGTGACGCTCGACAACCTGCGCCGCCACGCCAAGGGCATGATCTGCACGAGCGCCTGCATCGCGGGCATCATCCCCAAATACATCGACCGCGGTGACATGGAGGGCGCCATCAAGTGGGCCGAGACCTTCCGCGACACCTTCGACCCCGGTGACTTCTACATCGAGATCCAGGAACACGGCATCACCACCGACAACGGCCTGACCGACGAGCAGATGGACCGCACGCTCATCGACATCGCCAAGCAGGTGGGCGTCAAGGTCATCGCCACCAACGACTTCCACTACCTGCGCCGCGAGGACGCGCCCGTGCAGGACGTCATCATGTGCATCGGCATGAACGCCAAGGTCGACGACCCCAACCGCATGCGCATGACCGGCTCGGAGTTTTACATGAAGACCGAGGAGGAGATGCGGGCGATGTTCCCGTATTGCCCCGAGGCCTGCGACAACACGCTCGAGATTGCCGACAAGTGCTACGTTGAGCTGGACTGGGACTCCATCATCCTGCCGCGCTTCCCGTTGCTCGATCCCGGCGAGACGCACGAGAGCCAGTTCCGCCGCGAGTGCGAGAAGGGCCTGCGCCAACACTACGGTGACGACTGGGCCACGCGCGAGATCTGTGGCGTCAACATCAAAGAGCGCTTTGAGTACGAATACAAGGTCATCTGCGACAAGGGCTTTGCCGCCTACTTTTTGATCGTCGCCGAGTACGTGCAATGGGCCAAGGACAACGGCATCGGCGTCGGTCCCGGCCGTGGCTCGGCCGCCGGCGCTATCGTCGCCTACGCCATGAACATCACCGCGTTCGACCCGCTCGAGAACGGCCTGATGTTCGAGAGGTTCCTGTCCCCGCAGCGTACCGAGATGCCCGATATCGATATGGACTTCGACGATGAGCGGCGCCTCGAGGTCGTGGAGCACGTTCGCCAGCTCTACGGTCCCGAGAAGGTCACCCACGTCATCACCTACTCGACCATTAAGGCCAAGCAGGCCATCAACGACGCCGCGCGCGTGCTGGACTACCCGGTCTACATGGGCCAGCGCCTGTCCAAGATGGTCTCGAGCGACCCCAAGGTCAAGCTCAAGCAGGTGCTCGAAAAGCAACCCGGCAAAGAGGATCTGTTTAACCCCGACTTTGCCGAGGCCTATAAAAAGGATGACGACGCCCGCCGTATCATCGACACGGCGCTCTCGATCGAGGGCCTCACCCGTGGCGAGGGTGTGCACGCGTGCGCCGTCCTGATCTGCCGCGATCCCGTCAACGAGCATGTGCCCACCAAGCTCGATACCAAGGGCGGCGTCGAGATTACCCAGTACGAGGGCCATACCGTTGCCGACATGGGCCTGCTCAAGATGGACTTCTTGGGCCTGCGCACGCTGACGGTTATCTCCAAGGCCAAGGCAAACATCAAAAAGAACTTCGGCATCGACATCAAAGAGGAAGAGATTCCCTTTGACGATCCCGAGATCTTTAAGCTCATGGGTTCCGGCCACACCGCCGGCGTCTTCCAGGTCGAGTCCGCCGGCATGACGGCCACGATCAAGAACATGAAGCCCACCGAGTACAAACACGTCGTGGCATTGATCGCCCTGTACCGCCCGGGCCCGTTGGGCGCCGGCATGGTCTCGTCCTACATCAACCGTATGAACGGCAAGGAGCCGGCCGTCTCCTACGACGACCGTCTGGACGACATCCTGGGCGAAACCTACGGCACCATGGTCTACCAGGAGCAGGTTATGCTCATCTCCGTTGAGATGTGCGGCTTCTCCAAGGGCGAATCGGACTCGCGTATCCGTAAGCCCGTGGCTAAGAAAAAGATCAAGCTGCTCACGTCGACGGTGCTCCACTGGGAGGATGGCTCGGACGAGACCACCTACGACCACTGGATGAACGGCGCTATCAAGAACAACTACACGCGCGAGGTCGCCCAGAAGATTTGGGACGATGTTCTCGAATTCGCATCTTACGCCTTTAACAAGTCGCACTCTGCCGGCTACGCCATCCTGGTTATGCAGACGGCGTGGCTCAAGGCGCATTATCCGCACGAGTACATGGCGGCCGTTCTGACGTCCTATACGGGCAAGACCGACAAGATCGTGCACTACGTCTCGGCGTGCCGCCACGACGGCATCCCCGTGCTTTCGCCAGATGTCAACGAGTCCGGTACCGAGTTCACGGCTACCAAGGAAGGCGTGCGCTTTGGTTTGGCTGGCATCCGCGGCGTGGGCACCGGCGTGGCGCAGGCGATTATCGCCGAGCGCGAGGCGGGCGGTCCGTTTAAGACGCTGCACGATTTTGTCGAGCGCGTGGACTCGAGCCAGGCCAACCGTCGCGTGATCGAATCGCTCATCAAGGCAGGCGCCTTTGACTCAACGGGCTATCCGCGCCGCCAGATGATGCACTTTGTGGACAAGAACAACCCCGAGAACATCATCGATGCCGCGGTAAAGCGCCAGAAAGATCGCGCGAGCGGCCAGACGTCGTTCTTCGACATGTTTGGTGATGTTGAGGGTTCGGGCTTTGAGGTGAGCGTGCCCGATCCGGATGGCCAGGAATGGGACCGCCACCTTAAGTTGAGCCAGGAGAAGGAGGTTCTGGGCATCTATGTCTCGGACCACCCGCTGCGCCCGTTTGAGTATGCGCTAGCCAAGGCGCGCGACTTCTCGTTCTCGCAGATCGACACCGGATACGAGGTGCAAAACCCCACGGGTGGCACCATCAACCAGGAGATTCCCGAGGGCAAGGCGCTGTGGTGGGCCGGCATGGTCTCGAGCGTGTCCAAGCGCGTGACCAAAAACGGCGACCCCATGGGCATCGTGCAGCTCGAAGACATGGAAGGCGAGGCCACGGTCGTGGTGTTCCCCAAGACCTACAAGGAGGCCGAGGGGTATCTGTATGGCGAGGTCGATCCCGAGACCGGCGCGCAGCTGTCCGATGCGTTTGTGCGCATTAAGGGCAAGCTCGAGCGCTCGGACCGCGGCGACCAGATCATCGCGCAGGAGATTGTGCCGCTGGAGCTTAGCGAGGAGAAAAACAAGCCCAAGGTCTTTGAGGTCATGGTGCCCAACAGCCGATTTAGCCAGGGCAATATGGCGCGCCTGGCCACGGTGCTCACCACCAACCCGGGCGGCGACCGCGTGGAGATCTTTATTGAGCAAGTCGACGGGCGCGTGCTGCGTGCTGAGGTGCCGGCCAAGGTCAATGCACGCTCGATTCCGCTGCTGGCAGAGGCAAAGGCCATTGTGGGTAACCAAGGCCGCGTGACGGTTATCTAAGCTACCCCGGGTGAGATTGGAGGAAGTGATGGCGCAGGGGACGTTTGTGCAGGCGCTCCGGAAAGAGGCGGCGCTGAGCGGCACCTTTATGAAGGGTCGCTCGCTCATGCTCAACGGCGCCGTGCTGTCGATTGAGGACGGCGGCTCACGCTTCTCCAAAAACGTGACGGTTGAGGGCTCGGTGCGCGGTTCGCGCGGCGACCTGTACAAGACGCACGTGGCGCTCGACATGGACGAGCACGAGGTGATCGACTACGACTGCGATTGCCCCGCCGCCTATCGTTACCCCGGTATGTGCAAGCACGCTATTGCCACGGCTCTGGCGTATTTGGATGCCAGCGGCGCCGAGCCCGTCGAAGGTTTGCGCACGCCGGTCCGCACGTTTACGGCGCAGCCGAAACAGCCCGCGCGCACCGCGCTCAAAGCGCCGGCCGTCAATCCCAACTTTCCCTTTCCGGCGCCCGTCCCCACGAGTCCCAGCCTCATGGCGGCGCTCTCCGATCTTTCGGACGCGCGCATGGATGAGCTGGCGAGCATGCGCCGCAAGCTCGCCGGCAGTGTGGATCCCGATGCCCCCAAGGCGGTGTTGGAGCCCTCGCTGGTGCCGTACTACAATCCACTGTTTGCCGACCGCTTTAGCTGGGCGCTCGAGCTTCGCATTCGCTGCGGTTCGGTGTCCTACGTGGTCAAGGACATCGACGGCATGGCCGATGCCTACGTGCGCGGCGGCACCTTCTCGTACGGCAAGAAGCTCACGTTTGTCCATACGCCCGAAGCCTTCGAAGACGTGTCGACAAAGCTGCTCAACCTTGTCGTGACGACAGTTGCCTATCTCGATGACATCACAAGCTCGCGTTCGGCGTCGTACGACTTTGCCCGCAGCGGTTTTGTCGCCGAGCGTCAGTTGCCGCTGTCCGAGCATAGCATCGTATATGTGCTGGACCTGTTGCGCGGCCAGACCATCTCCTTTGAGCCCGCCTGGTCGCGGGGGATGACGACGCATCGCACCTATGACGTGGCGGTTGAGATGCCTCCGGAAGGGGAGGACGAGGCTCTGTCTAAGCGCCCACCGCTCCTTGCCGCCAAAATCGCGCCGGCGGCTGGCGGCAGCTACGATCTACGCCTGCCGGCCGATGCATACTGCTTTGCTTCGGGCGACGTTGCCTATCTGGTCGACACCCGCCGTGCGCGCCGCGCCGATGTAGCGTTTGCCCAGCATGCGGCGCCGTTCCTATCGCGCTTACTGCCCTGTCGCACGCCGATCCATATCGCTGTCGACCAGGTGGGGGAGTTCTGTCGTATGGCGCTGCCCATTTTGCGCGACTACACCGACCTTACCGCGCCCGCCGTGCTCGACACCGTGGCGCCCGAGCCGAGCTTTGCCATGGCAATCGGTGTCGACGACGGGCTCGTGACCTGCAAGATTACGGTTTCCTACGGCGACTGGTCGGCAGATCTCTTTAGCCTGGGTGCTCCGGGAAGCCCCTTCGAAGAACAGCGCCCGGGCGTGCCGCCGCGCGACGAGATAGCAGAGTTTCGCGTTATGGACACGGCGGCCCTGTATTTCGACTTTTACGAGGGCGGCCTGGCGTTTGAGGAGCGCGACGACGAGAGCCTGTTCTGCTTGCTGACCGAGGGCCTGTCTGCCCTGTCCGAGCTGGGCGAGGTCATGCTCAGCGACCACCTACGCCAGATCTCGGTGCGCCCTGCGCCCAAGCTTTCGGTGCGTGCCACCGTCAAGAGCAACCTGCTCGATGTTGAACTGGGCGCGAGCGGTCTTTCGGCGGCAGATCTTGCCATCTACCTCGACTCCTATAAGCGCCATCAAACGTTTGCGCGCCTTACGTCCGGCGACATCATTCGCCTGGACGAGGGCGCTCGAGCCGCGTTTGGCCTCGCCAAGGACCTGGGCGTCGATGCCGTCGACCTGCTCGACGGCGTGTCGCTTTCCGCATCGAGCACCCTGTTCGTCGATAGCATGCTCGCGCGCACGCCCGCGCTCGAGGCCGATCGCGACGCTGCGTTCCGCCGTACCGTCGAGCGCCTGGACACGCTCGGCAAGATGGACTTTACGGTACCCGCCTCGCTCAAGGCCACGCTGCGTGGCTACCAGGTCGACGGCTACCAGTGGCTCGGCTCGCTTGAGCACCTGGGCCTAGGCGGCATCTTGGCCGACGATATGGGCCTGGGCAAAACGCTGCAGATGATCGCGCACATTCTGGCGCGCGTGGAGGCGGGGGATACCAAGCCCACGCTCGTGGTATGCCCCGCGTCGCTCGTGTACAACTGGGCTGCCGAGCTGGAGCGCTTTGCCCCCTCGCTTGATGTGTGTGCCATCGTGGGCGCCAAGGCCCAGCGTCGCGTGCAAATTGCCGGTGCCGCCGAGCACAACGTGGTCGTGACGTCGTATGATCTCATGCGCCGCGATATCGACGAATACGTCGAGCAGGACTTTGCCCGCGTGGTACTCGACGAGGCCCAGTACATTAAAAACCCGCTCACCCAGGTGGCCCGCGCCGCCAAGCGCCTGCCGGCCGGCGTGCACTTTGCCCTGACGGGCACGCCCATCGAAAACCGCCTGTCCGAGCTCTGGAGCATCTTCGACTTTTTGATGCCGGGCCTTTTGGGTACGCGCGACTCATTTGCCAAGCGCTTTGAGAGTCCCGTCGAGCATGCCGAGGGCGACAGCGCCGCTCGTCTGCAGGCGCTTGTGTCGCCGTTTGTGCTGCGTCGCGTTAAGGAAGACGTGGTGACCGACCTGCCCGAGAAGATCGAAGACACGGTGATGGCGCAGCTTACCGGAGAGCAGCGCAAGCTCTACCTGGCCAACCAGGACCGCATCGCCCAGCAGGTGCAGCACCGCGAGGCATCCGAGTTTAAGAAAGACAAGCTCAAGGTGCTTGCCGAGCTCACCAAGCTGCGCCAGATCTGCTGCGACCCGCATCTGCACTATGCGGACTACAAGGCGGGAAGCGCCAAGCTCGATACGTGCATGGAGCTCGTGCACGGCGCGCTCGACGGCGGTCATCGCATCTTGCTGTTCAGCCAGTTTACGGGCATGCTCGATATCATCGGCAAGCGCCTGGCAAAGGAGGATATCGCCTTCCTTAAGCTTACGGGCGCATCGTCTAAGGAGAGCCGCGCCAAGATGGTTGCGCAGTTCCAGGCGGGCGAGGTGCCGGTGTTCTTGATTTCGCTCAAGGCGGGCGGCGTGGGTCTCAATTTGACGGCCGCCGACGTGGTCGTCCACTACGACCCGTGGTGGAACGTGGCGGCACAGGACCAGGCGACCGACCGCGCCCACCGCATTGGCCAGCAGCACACCGTGACCGTGTACAAACTCATCGCCAAGGATACGATCGAGGAGCGCATTATGCAGATGCAGGAGTCCAAGCGCGATCTGGTCAACAGCGTGCTCGGCGGCGATGGTATCTCGTCGGCACTGTTTACGCGCGAGGATGTTCTGGCGCTGCTCGGTGGCGACGGTCGCTAGCCGCGCGCGGGGTGGGACTGCTGGAGCGGACAGGACGGTCGACGCATTTTGGCCCGACCGCTTGCCTGATCCGTTATGTGTTCATTTGCAATGCCGTGGATGGTTTGTCTGCCTTTGGGCATAAGAACCATCAAGAACATTGGCACATCAGCAAAGGAGAACATCATGGCGAAATTCTTTAAGGACCCCGACGGTAAGCTCATCGCTGCCCTTGGCGACGACGTTGCGACCCCTGCCGGTTGCACGGAGCTGACCGCAAATACTGAGGACGCGGCGCACGAGAAGCACGTGCCCGTCGTCGAGACCGAGCGCGACGGTCACGTGATTCGCGCACGCGTTGGCTCGGTCGAGCACCCCAGCCTGCCCGAGCACTACATTGAGTGGATCGCCCTTGAGGCCGAGGGCCGTCTGGAGGTCCATTACCTCCAGCCCGGCATGAAGCCCGCGACGTTTTTCGCGGGCGGCTCCAAGACCGGTACCGTCTATGCCTACTGCAACCTGCACGGGCTGTGGTCCGCGACATTCTAGGAGCGCGTCCCCGCTCGGGGTATCATAGCTAGCATATGCACATGCAAGCGCCGACTGCATTATGCGGCCGGCGCTTTTACTACGATTTCGATGGTTTACGACGGAAAGGGCTGGGCCATGAAGCTCGCGCTTGCACAGATCGATATGCGCCTGGGTGATATTGAGGGCATTTGCGGCCGCATCGAGGACCAGGCTCGTCTGGCCCACGAGCGCGGAGCGCGCGTGCTGTGCGTTCCAGCTCCGCTCTTTATGGGCGCCATGCCCGGTGGCCTGGTGGGCGCTGCCGACTTTGAGCACGACATGCTTGCCGGCTTGACTGGTGTCGCCGAGCGTATCCAGGAGCTTGACATGATCTGCATCGTGCCCGCGGCGGTTTCGTTTGAAGGCCAGCCGCTGCTCGACTACATGATGCTCAAGGACGGTCATGTGGTGCCGGCGCGTTCGAGCATTGCCTTGCAGCGTGGCGAGAACAACGACACGCGTTGGGCGCCGCCGGTGTTCGACGTGGACGGCGTGCGCATCGCCGTGATTTTTGACTTGGACCGCGAGCTCGAGATGTTGCCGACCGGCGTCGACCTCATCGCGTATTTCCAATTCAACGCGTTTGACATGACCGACCGCGAGACTGCCGCCATTGCCGCCGTTCGCAGCGGCGCCTACCGCAAGATCGCATCCAAGCGCAGCGTGTGGTTTGCCTGCATGGCGCCGGTCGGTGCCTATGACGAGTCGGTGTATACCGGCGGTTCGTTTGTGCTCGACGACTGCGGTCGCGTGGTGGCCCAGGCGCCGTGTTTTGAGGAGAGCCTGCTGGTTCAGGAGATTCAGCGCGGCGTGATGCTCGATGCCCTGGAAGATCACGAACTGCCCGAGTTCCGTTCCGAGGAGTGGTTGTGGCAGGCGCTGGTGCTCGCCGTGCGCGACAACGCTCGGGCCCACGGTGCGTCGCGTGCTGTGGTGGCACTCGAGGGTGACCTGCCGTCATCCCTGCTGGCGGCGCTGGCCGTTGACGCTCTGGGTTCGCGTAACGTAATTGGCCTGGTGCTGGGGCGCAACCGTATCTTTACGCCGGCGCAGGAGGAGGCCGAGGCTGCCCGCTGTGCCGCCGTCCGTGCCATCGCCGAGCGTTTGCACATTCGCACCGTCGAGCGCGATGCACCGGATGCGGCGCGTGTGCTCGATCGCGACGTGTCGGCGGGCGATGCCGAGCGTCTGCGCTCGCGCACGCTGGGCCTCATGCTGGAGGACACGGCGCTCGAGCTGGGTGCGATGGCGCTGAGCCCGCTGTCCAAAACCGAGTATGCGCTGGCGGCGCCGGCGCTTTGCGGCGGCTACCAGGGCGACTTTGCGCCCTTTGGCGATGTGTACCTGTCGACGCTTGAGTTTGTGGCACGTGTGCGCAACCGCACGTCTGCCGTGGTGCCCCAAGAGCTCGTGACGCTCAACGCGGTGGAGGATTGCATGGAGCGCGTGCTGGCGCAAGCGCTCTCGACGATCGACGGTCCGGTCGATATGCTCGACCGCGCGGCACAGCTGCTCGGCGGGCTTGAGCCGGGTGAGGTCGATGGCGCGCTCGAGGCGCACGTGGACCGCAATCGAGCTTTCGACGACATCCCGATGGCCGCTGGCAAGCCTGAGGCTTGCTCGCTGCTGCTGATGCTCGTTCGACAGGGTGAGGCTGCCCGCCGCATGTTGCCGATGGCGCCGATCGTCTCGGCCCGTTCGTTTGCCGAGCGTGCCTGGCCGTATATGCTCGCGTGGTCCGACCTGGGGCTTAACGGCAAGGAGCGTATGACGGTCGATTCGCTGGCGCGCGCCGAGGTGCGCCGTTTTGCTGACGAGGATACGAGCGAGCGCGTGCGAAACGAGATGATGGGCGTGCTGGGCGAGCTACTGGGTATTTCGCCCGAGCAAATGGAGGAGCTGCGCTCCGAGGACGGTCAGCGTCGTTTGCACGAGGGAATGAAAAAGTTCGAGGGCGAGGTTCAGGACGCCATCGATAAGATGATGGGCGGTCAGGGCGGCTCGCAAGGTAGTCCCCAGGGTGGCCCGATGCCGCATCCGCCAGTAGATCCGAGGCAGTTCCCCTTTTTCTCGCAGAACTAACTATGGGATAGGGCCAAGGTTACGCGGTTTTACCAAACCGCGTAACGAGTCGACGCTGCGCGAGCCCCTGCCGGGCAATCTGCCGCTCAAACCGTCGCTTGCGTACAGAAGTACGCGGCGCTCCTCTTTCGTGACACCTTGCCACGGCAGGGACTCGCTCGCTGACTTATGCTCAACCTATGGTTCAACCTTGCTTGCTAGATACGGTCGCTGTTGTGTTATTCTAGAACAGACGTTCGTGAATAGTGCGCGGGGCCTTGCCTTGTGCTTTGAAAAAGACGAGGGGAGGTTGGCTTGGTTATCTTGGGCATTGACCCCGGTTTGGCCCATACGGGTTGGGGGATTATCGAGGAGCGGCGTGGCGAGGTTCGCTGCCGTGCCTACGGTTGCATCGAGACCAGCGCGGGCAGCCCGCTCGCGGTGCGCCTGTCGCATATCGCCCGTGACCTTAAGGATGTCGTCGAGCGTTATCGACCCGACACGGCTGCTGTCGAGAGCATCTACTTTGGCGCCAACGTTCGTTCGGCCATCCCCACGGCGCATGCCCGCGGTGCCGCGCTCGTGGCGCTTTCGGAGTGCGCGCTCGAGATTGGCGAGTACACGCCCATGCAGATCAAACAGGCTGTGGTGGGCACCGGCGCCGCGGACAAGCGGCAGGTCGCCTACATGGTACGCACGCTAACACAGCTCGACCACGACCCGCATCCCGACCATGCCGCCGATGCCCTGGCCTGCGCCATCTGCCACGTAAACCTCAGCCGCACCCGCGCACTCACCGGTGGCGAGTTCTATCAACAGAGAGGAACCGGATACTGATGATTTCCCAGCTCCACGGAACGCTTGTCGAGGCCACGATGAGCTCGGCCGTCGTCGATGTGTCGGGCGTTGGCTTTGAGCTCGGCATCTCGGGCAGCACTGCGGCCACGTTGCCGACGCCCGGCGGCGAGGTCCGCCTCTACACGCGTATGCAGGTGCGCGAGGACGCCATGACACTTTTCGGTTTTTCCTCAAAGGATGAGCGCACGATGTTCGACCGGCTCGTGTCCGTCTCGGGCGTTGGCCCGCGCTTGGCGCTCGCCGTGCTTTCCACCTATACCGTGGGGCAGCTGTATTCGCTGGTGATGGCCGAGGACGACAAGGGCATGGCCAAGGTACCCGGTGTGGGCAAAAAGACAGCTCAGCGCCTGATCCTGGAACTCAAGAGCACCTTTGCCAAGGATAAGGGCTTTGTGCCGGTCGACGTGATTCCCGGCCAGGTTGCGATGCCGGTTCCTGCCGCCGCTCCTTCGGCGATCGATGATGCCCGTGCGGCACTCCTTTCCATGGGTTTTAGTCCGCAGGAGACCGATGTTGCCCTGAGCGGGTATGATGGGCAGGATATGCGTGTCGAGGACTTGCTCGGCGCGGCGCTTAAGCGACTCGGAATGGATGCGTGATGTGGGAAGCCGATGACTCTCAGGACCTGTGGGCGACGCCCGGCAACTCGCCGGCGGCATCCATGGCGCACGGCGAGCGCATGGTGGGCTCGGAGCTAACGCCCGAGGACCTCGATGTCGACCGCACTTTGCGCCCCCAGCGCCTGGACGACTACTGTGGCCAGGAGCACATCAAGCAGAGTCTGCGCGTGTTGATCGAAGCGGCGCAGAGCCGTGGCGAGACGCTCGACCACGTGATTTTCTCGGGTCCTCCGGGCCTGGGCAAGACCACGCTGGCCACCGTTATCGCCAACGAGCTGGGCGCTCAGATCAAGACCACGAGTGGCCCTGCCATCGCGCGCACGGGTGACCTGGCGGCCATCCTTACTAACTTGCAGCCGGGTGATGTGCTGTTTATCGACGAGATCCACCGCCTCAACCGTTCGGTCGAGGAGGTCCTGTACCCCGCGATGGAGGACTTTGCCCTCGATATCGTGATTGGCAAGGGTCCGGCGGCTCGCTCGATTCGCCTGGATATTCCCAAGTTTACGCTGGTAGCGGCAACGACCCGCTCAGGCATGTTGACCGGCCCGTTGCGCGACCGCTTTGGCATTTCATATCGCCTGGATTACTACACGGTCGAGGAGCTCGCGCAGATTGTGACGCGCTCGGCGACTATCCTGGGCGTGACGATCGACCACCCCAGTGCACTCGAGATCGGCTCGCGTTCGCGCGGCACGCCACGTCTTGCCAACCGCCTGCTCAAGCGCGTGCGCGACTATGCGCAGGTGCGCGGCAACGGTCCCATTGAGCTCGATATCTGCCGTCAGGCACTCGAGTTCTTTGAGATCGACGAGCTCGGCCTGGACTGGATGGATATTCGCATTTTGGAGACGCTCGCCAAGACGTTCTCCGGTCGTGCCGTGGGACTTACGACCCTTGCCAGCGCGGTGGGCGAGGACCCGGGCACGCTCGAGGATGTCTATGAGCCCTATTTGCTGCAGTGCGGGTTGATGATTCGTACGCCGCAGGGCCGTCAGGCAACCCTTCGCACCTTTGAGCACCTGGGGATTGAACCTACCGTTTAGGGCGCTTTATTTTGGCGGGCTGTTGGGCTATCGCTGGGCATCGGGTAAACATATCGCCGTTCATCGGTTATGGGCGTTTTACTATTGCGCGCCCGTGCTATGCTGAATTGGTCTTTTTCTCATTCGGTAACGAAAGGACCGCCCATGCCTACTGACATCGGAATCGCACGTTCTGTCACGCCGCTGCCTATTACCGAGGTGGCCAAGAACGCCGGCGTCGACGTTAAGCACCTTATTCCGTACGGCTTCGACAAGGCTAAGGTCGACTATTCACTGCTCAACGAGCCGACTGATCACCAGGCCAAGCTCGTTCTCGTGACCGCTATCAACCCAACGCCTGCGGGCGAGGGCAAGACCACCACGACCATCGGTCTGGCCGATGGCCTGCGTCGCCGCGGCGTCAAGAGCGCCGTGGCCCTGCGCGAGCCTTCGCTCGGCCCCGTCTTTGGCGTTAAGGGCGGTGCTGCCGGCGGCGGCTGGGCTCAGGTCATCCCCATGGAGGATATCAACCTGCACTTTACCGGTGACTTCCATGCTATTGGTGCCGCCAACAACCTGCTGGCCGCCATGCTCGACAACCATATTCAGCAGGGCAACCAGCTCGGTATTGACGTTAAGCGCATCACTTGGAAGCGCGTCGTCGATATGAACGACCGTCAGCTGCGCCACGTCATCGACGGCATTGGCGGCAAGGCCCAGGGCGTGCCGCGCGAGGACGGCTTCGACATCACCGTTGCCTCCGAGGTCATGGCGATCTTGTGCCTGTCCACGAGCATCAACGACCTCAAGGAGCGCCTGGGCGAGATCGTCGTCGGCTACAGCTTTGCCGGCGAGCCCGTCCGCGCCCGTGACCTTAAGGCTCAGGGTGCCATGGCGGCCCTGCTCAAGGACGCGCTCAAACCCAACCTGGTGCAGACGCTCGAGGGTACGCCCGCGTTTGTCCACGGCGGTCCCTTCGCCAACATTGCCCACGGCTGCAACTCCATCATGGCCACGCGTATGGCGATGCGCTTTGGCGATGTCGCCATTACCGAGGCCGGCTTCGGTGCCGATCTGGGTGCCGAGAAGTTCCTCGACATCAAGTGCCGCATGACGGGCGTTCGCCCCAGCGCCGTCGTGGTCGTCGCGACCGCTCGTGCGCTGAAGTACAACGGTGGCGTCGCCAAGGCCGACCTCAACGAGGAGAACCTCGAGGCACTCAAGGCTGGCATGCCCAACCTGCTGCGTCACGTCGACAACATCCAGAACGTTTATGGTCTGCCCTGCGTAGTCGCCATCAACCGTTTCCCGACGGACACCGAGGCTGAGCTTGCGCTCATCGAGTCCGAGTGTCAGAAGCTCGGCGTCAACGTTAAGCTTTCCGAGGTCTGGGCCAAGGGCGGCGAGGGCGCGCTCGACCTGGCCGATGAGGTCATGCGTCTGATTGAGCAGCCGAGCGAGCTCAAGTTTGCCTACGAGGATGGCGCCGATGTTGCCGATGCCCTCGAGGCCGTCGCCACCAAGGTTTACCGTGCCGACGGCGTCGACTTTACGCCGGCTGCCAAGCGTCAGCTCGCCGAGCTGCGCGAGAACGGCTTTGGCAACCTGCCGGTGTGCGTCGCCAAGACGCAGTACAGCTTTAGCGACAACGCCAAGGCCCTGGGCGCTCCCGAGAACTTCCGCATCACGGTGCGTGAGCTCAAGGTTTCCGCCGGTGCCCACTTTGTGGTCGCACTGACTGGCAGCGTTCTGACCATGCCGGGCCTGCCCAAGGTCCCCGCGGCCGAGAACATCGACGTCGACAACGACGGCAACATCACCGGCCTGTTCTAAGCCTGCTGTCCATAGCTGCTAGCCCGCCCCGCCGCGCCCACAAGGCACGGCGGGGCTTTTTGATCCTTAGGCCCGCGCATGTCTTGTAGATACCGACGGACTCTGCCCATCATAGGCTTTTGCGCGGGTAGAATGCATGGATAACTTGAGGCTCACGCGCGACGGAAAGGAATCGTTGCATGGATCAGGACAAGACAACCGTGATGGGCGGCTACGGTTCCGCGCAGGCTGGCGATAGCGCCGATGCGACCCGCGTTGTTCCCAACCCCGGTTATACCGACCCCGCCGCGACGCAGCCTTCTGCCGAGCCCACCCGGGTTATGGGCTATGGCGACACGGCGCAGGATTCTTACGCTGCATCTTCGCAAGGCCCCTATGGCAACGCAGCTCCGGATCCGTTTGATTACGCGCCGCAGGATTCTTATGCTGCCTCGACGCCGAATCCCTATGACAACCTGCCGCAGAATCCCATTCCGCAGCCTCAGCAGACGACGTATATGCCTCGCACGGCGCAGCCTCGCTACGAGTCGCGCGAGCCGTATCGCGAGTACCCCAAGTCGATTCCG
The DNA here is from genome assembly GCA_036301285.1 of Collinsella aerofaciens. GTDB lineage: Bacteria > Actinomycetota > Coriobacteriia > Coriobacteriales > Coriobacteriaceae > Collinsella > Collinsella aerofaciens_BS. Next base: position 78,380 of record JAXJET010000042.1, read on the forward strand.
CAATATGACGAGGACGAGGAGAAGAAGCCATCGCGTTCGTCGAGCGTGATCAAGAAGATCCTGATTGTGCTGGCGATTTTCTTTGCCCTTTCGATTGTGTTCGCCATTGTGTCGGGCATGCTCAACAAACGAGGAGCTACAACCAGCACGACGGCCGAGCAGACAGAGGTCACCCAAGCGGGTTCAGTAGAGCTGAGCGATATTCCGGGGCAGTACTGGTCCAACGCCAAAAAGCTCCTCAAGTCGCGCGGGGCCGATCTTTCGAATGCCGTGGTCCTGACTGATGATGGCTCAACGCCCGTCGTCGATGCCAACTGGGTCGTTACTTCTGCCTACTATAACGACAGCGGCAACCTTGAAATTCAGCTCACGCACAAGAACGGCTTGGGCAACTCGTCCGACGGACAAAGCGGTACCGACAGCTCGAGCTCCAACACGCTGGAGGACTTGAGCAACAAGGCACAGGAGTTGGGAGACAAGGCGCAAGAGCTGGGCGATACGGCCCAGAACCTGGGCGACACCGCGCAGAACTTGGGCGACATGGCGACGGATGCCTGGAACGCCCTGCAAAACGGCATCTCGGGCGCGCAGGGAAACTAGCGGACGAGCGGAGCGGGGCTACAGCTGCTCGGCCGGACGCTCGGGCGAGCTAAAGCCCGAATCGAACGTGACGACGCACGAGACGTCGGGCCGGCGCTCATGCACGATGCGCGTGACGAGCTCCAGCAGCTCCTCGTCGGATATGTCAAAGCCGTCGGGACGCACCAGGTCAAACGAAACGAACCCGTCGTGCTCGTGCAGGTCGTGGATGGAGAGCGCGGGATCGATCTGCATGACGCCGCGCTTGACCCAGCCGCGCAGGTCGTCGCCGGTTGTCGCGATGGGGTCGCAGTGCAGCGTGATCCCAATGCCCATCTGGCGCTTGATGTCGTGCTCGATGGTGTCCAGGATCTCGTGGTGCTCAAACGCGTCGCCCTCGCCGGGCATCTCCACGTGGGCGCTGGCAAACTGACGACCGGGGCCGTAGTCGTGCACCATCAGGTCGTGTGTGCCCAAGACCTGCGGATAGGACATGATCTTGTCGCGGATTGCCTGGACGAGCTTGGGGTCGGGCGCTTGCCCCAGCAACGGGCTGATGGCGTTGCGCACTAGGCCCATGCCGCTGATGCAGATGAAGATGCCCACACCCAGGCCTGCCCAGCCATCGAGGTCAAAGCCGGTCGTCTGCGAAATAAGCGCCGCCACCAAGACCGAGCCCGAGGTGATGACGTCGTTTTTGGAGTCCTGTGCTGTGGCGATGAGCGTCTCCGAGTCGATGCGATCGCCCAGCGTGCGGTTGAACGCTGCCATCCAGAGCTTAACGAGCATGGACAAGACGAGGGCGGCTAAGGAGAGCACCGAATATGCAGTGGGGGAAGGCTTGATGATCTTAGTGACCGACTCGAGGATCAGATTGATGCCGACGGCGCAAACCAGGACGGCGACGAACAGGCCGGCGAGGTACTCATAGCGACCGTGGCCATAGGGGTGGCCTTCGTCTGCCGGGCGGCTGGCAAGGCGGAACCCGAGCAGGCTCACGATGTTGCTCGAGGCATCGGAGAGGTTGTTGAAAGCGTCGGCGATGAGGGAGACGGAGCCGGCGAGCAGGCCCGCGATGCCCTTGGCCAGGCACAGGGTGATGTTGAGGCCAATGCAGACGAGGCCTGCGGAAAAGCCCGCGTTGGTGCGGCAAGATGCATCGACCGGCTCGCTCTCGCTGCCGGGAACAAGCGTATGTACCAGCCGATTTACAAATAGCATAGCGGTCGTCCTCACAATCATGTTTAAGGGGATAGTGTAGCTCGCGCGGGGGCGCCGTGCACCGATGCTCAGAAAATGCAGCAATAGTCTGCCGGTGCTAACGAGCGAGCCTTCTCGTCTGCCTGGGTGGTCCATTTTGGGCCACATGGGTATGGGCATGTGCCTGTTTGCTCGACATACTTAATGTCGACAGCCCCTGTGCAAAGGAGGACGTTTCCATGGACGAGATGTTTGCCATTAAATGTCAAAACTGCGGCGGCCCTATGTACTCGCACCAAGCTAAGCGCAGCTTTGAGTGCGCTTATTGCGGTGCGGTCATTCCGTGGCAGGCGGACGCCGGAGAGCCCAAGAGCGCTTTGGGCATTCGCCATACGCCGTTGACGGTAGTGGATGGACTGCTCAAGCTCACGCATGTGTCGCAACTCGAGCGCCCGGAGGACCCGGACTGGTATTTCTTCAATTCGCACTGGCGCAATCAGTCGGTCCTGGAACATCTGCTGTGGGAGGACCGCGGCACGGCGCAGGAGTTCCAAGAAGCGACGCACGTGAGCATTCCTTGTCCCTTCTGCGGAGCGTCCTTTGAGGGCGAGTCAACGCAGCGTGTGTTTGAGTGCCCGTCCTGCGGCAACAAGATCGGCATTGCCGACCTGCTCAAGCCCGGTACCTTCAGCAAGCGTCTGACCATGGGCGTGGGTGCAGAGTATGTGCCGGAGCAGGGTATTCCCTGCGAAATCTCGCCGCAGCAGGCACGTGCCAACGCGCTGCAGCTGGTGCGCCAGTATCCGGATGCCTTTGCCGGGCACGACGTGGAAGACGCGATCCAAAACGACATGATGCTCTTCTATTTCCCCATGGCGCTGGCGGACTTGCGCATGATGGCGAGCTTCCCGGGCAAGGGCCTGAGCAAGGAGGCCTTGGTGTACTACGAGGTGCTCGACTGGGCATACCCCAGGGCAAACTACCTGGACGTTCGCCTCATGGGCATTTTGGAGCCGTGGGACTTTGCCAAGGTCGGTCCGTTCGATCCCGCCATGCAGGAAGGTGACTTTCGCGTTGTCTCAGTCGATGCGTCTACCAAGGACCAGGTGGTCATTGATAAGTTGGCGCTCGACGTTGCGGGCAACGACGCCGAGGCTGTACTGGGGCTCAATAAAAAGAGCATTCGCATGTGGGCGCGCAAGGCCCGCAAACATAAGGACGGCCTGGTGATGGTGCCGGTCTACTTTGTCGATCGTCCGGCGACAGACGGCCGCGATGGCGAGCAGGTGCGCATTGCCGTAAACGGCCAGACGGGCCGCGCGGCCGCGGTGGTGTTTAGCGACAAGCGCGAAACGCATATCGTGGCGCCGCTCAGCCCGAGCCTGCATCTGTCCGGTGAGAGCACCGTGCACGCCACGCCCGTCGAGGTCAAATACGTTAAATCGCCCTTCCTGTACCAGATCGTGCGCCGTGGAGGCGGCGAGCAACCGCGCCAGGTTGCAGCCGCCGTCGAGGGTTCCTACCGAGAGGAGAAGCCCAAACGCCGCGGTCTGCTGGGTGCGCTATTTGGGAAGTAGGGGAGTAGCACCGGTTGTTGCCGTAAGGTGATGGCCGGGGGTGCGGGGCAGCTCTCAGGAGTGCGGGCTGCCGTCTGATTGTTTGAGGGTGCCAGATGTAAATAAACAGTGGAGCGGCTGCAAAAGAGCCTCCTCACTGGGTAAAATCAGGTTGTGCCGCGGAACCCGCTCCTCAGCTAGTCACACTTCGGAAGCGCGGGCAACGCAGGTATTATCGTCTAAAGGGCCGGCTGCAACCGGCCCTTTTCTGTGGCAGCCAATGGACCCACATCAGACGAAGGCCGCGTCTTTGCCTGTCAGGTCACGCTCGCCAGCCACGGCTAGAATGTCGTTGCCGGCGTCCATGACCGGTATTGTTTCGTAGCGTGCGTCGCAACCGCGAGTGCGCCTGCGACGGCTGCGGTGGCTTCGGTCGCAACGTGCTGCTACCCTTGCGTTTCGCCATTGGTCGCTTCGTTGATGGCGCGGTACTCGGCACTCAGCTCGCGCGCCAGCTCTTCCTTGCTTGGAAGATACGGCAGGTATTTGGCGGCAAACACTTGGTCGTTGTCTTCGGGCAGCGTGTACTCGACAATCGAATCGCTTTTGTCCGCGCAGAGCACGATGCCTATGGGCGGATTGTCGCCTTCGTTCATGAGCTCGCGCGTGTAGTAGTTCACATACATTTGCATCTGGCCCAGGTCCTGATGCGTAAGGTCGTCCGTCTTAAGGTCGATGAGCACGAAGCAGCGCATCAGATAGTTGTAAAAAACAAGGTCAATATAGAAATGGCGCCCATCAAAGGTGATGCGCTTTTGGCGCGCCTCGAAAGCGAAACCACGGCCAAGCTCCAGCAGGAACTTCTGAAGATGCGTGATGAGCGCCTGCTCTAGATCGCTCTCGCGAAACGCAGTATCGTCCGAGAAACCTAAAAACTCCAGTACATATGGGTCGCGGATGATATCCTCGGGGCGACGAGCCGGGGCGCTCTTTTGGATTTCCTGGGTGACGGCCTCCTTGTCCTTGCTGGCAAGTAGGCGCTCGCGGAACATGGTGTTGATCTGGCGTTCGAGCTGACGCGTGCTCCAACGAGAATCGGCGCATTCGTTCATGTACCATGTTCGAGCATCAGGGTCGGTTATACGCGATAACCTGCGGTAATGTGTCCAATTCAATTCGGAACGCAGCGCGTTCCGGATTGGGAACGCAAGATAAAACTGACGCATGTATCTTAAGCTTCTGGCGTTGAAGCCTCTGCCAAAATCCTTAGTCAATCTAACGGCAAGTTCGTCGATCAGTGCATCGCCATACTTGGCGCGCTCCTCTCCGCCCTGTTCATCAACAATACTCTTGCCGATCTCCCAATATGCCTCAACCATCGCAAAGTTAACGGCGGTATAGGCCTTGTCGCGAGCGGCGTTGAGAATCGAGGAGACCTGCTTGTAAAAACCTTCGGGCACGATTGCCGATTCTCCACGGTTTACTAGTTCACCCATCACTGTCGCCCCACTTTCCTCTTGTGGAATGCATCTTTAACGCATTTAGTTTAAAGCCTCGCGCGGACACGAATTGCTATGTTGTCTGGCACCTTCGCATGGGAGCCTTGCGGTGGTTAAAATGTGACCATAGAGGCAGTTTTAGCGAACCCCGCGGGAGTGACGCGTATGGACAACAACACGCTGCTGTTCCAGGACAAAGGTTCGGGTAGGTTTAAAGACGTCAAGATCTACCCTAACCGCATCGAGGTGCTCAAGAAGGGCACTTTTGGTGGCAAGCACACCGAGATTGTTTATCTTAAGGACATTACGGGGGTCAGCAGGATCAAGGGCCGCGACGTTTTCCTACGTAACAGGCTGTTGACTGCCTGTGTCTTTAGTCTGAGCAGCCGCTCCCAAGCTCAGGAGTTCGTGAATGCGCTGAACATGGTGATGTAGCCGATAACGGTGTTCGGGCTAAGGTAAAAATCGGGGCGCAGAACGGTATTCTGCGCCCCCCCAATTGAGTCGATGTGTCTAAAAGGCGGGCTTGCCTATTCGCTGTCGTCCCCAACGTTTTCGCGGTCATTGGCAAGCATCGCCGCGCCGGCGACCGTTGTCGCCACGGCGGCGGCAGCGAGCCCGGCGGCAACGCCAGAGCCGTCGCCCGTGTCGGCGAGTTTTCCGGTCGAGCCCTTGCTCTTGTTGCCGCCGCCGTTCTTGTCGGCGCCGTCTGCGTTGGAACCCGTGCCGCTACCGGTGCCGCCTGCACTGCCCGAGGCCGCTACGGTAAAGCTTGCGGCTCCATCGCTGGCGAGCGTGTAGCTCTGCGCCGCGTCGCCCAAGAGACCGTTCACGCGCACCCAGTACGTTCCCGCGGTAAATGCCTCGCCCTCGGCCATCGCCGTTCCCGGAGCGCCGTTCGCGTCGTGCACAAACTCGAGCTGGGCCGTGCAGGCATCGGTTTCGAGCTTGCCCTCGAGTGATGCCGCAATCTTGGCGCGCACGTCTTCGCCGGCCTTAAGGCCTTCGAGTCCCTCAAAATGGGGCGTCAGCGCGCGTGGATCGATATCGATGGGCACGGAGCCCTGCAGCCCTGTAGCGGTCTCGTTGCCCAGGGCGTCGACATCCACGTATTCGATGGCAAACGCACTGCCAGAAGCGGCCACGTTGAGTACGTTGCTGCTGTTAACGAGGCGGAAACGGCCCTCGCCAACGGTCTTGCCATCCTGGAATGAGGCATCGCTCAGCGAGTCGCCGTACGTCATGCGCATGCGGGTCGGGAGATAGTACGGGAGATAGTACGAAGCCGTCTGCTTGTGCTCCGTATCGTAATTGCGCTGATAGATGCTCCGGGCCAGCGCCGCATCAACAAAGTCGGATGCGATGATGCCAATGTGCTTGAGGTAATCTGACTTTGTATCCTCGATGCCGCTGGGATTGATGTACGGGCTCTTATACAGATGCTCGTTGACTACTCGTGCCGAGGTAAAAGGATTGCCTCCGTGCGACAAGCCCGTGCAGCTGGTGTAGTTGATAGACCAGCAACGCTCCAGGACTTTCTCCTTGGCCCCGTTATCGTCCTCGACATCTACCTCGTTGCGCGTGCGCCCGGACGTTTCCTTCAGCGCATTATCGACCCAGCTGAGCTTGTCGGTTCCCGTGAGTTTGTACTTGTCCTGGGCGTATACCTTGGTGCAATAGGGCTCTTTGTCGCCTGTTTCCCCCGCGGCTTCAAAGCCCCGCGCGTCTTGGACGAGACACATAGTGGCGCTGTCGGAGTGAGCCTTGATCTTGTCATCCCATTCGGTAAGGTCGAGGCCCCACGTGTGGCCGCTTACACTGTTGCCGGCGAGCCTAAATCGACGCAGCAGAACGATCTTTCCGCGCACCTCGTGTAGCGTGGGGATTCGGCTCGACGTATAGAACAGTTTGGGGTTGTCGTCCAAAACCTTGGCGAAAGCCGTCGTAACACTTTCGTCGGTAGCCTCGTCGTTGCCTCGTGATACAAGCATGATGAGCGCTTCTGTCGGGTTTTCGTTCAAAAACGTTTTGAAGTAGCCTATGACATCGGAAAGATGCATAAAGTACGCGTCTTTTTTGAGCAGGTAGTAATCCCCGTGGTCGATACCGGGGTTGTCGCCCTTTCCGAGCCGGATATCAAAATAGCGAATGCCTTCGAGCAACTGCGTGGGAATGTAATCCTGCTGGCATTTTACTTGCGAGGATTGGGGCTCGGTGTCGTTGTCCACGCTACAGGTGCCCGAATCGTGCGTGCCCGGGATGCTCAGCTCGTCGAGGAACTTGTTGTCGTCGACGTATTTCATCCAACATGGCCCATCGACGTAGCTGCTGTACGTGATCCAGTCGAGGCTGCTAACCGTGGCATCGTTCTTTTTCATGTCGTAACCGATAAGTTCGAGCTCCCACGGAATGCTCTTACTCTTATGGCAGATCTTGTTGTTGTCCTGGTCTTCGCCGTTCGATTCTATTGCCAGGTACTTAATGTCTTTTTTCTCGGTTTCTTTCTCGACCGTGCGGTCTCGGATGATATAGGTTCCGTTTGATTGACGCTCGAACGCAAAAGAGCGACTGGGCTTGCCGTCATGCTCGCCACTCCATACGTGGATGACCTTTCCGTCTTTGTCCGAGTCGCCATCGACCGACCAAATGCTGTAGCCCGTCTTTTTATGCTCTTCGAAATTGAGCAAGGTGCGGATAGCATACCAGTTTGTATCGTCATTCTTGGTCGTTACGTTCTCAAGGATGAGCTTGCTGGACGTGCCGTCATTAAACAGATGGCAGACGTTGCCGATGACGTTGCCGTCTTCGTTAACGCTTGCGGTACGAAAATAGCCCGCGGGGCGAAGGCGAATGACGAAATTGTTGAGGCTGACCGACGCTGTGGCAGCGTCGTCTGCAAATGCCGCTCGTGGGCCAATGCCCAATGCCGCGGTTTCGGGCAGGCTTGCAAGTGGCGACAACGCCGCGAGTCCAAGGCCCAACGTAAATGCTCGGCGGCTGATGGCGTGGTGTTCGGTCATAACTTCTCCATTCGTAGAGTGCGGTTATGCGATAGTTTTGGTCACTATACTGCTCAGATGTTTAAAGATGCTGGTTTAATTGTCTGCGCGGCGCAATAAATCGGCGGGCGGACGTGTTGGGGTGTTTGTCGTTTTCGTACTGTTGCTACATTTGGAGCGGTTCCGGCGTCCGGCATCCTCGCGTTCGTTGGCTACCGGCATAAGAAAGGGAGGGTCGGTTTACCGGCCCTCCCTGGGTACGAAGCGCTGGGGTACCGCCGCTTGTTAGCACTGCGCCTGTGTTTCCCGCTGCGCTCGCCAGTTACTTAGCGCTTGATCTCGATATCGTCGAGCTTGACGTCCATGGCCTCGGTCTTGGCCTCGGCGATGTCGTCGGCAAATTCCAGAGACTTCATCATGGTCTCGACGGCGTCCTTGTGCTCCTCGACGTTGTCGATGCGCACATACACGCTGCCACCGTCAACGTCGGTGAAGTACTCGGTCGTCACGCCGCCCGAGTGTGTGTAGGAAGCGTTGCGCCAGGTCTTGCCGTTGTACTTGACGGGGTCATTCTCGGTCCACTCAAAGCTGGCATTCCACTTTGCCTCGTAGTCGAACAGCTCGTCGGCGTTCTTGTCAGAGTCGAAGACGGGGATGAAGCGATCACTGGCGTGCTCGCTCTCGGTGAACTTAAACTGGGCCCTGTCGGCGGTGTCGCCGGCAACGTCGGTAATCTCGACGCCCTCGGGAACCTCGACCTTAAACCAAATGAAGTCGGTCCTCATATCCACGGCTGGCTTTTCTGCCCCGCCGCCACCGCCACTTCCGGTAGCGTCGCCGCTGCCACCGCAGCCCACCAGGGCAACTGCGGCAAAGAGACTGATGCAGAGGGTGAGAATCGCAAAGGCCTTCTTTTTCATGGTCGTGTCCTCCTCGATCTGTAACCGCCCATGGATTACCTGTCTTTACTGTACGCGTGGACGGCTCGCTAGGGTGGGCCATGTGTCCCATTCTGAGGGCCGGATTTGCGCCGTTAAGTGGCAATATGTTCGGGCGCAAAAGAGGGGAGGGCTGGTGCTGTCGGCCCTCCCCGGGTTGGGCGCCCGTTGTTTTAATGGGGCGCATGTGCGCGGGTGCGCGTAGGCGCGTGCGGGTGTCCCGTTACTTGATCTCGATGCTCGAAATCTCGACTTCGCGTGCCTCGGAAACTGCCTCTTCCATGTCATCGGGGAACTCGATGGAGTTGAGGAGTGCCTCGGCTTCTTTCTTGTGCTGGTCGAAGTTCGAGATGAGGACGTAGACGCTTCCCGGCTCAACATCGGTAAAAAGCATGGTTGAGATGCCGCTGTTGTCCTCGTATGTTCCGACGAGCCACGTCCTGCCGTTATACTCGACGGACCCGCCATCTTTCCACTGGAACGTATCCCCCTTCTTTTCCGCCTGGTCGGCGTGGGATTCCTCGGCCGTCAGCGCTTTTTTCCAAACGGGGATAAAGCGATCGGCCGAGGCGTTCTCGTCTTCGGGGAAGGTGAGCTGGACCCTGTCGGCATTCTTGCCGGCAGAGTCGCTTACGCCGACGCCCTCGGGCATCTCGACCTTAAACCAGATGTAGTCGGTCTTCTTGGCGACGGGGGCCTTTTCCTTGCTCTCGCTCTTGGGGGCGCTGCCGCCGCCCGATGCGCTCCCGCCGCAGCCCACAAGGGCGAGCGCGGCAAAGAGGGCGATGCAAAGGGAAAGGATTGATAGGGTCTTTTTCATCATGGTGGCGTCCTCCTTGTCTGCTGATGACATCACGGCGCCGCATGCTGTTGGGGTACTGATTGCGCTGGCGGCGGATGTCTCAGTGTACTGTGCGACTTATGCCTCCGTTCATCGCTTGTGGCCGTTGCGCGGCCGTTCCCCAACGGGTTCCTTACTTATAGATATGCCCCAGCTTGTGCTGCTCGGGAGTCTCGAAAGGTGGGCCATGTGTCCCATGTTTGCGTTGACATGGCCTATCGTGTGCCATAGAAATCCGCGATGGCCAGGTGCGCTGACGCTCGCGTACTTATGGGCTAGACTTAGCACCATTACGTGATCGATGCGGTCGGCCGACGTCGGCCGCCCGACCGATATATATGACTTGAAGGTGCGTGTGCGTATGAGCCAAGAGATGATGGATAAAACCTGTCGCGGTTTTGCCGAGGCGCTGGCCGCGCGCGAGCCAGTTCCCGGTGGTGGCAGCGCGAGCGCTTTTGTGGGCGCGCTGGGCGCCTCGCTGTGCGGAATGGTTGCCCGCTACGGTGCGACCAATCCCGCGCTTGCTGATCGTGCGGATGACCTGACGCGTGCGTTTGCCCAGGCAGACGAGTTGGCGCAGGAACTAGTGGGCCTGGTTGCCGAGGATGTGCGTGCGTACGGCCAGGTGTCTGCGGCATACGGTATTCCGCGCGAGGACCCGGCTCGACCGGCTGCGATTCAGGACGCGTTGCACGTGGCGGCCATGCCGCCGTATCGGATCATGGATGCCTGCGGGCGCGCGCTGGCGCTGCTCGAGGACATGGCAGACAAAGGCTCGCGCCAGTTGCTGTCCGACGTGGCGTGCGGTGCCGTATTCTGCCGCGCTGCGATGCAGGGCGCGAGCCTGACGCTCTTTGCCAACACCACATCTATGAAAGACCGGGCGCGCGCCGAGGAACTCGAGGCGGCGTGCGATGAGCTGCTGGATACGTGGCTGCCGCGCGCTGATGCGCTGGCGCGCCGCGCCGCCGATGCCGCGAGGAAGAGGGGGTAGCCATGGCAGAGCTGCTCAAGGGTGCTCCCGTTGCCCGTGCTTTGACCGAGGAGCTCGCCGCTCGCTGCACGGCTTTGCGCGAGCGCGGCGTTGTGCCGACGCTGGCCATCGTTCGCGTGGGCGAGCGCGAGGACGATCTATCCTACGAGCGCGGCGCCCTCAAGCGCTGCGAGAAGGTTGGCATCGAGGCTCGCCGCATTTTGCTTCCCGCCGATGTTTCGCAGGACGAGCTGCTGGCGGCTATTAAGGACATCAATGCTGACCCCGCTGTTCACGGCTGCCTGATGTTTCGCCCGCTTCCCGCTGGACTTGACGAGGATGCGGTTGCCGCGGCGCTCGATCCCGCCAAGGACGTCGACTCCATGACGCCGGCCTCGCTGCTTACCACGCTTTCGGGTCGTGGCGAGGGCTTTGCTCCCTGCACGGCCGAGGCCGTGTTGGCGTTGCTGGACCATTACGGTGTTGAGCTGGATGGGGCAAAGGTCGCGGTCGTCGGTCGGTCGCTGGTGATTGGTCGTCCCGTTGCCGCCATGCTTACGGCTTGCAATGCCACGGTGACGACGTGCCATACGCATACGCGCGACTTGGCTGCTGAGTGCCGTGCAGCTGATATTGTGGTTGCGGCCGTTGGACGCGCGCGCACGATTGGCGCGGATGCGGTTCGCGAGGGCCAGACGATCATCGATGTTGGCATTAATTGGGACGAGGCCGCTGGCAAGCTTGTCGGCGATGTCGATTTTGATGCTACGGAACCGATCGTTGGCGCAATTACTCCCGTGCCGGGCGGCGTGGGGGCTGTGACCACGGCGATCCTCGCCAAACACGTGATCGAGGCGGCGGAGCGCGCATCGAAATAGGCGTTTTTGCCCACAGGGGCTGCCGAAGCCGTGGTTTCGCCCTTTTCGTGTCGAAGCGATACACTGTTATCGTTTGATTTCTTCGCTTAAGGAGGATGCGCATGCCGTGCACAACGATTTTGGTTGGTAAGAACGCGAGCTACGACGGGTCGACGCTTGTCGCCCGCAACGAGGACTCGTCCAACGGGGTGTTTGAGCCCAAGCGCATGCGCGTGGTGCATCCCGACGAGCAGCCGCGTGTCTACACGAGCGTTCTGAGCCACCTGACCGTTGAGCTGCCCGATAACCCCATGCGCTATACGAGCGTCCCCGATGTTGTCCCGGGCCACGGTATCTGGGCCGAGGCCGGTTTCAACGAGCTCAATGTTGGCATGTCCGCAACCGAGACGCTTACCACCAACGAGCGCGTCCGCGGCGCCGATCCGTTCGTGGACTACGTGCCCGCCAAGGGCAACGAGGGTGAGGACGGCTATGTGCCGGCGCAGCCCGGTGGCCTGGGCGAGGAGGACATGGTGACCCTGGTGCTGCCGTATGCCAAGTCCGCCCGCGACGGCGTGCGTATCTTGGGCGACCTGCTCGAGCGCTACGGCACTTACGAGAACAACGGCATCGCCTTTAGCGACGTGGACGAGATCTGGTGGCTCGAGACCATCGGCGGTCACCACTGGATCGCCAAGCGCGTGCCTGACGACGCCTATGTGACCATGCCCAACCAGCTGGGCATCGACAGCTTTGACCTGGATGACGCCGAGGGCGCCCAGGCCGACCATATGTGCTCCGCCGACCTGCGCGTCTGGATGGCCGAGTGGCATCTGGACCTGACGCTGGGCGTCGAGAGCGACGGCCCGGCTGCCGTCTTTAACCCGCGCGAGGCCTTTGGCTCGCACAGCGACAGCGACCATGTCTACAACACGCCGCGCGCCTGGTACATGCAGCGCTGCCTCAACCCCAGCGACGTGTGGGATGGCCCCGACGCCGACTACACGCCCGAGAGCGACGATATCCCCTGGAGCCGCGTGCCCGAGCGCAAGGTGACCATCGAGGACATCAAGTACGTGCTCTCGAGCCACTACCAGGGCACGGAGTACGACTGCTACGGCAGCAAGGGCACGCCCGCTACGCGTGGTGCCTATCGCCCCATCGGCATCAACCGCAACAGCCAGCTTGCCGTGTTGCAGCTGCGCCCCTATGCGCAGCCGGCCTACCGCGCCGTGCAGTGGATGGCCTTTGGTTCCAACTCGTTTAACGCGCTGGTTCCGCTGTACGCCAACGTCGAGACTATGCCCGAGTACTATGCCGACACGCAGGCTCGCGTGACGTCCGAAAACTTCTACTGGGCCAACCGCCTGATCGGCGCGCTGGCTGACGTCCGCTTCCATGAGTGCGGCCGCGCGGTCGAGGATTATCAGGAGAAGATCGGTGGCATGGGCCACAAGCAGATCCATGACGTCGACGCTGCCGTAGCCGCTCTGCCCGAGGTCGAGGTGCCTGCCGAGCTTGCACGCGCCAACGAGGCCTTTGCCGAGCGTGTTCGCGTGGAGACCGATGCCCTGCTGGGCAAGGTGCTTTACACCACGAGCTGCGCCATGAAGAACTCTTTCGCGATGAATGACAACGTGAGGTAGGGATTTCCCGTCGATCGAATAGCGCTAAAACGCTTTGTCGCTTTCGCTCAATCTTGGGTACAAGAACGCCAATGCAGTTGTTTGTGATTGGAGATAACCATGGTTATGAAACTCGATCAGCTTGTTAACGGCGCCATTAACGTGGGCTTTGGCGCTGCCGCCGTTGCTGTCGAAGGCGGCAAGAAGGTCCTCGACGACCTTAACACCAAGGGCGAGCAGGTCCGCAAGGACACCGCCACCCCCGATATCGCCCGCAGTGTGTCCGACATGTTCGAGCAGGCCGGCGGTACCATCTCCGATCTGACCGAGCGCTTGGGCATGCAGGGCGAGACCGCGGCCCAGCGCGTGCTTGACGAGCTCGTCCTTGCCCGGGTCCGCGTCATGACCGCCCCCGAGCGCACGGCCTTCCTGGCCCATGTGCGCGACATCGTCGATTCGGTCGAGGACAACGTGACCTCGGTGCCCGTCGAGTCCGTTGAGCCCGACGATGCGAAGGATACCGAAGAGGCCGAGTAGCAGCGCAGATGGCAGATTCCACCACCGATTACAACAATCTAGATCCTTTGGGTGACGAGGCGGCGGTTGTCGATGAGGTCGATGCCGCCGTCTCGGGCGCTCGCAAAAAGCCGCGCGCTGTCGATATGGTGCCCGAAGAGCCCGACGCGATGGCGCCGGACGAGGAATACCAGCTCACGCCGGCGGGTCGTCGCGAACGCATCGGGCAGATTGTTCGCTTGGTCAAAAAGTACCGTGTGTGGGATAACCTCACGCCGGTTCGCTTGCGCCGCCTGCTCGAGGAGCTCGGCCCCATGTTCGTCAAGATGGGGCAGATTCTGGCCAACCGGTCCGAGATTCTGCCGCAGCGCTTTTGCGATGAGCTGCGCCGTCTGCGTTCCGACGTGGAGCCGGTGCCGTACGAGGTAGTGCTTCGCTGCTTGGAAGAGGAATACGGCCTGCGCCTGGGGGAGATGTTCGACGCGATCGACCCCAATCCGCTTGGTAGCGCATCGCTCGCGCAGGTGCACCGCGCCCGCCTGGTGACCGGCGAGGACGTGGCCGTTAAGGTGCAGCGCCCCGGTGCGCAGCAGGTTATGGCACAGGACATCGATATCATCCGCTCGGTGGTGCGTATCGTTTCCAAGTTCGTCAACACCGATCAATTCGTTGACCTGCACGGCGTAGTCGAGGAGTTGTGGACCTCGTTTCGCGAGGAGACCAACTTTTTGGCCGAGGCCAAAAACCTCAACGACTTCTACGAGTTCCATAAGAGCGTTCATGGCGTGACGTGCCCTAAATCCTATCTGGACCTGTGCACCGAGCACGTGGTGGTTATGGACTACGTCGACGGCATTTCGATCGCCGATCCTGAACGCTTGGTGGCCGAGGGCTATGACTTGGAAAAGATCGGTGCCGCAATCGTCGAGGACTACTCGACGCAGGTGCTCGATGACGGCTTTTTCCATGCCGACCCGCATGCGGGAAACATCATCCTCAAGGACGGCATCGTTTACTTTATCGACTTGGGCATGGTCGGACGCATGTCGAGCCACGATCGCGGTATCGTAAAGGACATGATTTTCGCCGTGGCCGAGGGCGACGTGCCAAAGCTCAAGGATTCGCTCATGCGCTTTGCCGTGACGCGTGGCGATTCGGCCGAGCTCGATCATTCAGCGTTTTTGTCCGATCTTGACTTTATCGTGGCTGACTTTGCGGGCCTTGACCTGAAGGATCTTGATATCGGCGAGTTTTTGACCTCGCTGTTAAACCTGGCGCGCAAAAACGATGTTGAGCTGCCGAGCGTGGTGACGATGTTCGCGCGCGGCATGGTGACGCTCGAGGGTTTGCTGACCGAGTACATGCCCAACGTCAACATGATCCAGATCATCCAAACGCACATTAAAAACGAGAAAAGCACCTATGCGCGTGTGCGCGATATGGGGCGCGATCTTGCCGCGAGCAGCTATCGCGCGGCGAAGGGCTCACTCGAGGCGGCTGAGTACCTGGGGCTGGCTTCGCGCATGCTTACGCGCGGCCAGCTTAAGGTGAACACGCAGATCATGAGCAGCGATAAGGCACTGCGACAGCTGGGCGGAATTATCGACCGCATGTCGATGGCTATCGTTATCGCCGGCCTGTTTATCGGTTCGTCGGTGGTGTACTACGCACGCATCGAGCCGGTTGTGTTTGGTATCCCGGTCATTGGCTTTATGGGGTACGTGAGCGCGCTGGTGCTGGCGCTTATGCTGGGCCGCAATATCTGGCTCAACAGCCACGGCGGCAAACACTAGAGGCTGCGACCGTCACCGCATTTTCCTATCGCAAACAATAGCTTTTACCTTGGGCTTCGCCTGTGTGCGGGGCCCTTTTGCGTGATACCATTTTGACGATAATAATCGATGGCCTAGATGGTGGTGCGGAGACGCACGAACGCGCGGTTTTCCTGCGCGTTTGGGAGAATCGGGGTGCAAGTCCCCGGCTGTACCAGTAACCGTAATTCCTCTTGGCTCGGGATGTTCGCGTCGCAGATCGGACGACGCGCCTGAGCCGTTAAGGTTAAGTCGGATCGCCTCCCATCTTGCATGCGGCTGCGGTGTATGCCGCCGGTGTGCATAGGGCTCTGGAGGGAAGGGGGACCCCGATGGGGGAACTCGAGCGTAACATGCGCGATGACGTGGGGCAGCCGCTGGGCAATGCTCCAAGTACAGACAATGGGGGACAAATGGATATGTTTGAGGACGAGCGCGAGCGCGCCTCGCTGCATCGCCGTGGCGCGATTGCACGCGGCGTAGCCAAGCGCGGCCTGGTGGCATTCCTGGCCTTCGCGATGGCCTTTGGCACCACGCCGGCTCAGCTGTGGGCCGAGGGTGCCGAAGGCATTGCCGAGGCTGTGGCTCAGGCTACGACGCCGGGCGAGGACGCAGCGCTTGCGGGCGGTGCCGCTGAGCAGAGCGGCGCCGAGGTTTCGGATTCTGGGAGCGCGCCTGCAGCTAGTGCCGCCGCAACAAAGGCAGCAACTAGCGACGAAGGCTCGGCGACGGGGGAGAGCCCTGCCGCGAGCGAGCAGTCTTCAGCGGCATCCGCTGGCCAAGCAGGATCTGCCGCCGCGGCTGCCGTTCAGACAGAGAACCCGACAGAAACCGGCGATGTCGCCAAGAAGCAAGTCGAGGTCTCGTTCTCGATTATCGGCACCGATGCCGACGGCAAGGCTCAGACCTGGGTGGCACCTACGCAGCTCAAGCTCGACGAGGGCGCGACGGCTGCGGATGCCTTCGTTAAGCTGCAGCAGAAGACGGGCTTTAAAGCGGATTACGAACCGAACACGGCATACGGCTTCTACCTCAAGAGCATCACGTCTCCGAGCGATGGCCGCACGCTTGCCTACGATCCGACGACTAATGCCTTCTGGCAGCTGTTCGTCGACGGCGTGTCTTCCTCGGTTGGCGCGAGCAGCGTTAAGCTCGCCCCGGGGCAGAAGATTGAGTTTGCCTTTACGGGTGGTAGCGCATCCCCCGTCGTTAAGGACCAGCTTGCTGCGAATGTGACCGTCATTGGTCGCGATGCCCAGGGCAAGACTCAGACTTGGGTCGATAACGCGCAGTATGTGGTGACGTCCGGTTCGAGCGCACTTGACCTTACGAAGGTCGCGCTTGAGGCGAATGACATCGACGCCGTTGCTGCTGGCTCCTTCATTCTGAGCCTTAAGTACAACGGTGTTGAGCTGGGTACGCCCCAAGATTATTCGACCTATTGGCAGCTGTTTATCAACGGCAAGTCGAGTGACTATACGGCGGACAATGTCACCATCCATGCCGGCGATACCGTCACGTGGTTCTACGGTGGCTGGGGCGACCAGTTGCCGTCCGATTCTGTCCATGCTTCCGTTCAGGTGCTTGGCAAGGACAAGGACGGCAAGCAGCAGGTTTGGGCTTCGACGGGTCAGACGAGTCTCAAGGCGGGCTCTACTGCCAAGGATCTCCTTGAGCAGACCGGCCTTAAGCTCGATGCTGGCGAATCGTCTTGGGGCTGGTTCCTCAACGGCATTTATTCGCCGTTCGATGATGAGTCCTATTGTGGCTATGATGCTGCGACCAATAGCTATTGGCGCTTCTACGTAAAGGGCAAGTCCGACGTAAAGTACAAGTTCGCCGACGTTGGCGCCGGTGCCTACGAGCTCCATGAGGGCGATGCCGTCACCTTTATGTATGGTGCTGACGCCGATGCCCTTCCTGGTCAGGTTCTTGGGTCTGTCGATGTTATCGGTCCCGATGTCAACGGCAACAATACTCGCTGGGGCTCGGCAAGCAATGTTTCTTTGCCCGAAGGCTCTACTGCCCAGAACCTTATTGAGACGGTCCTGAAGGCCAAGGGCGTTACGTACAACGGCTCCCAGAGTGGTGAGTACTGGTTCCTCAATTCCATCAACTCGCCGTTCGATCACAAGCCGTATGCCTGGGATGCTGCGACCAATAAATATTGGCACCTGTATATCAATGGAGAGCCCTCCTTACTCTGCGCCAATCAGATTACGCTCAAAAGCGGCGATAAGGTTACGCTTGCCTATACCACCGACGATTCGGCCATGCCCGATCCCGACAAGATTGTCGTGGACCCGAGTGCGACGACTCCTGATTGGGATGCCGAGTGGGCTGGCTACGGCAACAGTGCCAACGGTTCGACCGTAACGGATGCCAAGACGCCTGCGCAGGCCGCCGGTCTTAAGTGGGCCTTCGATTGGAAGGCCGAGTCTGGCCAGCAGTATGCCAACTGCAGCGAGCCTGTCATCGCTAACGGTTTTGTGTACATCGCGACCGAGAACGAGCTCATTAAGATCGATTCGTCCACGGGCAAAAAGGTTGCCTCTGCGCCGCTTGCCTCCAAGGTGAGCTATACCTCTCGTCCGATCTATACCAATGGCCTTATCATCGTTCCGCTCAACGGCGGTGCGGTCCAGGCGATTACTGCAGACAAGCTGATCTGCAAGTGGCTGACGCCTGGTTTGACGGACTTGACGCAGAGCTCCTGCACCGTCGTTTCGGACGGCGAGTACGTCTATGTTGGTACGGTCGATATTTCGTATGACGAGAATTACAACGCGACCTACGGCAACGGCTCCCTTTCGCGCATTAAGATTGCCACGGGCGAAGTTTCTTGGCAGAACATCGACCCTGCCGAGGGCTATTACTGGACTGGTGCGGCTTTGACGGATAAGTATGCCATCGTTCCTACGAGCGCGGGCACGCTTAAGTGCATTGATAAGACGACGGGCGATGTCGTTTCGACCATGAAGCTCGGCGCTGTCGCAAATGCCGATTGCATTGCCGATCCGTCCAATGGTTCGACCTTCTATCAGATGACGCACGACGGAAAGCTCCATGTGATTTCGCTTTCGGCGAAGGGCGTGCTGAGTGAACAGAAGACGGTTGATCTGGGCCTTACGAATAATCTGAGCGCCCCTGCGGTGTCTGGTGACAATCTGATTGTCGGCGGACAGACGGCTACTGGCTCTGCTCTGGTTCTCTATAACCTGAAGACGGGTAAGACCACGATGGTCGCTGCTGCCGACGGCAAGGCGCTGCCGGCTGGCCTCAACGGTATTGCTGCTACTCCGCTGGTGAGTGTTCAGGGCGGCAAGACCTATGTGTACTTCACCGTTAACAGCGCGGATAGCAAGGATTACGTCAACTACTCTGCTGGTGGTGGCGTGTATCGCTATACGCTCGGCGATGCAGAGGCGACGCAGATTTATGATGCGGCTGGCCATTACCAGTACTGTGACTCTCCGGTCATTGCCGATGCTTCTGGCAATCTCTACTACATTAATGATTCGGGCACGCTGTTTAAACTTGGAGCTGTCGAGTCTTGGACGGTTGCCTTTAACTCCAACGGCGGGTCTGCTTGCGACACTAAGTTTGTTGCTACGGCCGATGGCAAGCTGGTCAAGCCGGTCGATCCGACGCGCGATGGCTACACTTTCGGCGGTTGGTATACCGATGAGGCTTGCACGCAGGCGTATGACTTCAGTACGCCGGTGACGGCCGACCTGACGTTGTATGCCAAGTGGACCAAGAATGCCGTTAACCCTGGCGGTAATGGCGGTTCAGGCTCCAATGGCGGCAATGGCGGCGTTGGTTCGAATGGCGGCGGCGGTTCTAGTACCGGTACTGGTTCCGGCACTGGCGCTGGCGCTGGTTCTGGCTCCGGCTCGAAGGGCGGCGCTATTGCCCCGGGCCAGAAGCCGGTGACCAAGACGACGGTGTCGACCAAGACCGAGACCAGGGACAACAAGTCCGACAAGAAGGACTCCGATAAGTCCGATAAGAAGGACGAGAAGAAGTCTGACAAGAAGTCTGACAGGAAGTCTGACAGGAAGGACGGCAAGTCCGACAAGAAGTCCGACAAGAAGTCCGATTCCAAGTCCGATACGGGTGCTGTTTCCACGACCACTGCTAAGAAGTCCTCTAGTGCTTCCGAGCAGGAGACTGGCACCAATCCGCTCGCCATCGTTGGCATCGCCGCCGGCGTGATTGGCCTCGCGCTCATCGCCGTCTTCGTGCTGACCAAGCGCGGCAAGGGTGACGGTAATGCCCGATAAGCCCAAGGAGACCAGCGGGCAACAGCCCGACTCCTCGTTTATCCGGCTCGATGATCCAAAGCAAAAGGGCGCCGCTTCGGCGGCGTCCGCCTCTCGTCGCAAGGCGCTCCTTGGCGTTCTTGCTGCCGCGTGCACCATTCTGATCGTCGTCTCGCTGGGCTTCGTCCATCCTTCCGAGAGCGGCGCCTGGTCCATTGACTGGATCGTTCAGACCGTGACGGGGGAGAGCGTCGTCGCCAAGGACACCAAGGGGTCTGGCTCGTCTGCCGCTTCGGGCGAGGCCAGTTCCAAGGATTCCAAATCTTCGAATGATGCAAAAGACGAGCCCAAGGGTTCGAACGACGCCAAGGACGATTCCGAGTCTTCAAACAAGGAATCGGACAAAAACTCGGATAGCAAGAAGTCCGAGGACCGGGGCGGCAAGAAGTCTGGCGATAAATCCGCTGCCCAAAATACGGGAGCCGGTGATACTTCCAATGCGTCTGGCGGTGCTTCTTCGGGCGGTGGCCAGTCGTCTGATGGAGCCTCGTCCTCTAATGGTGGAAACGCCTCCTCGGGCAGCCAAAGCGGCTCACAGGAGTCCAGCTACGTTACGGTGACGGTTTCGGTCACATCGAGCGCTGTGGGCAATCCTGTGTCCTCTGGCGGCACCTTTACCTTTAACGAAGGCGCCACCGTTTACGATGCCCTGTGCGCGCTAGGCCTTTCTGTCAACGCACACGGCTCGTCGTACGGCACGTATGTTTCCGCGATTGGTGGTTTGGCCGAGAAACAGTACGGCGGCACGAGCGGCTGGATGTACTCCGTCAACGGCACAACGCCCATGACGGCCTGCAGTAACTACGTTCTCTCCAATGACGACAACGTCGTTTGGTATTACGTAACGGGCTAGAGGCCTCGACATAGCGCGCCAGACGGGCGGTTCGGGCCAACATCCGGACCGCCCGTTTTTCATGCGAATGGGACTGGGTCGCCGGGTCTCTCTGCAAACAAAAAACCGGTTGGAACGGGAATTCCAACCGGTTATACATTCAAGCAAATAGTGAATCGACTACGACCGTGCGCCCTCGAGGAAGAAGCGACGGCTGAAGTAGTTGTACCAGGTGACAAGGAACGTGGCGATGGCCTTCATGGCTTGGTAGCCGATGCTCAAAAACGTGACGCCCACAAACATATACAGGTCGTTGAGGCCCAGGCCGATCACCGACAGGATGGTGAAGATCGTGAACTCGCGCTTGCGGCTCATGCCTTCGCGGTGGTCGAACACGTACTTCATGCTGAGCCAGTAGTTGACCACGACGGACGTGATAAACGAAACCGTGGTGCTCATCAAAAAGTCGAGGTGGAACAGCTCGACGAGCGCAATGAGCATGCCCCAGTCGATGCCAAAGGAGATAAGACCCACGACAGCAAACTTGAGGAACTGCTTGGTATGAGGTTGTGCCAGCGCCTTGCGCACGTAATCACATCCAATGCGTTGATGAATCGAGCAGCGGATACTTTAGAGCTTTTACAAGGGAAACGTAAGGTCTTTGCCAAGAACTATATGAACTCGCCAAATTTTCAAGAGCTAATTCGCAAACGTTGAAAATTTGCCCGTAAACGAGCGGCACCCACGGACGATACTGCGCTGAGTGCACGTCGTCCGTGGGCGCCGTAATGCTGCAGGGGTTTCGAGCTACTTGGTCTCGTCGCCCTCCAGGAAGATTTTTCGGGTCACAAAGTTGTAGACCATGACAAGCGCGGTGGCGCAGATCTTGGCGATATTGGCCTCGAGTCCCAGGCCGGCGTTGAGCGCCAGCACGATGCCGTCGTTGAGCACCAAACCGATCACGGACAGCACGACAAAGATGATGAACTCGCGGCGGCGGCTCATGCCTTCCTTGTGCGCAAACACGTACTTCATGCTTGCGAGGTAGTTAAAGATGAGTGAGATGATAAAGCCGCTGGTGTTGGCGATTAGGATGTTGAGGCCCAGACCGTAGTGGAGCAGATTCATAATGCCAAAGTCGATAACCGTGGCAATGACACCGACGACGCCAAATTTCATGATCTGCGCAAGGAGCTTTTGCATGGTACCTGCCTTAGGGTGGCGCGGGGACGCCGTGGGGATGACAAACTCAGCAAGTTTAGCCAATCCCCGCGGGTGGGGCTAGACGCGCTCTTCGATAGCACCGTTTCTATATGCATCGAGCAGCTGGCGCAGATCCTGGATCTGGCTGCGAATCTTGGCGCCAGTATCGGTGTCGCTCACCATGCGGCGACGGTCTGCTTGGTCAAAACGGTTGGTCTCGCTTTCGATGTCCACGTTGCGCGTGAGTGCCTCGGCAACCGTCGTAAAGGCCCGGTGCGACTTGAGGCGGCAGCCGCGCGAGCTCGAGATGAGCGTATAGCCGGCGATGCCCGTCTTGGGATGGTAAGCGCGGCAGAAGCCGCCATCGATGACCAGCAGCTTGCCCTCGGCGCGGATGGGCTGCTCGCCCTTGGTGGTTTTAACGGGCGTGTGGCCGTTGATGATGTGGCCGGTCGGCGAGCATGCCATGGGCGCGACGCCAAACTCGCGCATGATATCATCGCAGACCGAGGGCGACTTGGTAAGCGTAAAGTACGGGTCCATCGGCTCGACCCAGGTGCTCTTATCGGCGATATAGGCGCGCTCAAAGGTACGCACCAGGCGTCCGCTGGCGGGTGAATTGAAGCCAATCCACAGGTACCACATCCAGTCGAGGGCATCGCGGTCGCCCACGCGCCACGCGCGGCGGGCGATGTGGTCGCAAAAATCGAGATAATCGCGGCCAGCGTGCCAGGTGCCCAGGCAGTTCATGCTGCTAAAGGTGCCGTCTTCGTTGAGCGGAACGCAGCCGTGGAAGAGCAGGTTGCCGTTGGCGACCTTGTACATCGAGCCGTGGGTGTAGAGGAAATCGATATGGCGATGCAGGTGATCGGCGGTTACAAACTCGGACACGAGCTTGTCGATGATGTGCTGCTCCTGAGACGTGAGCGTGTAGGGGTCCGCCGGGTCGACGGTGGGGAAGTCGTTGGTCGTGAGCGGCCACACGCTGCCGTCGGCGAGCGTGACCGTGCCGGTGTCGTGGTCGATCTTGTCGAGTAACAGGCGGTTGGTCATATCGAACTCGGGGTGGCGCTGGATAATCTGGCCCTCGAGCTTAAAGAGCAGCACGTTGATGGCCTTGATCAGCGGAGTGATGGACTCGCCGGCGGTGTAGGTGGCATCGGCAAAGGCAACAAGCTCACGCAGCGAGATGCCGTAATCGTTCTCTAGAATCTCGTAGTTGTCGTAGCGTAGGTTGTTGCGCAATACCGTGGCGATGCAGGCAGGCTCACCGGCCGCAGCGCCCATCCACAGCAGGTCGTGGTTGCCCCACTGGATGTCGAGTGAATGGTAGGTGAGCAGGCGGTCCATAATCTTGGCCGCGCCGCCGCCGCGGTCGAAGATATCGCCCACCAGGTGCAGGTGGTCGACGGCCAGGCGCTTGATGAGCGAAGCGAGCGACTCGATAAAGTCGTCGGCGCTTGCGGTCTCCAGGATGGACTCCACGATGCGCTCGTGATAGCGCACGCGATAGTTGTTCTCGTCCGGGTGCGTGTGCAACAACTCGTCGATGATGTAGGCGTAGTCGCGCGGGATGGCCTTACGCACCTTGGAGCGCGTGTAGCGGCTTGAAAGTGAGCGAGCGACCATGATGAGCTGGTCAAGCATCGTCTTGTACCAGGTTGGCGAGTCCTCGCGCCGGCTGCGGACCAGGTCGATCTTCTCGCGCGGGTAGTAGATGAGCGTACACAGCTCGCCCTTTTCGTCAAAGGAGAGCGTGTCGCCAAAGATCTCGTCGACATGTTCGCGCACGACGCCCGAGCAGTTGTTGAGGATGTGCATAAAGGCTTCGTACTCACCATGCACGTCGCTCATAAAATGCTCGGTGCCCTTGGGTAGGTTGAGGATGGCCGAGAGGTTGATAATTTCGGTAAATGCGGATTGTTCGGTGGGGAACTGTCTCGACAGCAGGCGCAGATACTTGAAGTCTTGCGGGTTGCGATCGAATGCGACCATGAAACACCTTCCGATGGGGCTGGTAAAACTGATAAACAGCGTCAAACGTTTACCAGTATGCGCCGCTTTTGTTTCGATTTTGCGCCAGCGGCTGAATTGTCGGCTGAACGGTTTGGTAAATCGATTTAGTGAAGGTAGATGTGTTGGTCGGGTGGAGACGACAGAGGGTGTTTTCTCAGATATTTATGCGTCGGGTCGGTGGAGACGATGGTGGTAAAGATGTTCACTATTTTTGGTTCGATTTGGTAAATAGTGGACATATGTACCGCATGTAGGCTCACTGTGCGATAATTTGCGCAGCAATGAGTAAGGAGCCTCATATGAGTGATTTTGTCCTGACCTGTGAATCCGCCGCCGATCGAACCCGTGAGTTCTTTGCGTCGCGCAATATCCCTGTCGTGTGTTTTCATTACGAGATCGACGATGTTGTCTATACGGACGATCTGTATCAGTCGATTACGCCGGACGAGTTTTTTGCCCAGATTGCCGCGGGCGCCATGCCCAAGACGTCTCAGGTGAGCGTGGGTGAGTACGAGGAGTTTTGGGAGCCGTTTGTTGCCGAGGGTAAAGACGTGCTGCACCTGACGTTGTCGTCGGGTATTTCGGGCACGTATGGATCGGCCTGCGTCGCGGCGCAGATGCTTGCGGATCGCTATCCCGAGGGCGGCAAGGTGCGCGTCATCGATTCGCTGGCGGCGTCTTCGGGCTTTGGCCTGTTGTTGGAATATGCCGCCGATGTGCGCGATAGTGGGGCTTCACTCGACGAGACGGCTGCCTGGATCGAGGAGCACAAGCTCAACCTGCACCACTGGTTCTTCTCGACCGATCTGTCGAGCTACCTGCGCGGCGGTCGCATTTCGGCCGCGAGCGCGATCATCGGCACGGCGCTTAAGATTTGCCCGCTTATGACGGTCGATTGCGAAGGTAAGCTGTCGCCACGTGAGAAGATTCGCACTAAGAAGCGCGCGATTTCCGAGATGGCTAAGACCATGATGGCACACGTACAGGACGGTGCAGATTATTCGGGTAAGTGCATCATGTCGCAGTCGGCGTGCCGCGAGGATGCCGAGGCGGTCGCGGCGCTGATTGAGGAACAGGTTCCGCAGCTTAAAGGCAAGATTGAGATCAATGACATCGGTACTCTGATTGGCTCGCATACCGGACCTGGTACGGTGGCGCTCTTCTTTATGGGCGACAAGCGCGTGGATTAATTTGTCCCATCACGTCGCTGCATGATTGCTCAAACGAAAACGGCCCGCCTCACGTTTGTGGGGCGGGCCAAGATGTTTTGCTAGCGTTTCTTTCCGCGGAAGAAAAAGCCGTGCAGTGACGGCTTGAGGCCGCGGTTGGCGCGATGCTCCTCGACGCGCTCGTGGATCGAAGCGACGCGCTCGATGACTTCGTCGGGAATCGGCACATCGGGATTCATGTTCTCGACTTGGCTGACCTCGGCGGCGGCGACCTGGTCGATAATGGGCACGTCGTCGCGCGAGATGACAGGTGTGGCGTCTTCCTTCATCTTGCGATAACGCTGCATCATGTCGGTCTGTAGCTGCTGGGCCGAAGGCGGTGTCCAGATGATGGCGTTGGCGCCGGCGGCGATGGTCTCGCGAATGCTCTCGGGCGTCTTGCCGCCCGGCGCGATAAGCGGCAGGTTGGGATAGTGCTCGCGCAGCTCGCGTAGGACCTGGGGCGTGTTCTTGCCGGCGGCGATGTTGAGAATCTTGGCTCCAGCGCGCACCTTGGCGTGGGCATCGTCGTCGCAGCGAACGACCGTGGCGATGACGGGGATGTCGGCGATGTTGGTGATGTGCTCGACCATCTCGGCAGTAGCGGGGGAGTTGACCACGCAGCCCGCCGCGCCCTGCATCTCGGAGACGGCTGCCATCTGCACGGAGCGCTTACCGGTCGTAGTTCCGCCACCCACGCCTACAAAGACCGGGCACTCGGCGACGGTCAGCAGCGCTTGCGTAATGGCGGGCTGCGGCGTGAAAGGGTAGACCGCAAAGACGGCGTCGGCGTTGGAGTTGCGGATAACCGCGACATCGGTGGTGTAAATGAGCGACTTGATGCGTCGGCCAAAGAGCGTGAAGCCGCTGGCCTCCTCGATCTCGTCGGGCATGCGAAGGGCAGCCTTGCGCAGGCGTCCGTCGATGGGCAGGGGCTCCATAGGGAGCAGGCCGTTGGGCGTGACGGCTATTTGGGGCTCGGTGAACTCGTCTGCAAGCTCGACCTCGGAAAAATCGACCGAGGCGACGATGTCCTCGTGCACCTCGGCGGGCACATCGATGGGAGCTTGGTCGTTTGCCGCCGCAGGCGTGTCGAAGGAGCTGGTGCCGACGAAGGCGTCGACGCGCTCATTTAGATCGTTGAGGGTATCCATGGAGGCTCGATTCTATGTGATGATGGCCGGCGCGATGCAGCCGGAATTGCGAATGCTAAATCGTTTGACGAGTTGATTTTTCCCCGCCGCGCCATCCGTTAGACCGAAGGGCCGGCGAACGTGAAGGAGCTGTGGTGGCGGGTATCGAGGTGCTATCTTGAAAGCCCCGTTTAAAAGAGAGGTGACGCGGTATGGAATTGACAGCAATGTTTGGCTCGATCGGCCTGTGTGTGGCCGCAATCGTTGCCGCCGCGGTCATCTACTTTGTGGTCACGGCCATTAAGGGCAAAAGGGCCGAACGCAAGGAGCGCGCGATGCTTAAACAGCATCGCGACCAGCAGGGCAAACGCGCACAGAGATAGCTTGTTGAGTTTTGGATCCGTGCGCTAGCTGCGTTTTCGGATCAGGGCAATGTAAAAGCCCTCAAAGTCGCGGCTAGGCGGAATGGTCAGCGTGCCGGGCATACCGTTGGCGACGGACGAGACGTGGCCGGCGGCGATGGCCTCGGTGAGAGCGTTGCTCTCGATATGCGGCTCCTCGCCGGCATCCTGGGCACGGCGCGTTTCGCTTTCGCTCGGCGTGCCGTCGAGGGGGATGAGCTCGCAGTCCATGTGCTTGTCGAGGGCCTCTTGCAGGGCGTCCTCGTTTTCCTGCGGCAAGATCGAACAGGTGGAATAGACGAGCGTGCCGCCCGGTTTGAGGGCCCCCATGGCGCGGTCCAGAAGTGCTCGCTGCGAGCGGGCGCACTTGCTCAGCAA
The DNA here is from genome assembly GCA_036301285.1 of Collinsella aerofaciens. GTDB lineage: Bacteria > Actinomycetota > Coriobacteriia > Coriobacteriales > Coriobacteriaceae > Collinsella > Collinsella aerofaciens_BS. Next base: position 105,270 of record JAXJET010000042.1, read on the forward strand.
CTGCTCGGTGAGGCCGCGCAGGCTTTTCTCGTTGCCACTGATGACGGTGCCCGTGCCGGTGCAGGGAGCGTCGAGCAGGATGCGGTCAAAGCGGAAGAACTCGTCGAGCTCGCGTGCGTCGATGCGCATGACGGGCACGTTTTTGGCACCCTGGCGATGGAGGTTCGACTCGAGCTTTTCGGCGCGGGGAATGCTCATCTCACAGGCGGTGAGGTGCGCCTGTCCCTGGGTGAGGGCGGCGATCTGCGTCGTCTTGCCGCCGGGGGCTGCGCACATGTCCAGGATGTCCTCGCCTGCCTGGGCGCCCAGGACCAACGGCGGCATCATGGATGACAGGCTCTGCAGGTAGATTTTGCCGTCGCGGTAGATGTCGAGATCCCACAGATCTGAAACCTGGGCCTCGGGCAGGATAAAGGCGTCCGGATACCAGGTAACGGTTTGGTGGGCGATGCAGGCGGCATCGAGCGCCGCAGCGATGTCCTCGGCGGTCGCCTTGAGCGTGTTGGCGCGCAGCGTGACCGGGCGTGTGGCCGCGGCGCCGAAGCCCTCGATCATGAGCTTGGCATCGGCGGGCGCATAGGCGCCGGCGACCGTGTCGACCATAAAGCGCGGCAGGTCGGCGGCGCAGGGAAGGGCGGCAAGCTGGTCGGAAAGCTCGGTAGCAGCAAACTGCCTGAGCTTGAGCTCGGCCTTGACCTGCTTTTTCTGCTTACGACGACGCGGCTTGGACATCCGTCTTTCCTTCCCGTCCCAAATTGACTACTTTCCGGGCACGCCGCTGCTGGCGTGCTTTAGTACTGGCTCTCGTGCTTGCTAAAGAAGTCGAAGCGCGGGGGCAGCGGCTTCACGCGGTGCTCGCCGGGCTTCTCGCCCAGGCTCTCCACAAACTCATCCGTGGAGGCAAAGATGTTATCCCAGCTAAAGAAGGCGACCGGGTCAACGTCGAAGTACTCGCAGATGAGCTCGCAGCCGGCCGGCACGATGCCGTGCATCAGGACGGTGGCCACGCGCAGCTCGGTAAAGGCGTCGACGAGGGCCTGCGTCATGGCGGCGTTGGCCGGCTCGCCCTCGAGCTTGTTGGCGGCCTTGGAGGCATCGCTCCAGCGCTTGTTGGCGGCGCGCAGGTAGTCGTCGCACACAGCGAGCGCTCGGTGCGTCTCGAACTTGTACATGGCCTGCTCAAAGGCGAGGGCTGCCTGCTGGGCGGCTTCGACCACGGTGTCAGAAGCGGCACCGGCGGGGATGCAACCGTTGCGATAGGGACTCTCGTCGCCCTCCTTGACGGCGACGCCGTAGAAGCAGCTGCGGGCCAGGCGGTTGAACACGCCGGTCAAAAGGGCGCTCTCCTTAAGGGCGGGGTCGATAACGCGCTTGTCGTCGCAGGCGCGCACCTCGTTGCCGTCCTTGTCCTTGCCGGTCACGCGCGTGTCGTATGCCTTGGGGCTAAAGCTCACCGGCTTCTCGGACAGGCCGAGCGACAGCCAATGCGCGCGCATCTGCTCGCAGGTGTAGTGGTTGAGCAGGTCGTCTGCCGGCGGGGGAGGAGTCTGCGAGGACGAGCTTGCCTTTTTGCCCATGTAGAGCAGGTGGTAGCAGGCGCTGACGGTGCTCTGCGTGAGGTTCCAACCCAGGGCCTCCCACATGGCGGTCTGCGCGATGCAATAGAAGTAGATGTTGTCCTGGCCAATGAACTGGTAGATCTGTGCGTCATCCGAGCACCACCAGTCGCGCCAGTCGAGCGAGCTGTGCTGGTAGGTGGGCGCGGGGACCTGCGTGGAATCGGCGGCGGGCTCGCCCATGAGGGCGGCATCCTGGGCGGCGACGCCCTCGGTCACGCCGGCGGCCTTGGCATCGCGTGCGAGCACGGTGCGCGTATAGCTGATGGGAGCCCACAGGCTCTCGGGCCAGCACCAGCAGGTGACGTCGGAGACGCCATCGACCTCGGGCACCGGAACGCCCCAGTCGATGTTGCCGGTGATGCGGAAGGGTACGAGCGCCTTGCCGCTGCGGAAGCGCACGCCGCCGTTGGCGAGCACCGCGTGGGCATCGTCGCGCTCCTTCCAGCTGGGGAAGGTGACGGTAAAGCTGCTCTTGTTGCCCTCGGGCTCCAGCACGGTGTGCTCGGGAAGCTGATCCTCGACGGCATCGAAGGCCTCGCGGAACTTGTTCTGGATGTAGAGCTGGGCCGGCAGCAGCCACTCTTCCATGGTCTTGGAGACCACGGAGCGAACCTGCGGGTTCTGGGCGAGCTTGGCGGTATAGGTTTTCATAAAGTCGAGGTAGGCCGGCAGGTCGAAGTAGAGGTTGTCGACCGGGCGCAGCTCGGGCACCTCGCCGGTGAGCTGGCTTTTGGGCGCGATGAGCTCCTCGGGCTCAAACTGGTGACCCAGGTCGCACTCGTCGGCATAAGCCTTCTCGGACTTGCAGCCCTGGATGGGGCAGCGGCCGATCACCTGGCGGCCGTTGAGGAACGTGCCGGCCTTGGCGTCGTAGAACTGCAGCGTGGAGCGCTTGGAGATGGTGCCCTGTTCGTGCAGACGCTCGATAATCTCGGCGGTCACCTCGTTGTGAATCTGCGCAGCCGGCTCAAGGCCCGAGCCGCCGTAGATATCGCAGCTGATGTTGTAGTTGTTGAGGGTCGCGGCCTGGCGGGAGTGATTGGACTCGACATACTCGGCGATGGACTTGTCGTAGCCCTCGTTCTCCTTGAGCTTGCGGTAGCTCTCCATGATGGGCGAGCCATAGCAGTCGGTGCCCGAGGTGAAGATGACGTTCTCGCGGCCCAGACGGTCGCGCAGGAAGCGGGCGAAGAAGTCGGCCGGGACAAAGACGCCACCGACGTGGCCAAAGTGAAGGCCCTTGTTGCCGTAGGGCTCGCCGGCGGTAACGATGGCGCGGCGAGGCCAGCTGGGACGGTCGTTCATGGAGTATTTGGATGCCATGGGACTCCTTCGCATATGGTGAGAGCGCGGCCGGGCGCAAGGCCTGGCGACGCGGTGGTCAATTCGTGCATATCGTTCGACATTATCGCACATGCGGACGGGTACGTGGCAGGGGCGCTATCCTAAGATGCTATGAATGAGATTTCCAACATACATGCGTTTGAAGACGAGGAATTTCTGCACGCTTGCTTCGTGTGGGGGATGGTCGTAGTCGGCGTGTTTGCCGTGTGCCTGGTGCCGGTGTTTATGCTGCTGGGCGGGCCTGCAGACTTGGATGCGGCTGACGCGGGCGGCTGGATGGCTGTCGTGGGCTGGATAGTCGGCTTGGCTGCGGTTTCTGCGGCGTCATTTGCCGTGCACGAGCTGGTGCACGGTGTGTTTTTTAAGCTGCTGGCGCCTGCGGGCGCGCAGGTGACCTTTGGGGCGAATCGCGAGACGGCGATGATCTATGCCTGCGCCGAGGGCGTTGTGTATTCGCGCCGGCGGTACATGGCGGTTTGCCTGGCACCGACGGCTGTTGTGACGACAACGCTTGCCCTGGGGTTTGCGTTTTCGGGCTATCCGCTGCTGTGCTATCTGGCGGCCGGCTTGCATTTGTCAGGCTGTGTGGGCGACTGGTATTACGTGCGGACCATTTTGCGCGACCGCCGCATTGTCGCCTGCGAGGACACGTCCTTCGGCGTGCGCTTTTTCGGGTGAGGAGATGTCGATGAAGCCGTTGTTGTTGCACGCCTGCTGTGCGCCGTGCTCTCTTGAGCCGGTCCGCCTGCTGCGCGAGGAAGGGTTTGAGCCCACAATCTGCTGGACCAACCCCAATATTCAGCCGCACGATGAATGGCAGCGGCGTTTGGACGAGCTGCGCCGGTGGTGTGCCGATGGCGACATCGAGCTTATCGAGGCGGGGGAGGACCGTGAGCGCTGGGAGGCCGGCGTGGCACCGCTGGGTGCCGATCGGCCCCGTCGCTGTCGTGCGTGCTATGCCCTGCGCTTGGCCGAGGCGTGCCGCGTGGCCCAGGAGCGTGGGTTTGAGTTTGTGGGTACGACGCTCGCCGTCTCGCCGTATCAGTTGTTCGAAACCTGCAATGATGTGTTGGAGCGTCTGGCTGCCGCCCGCGGTCTCACTCCGGTGATTCGCGATTTTCGTCCGTATTACCCCGAGGCGACACGCCGTTCGCGCGAGCTGGGCATGTATCGGCAGAACTACTGTGGTTGCCGCTTCTCGGCTGTCGAGGCGGCCATGGACCGCGCCCGCATCCGCGACGAGCGCAAAGCGTCCAAAAAGTAGTTCATTTGGGACGTCAGCCTGCTAGGATGTAGAGCGGACTTTAGCTATATAAGGAGTATCCGACGTGTCTATGCGTACCGATGATTTTGACTACAACCTTCCTGAGGAACTGATCGCCCAGGCTCCAGCCGAGCCGCGCGACTCCTGCCGCCTGCTGGTGGTGGATCGCAAGGGCTCCCAGGCGGGAACGCCGCTGGAGCACGGCGGTACCGTTGAGCACCGCATCTTCCGCGACATCATCGACTATATCGAGCCGGGCGACGTGCTCGTCATCAATCAGACGCGCGTGATGCCGGCCCGTCTGATCGGTCGTAAAACGGGATCGGGCGGCGTGGTCGAGACCCTGCTGCTCAAGCGCCGCGAGGACGTGGATCCGCTGGGCCATGTTTGGGAGTGCTTGGTCAAGCCGGGCAAGCGCCTGAAGCCCGGTGCTCATATTGAGTATCGCGCCGGTGGCGCCCATGCGCCCGAGGGGGCTCCCGTGGTGCTGACGGCCGAGGTTGTCGACTTTGTCACCGATAGCCGCGGCGGCCGCCTGGTACGCTTTGAGCCGGCCGGTTGCAATGCCGCCGGCGAGCCGCGCACGCTCGACGAGGCCATCCATGCTGCCGGCCACGTGCCGCTGCCGCCCTACATTACCGATTACGAGGGCGATCCCGAGAAGTACCAGACCGTCTACGCCATGAAGGAGGAGCACTCGGCCGCTGCTCCCACGGCGGGTCTGCATTTTACTCCCGAGCTCATGGCTGCCATCGAGGCCAAGGGTGCCAAGTTTGCCGCCGTCGAGCTCGAGGTGGGTATCGATACCTTCCGTCTGGTGGAGGAGGACGACCCCGCGCAGCACGTGATGCACACCGAGCGCTACCACGTGTCGCAGGAGGTTGTCGACGCCGTGCATAAGGCGAAGGCCGAGGGCCATCGTGTGATCGCCGTCGGCACTACCGCAGTGCGCTCGCTCGAGAGCGCGTTTGACGCGGACGCGCCGGTGTCCGATCCGGCTGTGACGGCGCGCTATTTTGAGGGCCGCGAGGACGGGGCCGACACGCTCGGCCGCGGCGACATCGTGGTGCGCGAGAACGCGACAACGCAGCTCTACCTTATGCCCGGCTCGACCTATCACGTGGTCGACGCGCTGATCACGAACTTCCACGTGCCGCGCTCCACGCTCATGATGCTCGTAAGCGCACTTGCCACCCGCGACCAGATCATGGATGCCTACGCCGCTGCTATCGAAGAACGCTACCGCTTCTTCAGCTTTGGTGACGCCATGCTCATCTTGTAGGTTACGGCGTTTTACAAACGCCGTAACCGGTCGACGCTGCGCGGGCCGCATTTGGACAATCTGACGTTCAACTTCAAGGGCGCGACCAGAAGGTCAGCGCCCTTTCGTTTCACGTCACCTTGCCTCAAATGCGACCCGCTCGCTGTCGTTGCCAAAACACCGGCATTTCTTTGGTTGTCAACAAAACATCGGTGTAGTCATTGGGGACGTTCTTAAACGACTACCTTGCATCAATCTAAATAAGTTGCGGTGAGATAGTTCTTGAATTGGCCTTTTTGGGCTAAACAGGAACTATCTCACTGCAACTGCGTTGAGCGTTTTTTTGGCGGCTGGTTTACTTGCTCGCGAACAGCCAGACTAGGATGATCACCAGGATTGCGGCGACGATGCAGACGATGGCGCCGGTGAATTTGATGCGTGAGTCGCGGGTGCGCTCGCGCACCGCGTCCTCGGTGGCCTCGAGCTGGGCGACTTCTCGCTCGGTCTCGGCGTGTTCGGCTTTGTCTCGGGCCAAGGATCCTGCAAGCGACTCAGTGATCTCTGGATGGTCATGTACCTCGGTCGCCTGCTCGATGATCGACTGTGCATGTGCGGCATCTGCTTGGGCGTTGGCGATGCTTTGCTCTTGGTCGCGGCGTGCCTTGTCCTCGGCGGCGATCTTCTCGCGCAGTTCGCGCTGGCGCGTCGTGGCGGCAGTTTTCGCCGTCTGCAGCTCGTCGCGCGCGGCATCAGCCTCAGTCGTCACGGCTTGGTGCGCGCGTTTGGCTTCGGCAATGGGGGCTTGAGCCTGCTCGACGGCCTGCTCGGCTGCGGCAAGCGAGTGCTCAAGGTCGGCGGTGATGCGCGGGACATCTTCTTCGGCTTTACGCAGGGCATCTGCCGTGTCGGAGATCTGCATCGAGAGCTCGCTGGTGCGCACCGTATAGTTGGCGGGATTTGCCGAGGGATTGCGTTGCAGCTCGGCATACTCATGACGCAGCGTCTCGAGCTGGGCGCGCGTGGCGTCGACGGTTTGTTGTGCGGCGGCAATGCCGGCGTCTCGCTCGGCCTGCACCTTGTCGCGGATGCGCTTGGAATCCTCAAGACGTCGAACGAGGCGGTTGCCGGTCTCGCGCGAGCTTGCCTCGCGGGCCTCCACGGCGTCGAGCGCGGCCTTCAGGCGGAGCTCAGTCGCGTCATCCTCTGTCTTCATTTGTTCGAGCTGACTCTTGAGCTCTGTCGCTTTGGCGGCGTGGGCATCACGGTCAATCTCGGCTGCCGCAGCGGTCTTTTGCGCTGTGGCGATCGCCTGACGCTGGTCGGCGACGATCTGGTCGTAGCGGCCTGCGATATCCTGGCGCGTCTCGAGCTCCTCGGCCTGATCGACAATGCGCTGCTCAAGTTCGGCCAGGTGGGCGCGGGCATCGGCAAGTGCCTTTTTCGCGGCGTTCATCTCGCGCATGGCCGAGGCGCCCTGGGCAATAAAGGTGCCCACGGCGTTCGCGGTGTTCGAGACAGCGGTCCCCAGATCGCGGTTCGCGTCGGGGGAGTGCGGGGCGATCGGGCGAGCGGTGTCGACAGCGTCCGCATCGGCAGCCTGCGGCGCGGCGATATTGCCGGTACCGCCCTCGACCACAGAAAAGCCCGCTGCGTGCGGATCGACCGCATCGGCGCCAATCGTGGGGTGCTCGAGCTGCAGAAACGAGGGCATGGTGCTGCCCTGGTCGGCAACGGGGGTCTCGCCGGGTACAAAGGTCGAGGCCGCCTCGGCGGCCTCCTCTTCCTCGGCATCAATATCGGCATCGGCCACGGCGTCTTTCATCGCTTTGACGGCATCCATCATGGAGTCCATGACGGCATCGAGCTCTTCTTCCGAAGACATCTCGATGGGGCCCGCTGCTTGCGGGGCGGGGTCCGTGTCAGGTTCGGCATCGCTCGGCTCCGGCTGCTCGCTTTCATCATGCTCGACAGTATCGTCTGTGTCTGTTGCCTTATCCGCACCGGCGTGCGCATCTGCGGTGGCGGGCGCATCGGTGGAGGCGTCGACGCAGGTAGGAGTATCGCAGTCGTCGACGGCGTCTTCGGAATGATCAATATGCTGCTGAGTCTGGGGGTCCAGCTCGTCTGTCATAGGCATGTGCTCCTCATCGTTGTTTGTCACCCTATGATAAAGTCTCGCGCCGACATCCCACGCGCTGCAGCAAAGTTTCAAAACGTGTTCGATGGCTCGATCTGATAACGATAACTCGGCCGCTTTATCCAGTTTGTACTTGACAATCCCTTCGCCGAACGACGTGGTGCCGTTCGCCTACCGCGGTCTTTTATTTTCGCTTGAACACGCTAAAGTTGCATCTCAGCTTTTGGCGCGTGAAGTTGGATACGCGCAGTCGGCGGGCGTGCCCGTCGCGATTTGAAAGGACTTTGTATGGGACTTTTCACTGGTAAGACCGTGATCGTCACCGGCGGCGGCAAGGCCACGCTTAAGGACGGTTCCGCTGGCTCCATCGGCTACGGCATCGATATCGCATTTGCCAAGGAGGGCGCGAACCTCGTCATCACCGGCCGCAACGTCGCCAAGCTCGAGGCCGCCAAGGAGTCTCTCGAGGCCGAGTACGGTGTCAAGGTTCTGCCTGTTCAGGCCGATGTCTCGGCTGGCCAGGATAACGAGGCCGTTGTCCAGAACGTCATCGACAAGGCCATTGAGGAGTTCGGCCGCATCGACGCCGTCGTCAACAATGCTCAGGCCAGCGCCTCGGGTGTGACCATCGCCGATCACACCATGGATCAGTTTAACCTGGCCATTTACTCCGGTCTGTATGCTACCTATCTGTACATGCAGAAGGCCTATCCGCACCTGAAGGAGACCAAGGGCTCCGTGGTCAACTTTGCCTCGGGCGCCGGCCTGTTTGGCAACTATGGCCAGTGCAGCTATGCTGCCGCCAAGGAGGGCATCCGCGGCCTGACCCGCGTTGCCGCCAACGAGTGGGGCAAGGACGGCATCAACGTCAATATCGTTTGCCCGCTTGCTTGGACCGCTGCGCTCGAGAACTTCCAGGATGCTTACCCCGAGGCTTTCAAGGCCAACGTCCACATGCCGCCGGCAGGCCACTACGGCGACGTCGAGAAGGAGATCGGCCGCGTGGTCGTTCAGCTCTGCGGTCCCGACTTTAAGTACATGAACGGCGAGACCGTCACCCTCGAGGGTGGCATGGGCCAGCGGCCCTAGCAGTTACGCGGTTCTACGAACCGCGTAACCAGTTGACGCTGCAAACCCGCCAGAGCGGCAATCTGCCTTTCAACTTCGGCGGCATGACCAGAAGGTCAATGCCGCCTCGTTTCAAGGCACCTTGCTCGCCCTGGCGGGCTTTCGCTCATATGACCCAATCCGCTGTCAAGAGCCACAATGGCCCCGCCGACCGCTTGCAATCGGTCGGCGGGGCCTGCCGTTGAACCCGTCCCGGTCCGCCCCCGGCATGTCGTCGACGCCTTCGGCTCAGTCTCATATC